>NZ_CP043925.1:1371492-2057238 GCF_009914335.1 Proteus columbae
ATTCAGATTACTGGTTATGTAGATTAATTGGGTTAATTTCTTAATCGTGGTGCCTGTAATTGGCTACGAATTGACTGTGATAACTCATCCAATGAGTCATTATCTAAGTGTTCATCTGAAACTTCATAGGTTATCTGCGCTTCAGCAAGATAAGTATGAACAGGTTGTCCTTCATCATCTTCCATCACAACATGGTACCAAGGTGCTGCTCGCAAGGTCACATTAGATGCAATATCATCCTCATTAGGTTGATCAAGGGAATATTCAGCATCCACATCGACAACAACGCCTAAGTAGCCGAGTAATTTATGTCTAACTTGCTGTCCTATCCCAAATTTGCTGGCGGTCATCATAGTATCACCTCCATAATAGCCTTGCTTATTGGTTACATATATGAGGTCACAAAGTGAAATTTCAAGGGTTTGAAAAAATATAATCCTTTGCTTTCATTATGAATAAAAAACCTCACAAAATCAGATTATCTATTGTATAAAGAAAAGACAATAACCTAGACAGAATTTTTATTTGAAGAGGGTTACTAGAAGGGCATATGAAAATCGGTAGAGAATATATTATTCAAGGACGTGTTCAAGGTGTTGGTTTTCGTTTTTTTACTTATCAGTGGATGAAAAAACAGCCAATAACAGGGTATGTTTGGAATCGTGATGATGATAGCGTGGGAGTAAAGGCTTTTGCGGAAGAAAATGCATTAAAAGAATTTGAAGATTGGTTAGAAGCTGGTGGTCCAAGAAGTGCCAAAATTACATTTTGGTCAGCGACATCTTGTGAATATGAACCAATGGCAGACTTTTCAATCCGCCATTATGAGTAATATTATTTTAATGATCTTTTATCGAAAGATAATATTAAATACATTTAACGGGTTTTGGTAAACCAGCAAGTTTTGTCGCTTGTTTTGCAGGGCCTTTAGGAAACAAACGATAAAGATAACGGCTATTTCCTTTTTCATCGCCATATTTTTGTGCAAGCGCTTTTACTAACATCCGAATAGCAGGGGAGGTATTAAATTCTAAATAAAACTGGCGAACAAAACGGATAATCTCCCAATGTTGTTCTGTAAGCTCAATTTCTTCTAGTTCAGCTAATGTTGGAACCATATCTTCATTCCACTCATTGCTATTTTTTAAATAACCGTGACTATCTGTCTCGATTTCTTTTCCGTTAAATACAAACATGTGCGTAGCAACCAATCAAAAATAATACCGCTAATTTAGCAAAAATAAGGAAAATACCCAAGTAGAACCCATAAATCGTTGATAAATTAAGCCATTGACTTGTAATGCGTTTAATTTTACGGCAAACAGTACAATAAGGGCTTTACAACATAAGCCTAGGTGTTTATATTGCTCCCCATTGCGGAGGGGTGGCCGAGCGGCTGAAGGCAGCGGTCTTGAAAACCGCCGATGGGAAACCATCCGAGAGTTCGAATCTCTCCTCCTCCGCCATCTCAACATCTCCTAGCGTCTCCTGAAGTCTCCTAATCCCAGTAAAATCAAACCTTCGTACTAAATCATTGTCTCCTGAAGTCTCTTTATGTCTCTTGAAAGCTCCATTTTTTTGGGGTACAAATGGGGGGACATTATACCCCCTTAATATTTAATACCCCCAATATGAAACTAACAGTTAAGCAGGTTGATAGCAGTAAGCCAAAAGAAAAGGACTACAAACTATTCGATGGAGGAGGTTTATATCTATTAGTTACAAAATCAGGAAGTAAATATTGGAGATTAAAATACCGTATAGATGGCAAAGAAAAAGTTCTAGCTATCGGTGTCTACCCAACAATAACTCTAGCGGAAGCCAGAAAGAAAAGGGATGACGCAAAACGGCAGTTATCTGATGGCGTTGATCCTAACAAGATAAAGAAGGATAAGAAAAGGGATTCAAAGTTTGATGGAAGCAATACATTTAAAAGCATTGCTCTAGAGTGGTATGAGGGAAGAAAAGACCGATGGTCTGAGGGTTACCGTAATGACATGATGGAGGCATTTGAAAATGATGTTTTCCCATACATTGGAGATCGCCCAATAGCAGAGATTAAACCTCTCGAATTGCTGGAAGTGCTTTCAATAATGGAAAAGCGTGGCGTTACAGAGAAATTAAAAAAAGTTCGTCAGCGCTGTGGTGAGGTTTGGAAATACGCCATCATCACTGGACGAGCTGAATATAACCCTGCACCAGATTTAGCCAGCGCGTTTATTCCACATCAACGAGAAAATTATCCATATTTATTGGCTGATGAATTGCCTGAGTTTTTATCTTCAGTAGACAAGTATCAAGGAAGTCAGATCGTAAGAACTGCTTTAAATATATTAATGCTTACCGGTTTAAGACCAGGAGAGTTAAGAAAATCAGAATGGTCATTTATAGATTTTGAAAGCAAAACATGGAAGCTACCAGAAAAAATAATGAAGATGGGCAGGGTGCATGTTGTGCCAATGTCAGATCAGGTAATTTCTTTACTACGTCAAATACAGCCAATATCTGGTGATTATCAGTATATCTTCCCTAGTCGAACTAATCATAAGAAACATTTGTCTGAAATGGCAATAAATACAATGATTGGCAGAATGGGTTATAGAGGAAGGGCCACTGGTCACGGATTTAGACATACCATGAGTACAATATTGCATGAGAAAGGATTTAATACAGCGTGGATAGAGTTACAACTTGCTCATGTTGATAAAAACTCTATCCGTGGCACTTATAACCATGCGCTGTATTTGGAGGGTAGAAGGGAGATGATGCAGTGGTATGCTGATTATATAGATGAGCTGAGAAGTAAAAAGAAATAAAATTCAATTGAGGGTATTTTCAGGGCAACGAGCATTATTAATTCGTTGCTCTATCCATTCATCCACTTCGCTTTCAATAAAACGAACCGAACGTGATCCTATTTTTACCTGCTTTGGAAACTCTCCTTTATCTATTAATTTGTAAGTCCATGACTTGCTATATCCCGTTCTATCTAAAACTTCATCCAAGCGTAATAATTTATATTCCATCTTTCTCTTCCTTTTGTAATTTCGTAATACTATCCATTCTTCCGTTTATATTGCTCATGATCATCACCACAATCTTTACTGCAATATGCACTATTAGGTGCAACAGGTTCTTCGTGACACCAAATACACATTCCGTTATGAGATTTAATTGCTGGTTTACGATTTGATAATGATGTTTGAATATGTAATTCGTTTATTTCATTTGCTGAGTCAATAATATCCATAATTACGCTTGTCTTGTTTCAATTAAATAAATAAGTACACATAATGCTATTAGCCCTGCAAGTTCAGTAAATGTCATAATTCATCTATATTAATTTAATGCTTCCTTCTACTTGGTTGCCATATACATCCCAATCACCATATTTCTCTCGTGCAAATAATTCGAGTCGAGGAACATCTCCGTATAATTCTTCTAACCTATAATGTATTTCTTTTGGCTTTTCGCTATGCTCACCAAGACATGAATAAATAACTTGCCTAACACTTGCAGACTTACGAGGTAATCCATTATCTCTTGTGGCTATTAAACACATTTCAATATTTTGACGAGTGTAATTACCGCAATTAATCTTCGTCTTATTGTTTAATATTTCCATAAAGTCAAAGAAATCTTCTGGTGGTTTTTTATTTATTCTATCTCCTGCATTTTTATTTAATTTCACCCATGCGAACCCGAACATGTTTTTAACTTTAAAATCCCATGCTTCGGTTAATTTAATTGCTTCGAGTGCAAAGTTTCCGGTGTACCACATAAACAGTACGGCATTTTTAGAGGAGTGTTTTTCTATTGGTAATCGAGAGAGGGAATATAAATCGGTGGTGTTGTAATGATTATCTGCTGCGCCATTTGAAACTTTGTTATTGTAAGACCAAGGTGGATCGCACAATATCAAGTCATATTTTTTCATTCTTCGCATCCTTAATCATTAAGAATAATTCCATAGCGCCACGGTATAAGCTTTCACGCTCAACCTGACCAACTGAACCATGGCAGCACATCCAGCCACCTGAGCTTTTAATCATCGATATTTCATTCTCAATAATAATCGGCATTGCGTCAGTAGGGTTATTGCATGGGTCGAAAGTCCGATAGCCGCTATCCATATAAGCTAATACAGATTCTTCCGTTAATAAGCATTTCTTCTTTAACCTTGTAGCAACTAATTCATTAATTTGAAGGTCGGTGTACTTATTATAGCTATTCATTGATTATCTCCCAATATTCGCAAATTCCTTTCCTGATAATTCCACCTGCTTCTAAATGACCAATTACACAACTAACCTGACTTTTAGAGTATTCAGGACTACATAAGTAATATAATTCAGCCTTTGTCAATTTGTTGTATTTTAGAAGATTAATTATTTCCTCTTTTAATTCATTCACCTCTCATCACCTCACCACAAATAATAGTTAAATCCCTCACTGACATTAAATATTCAGCGCGTTTATTGTATTTCGATTGCGTATATAAATTCTCAGATATTGGCATTACATGATTGTTCGTAATTAACAACAGGACGAATAGCTTCGTATTTATTTTCTCTGTATGCACATTTAAATATGTGAGCAATAACATCAACAGTCCAAGCATTGCCATAGCATTTATATGATTGTGAGTTTGAAACTATATTTTCACACCAGCCATCGGGGAATGTTTGTAATCTAGCGCATTCTGTCGGTGTTAATTTTCGATAATGACAGTTACTAATAGAATCCCATTCATGTCTATCATAAGAGTTGCGCCCAGATGAGCGAACAGTTTTACTCTTATTTCTAATTGCAACTTTCGGCTCTCTATGACCGCCTTGGCATGTGGATAGCGTTGGAGCCTTTCCTGCATCGGAATAAATGCGTTTTATCTGTTCATTACCTTTAATATCTGTGGCATTAGCAACATGAATTAATCCGTCCTTGGATTGCTTAACGTGCTCCCTTGGTTCGCATGCCCTATAAACAACAACATTGTCTTTTTGAACGGTAGTTAATGTATTTGTTTTTTCATCATTTCTTAATTCTAATCTCTGAGTGGTAAGTCCTGCTGTTTTTATTTTATGGTCTTGTCTTACTCCATTAATAATATAACGACCTCTAATTGCACCACAAAAAACAACTTGTCGCCTAGATTTATTAAAGTACTGACTTAAATTTGTTCCTTTCGAGTAATTGGCATCAATACAATATGACTTTTCTTTATTGGTAATGCTGTCATCATCAATAATATCTTTTAGTAAAATACCTTTATCTTCTGGTTGGCTAATTTCAAAATTAGTCCAATAATAACGTTGTCTATTTTGTGCTGATAATAATGAACTATTAATAAGAGTTTTATTTACATAACCTAATGCACGTTCGGTATGAAGCGTTATATATTCCTCAAACTCTTTTTTCATTTTTACATTTTCGAGCATAAATTTAGCGTCTGGATTATTTTCTAATACGTGACTCATTATATCTAATGTCGTCCAGAATAATTTACCGCGCTCATCTTTATCGCCTAATTGCTTACCAGCTAAACTCCACGACTGACAAGGGAACCCCGCAGTAACTAACCCAACACTTGACCAGTCAATACCCCACTCACGCCAATTATTAACGTCACCTAACTGGATATTATCTGGATAATGAAATTCAGATACTTTATTTGCAAACTTATCTATTTCAGCGATGTAATATTTATCAAATTTAATCCCAGCGCGAGACAATGCTAATCGACCAGCGGATATTCCATTGAACAAACTTAAATATATCATTTGGGTTTCCTATAAACGTGCAGAACCCTGTATTAGCATGAGTAATACATATCCGATTATTTGCATGGTTATTTAATCTAAAATAAATAGAGGGTAAATATCATCCTTTATTTCTGGGTTTTTAGTGTTAAATCCTATCCAATTATTTAATATTGTGTGAGATACAGTTAAATCTAGTGGTCTTTGCATTCCTGTATGTCTGGCAAATACTACGGGTTCTAAATTATTAATTCGCTCTATTTCATTACAAACTTCAATTATTTCTTGCCAATTATGTTCATCAATACCTTCGCCTGAGTTTATTTTGTTTTTTAAATGTTTTGCCATTTCTAATATATTTTTATCCATTTTTAATTTTCACTCCGCTATCTAATAAAGCGATTTCACATGCTGATATTCCACTGTTATATCCGTCAGTAAAATAATCATAATTACCTTTATTCCTTTCTCTTATCGGTAAATTTAGTAATAATGATTCGCGTGATGCTTGCCATACAATAAATAATTGTGCTTTAACGAATGAAATAAGTTTTTCATCGTAGTTATAACCTGAATACTGATTGTTAAACCACGATTCAAATTGCATCCTTGATTTATCCATCACTCCACCTTTTGGGCTGAAAATGTTGGTTCAAACTCACGCTTAACCTCAAATATCCCTAGGTATTCATCGTCAATCCAGAGCATAAATAAGCATGGAAATCTGCTCTCCCATCCGTCACAGTCAGCGTGATAATATTCTGCACATGCTTCAATGCAGGATTCTAGGTCATCATCAGCACTGAAATTATGATCATCTGGTAATTCATATCGGAGGTTATTAGTAATTTGTGATGGAGTTTCGTCTTTACTTCTTGTTGTATAAAATTGAACTATTGCCATTATTCATTTCTCTGCTTGCATCCCTGCGAGTTAAATTAAGCTGTCCGTAGCTTTCATACTGATATTACTTGGTTAAATCACATAAATAGTGTGGCGTGGGTAGGGGTGTCCAATTGGCGCGAATGGAATGTCGTCTTCTTGAAAATCCATCGGTGGTTGACTCTGTGGTGCTTGATGTTGTGCTGGCTTCTGTGGTTGCTGTGGTTGACCCCATCCTTGATTTTGTTGTGGACTCTGCCTACCTGCCTGATTGTTGTTACCTAACATTTGCATTGAACCATTAATATTCACTACAACTTCCGTGCTGTATCTATCTTGTCCATTTTGATCTTGCCATTTACGTGTTTGTAATTGACCTTCGATATAGACTTGTGATCCTTTACGCAGATATTCGCCAGCAATTTCGGCGAGCTTTCCAAATATCACAATTCTATGCCATTCAACACGTTCCTTGGTTTCACCTGATTGTTTATCTTTCCATGAATCGCTGGTGGCTAATGTAATATTAGTGACCGCATCGCCATTTGGGAGGTAACGCATTTCAGGATCTTGACCTAGATGTCCTATCAATAAGACTTTGTTTACACCTTTACTTGCCATTACATCTTCTCCAATTCTGATTTTCTGATGTTATATACTTCCTTTGCTTTTGATTGTTCAGGCGTTTTTCTGAGTAACTTCCATGTTTCACCAAATTCTTTTTTCAAAATATTGAGATCTGTAATAGCCATTGCTGAATTAGTAAAATCTTTCAATATTTGATCTGGTGTTCTCGGTGCTACATTGTGGACTTCTGCATCCGCATCGATTGCCGTTTCTTCAGTTGGTATACAAAATGTTTGGAAAGCTGCGTATTTATATGCAATAGACATGGCTTTATTTGTGGCTTTGTCTCCGCTATCCATTGCTTCACCATAAGTCACAACCGTGTGTTTGCTTCCATCTTCAACAGAAACAAATTCAAACTCAGCTTTCACTACGACATAAAATAACAAGCCACCTCTTTGTGTTTGTCTTTCCGTGACGGTACGTTCAATGATCCGTGGAAGAATAAGCAACCCATGCTTAACTAGAGCAGGAGCGAGAGCGTTATATACCGCGTCAATTCCTCTGAACATAAATCCTTGTTGTTGATTTACACTTCCTTTTTTAATGCCCGTTTCAGCCATTTCTCTAGCAACATTACTAATAGCTTTGTATACAGCTGTCATATTAATCCCCTAAATATTGACCTTGACGGCGATCACTTCCGTAGTAATCGACTTCAAATTTATTACTAGGCGTATATGTCCTTTTTGAATCTCGTTGGGCTTGAATATGCTCAGGAAGAGGAGGGTGATTTTTCGATGTGTTCAAGTTCATGTGTAGCAATTCCATTGCTAATCGTTTTTCCCTATCTGGCACACTTGTATTCGGCAATTGACCGTCAATCATTGCAATTGCCTTAGCGAGAGCCTCTTCTCTATTTTTTTCTAACTGTGATGTTAATCGAGGGTATTTTTTTGTTGGGCAGAAATGAGAGATATTGTTCATTGAAAATCTCCCTGAAAGTCCTTCATTGGCAATGACAATCCTTGCCGTCCTAACACTTCCGTTTGATACATAAATTCATCGAGCTCGCGTTCCTGCGATTCTTTGCACCTCCTGCGCAATTCTTCTAACCATTGTTGATGGTCTGTCACGCAACCCTCCTGAAATACAACTCATTGAGTATCTTTGCAACCACTTCCCCTCGTCCTGAGAGATGAATAGCCGTAGCAAGTGACTTTTCATCATATTGACTGATTATGTAATCAACGACTTCTGAGGGGGCAGGTTGGTAATATTGGGTAAGTTCTCCAAATGATTCGGTTTCAATGTGGACATCGTTGAGATTCTGAAAGGTTATTTCCGTGCCATTATTTCGGTTTCTGCTCGTCATATCGGCATAGGTGTAACGTATAGTTAGTGACATACTTTCCTCCCATAAGCTTTCATTTGTAATTGACTTGCTAATCGCCAAATATTTTTGTTATTTGTAGAGACGGCTATCCTTGCAGCTTGACGAGCAAGTTGTAAAAAAGGTGTAGAGATACTCACCGCCATGCCGTCACGCATAGCGCTGTAATAGTTAGTTTTCATGGTGACCTCGCTAGATGAGCGATAAGGTGGTTATCTGGTGTTGGCGAAGTGAAGGTGTATTAATTTATTTTTAATGATTTGAATTTTATTAGTGTGTTATTTTATTGAGCAATGTGTTTATAGCAGCTTTTTTAAATGATGATTTAATTGAATTTTCTCCAACTAAATTATCTGAGAAGTTACTTAGTAATATAGCTAATTCTGGTGCTTCTTCATGAGCGTATACTTGTGTTTTTACTTCAACATGTGGTGATTTAATTTTATGGTCTAAAGTTAATTTCACATTAATAACGACACTGGTTTCTTGTTTCATCATTTTTATTTCCTTTTAATGAATATAATTAATTACGAAATATTTTGTTTATATATCTAAATATATGGTGGGTTATTGTTGAGCGAGAGCTTTAGAGTTTTGCTACAACTTCGTCATAATTGACTTCAAAGTCTTCGCAGGTTTCTTTCAAGTCGTTAAAGTTAATTGCGTGATTTAAGGCGCTAACTTCATCCTGAGTTAGTTGTTCATCTCGGTAATCATTAAATCCAACTGATAACAATTTACCGCCTAATATCTCTGTTCCTGTATTAACAGACGGCTCCTTACCATCTTCATACTCAACTACGAATGTCATTTTACTCATGTCATACATCCTTCGTTATTAACTAACATACTGATATACTCCATTTAACTTAAATAAATGGATTTGTTTTCATGAAATTAATTACTGTTGCTGCGCTTTTATTCACAACATCTGCAATAGCTGATAATCAGTGCAAGCCAGATGATATTTGTTTGTCTTTCAAAACTAGTAAAGGTGAGCTTTTTATTGCATGTAAAAATATAGAATCAGCAGAAATTGACTCTCATATACAAGAAAATGATTCCTTGAGAATTAGACTTAAAAATGATACTGGTCTGAGTAATTTTTCTGTTAAAAATATCGGTCAAATAGCAGATATTAATATTAACGGAGTCAAGTATACTCAGGCTGTCATCACATCTCGTATGGATACTTCTATTAGAGTTACAGTAACTTCAAGTCCTAACTTTCAATTAGTAGACGATTTGATAAGGTGTATTAATTAAACATGACGCTAGTAGCCTGAATACTCACGAAGTGCGTCTACTATTTCATCACATTCAACAATTAGACTAATTTTTGAATTATCATCACACTCTTTTAACCGACCAAGTTTGATGGATTATTTTCTCAACATCTTTGCTTGCCATTCTGGATTGTAACTATCTGGAGTTTTAATTCCCATCTCTATCTCCTATCTATTAATCAACGTGCCGTAACCCCGAATTCACTGCTCGGCTGTTTTGTTTTAACTCCTGAAAATACTGCTACATTAGGTAAGCAACAGTTATCTGCTGAGTCATAAACTTTAGTACTACGAATTGAAATTGCTTTTTCAACCCTACTAACTGGTTTGCGTGTTAGTGATAAAGTAGGGCGCTTTATTTCTTCTTTTGGCTTGCCATGAATGGCAACTTTTAACTGTTCATTCATAGCATATGCGTTTTGTAATTCCGTTCTACGGTCAGCTCTGCGACTTCTAGCGCAGTTATATCCGCGAATACACATAATTACCACCTCCGAATAAGTTTTGGTGATTGGTGGTAGGTGCTGATCTCCTACTTTCGGTGTTACGTCATGCGACTTATTGAGTTATTGCCGATCCCTATATTGCTAATCAGCTTTATCATTCACCAATCCAAAAACTTACTGTTTTTGGTTTGCGCATTTTTCAGCGCGTTCTGTTAAAGAGCGAACATCCTGTTTATCTATGGCTTCTTGCCTTTGGTATGTTAAATATAACCAGCGGTGATTTACAGGTCAACACCGCGGGTAATTAAAATATAACTAGCGGTGTTAATTTATTGTATTTCCAGATAATTTATTTTCAAAAAAATCTCAAGTTGGAATGCAGATCACTTTAATAGACAAACCTCAGTGCAGAAAACAAACAAAAATGTTTATGTGCATATCCAGTAGAGTGTTATTGTTTAAATATTGAACGGAGGTGTGTATGAATATTGAAAGAGATGCTATTTATGAAAGTGTATGCCAAGTTGTAGGAAGGTCTGTAATGTTATTAAACGAAAAAGGTTACCGCATTACACATAAGAATATCTCAGCAATTTTAGAAGAGCAGCGTGTAAATGAAGAGAGTAAACATATGATTGCTATTTATAGTATAGCTATTGATTTGATTGATAAATAAGTGAAAAAGAAGCCCCCATGGGAGGGCTGGGCATTAGTAATTAATCTTCATCTTCAAACAAGCAGTTATATTCACTATAAGCCATTAATTCTGGATAATATACAAGGCCAGCTTTTTCTTGAATAGATTATATTGTCGTTGAGCATACTCAGTTACTAACCAAAGAAATATCCGCAAACATTTTCTTCTACTAATTGAATTGCATCAGAGAAGCTACCTAACATTTTTTCATCGTAGTGGTGCCAGTTGCTATTTTTATCCATCCAAAGCAGAGACCATGAACTAGAATGCCTATTATATGTTATTTTTGCTATTGGTTCTTCTACTTTGCCATCACTCCATATTAGTTGTCTAATTTCAAAGATAATTACTGAGTCGTCCTCGATACGATACTGTAGATCTAATTCATCTCTCAGGTGCTCTGCTGGGCGGCGTTTTTCCATGAAAAACTCCATACACCGTCTAATATTTGCTATCTCAATATTGTTAAACGCCATACTCCCTCCTAAAACGTGTCGTCAGGCCATTGTGACTTGATTACCTTACCTATGATTGTGCAATTCCCATTAATGGGGATCAGGTCATAGCGTGGGTTTAATGGCTCTAGATACTCAATCCCGCCTTCTCTAATAAGTCGTTTGAATGTAAATTCATCATTCAGTAAACGAGCAACACAGAAATCTCCGAACTCGACTTCTTCTTCAGGATCTACCAGAATTAGCATTCCTTCTGGAAAACTTGGCTTTCCTCCAGGTGGGGCTGTCATTGATTGCCCTTCAACTTCTAACCAGAAAGCGCGCTCACTAGCTTTCTTAGCTGTCGGTATCCAATACACAGCATCTTTCTGAGTGTATGAGTTAAATTCTGTTGAGAAAGCGCCAGCTTGTACCTTTGTAAATAGAGGGTACTGGTATTTTTCATTCATACTTGGTGTTTTTAATGGGCTGACAGCTTTAAACATACCTCTAATTTCTTTGGCTAGAGATGGGCTAAATTCATCAACAGTGACTTGCAATGCTTCTGCTAGCTTAGCTGCATTCTCTATATTTAATGCATTTACGCCATTCAATAATTGAGCAATGGCACTTTGCCCCATGCCGATTGAATCACCAAGGGTTTCTTGTGACAAGCTGAGCTCTTTCTTTTTTGCCTCAAATATATTTTTTAGGCGAAGAGCGTCAGCTTTTTGTTCATCTGTGATCGGTTTTTTTTTCATACTGCAATTTTATTACCAAATGGAATATTTACCAATCACCGCAGGTGTTGACTATTTTATCACTTGCGGTAATAATGATTAAAAAAGGAGAAACTATGGAAAAAGTCCCTCTTACTAAATTTGCTACTGAGCTAGGACAACACAAAACGGCTGAATTGTTAGGTGTTAGGCAAAGCGCAATAAGTAAAGCAATTTTAAAGAAAAGAAATATTTTCATTATCAGAAAACAAGATGGAACAGTTGAGGCTGAAGAAGTTAAGCCGTTTCCATCAGGAAAATAAGTATCATCCTGCTCTTTAACAGCTCTGCGCTGAAAAATGCGCACCTAAACAATCCGCTCATATGGAATGAGCCACGGATCATTATTGTCCCTTAGTTAACTCATAAGGACTCTAAACAATGGAATGCGCAAATACACGCAAACAATTCAATCAATTTATCTCTAATCACCTAATAGCTTCAGCATTGCAAGCATTGAGAAATAAAACTCAGTCTGCCGTGGCTAGAACGTTAGGTGTTCATGATTCAACAATCCTACGTCGAACTGAAAAATATCCTGAAATATGCGAAACGCTTGTCGCATCGGGAATTATTGATTTTGTGATGGAAGGAGAACGAAAAATCTCAGAAGAAGAGTACCGATTTTTGTGGAAACAAATGGGTGAACTTTCTCAAATGAAAATAAAAGAAAACGCCTCGATTGCGGCAACAAACGAGGCGTGTTGTTCAATGGAATTCACCATTTAACGTACAAATACACTGTATCAATATCCAGTTTTTATCACAAGGGGAAACTTCGGTTTCCCTTTTTTGATACAGCTTTGGAATGGAGAAATTATACCATGAGACAAAGAATAAATCATGAATTTAATGGCTGTGATGAGCATAAAAACATCATGAGAAATAGGCTATTACAAGAAATAACCCCACTGGGTTGTCAGCGTTTAAAGGAAGCATTGAAAGACGCAAAATTAAGGAAAGCACATCGGGATAAGTTATTAGGAGAGCGAAAATGAGTATGCTTCTAATGGCAAAAGCCATGCAATTACAGGTGGGGAGTACAGCACAAAAAATGGTGCTACTGAAACTTGCCGATAATGCCAATGATAAAGGCGAGTGCTTTCCTTCTTATGAAACTATTGCACGTCATTGCGAAATTAGCCGTCAAAGTGCGATAAACCACATTAAAAGTTTATGTAAAAAAGGGTTTGTTCGTAAAGTTACGCGAAAAACTGATAAGGGGCATACTTCCAATTTATATATTTTGGATTTGGAGGCTAAATCTCTTGATGAGGGTAGTCAAAATACAGTACCACCTAGTCAAAATTCTGTACCAGAGGTAGTCAAAGAATTTGACCACGGTAGTCAAACGGTTGGACTAGGGGGTAGTCAAAAATTTTTACCCAGAACCAGTCAGTCTTTTAACCAGTCAATTAACTCTAAAAAATTATCGTCTGACGACTCGAAACCTGCAAAGCAGATTTCAATTAATCGGCAAGCTAAAATTCCTTATCAGGAAATCATGCAAGCCTTCAACGAATCAGCAGGGGATAGATTACCCAATGCCGAATCACTGAATGACAAACGCAAACGAGCAATATCCAAATTCCTGAAAGAGCTTAAAGAGCCCACAGTCGAATCAGCTAAAAATTATTTTGATTATTTTATGGAAACGGCGAGTGCTTGGTATTTCGGCGAAAATAATCGGGGTTGGCGAGCGAATTTTGATTATTTACTCAGACCTGAAACGGTACTCAAAACAAGGGAAGGAGCACTGTGATGAACCAAGTTCCGAATAATTTAATGGCGGAACAAAATGTTATTGGAGGACTCCTGCTTGACCCGCAAAGTGATAATGCGCAATCAATTTTTTCACTGCTAAAACCTGAAGATTTTTATGCCCGACACCATCAAATTATTTATCTCACCCTGCGAGAAATGTATACCCAACGTATGCCAATAGACATCATGACGGTGACGGATTGTCTGGAGTCAAAAGGCCGAATTAATCAATCAGGTGGTTTTGCCTATCTTGCTGAGATGGCAAGAGAAACACCGAGTATTGCTAACATTATGGCTTATGCGAAAAAAATCCGAGAGTGTTCCGCACAGCGTTTTGTTATCGAAAAGACGGTTGAAATTCAAAAACTCATGATGGTGCCAAGTGAGTTAAGTTTTACGGATAAAATTGAACAAGCACAACGCTTGCTTGATGAAGCCACGTCGTTTGGAAAAATGGGGAGAAAAACAGGGCTACGCCGAATTGATGATGTGTTGGATGATGTTTTTACCGATATTTGTGACCGCCAAGATACCCCAGAGAAACATCGAGGATTAAAAACGGGATTTAAAGATTTTGACCGCCTATTAAGCCCAAAACAGATTGTCATCGGTTCTCTGTTCGTGATTGGTGCTCGTCCAAAGATGGGGAAAACAACCGTTCTCACTGAAATGGCAAAAAATGTCTCACAACAAGGTAAGCCTGTATTGTTGTTCAGCATGGAAATGACGGATAAACAGCTTGTTGAACGGACACTAGCCCAACAAACCCAGATTAATTCAGATAAATTTTACCAAAAGTTAGAGGAGTATGAATGGGATAGGCTTTGCAGTGCCATCGGTCGCCTTAAAGATGAGCCCAATATTTGGGTGGATGATACACCCGGCATGTCCTTACAACACATTCGTTCTGAAAGTCGGAGAATTAAGCGCAAAGTCGGTGATATTGGGTTTATTGGTGTCGATTACCTCACTCTGATGCAAGCGGGAAAAGCTGACCGTAATGATATTGCCTATGGTGAAATCACTAAGGGGCTAAAGATATTGGCAAAAGAGCTCAATACGGTGGTTGTGTTGCTTGTACAACTGAATCGGGGATTGGAAAACAGGGCAGATAAACGCCCCGTACCAAGTGATTCAAGAGATACAGGACAAATCGAGCAAGATTGTGATTATTGGTTAGGCATTTATCGTGATGCGGTGTACCACGATAATGCGGATGAAACACTGACCGAGATGATTTTAAGACTCAATCGACACGGTAAAACAGGTACTGTGTATGTTGACCAACAAGGATTGAGTATTACATCGGTTGATCAATATATGGCTGCTTATCGCGCTCAACCGAAACGAGAGCCTAAAAGGTATTGTGAAAAATCGTTTTAATTCGATAGAGGGATTTTAGATATGACAATAAAACAACTACAGAAAAAAATTCATCAACAAAACATTGAGGCTGGATGGTGGGATATCCCAAGGGAAAAAGGAACCTTACTTTGCTTGATCCATTCTGAAATTAGTGAAGCAATGGAGGGGGAGCGTAAAGATCTAATGGATTACCATTTACCACATAGAAAAATGGCAGAAGTTGAACTTGCTGATGCTGTTATTCGTATTTTGGATTATGCGGAAGAGTTCGGTTACGACATCGAAAGCGCTATTACAGAGAAACTCGAATACAACAAACATCGAGTAGATCATCAGCGAGAAAATAGAGTTAAAAAAGGAGGTAAACGATTTTAATTTAGCAATTTCCGAGATGAAACTAGGTGTTTGTATATTTAAAAAATAATGATGGAGAGGTTGTTTAGTGACAGATGATATCTGTCTCCATAAATCCAATCTCAACAGTATTTTCAAAGTGCTCTCCGAAATCGTGACAACAGGTAAACGCTATCGCATCAAAATCACCGAGTGGCGTGATTTAAGAACCATACCCATGAATAAAACATGGCGTATGTGGATGGAAAACACAGGCGAGTGGTTACGTGCACGTGGCGTTGTTATCGATATTAAAAATGGTGTCGGTGAAGTTGTTTTATCAAAGCCCATCACTAATGAGGAAACTCATGAATATTTCGTTGGACATTGGCTAGGACGCAATGAAAACGGTGAGCGTGAAAAAACCAGCAAGATGGATAAAGCAAGGATGCTTTACATGATGGAGAAACATGAACAATGGTGCATTGAGAAGGGAATTCCGATCATCATTCCTCGTAACTCTGAATATATGAGTTTGAAAAGAAAGCAAGAAGAATAGGAAATAGTGATGATTATTTCAGTTAATAACATGATCGTTTTTATTTTAGAGTGATAAAAAATAGTAATCAGGAGGCTCATGATGAATTTACGCAATGAGGCAAAAGGGCGTGAATGTCAGATTAGAATACCTTCAGTTTGTAATGGTAACTCTGAAACGGTTGTTTTAGCCCATTACAGAATGTCAGGTCTTTGTGGCGTCGGAATAAAATCGCATGACTTATTTGGCGCTTGGGCTTGTAGTGCATGTCACGATGAAGTTGATAGACGAACACGATTTACGGATATGGAGTATGCAAAACAATGTCACCTAGAAGGTGTTTTGAGAACGCAAGCCATATTGATCCAAGAAGGGAAGTTGAACGTGTGAAGGTCTTTAATATCGAACCAGTACCTAAACCAAGGATGACTCAGGCTGATAAATGGAAAAAACGTCCCCCAGTTTTAAAGTATTTTGCGTTTAAGGACGAAGTAAAGTTAAACAAAATCACCCTACCTGAATCACATTACCACATTACATTCATTCTACCCATGCCGAAGAGTTGGAGTAAAACTAAACGCTCCGAAATGAACGGTAAACCCCATCAACAAAAACCGGATAAAGATAATCTCGAAAAAGCATTACTTGATGCTATTTTTGACGATGATTCACGTGTATGGGATGGGCGGGTAACAAAAGTGTGGGGAAAAAGGGGGCAGATAATTATCCAAGAGGTGCGATAGTGAATATTGAGTGGATACGCGAGCGAGTAAGTACAGCGTTGATGAATGTTTGTATTATAGAAAATGGGCCGTTAAGTGCCATGGAGGAACAAGCAATACTTGTAACCGATAGGTTTAAAAGAAACCCAATACGCTATGCGGGTGAAATAAAGTCTCGATACAGACTCCCCTCACATCCACTCAAAATTAAGCAAAAACATGCCAAAGGAAAATCAAAACCATTAATTAATGAAGTTACTTATCGCACTTCATCATGGCGCAGAGGTATTCATCAATTGCCTAACGAAATGCGCTTATGGTTACTCTATTGCTATGGTGATTATCAATATTATCGTGAGCAAATACTCATTGTTCCCTATATTTGGCATGAGTTTCAGCGATTAAATAGTAAAAAAAGGATAACGAAAAAAGTTAAGCAACGACTTCAATCTCTTACCTTACTAGCCATTCAGACGGTAAAAGCAGAAATTAATCAAACAGCAAAAAAATATACGGATGTTAAGCTCGCTGAATTGTTGGGCGTCAGTGCTGATGCTTGGCGAAAGAGCTATAAACTGTATTGGATTTGTTTATTAGATTGTTGCTATCAATTAGATAGAGATTCGCTATTCAAAATTAGCGCTTTAAGCTGATTAAAAAGTTGCAAAACTCCGTTTTTTTCTATAAATTAAATGCAATATTTATATAATAGTATAAATGTAAGTATTTCAAACCTCGCTTCGGCGGGGTTTTTTGTTATCTACAATCCCATGTAGGTCAAAGATAAAAAATTTAGGATTTAGGGCTTGAAAAATGCTTGCTCGTTCATATTTATATTTTGGGCAAATAAGATACCGCCCATAATTCACTAAATACTGAAGGAGGAGTTATATGCCTAACATTAAACCTTTTTCATTATTCCCAACATTATCTGACAACCTACTTTCAAATCGTTTTGATCAGATAGATCGCCTGTTTAGTCAGTTAACAGGCAGTAAGCCCATTGCATCACCAATTCAGACCTATAACCTGAAACAGATTGATGATAACCACTATGAACTGACAGTGAGTGTGCCTGGATATCAAGAAAATGACTTATCGGTTTCATTGAAAGGAAGTCGTTTATTGATTGAGGGGAAAAAAGAAGAAAAATCAGAAGAAGACAATGATAAATGGATCCACCGAGGCATATCTCAAGGGCAATTTACGTTGCAATTTGACCTCGGTAAAAATGTTAAAATAGAAAAAGCCGATTTATCAAGTGGACTTCTGATCATTGCTATTGAGTATGAATTACCTGAAGAAGAAAAACGACAAACAATAGCGATAGAAAATAAAGATAAAAGTTAATTGAGTTAGATAACGTGAATAAGATTAAGGCTACGCATGATGTGTAGCCTTAATTGTTTTCAATACACAATAAAAAAATGCCGATACGCTAGGAGTCATATCGGCATATAAAATAAACGCAAGAAGCAATGTAAGTCATGTCGTACTAATTCGTATCAAACCTGTCAATTTGATACGAATGTAATGATAATTATTCTCACTAAGATATTCAACCCTAAATTAAATAAGGTTACTTTGTAGCCTTTCCGTCTATGCCGACCACAGAATCAATACCCACTTATACCGTTCACACAAGAGCTGTGAGTCGGCACCTTTTAATAGGGTTTCATTCTTGATAGCACACACAAGTGCTTTTATTGCAAAAATAAAGTTTGCTATCTGAATTTTTCTATGGCTTAATGACATCACTGGTTTGGAAGTACAGGCCTATTTATGTTAGTCAGTTTAAAGTTGTTCACCGTTTAGCGTTATCCTCGATACCACTTCATTGCGAATTCCTTCTAATTAATTCCCATAAGTAAAAATAAAAAACAAACCCTCATATGCCTTATGGCAAATTAAATAAATTAAAGGAAATTCTATGTCTAATACAATGACTGGTTCAGTAAAATGGTTTAACGATGATAAAGGTTTTGGTTTCATCACTCCTAAAGATGGAAGTAAAGATGTATTTGTACATTACTCTGCAATTCAGAGTGATGACTTCAAATCTCTGATGGAAGGCCAAGAAGTTTCATTTACCATTGAAAATGGTATGAAAGGTCCAGCAGCAGGCAACGTGGTGGCTCTCTAAAGGCGCTATTACTATTCGCCTCTATTTTAAATGCCCTTGTTGTAGCGGTTCACAATATAGAACATCACAATTTGATGTTACAGTGAACAATCCACACGGCGCAAAATGTATTTTTTGTAAGACTGTGATGGCTGCTCAAATGAGTTAAGCGTTAAATAGTTGAATATATAGAACCTCGCTTTGGCGGGGTTTTTTTGTTGCTTAAATTTAAATATGATCCCTTTATATTTTAAAACGTACATATTCATTAGTGTGTGGTAAACTTAGGAAAGTAAACATACCTCATTGCTATCAACAGCAAACCTTGCATTTGCAAGTTTTTATCGAAAATAGATGCGGTATCTAAAGGAATGATTTCCTAAGGAGATGCCTATGAATTGGTCTGCGCTATTACACCGAATCCCCGCTTTTTTACGGAATGTAATTATCATTGCTTTATTGCTCTTAGTTGCATTTGTGATAGTTCGTTGGTTCAGGTAAATTCATTCCGCCATTAGCTTAACTGGGAGAGTATTTAGTTTTATTTAAACTAAAAGTCGAGGTTCGATACCTTGATGGCGGTCCAATTAAATATAAAGCTTCTCATCTATTTTTTATTTTAATCTATAGAAAACTTGATATTAGGAGCATAAACTCTTAGGAGTTATTATGACAGGACTAAATCAAACAAAAGTAATTAGTCGAGTTTTACAATGGATTAGTAGTGTTGGCCTGATATTGCTTGCAATTATTTTAATAATTTTTTTAGTTAAAGAAACTATTATCCTTGCTAATTTATTATTTACAGTTAGTGATCCAGTTTCAATTTATTTATTAGTTGATGGACTTATCATTTACTTTCTTTATTTTGAATTTATTGCATTAATTATTAAATATTTTCAGTCGAATTATCACTTTCCATTGCAATATTTTATTTATATTGCAATAACTGCGGTAATTAGGTTAATTGTTGTTGAACATAAAAATCCTCAGTTACTTATTGTTTACTCAGGAACGATACTGCTACTTGTTATTGCATTATATATTTCTAGTGCTGAAAGATTGAAACCTAATTAAAATTATAAAAGTAGTAAAAAAAGCATAATCTTACTAATATGAATACAGTTATGATCTACTATAATCAGATTATATGAATGTTTCATATGAGGTAGTAAGAATGTTTAACTCTGTTACAGATATTCACAAAAATAATTTTGTTGGTAAAAAAATTATTGTAGGGATTAGCACTTGTTTATTAGGGAATAATGTTAGGTTTGATGGTGGTCATAAGCGCTTTCATCTTGCCGTAGATGAACTATCTGATTATTTTGAATATCAATCGGCTTGTCCTGAGATGGCTATTGGTTTACCTACACCAAGGCCCGCACTAAGATTAGTTAAATCAAATTCAGGAGAAATTGCATTAAAATTTAGTAACGGGAGTGAAGGTGATTTAACTGAAAAGATGAATCGGTATTCTGTTGAGTATTTAGAGAAATTTAATCAGTTTAGTGGGTATATTGTTTGTGCAAAATCACCAAGTTGTGGATTAGAGCGTGTTCGTGTATATGATCCTATTGGTAATGGTAATAGGAAGGCTGGGACGGGTATTTTTACAGAAAATCTGAAAAAAATGATGCCTTGGTTACCAATAGAGGAAGATGGACGATTGAATGATCCTCATATAAGAGAAAATTTTGTTATACGTGTATTTGCACTGGATGAGTTGAATGAATTGAGAATGAACGCATTTACTCGTCAGTCTTTAATCGATTTCCATACAAGATATAAACTGCTCTTATTGGCTCATTCACAACCTCTTTATAGAGAGTTAGGTCGCTTTGTTGCTAATAATAAAGAATGGCATTCATTGGAAGCTTTTTTTGATGAATATCGAAATAGATTTATGACATTATTACAGCACCAAGCAACACGACGTAATCATACCAATGTTCTTATGCATGTGCAGGGGTATTTTAAGCGCTATTTAACATCAAATCAGCGACAAGCATTAAGTCAATTGATTTTAGAATACCGTCAAGGAATACAGCCTTTATTAGCACCTTTAACATTAATTAATCATTATCTATCAGAGCATCCTGATAATTATTTGAGTAAACAGAGATATTTTCATCCTTATCCTCAATCCTTAAGATTACGTTATGGATTATAATAAACTTATTGATAGGAGGAAAATATGATACGTTCTTTTGTCACTTTTTTAAGTTCATTTATTCTTACTGGATGCAATGTTATTCCTCCGAGTGACATTAAGCCTGTTAATAATTTTGATCTATCACGTTATCTTGGGCAGTGGTATGAGGTAGCTAGAATAGATAATCGTTTTGAAAAAGGCTTAACGAAAGTTACCGCAAATTATTCATTACGAGATGATGGTGGTGTTAAGGTTATTAATCGAGGTTGGAGTCAAAATAAACATCGCTGGAAAGAAAGTATCGGTAAGGCTTATTTTGTTGATTTATCTAATAAAGGTGCATTAAAAGTATCATTTTTTGGTCCATTCTATGGTGGATATAATATCATCAAATTGGATAAGAATTATCAATATTCTTTGGTTGTAGGACCAGATAAAGATTATTTATGGATATTATCACGTACACCGACCATGCCATCAAATTTGTTGAATGAATATATTAATTTTGCAACATCATATGGATTTGATAGTAACAGGATCATAATATTTTAACAAAAGGTATATAGCTGAATTTAAATACTATCTAATTTGATGGTATTTAATTTAATTATAATTTGAAAACGCCTATTCATATTATCCATTATAATAACACTGGTAATGATTATTTACACCTAAGAGCATGGGGATTTATGAGTTAGTGTTATCCAGGCTAGTCGTTTTGTTTTTATTGGTGAATAAAATGTGCACTTTTCTGATTTTTTATTTATATCGTTCTCGATTTGAGTTGTTTGTTTAACTGACTGATTTTTATCATTATTAGTTATTATAATGAAAGTAATTATAAAAAATAAAGAAATAAGAAATA
Organism: Proteus columbae; assembly: GCF_009914335.1. NCBI lineage: Bacteria > Pseudomonadati > Pseudomonadota > Gammaproteobacteria > Enterobacterales > Morganellaceae > Proteus > Proteus columbae. The sequence goes on from NZ_CP043925.1 coordinate 1,393,600, forward strand.
AAATAATATATCGCACTTGATTACTCCGTTTCATAAATATTATTTATTATTTTATGAATAAATTTATAAATATGTACAGTAATAAATAAGAATTACTATATTTTTATAAATCATCTCGAAAATCTCTTAATAATTTCTCTTTATATTAATCATTAATGGGCACTCCGTAGGGGTGTATATGTGTATGGATAAATTAACCAATGTAACCTATGGAACAGCAGGCCTAACGGCCTTTTTTGCCAGTCTCTCTTTATATGAATGGGGATTTGTTATCGGGATGGCGTTCAGCATGGTTCTAGGTTTAGCCACTTATTTTATGACTCGAAGAGAACAGCGAAAACGTACTCAATTATTTGAAGAGCTTGTTCGTCATGTTGACCCACAAAACCCGACCGAAACGTTAAAAAGACTTGCTGAATTAATGGTGAAAGCACCAAAGGATATTTAATGTCTCTCAAACAGAAAATAGCGGCGCTAACAACAGCAGGAGCCACAGCAATCGCATTAGTAGTGATAGCCCATTTTGAAGGTGTGCGTTATGAACCTTATCGTGATGTGGCAGGCGTTTTGACGGTTTGTTATGGGCATACAGGCAAAGACATTATTCAAGGTAAGACATATACACAACAAGAATGTGATGCGTTATTACAAAACGATTTTATTAAGACACAACAGAAAGTCGATGCATTAATCAAAGTACCACTCGATGACTACACCAAAGCCGCTTTATATTCCTTTGCTTTTAATGTAGGAATGACAGCATTTGCTCGCTCAACATTACTCAAGAAATTAAATGCGGATGATAGAGCGGGTGCCTGTGAAGAAATAAAACGTTGGGTATATGCGGGTGGAAAGGTTTGGCGAGGGCTTGTCAGTCGTCGAGAAGCGGAGTCAGCACTATGTCATGGAAACCTTTAATCATCATTATCAGCTTTATCCTTGCATTACTCATTACAGTCGCTGGTGGCATTTATCTCTTGATTGATAACTCATGTACTAAAGACCAAGTTAGTTTAGAAAAGCGCTGTCAGATAGCTCTCTCACATCATCGGTACTAATCATGAAATACGGGAAACTCTATGCCGTCATTGCGATGGTAGGCATCATTGTGGGTAGTTATTGGGTGATTAACTGGCAAGCTAACAGAATTAATCTATTAGTAGAAACAAACAAAGAACTAACGATTGCTCTCGAAGAACAGAGGTCTATTAATACTGATTATCAAGCACGCATAATGCGATTAAATCAGTTGGATATTCAATATATACAGGAGTTAGCGAATGCCAAGAATGAAATTAGTCGCTTGCGTGATATTAGTGAGCATCATCCTGAGCGGGTGTATATCAAAGCCGAGTGCCCAAAAAACAAAACCACTCCCGCCACCCGCTTGGCTTATGCAACCACCGCCCGACCTACTGACACCGCTATCCGAAATTATTGGTTACTCCGAGAACGAATTGCAGAGTCAGAACAGATGATTAAAGGGTTGCAGGATTACATTAGAGTGGAGTGTGTGAACTAAAAAAAGCCCAGCATGGGTGCATGGGCAAACTAACTAAACACCAATCAGTAAGAGTATAGCGAGGTTGATTTTAGTTAGTATAGCTTAAGTAAGTATATATACCAGATTGATAATTCTGATTAACTTATTTCTTACCTAAATAAAAACGCAAGATAAAAATAACCCTGTGAGTTTGGGCTCCCACAGGGCTTTCACTAGTATGTGTGAAAACAATAGATTACCAATATTCAGTAAGCCAATCTGTTAATAATCAACGTAAGTTTTTAGAAAACAATCGCCTCGCAATAGCGGGGCTTTTTAATGGAGAAATATCATGGCAGTAGAAGGTTCAGAGAATCCAGTTAAATTCCGTGAAGAATTGGATAAAAGCATTCCAAAAGAATAACCCCGACAAGGTTAGATAAATCGTTTATCCATTAAGGAGGTCGATCCCTATCTTGACTGCTAGGAATAGACTAGAAGTGACCAAAGTAACGTAGTGACACGTGATGATGGTTGCGAATGGTTACTTTTTGTCGTCTGTATATATAGGCTTGGTGCAGGTGGCTTCCATCACAGGCATCCCTGGGGATGATATGGATTCAATTATTACTTTTGTGTCATTTCCACGAAGTAATGTAAGCCTTGTATCGTGGCTCATCCAATAGAATTCTTTGTAATAAGGTACTCCGAATTGAGATGAGTATGCTCCTTTTACCTTCATAGCATAGGTCGGAGATGGCATATGACTACTCTTTTTAGCTGGCGCTATCTTGAGGATTTGTGTTGCATTTGATTTATAAACAGAAAATATCTGGCTATCCTCACTTTTTTTGGTGGTGCCGTCTTGGGAGTAATTAATCCAAGAGCACTCCATTTCAAATATCAGGGTTTCATCTGTTGCATTAGCGCACACAGTGAACGGTATAAGTAAAGCAAAAAGATACTGTCTCATGATCCCTCTATGTCAATGCAATATCGTCTTACGACAAGACTATCACAAGAAGAGCTAACTATGACTGAAAAATATCACGTAATAGCAACTAAGAAAGATGGCTCAACATACAAAGGCATAATGACCACTAAAGAGCCTCATGTGACCAATAGGATAATCGGTAGCGCAAAAATAGAAAACTAAATAAATTAGACCAAAAATAGCGTGTTTTGGGCATTCTTCAGGCCTGTGAGGATAAATAAAGGTGAGCAATTAAGCTCTATAAAAGACACCGGAGAATTCTAATGTCTAAAACAACCGATCAGCTGATCAACAATCTTAAGCATAACTTCAAGTTACTGGAAACCATTTATCAATCAGGCTTGTCAATTTACTACAATACTGACGTAATCCATGATGCTATTGATGCAATCATTGATGAGTTAAGGCGACGAGGAGTTGCTATCTAACAATAGCCCGCTCCGGCGGGTTTTTTATTGCAAATCACAAAGCTCACTACGGTGAGTTTTTTAATTTGTTATTGAGGATATGAATATGGCTAAAAGACCAGATTGGGAGGCCATCGAGTCGGTTTACCGAGCTGGCGTGATGTCACTCCGAGAAATAGCTTCACAGCATGGCATATCTGAAGGGGCTATACGCAAGAGAGCTAAGAAAGATGATTGGTCGAGAGATCTTAACGCAAAGATAAAATCTCGTGCTGATGATTTGGTACGCAAAGAAGAAGTACGCAAGCAGGTACGCACAGAAACAACATTATCTGAGCGCGTACTTATTGAGGCTACGGCTGAGGTTATTGCTAATGTTCGTATGGAACACAGGGGCGATATACGGCGAGCGCGAGAACTGGCTAACGTCTTGTTTGATGAGCTGAGTACAGAGTGCGCAGATGTGCCTGCCTTGAGTAAGTTGGGCGACCTGATGTTTAATCCTGGCGATAACGGTCGCGACAAACTCAATGAAATTTATCACTCAATTATCTCCCTGCCTGAGCGTGTTAAATCAGCAAAAGCACTTAGTGAAACACTTAAGAACTTAATTGGACTTGAGCGTCAGGCATATGGCCTTGATGACGTTCAGCCGAATAAGACGGCTAGCCAACTATCAGATTTAATGGACGACCTATCTAAGGAATAATCATGAAGCCAGAACATCTTGCATTATTAAGAGATAAGCTCTGGCGATTGAACCATCTCTACTGGATAACCAATAAAGAAGGTAAACCAGTTCGATTTAAAATGACGCCTGAGCAGCTTGAATACTTCGAAGGAATGCACACGCGAAACATTATCCTTAAAGCACGTCAGCTTGGCTTCACGACTGAGGTCTGCATTATCCAATTGGATGCAGCGCTATTTGAGGCGGCTAAATGTGCATTGATAGCCCACACGCTAAACGATGCTAAGCGACTATTCAGGGAAAAGATAAAATACGCTTACGAAAAACTACCTGATGAAATTAAGGCTGCAAATCCCGCGAGTAATGATGCGTCTGGTGAATTGGTGTTTAGCAAAGGCGGGTCACTTTATATCAGCACATCATTTCGTGGCGGCACACTCCGATATTTGCACGTTTCTGAGTTCGGCAAGATATGCGCTAAGTATCCAGAGAAAGCTCGTGAGATTGTCACTGGTGCATTTGAGGCGGTATCAAGCGATTGTTTCACGACAATTGAAAGTATAGCAGAAGGTCGAGCAGGTTATTTCTTCGATTATTGTCAGTCTGCTGAGAAAGCGCAAATTCAGAGCAAGGCTCTCTCTAACCTAGACTGGAAATTCTTTTTCTTCTCATGGTGGAAGAATCCTGAATACTCCATTGATCTTGTGGAACAATTACCGCAACGATTAGTTGACTACTTCGATGAAATATCAAGTAAACATGGCGTTCAATTAAACGAGCGTCAGAAAGCATGGTATTACGCCAAAGAGAAAACACTCGGCGACGATATGAAGCGGGAATATCCGTCAATACCGTCTGAAGCATTTCAGCAATCTGTTGAAGGCGCTTACTATGCCAAGCAATTCCGCTTCCTGTACGAAAATAAACGCATTGGCACACTTCCTGATAACTCGCATCTACCGGTTCATACGTACTGGGATATCGGTGTGGGGGACTCAACATCAATCTGGTTTATCCGTGAAGTAGGCGAAGAGTTTCATGTCATAGACCATTACTCAAATAGTGGTGAAGGCCTGCGACACTACATGAAAGTGCTGAAAGACAAAGGCTACACATATGCAAGTCACAATGGCCCTCATGATATCGATAACCGTGAGTTTGGTTCTGATGCGAAATCTCGGCGTGAATTAGCGCGTGAAGGGTACGAAATCGACGGACAAATTTACTCAATCCGATTTGACGTAGTGCCGAAACTTTCCATTGATGAGGGTATCGAGGCTGTGCGTGAAATCCTGCCACTTTGCGTGTTCGATGAGCACAAATGTAGTGAAGGTATTGCTCACCTTGAAGCGTACCGCAAAGAGTGGGATGACAAGCGAGGGTGCTGGAAAGATAAGCCACTTCATGATTACACATCTCATGATGCTGACGGATTTAGGTATTTTGCAGTGAGTCGAAGAAATACTAAACGGTTGACTAAGAAAATAGAATTTAACTGGAACTAACATGAATACAAACGTTGATTATAAGCATCCAGCTTACAATGAGTTTTTGCCTGAATGGGACATGATTGGCGATTGTGTTGATGGCGAACGAGTTGTTAAAAGTAAGAAAGAGAAATACCTCCCTCATCCGGCAGATAACAAAGATGAAGATGATAAGGGTAATGAGCGTTATAAGCGCTATTTAGCTAGAGCATCCTTTCTGAATGCCACGGGTAGGACACTTAGTGGTTTACTTGGTATTGCTTTCAGTAAGCCAGTAAAGATTAGTGTTAGCGGTGGTGTCGAGTATTTAGAAACTGACATAGACGGTCAAGGCCAGCCACTAACCCAAATGATAAGGGATGCGTTATCGCAAAACTTACAGCGTGGTCGAGCTGGTCTATTAAGTGATTTTAGCGGAGCAGGGATTCAGTCAGAAGCTAATAAGGGACGCCCTTATGTTCGATTGTTCACAGCAAAAGAAATCATCAACTGGCGTGTAACGAATGGGAAAACATCCCTCGTTGTCCTCAAATATCAAGAGCCAGTAGATACAGATGATTTTGAACTGCAAATGCAGAATAACTGGATTGAATTAAGGCTTATTAATGATGTCGCTCATTCTCGTCGTTGGTATGAAGATGGAGACATAAAGGTTACAGATTGGGTTGTATTGAGTGATGCGATTGGCAGTCCATTAAATGAGTTGCCATGGTCATGGATTGGCTCAATGAATAATGATCACACTCCTGATTCTCCACCTCTTGCTGATATAGCATACGTGAATATCAAACATTATCAGGCTGAGGCTGATATAGCAGAATCGGCACATACTGTCGGTCAACCAATGGTTGCATTAACAGGTCTTACAGATGACTGGGTTGAGAAACATATGTCTGATGGATTTACTGTTGGCTCCCGTAAAGGGGTATTGCTACCACAAGGTGGTGACATGAAGTTTGCACAGCCCGAAGATAGAAATATTCAAATCACTCTAGCTGAACGTAGAGAGAAGCAAATGGCAATGCTAGGCGCTAAGTTAGTTGAACGAGGAACGTCAGCAAGAACTGCTACACAGGCACAGGATGAGGCACAAACAGATAATTCAGTGCTGTCATTGTGTGCGGGTAATGTTGAGCAAGCATTTAACCGAGCACTTGATTTTTGTATCCAGTTTGCGGGTGGTGGCGAAGCGTCAATACAACTGAATAAAGTTTATGATATAGCTAAGCTAGATTCACCAACGATTACAGCGTTATTGGTTGCGTTGCAATCAGGATCTATGCGATTGATTGATTTTGTTAAGTACTTGCAAAGTATCAATATCATTTCTCAAGACGAGAGGGCTGAGGATGTTGTTGATGAACTGGAATTAACGAGAGGGGCAAATATGTTGGGAGTGTGACTATGCAACCGAGCATCATCCTTGACAACGCATTAATGATACAGGTCATGCTGGAAAGGTTGAAGTCATCAACAGCAGATACTCGTGATTTAGTGTTGGATATTCGTGCCACTGTGGCATCTGCGCTGTCTACCTTCTCAGGTGATATTTCCTCTATAAGTAAAGCAAAATCAATCGCGCTTGCATTAAAAAAATCACTAAAGCCAGTTCTCTCTAGTCATTCTGGAAAATTGCTTGATGAAGCCATCAGTGTTGCCATTGTTATGGCAGATGCCGAATATCGAGGTTTTAACTCACTTCTAGAAGGTATTAAACCTGCCAATTATGAGAAAGTGCGTAAAGATGTACAAAACATTCCCATGAACCTGACGGGATGGAGTGGTTCGTTATTCCTAGAAAAGTTTATTGAATCTTGGGCTGATACATCCATTCAACAGGTAGAAAATCAGGCACTGATATCACTATCATCTGGTGGTGATGTGTCTGATCTGCAATCAACGATTAACGGGACGTCAGTTGAACCTCTAATCATCGCATCGTCGGTAGTCGGTAGGATTGCTAGGGGCTTTCAGATGATATCCAGAACCTCTTTACAGCATGCGCACAGTATAGGGGCAATGGATTTTTACAAAGAGAATCCTGATCTGATTAAGTATGAAGAGTTCAGCGCAATACTGGACAATAAAACATCATCAGTATGTAGATCATTATCCGGTAATCGCTATCCATTAGGAGAAGGCCCCAAACCTCCTCTTCATCCTAATTGCCGTAGTCGATTACTTCCAGTTTTAGATGAGAAATACATAAACTTAATTACAACAGATTATGTCGGTAATTCTGAATGGGGTGAAGAGTCTTATTACGAGTGGCTTTATCGCCAACCAGCGAACAGGCAGGACATTGTATTAGGTAAGACTAGGGCACAGTTGTTTCGTGATGGTGGATTACCACCTGATAAATTCGCAAAGTTACAGCTCGATAAATACTTTAAGCCAATAACGCTTAAGGAACTTCAACGGATCATACCTGAAGCTTTTAATAAAGCAGGTATCGACCTCAAATGACCCACTTCGGTGGGTTTTTTATTATTCGCAGTTAGAGACTGCACCATCTAAACCAGAGGTTTTACGATGTTTAAATACCTATTAACAAAAGAAGAATTTGATGCATTAACTGATGATAAAAAGGTTTTGTATAAAGAAGTCGGTGGAAATTACCAACTTCAAATCGAAGGTATGCCAGAAATTCCAGATGTGTCAGGGCTTCAAAAGAAGGTTGATGAATTACTTTCTGAGAAAAAAGCAGAGCAAGAAAAGCGCCGACAAGCCGAAGATGCAGCGAAGAAAGCGGCTGAAGAGCAGGCTCGTAAAAATGGTGATATTGAATCACTAGAAAAAAGTTGGGCTGAAAAGTTAAAGGCGCGTGAAAGTGAGCTATTAGCACAGCTACAGGAAAAAGACGCGAGCCTACACACACTATTGGTTGATAACGTCGCACAAACGTTGGCTACAAAGCTTGCTGGTGATGCTGCACCGTTAATTATCCCGCACATTAAATCTCGATTATCAGTAGAGGACGGTAAAACGCGAGTAGTTGACGCTAATGGGCATCCTTCAGCATTCACTATTGATGATTTAGAAAAAGAATTTCGTAATAACCAGTTATTTGCTCCGGTAATTATCGGTAGCAAAGCCACCGGAACCGGAGGGGAAGGCGGCAAAGGGAAATCACCAGCCGGAGGCAGTGATAAACCCAAAAGCGCAAATCCATTAGTTGATAGCGCACGTGAAATCATTGCTAATATCCCAGAGGATTAATTTATATGTCTTTACATATTTTTCAAAAACAAGTATCGCTAGCAGCAACAGAATTAGTTGCTCAAGCTGTCCGTCAGTTTAACGAAGCATCTGGCGGCGCTTTAGTTATCGGTGATGGTGATCATATCGGTGACTACATTGAGCAAACATCATGGCAGTTACTTGGCGGGCTGGCTCAGCGACGTAACGCTTATGGCTCAGGCAATCTAACGCCGCAAGAATTGGGTCAAATCCTTGACCGTATGATTAAGGTTGATGGTCGTATTGGTCCTGTATCTGTTACCCCAACGATGATGAAGCGACTAGGTAAAGATGTGTCAGAAGCGGCCGCGGTAGTTGCTGCTCAATCAGCAGAAGCCATGTTGCAAGATTACCTTAATACTGCTGGTGCAGCATTGAAAGCAGCTATTTCTGGTAATACAACGGCAGTTACTGTTGGCGGAGAAACGCCATCATTAAGAGGTTTGAATAAGGCCACACGTCCATTCGGCGATGCTTATTCACGCATTGTCGCTTGGTTAATGGATGGTGCAACGTTCAACGACTTTATGGATGAGACACTAACCAACGCGAATAACCTGTTCCAAATTGGTAACGTCGCCATTAAACAAGATAACCTTGGTCGTCGTTTTGTTATCTCTGATATTCCCGCTTTGTCAGATGCAGACAAACAGCATTCGTTAGGTTTGGTTACTGGCGCCGCAGCGATTCAAACATCGCCATTGATCATGAAGGCTCAGGATGTGTTAGGTCAAGAAAATATTAAGGCACTAATGCAAGGTGAGTATGACTTTACTATTGGTCTGCGTGGTTATCAGTGGAGTAAAGATAGTATCAAATCACCCACTAACGCACAGATTGAAACGGTAGCTAATTGGAAGCAGATTGCTACTGATATTAAAGATACCGCTGGCGTTATGGTTTCATTTGGCAAGAATACTAGTGTTGGAGGGTAATGCGAGGGGGCAGTAGCCCCTTATTTATCCATGAGGAGTGATCATGTCTATTGTGATTACGGTTGAGCAAGTTAATGAGCAATTAGAGGTGATGGGGTTTGAGGCAACAAGCCTTGTTATAAGCTCTGCCATATCTATTGTGGATACTATTGATACTTGCCTTGATAACGCAGGATATTCAGATGCAGTTGTTACTTTAATTAAGCTGTATTCGGTTATCCTCATATTATCATCTGCTGATGTTAGAAAAATATCCTCAGAGCACGCACCTTCTGGCGCTTCTGTTTCATATCAGTATTTTGCTGATGGTAGAAAAACATTGTTAAAAACGCTGTCTTCTCTGGACCCCTCTGGATGTACCGATAGCTTACCTATTGAACGACCTGTTGGCATTGTTCAGTTTGATGTGGTTCGGGGGTGATATGGGGAAAATCCTGCGACGATTTTGCAAGGGGTGGGCAACCATTTGGAAAATTACAGGTAAAGATGGTTACGGTAAACCCATATTTTCAGAGCCAATTCATATCCGATGTGATTACGGAAGTAGTTTTAAAGATGGTAGAAAAACCATTGGCACTGAAATAATCATTAAGAATGTTATTTGGACTGAGTATAGCGAAGCAACTCAAGAAGACTATATCGCCATTGGCAAACATGAAGATAGAGATCCATTTTTGCATGGTGCTAGTAGGATTAAGTCTATCGATAGAGACCGAGATATTAATGGTGGTCTAGATGATTACACATTAACGACGGCGGTATAACTATGGGAGCAAAAGTAAAAGGAATAGGTAATGCGATATCTAACTTAAACTCTCTGGTTGGAAGTATAGCATCAAAAAAGATAGCTCGAGCCATGCATAGAGCGCTAGATATTGGTGGTAGGCAAGCTGCTATATACACACCCATTGACACTAAAACGCTCATTAACTCACAATTTAGAGATGTAAAAGTAAAAGGCACACTATTTACTAGTCGCGTTGGTTATTCTGCTTCGTATGCTGTTTTCGTTCATGATCCTAATGTTAATCAAAGTTTCCGTAGACCTACCGCTAAGAAAGAATTCCTCCTGAAAGGATTTGAGGAAACGAAACAAATGATTGATAAGGCTGTTGCTGAGGAGTTTAAGATATGACGACCTTTGAGCGACTGAAAAACTATTTTTCTGAATCAGGTTTATCAGATGGTCTCATTAAGCAGGATTATATTTGGAATGAAAAAGAAGGTAATGATTCGGACTCATACATCGTATTTCAGCAACAAAATGGAACTGGACGTATAGATGATCTAAGTGGTGATGATTTTTTTACCATCTCACTCATATCTGGTAAGGCGTGGATTGAGTTTATTGTTCAGCGAGCTAACGAAATACTGGAGTATGTAAGGTGTCACTCTAGAAGCCATGACATTGGTTTCATTATCAATACATCTGGTTTTGTTAATCCAATTCAAACAACAGAAGGCAGGTTTATCATCCCACTTTCTTTCCGCTGTACATCTTAAATTAAACACATCTCAACAGGTCGCTTATGCGGCCTTTTTTATTTGCAAATAAAGAGGTTATAACATGGCACAATGCCCTGAAGATAAAGGCCTAGTGATGGGTAACGCAGGTATTCTGCGCATTGCAAAAGGCTGTTCAAATCAATCACCATCTCAGATTCAATTTTTGCGACTAGGTGCATTAACAAGTAAATCGACAGACTTCGGTATGGAAACTGTCACGTCCAATGCCGATGATACAAAAGGCTTAGCAGAATCTATCGTCACTGGCGCTGACGTAACTATCAGTTTCGATGGTGAGCTCAAAAAAGCAGGTGTTGCAGGTTCAACTTCTGCTTTCGACATCGCTAAAGAGATTCTTGATGAAATTAAGGCTGGTCGTCAGCCTTCATATTGGGTTCAGCTCGACATGAAAGGCGACGGTAGTGATGTTATTCAGGGATACATGACCTTCACATCATGGTCAATGGAATTTCCAACAAAAGAAATCTCCACTTACTCAGGTGAACTGAAAGTTGCTGATGCAGAAACGGTTGAATGGCTACAAGAAGAAATCGTTGTTGAAAGTGTCGCAGTCGAACCAGCTACTCTGTCTGTAAAAGTGGGTGAAACTAAGACATTTACTGTCAAATTTACACCAACCGATGCAACTAACAAAAACTACACCGCTGTGAGCGATAAGACAAACTTTGCAACAGTTACCCAACTTGCGAATGTGGTTACTGTACGTGGTATTGCCGAAGGTACCGCAAACGTTACTGTCAAATCCGAAGATGGTAGTAAAACAGCCAAATGCGTGGTTACTGTTACCGCTGCTTAATATTACAAAGGGTGCTTTCAAGTGCCCTTGATAATATTCAGGAGGGGTTATGACGCCTATTTTAGACATCGGTGAGATGGTTATCTCTACTGATAAAAAGGATTACTTATTTAGACCATCGTTCATCAATATGACAAGAATTGGTGAGCCTAAACAGATTGTGAACGCATACGGTCAATTAAATGGCACAGAGGTGCAAGAGTTAATTACACGCGCCGTAATGAGTTACAGTGTTATCCCCGATTGGTTAATAAAAGCGATTAGCAAGCCAACATACGGGCGCAATATTTTGCAAACTGCAATGATAGTAATGCAGGCGTGCTGTGATAATGATTGCTCTGAAATTATTGGTGAATGGAAATCAGGTAAGCGCGGTATCGTCTATAAAAACGGCAAGATGCCAATCGCTGACATTATCGTCATTGCCAGAGAATTATTCACTCATGGAATTATTGGTAAAGCTAAGATCCGCAAACTGCAACGTAACGAAGGCAAAAGCGAATTCTCTGATAAGTTCATGGCAATTGATTACATCAGTTCTGCCCGTGCTCATTTTGGAATGAATCGTGATGAAGCCGAACAGTTAACCATGACTGAATTTCAGATGATGCTCAGGGCTAAATACCCTGATGAGAAAGGATTTACTAAAGAAGAATATGACAACATCATGAAGCAAGATGATAAGCGCAATGATGAGCTGATCAGTGGTAAGCGTAGATTGGTTAGTAGGAAGAGAGGATAACAAGGGCATCCGTGCCCTTTGTTATTTTAAGAAACTATAAATAACTAAAAAAAGCACAATATAAATAAAGAAGCTAATTAATCTTTCTAGCTTAGTTTTGGGTTTTCTATTCGTCTTTCCTGATAGTTTTGTCGAGTAGGATAATCCTGTCCCTGGTAAGCCAAATGTAGCCTTTGTTCCATTTTTACCAATATTAATTGTTGATCCTCTTTTCCCAATAGAAGTGCTAACTCCAGTCTTTCCTACATTAATGTGAATACCGGGAGCAATTTTAATTCTCTTTCTAAATTTAAATCCCATGATAGCCTCTTGTGGTTATTTCTTTTTGGAGATACCAGACACCCTAAAAGGTATTTGTTTAAGTATCTTATCTACTGATTCTTTAATTATGTTAGCTTGGGTTTCAATTTCTATGAATTTGTCAGATTCAGGTGTTGTTACGCTATTACTAAGTAAAGACAGTTGATGTTTCAGTCTTTCAACTTCTCCTGCAAGTAGAGAGGCTAATTTATATTCTTTTAATAGAGTCATTACTCTACTGTAACTATCACCCTTAAGTGAAGCGCTGTCTAGCACGGCATCCATTTCATTCCAGCGAGTACCTAATACCGCCATTAACGAAGTTGAAAACGTGCCTGCACGATTCTCACTTAAGTCTGAAATGCAGATTTATACTAATGCAGCTTAATCCATAAATACTCACAACAGCCCCGAAATAGGGGCTTTTTTAAGGACTGATAATGCCTAAATTTACCCTTGTTCCTAATCCAACCTTTAAAGCTAATGTTAAGATCCCAGTTACTGGAAAAGAAACGCCAGAAGTAGTGACATTCACCTTTAAACATCAACCAATGAGCCAGCTTGATGAGATGCGAGAAAAGCCAACTACTGATTTCTTTGAGCAAATTATTGAAGATTGAGCGATTGAAGAGTCGTATAACAAAGAAAACTTAAATCTACTGTTAGATAACTACCCATCAGCCTCTCGTGCTATTGCTTCCACGTATTACAATGAACTGCTAGATAATCGCGAAAAAAACTCTTAACGGTCGCTGAGGCAATGTATGGCGGAATGAGTTCAAAAGAATCAGTTGAGTTCGAGCGTGCTTTTGGCTTTCCGCCAGATATTGATGATGTTGAAATATAGCCTGATGTTTGGGATTCGTATCAAGTATTTTCAGCTATGAATACACAATGGCGTGTAGGTATGAATGGTATTACTGGGCTGGATTACACGCCGTTAAGCCAAGTGATGGACTTATTCGATATCAAAGACAGAGCGACCGTGTTTAGTGTTCTGCGGATTATGGAAGTTAAGGCGTTGGAGGTAATGCATAAGAGGTCAAAATAACGAGTTAAACACATGTTAAGGATAAAGAAAATTGCCTCACTTTAGTGTACAGTCTACTATTAGGTAATTTACTAAATAGCAGAAAAATATATGACTGTAGGTAATTTTTATTCAGAAGTAGCAAGGCTAATGAAGGATGCTGGGTGGAAAGCGCAATCAATATCTAGTACGCATGAGACTTGGCATCATATTGTGTCGGGAAGGAAAATTCAGGTTCCATTGATTATAAGAGTTTATACTGAAGCAAATAATATTTTAAGAGATGCAGGGGTAGTCGCTAGGTTTTAGTGTGATTTTCATACAGTAAGGTGCAGAGCGTGTGTTAAATTATCTATTAAGGATTTTTATATGATTGCTGATCATATTCCAGAAAAAGAAAAGATTGTGATGTTTGAATTCATGTATGCATATGCGAGATTAGAATATTGTCTAAAATTAAAAATAAAAGACCAGACAAGACAAACTGAAGGCAAGAACGCAAGAGCTGATTGGGGTAAGTTTATTAGTGATAATAAAAAAATAATAACATATAAAGATATTCCAGCAGGAAAAGAATTATTTGATTTAAAACCTAAAAAGCAGGTGTTTGGTAATGCAGGATGGGTAGACATTAATGATACAAAAAATGAATTAAATAATATTGTTACTGCTTTAAAAGCCGTAAGAAATAATTTATTTCATGGAGGAAAAGAATTGGAGCATGGGTTTGATTATTCTCCTAGAAATATGAAGCTAATCAGTACCAGCTTGAATGTCATACATCAAATTATTAAATTTTTAAAATGGGAAGAAGATTTCTTACCTATCCACTAATACCCGCTCCGGTGGGTTTTTTATTGCCTGAAATTTGCGATCATATCACAATTACATAAATGAAAACGAATTTACCTTGATTTACTTTAATAAGGATATAGCATAAGGAAAATTTAACTATTGCGTGGTTGGTATGTCAAAAAAAGAAGGTTTAAAACCGAGGGGATGTTGTTGGTTGGTAGGTGCTATCGTTATAGCTGTGTGGCTATCTATATCTATAGCCATTCTCGGGGAAAAGGTGTTCACTGCGGCTGGGCTTAGGAATGGTGTTAACTTGTTTGTACTCCTGTTAATTGCATTCGTTGTGTCTAATATTGCATCAATAGTATATGAAAAAAAATTCAAAAATGACGCTGTGTTACTTTTTGTTATGGCTGCGGATATGGTAACCCTATCCACATTAGGGTTAAATATTGCTGAAGATTATGTAAAAGCCAATCCAGTGACCTCTGGAGTTATGGTTTTTATTTCTTGTTGCATTTATTTGTTTTTTATACTTATTAAGTACATGACACCTAAGAAAGAATCAGAGGTAAGTAACGGTGGGAAAGATTGTACAGAGGCGCGATTTACCAAACTAGAAAAATAGAATAGAAAGTATTTATCTTGAAGTTTCTCATATTCAAAAAAGCGTTAATAATCAAACAATATGGTTAATGATTATTATACTCATAATAGCTTTAGGCTCAGCTTCTGTATTTGGTATTTTGTTTTTATATAGTTTATCATTCATTTCATAAACAAGGGCATCCGTGCCCTTTGTTTTATTTTGATGAGGTGATTAAGGTCGGTTGTAGTCAAAATCTGATAGTAGATAGTCAGCTTCTTTGTCAGTTATGTAATTGCCTACGATTGACATGAACTTTTCTTTATCTGGAATAGACCAAAAGCTACCGAATATTGAACGTACTTCTTTCAACTTTTCATCAGATATCTTATTGGTAATATTAAAGCTTTTAGTATATTGACTTAAACGCGCCAATCTTACAGGAGTGAATTTTGGTGGTTTAGTGGTATATGGTGTTATGTATTTTTTATACATGTTTTCAGCGAACTTCACCGCAACACCCTCATCAAGACGTTGAACATTTGGTAGATCTTCGTGCTCTGCCGGATTCAGTAAATGTACAGATTCATGGCATATTTCATAAAAAATCTGCTCCCAATCATCGTATTTGCAGCCAATGTATATCATCCATTCATCTGACCCATTTATGGGGTAAACACTAGAGTTCATCGGTAAATAATCTAACGGCTCTTCATGACCAAGCTGAACCTCGTACCTGATTTTTGTCTCACTGTACCCGTAAGTCTGCTTTGCTACATAAAAAGATGTGAATGATAATACTCGTAAAATGTATTCATCATCATGGTTGTCACGTGATGGATTTTTCAGTATATGACACTTGGTTATATCATTTATGGCATCTTGATGAACAGCCTTACCAATATCACAACACAGCCTTAAAATTGCTTCTTTAAACGACATCTCACATCCTTATTTACCATATTGTTAATTGTTTTTAGTTAGTAATTTTTCAAGCATGGACTCAATTTTATCTAGTCTTTTGAAAATATTTTTATTCTCACTAATTTTTTGATTTTTTAGTTGTTCTATTGGTAAGCCATCACTAGTGTCGTATAGTTTTTTATGGTTTGCGTATCCATTAGTAAATGAAAAATCTATTCTTGATTCAATGGCAACACCTATTATAAATCTACCTTTCTCAAGAGGTATTGTGGAATATTTATTGTTAAGTGATGCTAAATATTCATGACCTTGATCTACAATATACTGCTTGAATATTGCTGATTCGCTGTTAGGTAGCCTACATAGCACAAAATCACCATTAGTCGCCTCTATTAGCGGATCAAAAATAACAAGACTGCCAGTAGTAAAACTCATACCATTATCAGATTGCATTGATTCACCTTCAATTACTATGGCAAATGAATCACTAGATGCATTTTGAGGTGCTGCAATATAGTCATACCCAATGAGACTTTTTGAATCGTCATTATTTTCTTTAAACAAAGTTCCTGCTTGAACAAATGAAATTACAGGTATTAACGGCAAGGTAATAGTGGATCTAACGCGCCCAATCTCAGGGGATTCGCCAATACCTTGAGCTAACCATTCGGCGGTAGCTCCTAATGTTGCGGCAAGATTGTTTAGTACATTAATTCTTGGCTTTGAGTCACCAGCTTCATAGGCTGCTATTTGCCTACGGACTACTCCTACCTTATCAGCAAGATCACCTTGAGTAAGCCCTAAAGATTGCCTAACTAGCTGTATGCGATTTTTAAAATTATCATCTATATTCATATGTGAACTCTTTAAAATTCATATTGACACAAATTGGAGTCATGATATATAACTAATACTACATCATGAAGATGTGATATTGAAATACTTCATAGGAGATAAAATGGAAAAGAAAAATAGAATTATGCCGTACCCATTTCGGATGAAGCCAGAAATGAGGAAGTGGATTGACCATGTTGCGGAAAATAGACGCCGCTCTACTCAGGTTCAGCTTGAATATATTTTAGAGGTATTTAGAGAGAAGGTGGAAAATGGCGAACTTGAGATGCCGTAAAAAAGAAGAAACCCCAACTGTTCGAGCAATTGAGGTTTCATTATCAAATAAACTCTTGAGCGAGAATAAGTGACATGACTAATTTAGCAAATATTAATGATATGAGCAATTCAGTTAAATCCATCCCAGCAATTATGCATAACGGAATACCTGTTGTGACGACTGAACTATTAGCTGAGTTATATGATACTAAAAGTAACAACATAAAAGTAAACCACTCCCGTAATGCAGGTCGCTTTATTGAGGGTAAGCATTACTTCAAAGTCATTGGAAATGCTCTAAAAAATTTGCGAGTTACTTTAAGTAACCTACAAATTTCACCCAAAGCGAGAAGTTTAATTCTGTGGACAGAAAGAGGTGCGGCTCGTCACGCGAAAATGTTAGATACAGATAAGGCATGGGATGTGTTCGAGTTAATGGAAGATCACTATTTTAATAAAGTGAAAAATGAAGTTGTTGTTAGCACGCGTCCAATAACCCAAAGGGAAAAAGACGCTCACAACATTAATGCTCTATTTAATCATTACGATGTTTTTTATTCAGCATGGAAGTCAGAAATATATCCAATGCTAAGACAACTTGAATCACCACTTGCTGGAAAGTTGGTTGATCGATTTCAAGATGGTTATGCGTTTCTGATGAATTTAAGGAGAGATATTAACGGGAGATTACAAGAAGGTGAATTACCAAGAATATGCATATAAAAACAGAAAAGCCAACAGGTGCGAACTGCTGGCTAATCCCAAACAAAACCAAAAAGGAAATGTTTCATGAGTGAGATCACTTTAACAAATAGTTTTAACACTGTCACGAACAAAACTATTGATACTCAGAAGTTATTATCAATGATTAACGTGGCTCGTAAGTCATGTGGTGAAAATCAAATTCGTAATAACGTATTGATTGAAAGAGTAAAAGACGAATTAGATGGCGAGACCTACAAAATTTTTGTAGGTCATAAAAACGGCGCTCAAATTGAAATAATTGAAATGAATATCAAACAAGCGCTTCGTGTAGCCGCTAGAGAATCAAAAGCTGTTCGCCGTGTTCTGGTTGATAAGCTGGAATCAATGCATGTAGCTTCTCAAAAAAGTGGCAAAAGCCAATCTGGCTTACCTGAATACCGCCAAGCAAGAACGCTGAAAATGTCGGTTGATGCCATTACTAACTTGTTCGACTTAATGCCGAACTTGAGTGATGAAGCAAAGCAATGTGCGGCGGCTAATATCGTCAATCCGATTGTTGGGTTTGAAGCGGTTCCTTTGCCAGCGCTTGAGCAAAAGTATTATACCGCTGGTGAAGTTGGCGAAATGCTTGAAGTATCTGCCAATAAAATTGGTCGAATGGCTAATAAGCACGGATTAAAAACAGAGGAATATGGGAAGTATTTCTTAGATAAATCAGCTTATTCTTCAAAACAGGTTGAAGCATTCAGGTATAACGACAATGGAGTTAAAGCATTACAACACGCTATCCATGGTGTTGAAGTAGCTTAAACACCCAAGCCAAGGACGGCTTGCTTGAGATCACACACCACGCCTCTTGATTGAGGCTTTTTGCTTTGTTTTTGTATTACCTTCAAGCTATCATAAATAGAATTAATAAAAACTTAACCTGAGAAATGAGAGTAAAAATGCAAAATGTGGATTACAATCTTTTAACGGAAAAACAAAAAAAAGCATTTAAAGCTTATAAAAATTCATCTGACATCATTTTTAACATGTCTTTCGCATACCACATTAATGAGATTTTGTTACACAATTGGGTAGTTCCTGTGGAGTATGAGGATTACTTGATTGGTCTTGATGAGTTATTTAATTTACATCAATTGGAAAGTAATGAAATTTTGCATCGAGCTTGTTTTGAGGATGTAGTTAAAAATTTCTTGGATAAAGAAGAAGGTATAAGCGTTTATCCAGCATTTATGTCAACATCAATTAGTGACAATAATTTATCTGAACATTTTGCGGGAAGCAGACCTAATATAGGCTTACCTTGTTATTTGAGAATTAATTGTAAAGCTGGGGCAAGGGCTATTTTGCTTGAAGATAATCCATCAGTCGTAGGTGAGTCAGAGGTACTTTTGCCTAGAGGTAGTTGTTTTAAATTATTAAATACTACAAAAATAACAGATCAAAAAGCAATAGAAAAACTGGCGGGATATCATGCTAAAAAATTTAACACCATTGTTATGTATGAACTTGAATTATTGTCGTAGCATTACGCTATATATTTATTTTTAGTGTTTATCTCTTTAATTTTATAAGTTGCGTTGGCTTATTGATAATTTTGTTGCTCCCATTTGCACCACAAACAGCTAAATTAATAACAAATTAACTAACGAGGATGGTGTTGTGAATTTAAAGCATGTTGGCGGGATATTATTAATAATTGGTATCGTGTCTATATTTTTAGGGCTAATGTCTTTTGTTAACACATCGAATTATAAGATAGCTGAACAAATGCCAAATATAACACTGCTTGTGTTTGGCGGGTGCTTCTCATCATTAATAGGGGCTGTTTTCTTTGGTTGTGGATCAATTGTTGATGCGATTGAAGGAAAATCGATCTCATTAATAGAAAAAAGCAATATCTTAGATACACATTCTACTCAAGAAACAAATCACGAGAAAATAAAAGAAATCTTAAAAAGAAGGTAGTTTAAAAATAAACTAACCATAGAGGATGGTATTGTGAGAAAGATATTAGTTACACCACTCTGGGTATTATCTTCCTTATCTATTTTATTTAGCGCTGGTTCTATTGCTGCGGAAAATATAAAGATATCTGACATTGCAAAGGCTGCTTGTATTAACCATAAAGATAAAGAATCGTGCGAGGGTTTTGTTATCGCATCAATGGGGCATGCATTTGAACAGGGTAGAATTAGCATGGTTTGTGATTTGATGCGAGAGTCTGGAGAAAAAATATCAGAAGAACAAAAAGATAGATGCAGTGAAGCTAACGAGATGCTACGAGAAGTGCGAAGCTTTAAGTATTAACTTAATACAGTCATTAATCAAACTAACCCTGCCAATCGGCGGGGTTTTTCATTTTAAGGAGCCGGTAAATGGCAAATGTAGGCGAAATCGTTTATCAAGTTCAAATGGATGTTCAGCAATTACTCACATCTCAGCGTCAGTTAGAGCAACGCCTTAATCGTATGGATAGCAGTTTCAACCGAACGTCTCAGTCGATAAATAACACAGAGCGGTCAATACAGTCTCTATCCAAAGTTGCTGCGGCTCTTACTGGTTATTTATCGGCTTCAATGGTTGCTAGTTATTCTGAGGCATGGACTGAATTAAACAATAAGCTATCTAACTCAGTTCGTGCTAGCGAGTCACTCGTTGACGTGACTCAGCGAATCTTTGATATCTCACAAACAACGCGATCTAGTCTCGATGCCACAGCAACACTCTACGCACGATTAGAGCGAGGTACGAGAGAATACAATACATCGGCGGAGGATTTAGCAAAATTAACAACAATTATTAATCAGGGATTTATTGTCTCTGGTGCCACAGCGACAGAGGCTGAAAACGCCATCATTCAGTTATCACAGGGTATCGCCTCTGGTGTTCTCCGTGGTGAAGAATTTAACTCAGTAGCAGAACAGGGTAGTCGCTTAATGGTTGCATTGGCTGATTCACTAGGAGTAAGTATAGGTCAGCTTCGTAAAATGGCAGCAGAAGGTAAGTTAACCACTGACGTAGTTGTGAAAGGATTGCTTTCTCAAGGTGATGCTATCGCCAAAGAGTTCGCCAAAACCACTCGAACGATGTCACAGGCACTTCAAGAGGCTGGGAATAATGTCACTAAGTTTCTCGGTGAAAACACAACAGTAAAGGCGGGGCTTAGTGTATTTAGTGATGCCGTTACTACTGTTAGTAAAAATTTGGATGTAATGACGGATGTTCTTGCTTTGACTGCAATGACAATTGGTTCAAGGTTTGTTGGTGCATTATCTCTTGCTGGTGCTGCGCAATTAAAGAAAGCAAAAGATACAATAACAAGCACTATAGCAACAAGAAACTCGGCTAAAGCAGAGGTTCTTGCGGCAAAAGAGACCTTAACTAGAGTTCAGGCGGAAAAATCATTTGCTTTAACAACTCAACAATCATTATCGGCTCAGCTTTCAGCCACTCAAACAGAGCAACAACGTTCGAGGATAAGAAATGAATTATCGGCAAATTTAGCAAGAATAGCAGCATTAACTAGGCAGGAAACTCTGGAAACAAATAGGTTAGCGACGGCTCAAGCAAGAGTTGCGGCAACCAGTGTTACTATGGCTGGCGCAATGAGAGCGCTCAATATTGCCACTGCTCCTTTAGGTGGTCCAATGGGAGCGCTAATGCTTGCTGGTGCTGCGATGTATTATTTCTACCAAAAGACAGAGCAAGCCAAACAAGAAGCTCATGATTTTGCTGATAATGTAGAACAGTTAACGGATAAGTTAAAGGAGCTTTCATATCAAGAGATAGCGCGTGATGTTCAGGATGCATCTGATAAACAAAAAGTTCTAAATGCAGAAATGGAAGAGCAAGAAAAGCAACTCGCTAGGCTAGAGGCTAGATTAAGGATGCAGCAAGATGCTCTTGGTAATAATCCAGAGCTAATTGAAAGAAATACAATAAATATCCTAAGAGAAAAGATAGAGCTAGAAGGTGATTTAGCTGAAAATAGAAAAAAATCTGAAAATATCACTAGATATCTCGCAGATGCTCAGGATGAATATGATAAGAAACTAAAAGAAGCCATTGATTTGAGTGTTAAAAGTGCAACTACTCTTGATATTGAAAAATTTGCATTAGGTAGGCTTACTCAACAAATAAGGGAGGCAACAGGAGCGAAAGGTGAGTTTAATGCCACCCAGCTTGAAGTAAAATTGTCAGATAAAGCGTTAGATATGAGAAAGTCATTAGAGCGTGAGGCGAAATTAGCTAATGCTAAAAGTGAAGTTGATAAGAGATTACTGAAAGTTCAATTCTATGCGGAAGATAACAATTTATCAGAAAAAGAAGTTCTAATATTAAATCAGGCTGCAATTGCAGCTCAAAAAGCTCAAGATGCCGCCACCGAACGCAACAAAACAACCAAGGAATCAACCAAAGCCACAGATGCAGCATACGAAGCATTAAAACGCCAAAGAGAAGAAATTGAGCTTTTAAACAAAGGTTACAAAGAAGGCTCTCTTGAAATGGCTAAGTATGATGCGGTTAAGGCGTTGGGTGACAAAGCATCTCCCGAACAGATTAATTTAGCTGAGAAACTTGCAGAAGATAAATACAATATTGAACGTAATTTAGCTGATAAGAAAGCCGCACTTGAGCTTGATTTGGTCGCTAAGGCTAAAGAGTCTCACGATAAGAAATTGGCAGACTTAGAGCGGATAACAAAAGATGATGTGTCTCTCACTGAACAGGCTGCAAGGCGTAAAGCTGAAATTGAAGCAGAATATCAGCAAAAAATAGCCGAAATACGGGCTAATAACACTGTATCTCCCCAAGATAATTTAAAAGCACAAGTAGACCCTGTTCAGCAACTCAAAAACGAACACGAGCGTAAACTTGCGCTTATCCGCGAATTTGAGACTGAAAAAGGTGCTATCACTCAGCAAGGTTTGGCGTTAATGAATGCCGCTAATACTCAATATGAGCAAGACCGCATGAATGCTCAATGGGAGATATGGCGTAATCAGAGTCAAGCTAATCAATTCTTAGCTGATGGGTTGGACGCATTAGGGCAACGTTCCGCTAACGTAATTACAGGGCTATTAACAGGCACTCAATCCCTTAACGATGCTTTCCGCAATGTCGCATTAACCATTGTAGACCAAGCCGTTGGTGCTCTGGTTCAAATGGGTATGCAGCAAGTTAAGAATATGATTACTGAAAATGCTATGCGTAAAGCGTCAAATGCTCAAGCGGTTGCAGACGCAACGGCGACTGGAGGTGCAATCGCAACTGCAATGGCTCCAGCCGCAGCAACAACCAGTATTGCCACAATGGGTTCTGCTGCAACTTGGGGAATGGCTGCAATGGCGGCAGCAATACCCGCCATGATTGCGCTTGCTGGCGCTCGTAAAAATGGAGGACAGGTCGGTGCAGGTAAAATGTATCGGGTTGGAGAAGGTGGCAAGCCAGAGATATTCAAGGCATCGAATGGTAATCAATACATGATACCAAGCGATAGTGGGCGGGTTATCAGCAATCGACAAATGGGTAAAGGTGGTAACGGTGTCAGCATGGGGGATATGCACTTTACATTCCAAGTTCAGGCACCGAATGGTATCACTCAAAAGGAAGCGCAGCAGATACAGCAAATGGTGAGAGGTACGGTTTATGATGTGCTTGGCACCGAAATGCGTAGCGGTGGTGCTTTGGAAAAATCAAGAAGTTGGTAACGGCCACCCAAACAGGTGGCTTTTTTATTGGAGTAACCAATGGAAGAGTTTAAATGGCGACCAGAAACAGCTTATCAAGTGAGTCATGAGCCTAAGGTGAAGGTGGCTAAGTTTGGTAACGGTTATGAACAACGAGTTAAAGACGGGATCAACAACCAATTAAAGACTTATCAACTTTCATTTATTAAACATGCTGATATTGGGAAGCAGATTAATGAATTTCTTAAGGCTCGTGGTGCGGTTGAGTCATTCTTATGGCTAACCAGTGATGATAATTCTAAACGTAAGTTTGTCTGCCGAGGCTGGCAGGTAACACCACGTAAATCATCATGGCAGATAGACTGTACATTTGAGGAGGTTATCGCATGAGAGAGATACCTCAAGCGATGCGCATAGATGTTGCAGACTTACAACAAAATGCAATGTTAGATCTATATGAGGTCGATTTAAGCCGTTTTGGTGGTGATGTTTACCGGTTTCATGACGGCATGAATGGGTTATTAAAACCTATCATCTGGCAAGGTTTACGCTATGAGCCTTATCCTGTTCAAGTTACAGGATTTAGTGTAACTGCGCAGGGGGCATCAGATAGACCTAAAATGACATTCGCTAACTTTGACGGGATGTTAACTGCTATTAACAACGACTACGATGATGCGCTAGGCGCTATCGTTACTCGCAGGCAGGTTTTAGAGCAATATCTTGATGCTGTTAATTTTCCCAACGGAAACCTACAAGCAGATCCAACAAGAGAAGTTGTTCAGAAGTATGTTATCGAGCAACGGGAAAGCTCAGATTCTGATTTTGTGACTTACATATTAGCACTTCCAATGGAAACCGATAATGCGCTGATACCTAGACGGATGATTCAGGCTGATATTTGCTCATGGCGATACCGAAGCAATGACTGTGGGTATGACGGCTCGCCTGTTGCAGATGAAAAAGACCAGCCAACAACTGATCCCCTTAAAGATAAATGCTCTCATAAATACAGTGGGTGCAAACTCAGATTTAAATCTGTCATGCCATTCGGCGGGTTTTTAGGTTCAAATAAATTAGGTTAATCCATGATTGAGAAAGACATTATCGCTCACGCGAAAGCGGAAGGAGTGAGGGAGTCGTGCGGTTTAATTTCTGGCGACAAGTATTTCCCTTGCGGGAATATACACCCCGACCCACAAAACTATTTTGAAATAAACCCAAACGATTGGATGACGGCAGAGTGTTATTCAGACATCAAAGCTATTGTACATAGTCACCCAGACGGAAAGCCTTTCTTGAGTTCTGGCGATAGAGCAATGCAAAGGAAGACAAATCTACCGTGGTGGTTGGTATGTGATGGTGTGATCCACAAGTTCAGACCAATAGCACCACTATTAGGAAGAGAGTTTAAGCATGGTGAGCAGGACTGTTATTCCATTATACGCGACGCCTATCACCTTTCAGGCATTCAGTTAGATGATTTTATTCGCCCTGATGAATGGTGGTACACAGAGCAAAATCTCTATTTAGATAACACAGTTAAACAGGGTTTCTATCAAGTTGATGAAGCTCAAGAAGGCGACATGATATTGATTTGTTTAGGCACCTCAAAACCTTGCCATGCCGCTTTGTACTTAGGAAATCAAGAGATATTGCATCACAGGCCAGACAGATTGAGTAAGCGAGATACTTACGGTGGTTACTGGTTTAAATACACTCACAGCATCTGGAGACATAAACAATGGTCAAATTACAGTTTGCAGGCTATTTGCGCCGATTTGGACGCCGGTTCGAGCTTGAGGTAAGCAATGCCGGTGAA
The DNA here is from genome assembly GCF_009914335.1 of Proteus columbae. Lineage (NCBI taxonomy): Bacteria > Pseudomonadati > Pseudomonadota > Gammaproteobacteria > Enterobacterales > Morganellaceae > Proteus > Proteus columbae. The sequence continues at coordinate 1,418,873 of NZ_CP043925.1, forward strand.
GCCTTGCGCTGTCTTTGCTATCAAATTGATGGGCTGAAAAAAGAGATTAATCAAGGGCAGTTTCGTGTTCGTATCGCAGGTAATGATATGACCAAGGAGAGCATTTCTGCGGGATTAAATACACCATTAAGTGAAGGTGATGTTATTACGATTGTTCCTGTCATTGGTGGTGCTAAATCTGGTGGTTGGCTAGGCATTATTGGTGGAGCGGCGTTAATTGGTGCATCTTTTTTAATACCGGGTGGATTTTTAGCAACAATGACATCGACGGCATTATTTGCTGCTGGTGTTGGAGTGGCCGCAGCGGGATTGGCAACGATGTTAACCAAAACACCTCCGGCACCGAGCATAGAGGGGCGAAACTCTGAAAGTAACCAGTATTTTAGTTCACTCTCAAATAGAGTCGGACAAGGCTATTCCGTTCCTATCTGTTATGGCGAGATGGTCGTGGGTTCCAATGTAATATCACAAGGTTTGGAGACTGTTTAATGGGGAAAGGTGGTGGCGGAGGAAGCACTCCGAGATTGCTTGATGACAACTTAAAAAATAAACAATTTCTTAATGTCATTGATTTGGTTTCCGAAGGGCCAATAGAAGGCCCTGTTGGTGGTATGTCAGGCTTTTTATTGAATGGTACGCCTGTTGTAGATGAAGATGGCAATCCGAATATTCATGGGGTTGAGGTTCAATGGCGTGCGGGAACACCGACACAAGCGCCTTTAGATGGTTTTCCTTTTGTAGAGAAAGAAATACCCGTTAATGTTGAGGTGAAAAAAAATACGCCAATCTTGCGCACTATTTCCGATCAGGAAACTGACCGCGTTAGATTTACTTTGGGTGTCTCTGCCCTTGTTGGTCAAGATGATAAGGGAAATCAGTACGATGCTACGGTGGAAATGCTTATTGAAGTTAATGAGGGATCTGGTTGGGTACATGCAGAAACAGCAAGAATAACCGGTAAAATTAGCGGTCAATATTTAGAATCATATATCATCGATGCGCCTAAGAAAAAACCATTTCAAATCAGGGTTTCTCGTACAACTGAAGACAGTAAGAGTGATTTGCTGAAGAATGGCACAGTATGGGCGAGTTACACAGAAATAACTGACGCTAAATTTTCTTATCCTAATTCTGCTGTTGTCGGGATGAAAATTGATAAATCCCAATACGGTGATACGCCCAATCGCACCTATCATATAAAAGGAATGATTATCCAAGTTCCTGATAACTATGATCCAGAAACGCGCACTTACACAGGGATTTGGACGGGCCGCTTCAAGCCTGCATGGACTAATAATCCCGCATGGATTTTTTACGATTTAGTCACCAATGAACGATACGGTATAGGAGAGATGATCGGTTCGTTTGACGTTGATAAATTCGCGCTATATGCCATTGCTCGTTACTGTGATGAATTGGTTGATGATGGATTTGGCAACAAAGAGCCGCGTTTTACTTTCAATGCCTATATAACCTCTCAACGAAAAGCCAAAGAAGTGCTTGATGACTTGGCGTCTGTATTTCGCGGTATGCCTTTATGGGATGGACAACAATTAACGTGTTTTCAAGACAGGCCATCCGATCCAGTATGGACGTATACAAATTCAAACGTTATTGATGGCAAATTTAAATATACATCAACAGCGAAATCAGCACGACACAATGCTATTGAAGTGTCATGGGTAAATCCGAGTAATGGATGGAGTGAAGAAAGAGAATTTATCCAAGATGATGACCTTATTCAGCGATTCGGCGGTGTAAATGTCAAAAAAGTCACCGCTTTTGGCTGTACTAGTCGTGGGCAGGCTTACAGAGTGGGTAAATGGATATTACAAACAGAAAAGTTGGAGAAAGATAGCGTTACCTTCACAACTGGACGCGAGGGGATCAACTGTATCTCTGGCGATATTATTGAAGTTGCAGATGACAGTTTTGCAGGGGTGAAGGTAGGAGGACGAGTTTTATCAGTTAATGCTCGTACTATTATTATCGATGCGCCTATTGAGTGGAAATATGATGATAAAGGCACTTTCTCATTTTTAGGGGCAACAGGTAAGTTCGTAAAAATAGAAATTCAATCTATCGATGGTGATATTGTTACTTTGCGTGAAAATCCACATGGATTGAAGCAGTATGGTGTATTTTCCATTTCAAAGAGCACGTTAACGACCAGATTATTTAGGGTAATTTCCATTTCGGAAGATAATGATGGAAATTACTTATACAACTGTATTCAGCATGAGCCTCAAAAGGAAAGCATTGTTGATAGCGGTGTTGATTTTACTGGAAATCCTCCAACACAGAATGTTGTTCGTATTCCTAACATAGAACGCCTTTCTATCGCTTATGTTAATGATAGCCCTCGAGTTCAGGCTAGAGCTATGTGGGCAACAACAACTATCAATAGGAATATCTCATTTAATGTTACTCTTTATAAAGGCAAGAAAGTTGTTTCCTCCGGAAGTACCACAGATCTTGAATACTACTTCAATGGCCTTGAATCTGGCGAATATCTTGTTGGTGTGCGAGGTAAAGATGCTAATGGAATGCTTGGTAACGAAACAAAAGTGCAGATGGTCATTGGCGCACCAAGCGCACCGAGTTCAATAACCGTTGAGTCTGGTTTTTTTGAAATAAAACTGATCCCTCACATCTCTGCACCACACACTCTAAATACTGAGTTTGAGTTCTGGTTTTCTGATGAAAACAAGATAGATAATATCAATGAGATAGAGTCAAAGGCTGATTTTTTAGGTAGAGCTAAATTCTGGACTAAAGGACAGCTAAAGGCAGGTCATGATTACTGGTTTTATGTGAGAAGTGTCAATGAGTACGGTAAATCTCATTTTGTGGAGATGAAAGGTCAGGCTGATGATAATACCGAAGCTATCCTCGATGAATTAGCGGGTCAAATTAGTCGAGATCAACTCGCGCAAGACCTATTGGGTGAAATTAACAGTAAAGCTAACCAAATCGATATTACTGAATTACATGAGTTAATGAGGATAAATCACGACAAGCTTTTAGAAGAGTCAATGAGGCAAGGCGCGACGATTGAAGAAAGTGAAAAAAAACGGGAGGAATCAGAAAAATTACTGGCTGAGCGGATGAACCAAGTTTCAACGGCAACAGAAGCACAGGCCGCAGCAATCAAACAAGAGCAACAAGCGCGTATTGATGCGGATAAAACTGAAGCGCAACAACGGCAATCTTTAGCGACACAACTTCGTGGTGATTATACTGGCAATGATTTATCGAAAGTCACCGCAGGACTTATCTCCGCGGAGAAGCAAGCGCGAGTTACAGGTGACCAAGCGGAAGCGAAAGCCAGACAGTCATTGGAAACACGGATGAATGGGAATGTTTCCGCGATTAATAAATCACTAGAAACCCTCACCTCGAAACAGCAAGCACAAACGCAAGAGATTTCAACGCTCAATTCAAATTTGAAAGGGAAAGCCGATAGCAGTGCGGTCAATGCGTTAAATATGCGAGTATCTAATATTGATGGCAAAGTGACGTCCGCAACCTCTCAGGTGCAAACGTTATCCAGCAAATTAGATAAAGTGAAAGCTGATTTAACGGGATCTGTGGTGGTGGATTTGGATTTATCAAAACTCAATGAAAACATCTATTATCCGGTTATTTTGCCTTTAGTGACCTCTCGTCGTTATGCCTTTAAGGTCTTTAGAACCTTAGGACAATATTCAGACAATAAACCTAGCTATGCGACGCACAGCACCAAAGGCTTTGCCATGATTGTGGAATGGCAAGTCAGTGGTTCTGGATGGGGAACACAGTCTGAAAACCGCATCATTGATAATTTTGATTGGCGATGGACAAATCAATCTCCTGTGATGGGACCCGCTCAATTAATAAATGGTTCTGTGGAATATATTTATTTGCGAGGAGGCGCTAAATACCAACTCACTAAGCATAAAAGTGTTAACCATCAAATCATTACCAGCACTTATACCAATAACAAACAATCAGTAGCACCAAAAGGGTTTGTGGCGAATGAAGTACCTAAGTCCAGCGAACAGAAAGCCAATGCAACGGCGAATGCGGTAAGCCAACTCGAAACCAAAGTGACCGAGGTTTCAGGAAAGGTGACCTCGACCGCCCAACAAGTGACTCGTTTAGAAAGCCAAGTGGGTGCAAGTTCAGCCAAAATCGAACAAACTTCGAAAGTGGTCACAGACATAAATGGCAAAATTTCGGCATCATGGACAATGAAAGTCCAGCAGGATAGCAAAGGGAATAAAGTCATTACTGGCATTGGCTTAGGGTTTAATGCACAAGGAAATAGCCAATTTCTGGTCAATGCCCAAAACTTTGCGGTGATATCGTCATTAAATGGCAAAGTGGTGACGCCTTTTGTTATTCAAAATGGACAAGCTTTTTTCAATGATGCGTTATTTAGCAAGGCAACCATTGATAAATTATCAGTAGGTAAAAAAATCACATCCACCAATTATTTAGCCGGCAAGAAAGGATTTAATATTGATGCCACAACAGGGAATGTGGAATTAAATGATGCGGTATTTCGTGGACGATTAGATATTAATTCAGGCAGTACGAAAGGGCGGTTAGTGATCACCAATAATACTATTTATGTTTATGATGAAAATAATAAGTTGGTTGTTAAATTGGGCTACTTGGGTTAGTCGAGTTATTTTTCATAAAAAGGTCAATAAAATGTCATGGGGATTAACAATTTATAATGATAAAGGTGCAGTGGAAAACATCACCAGTTCATCATTTGTGCTCGATTTTATTAAAATAACGGGAGATGGAAGTAAGCAATATACTGTTCCTAATGGGTTAACATTATATGCGACAGCTATTGGTCGGCATAGTATTCGCACCTCTGTTTCTGGTAATACGATTTATTGGAAATCCAATATAACCTCGCCATCGATGGATGGCATTATTATTGTGGGGCTAAAATAAATGAGTAAATATGGTTTGAAAGTATTTAATGGAAAAAATGCAGAGTATTTAAGTACATTAGAATCATTTGTTTTTTTTAAACGCATTAATAATATTAAAAAAGGAAATTATAATACAGGAATAAAAGAAACGGATGATCCACCAATGGTATTTTCAAGATGTACATCAATACAATCTGTTATTCCTGCTTCAATTTCGGTTATAAAAAAGGATGGATATTGGAACATTACTTGTCAACAAAACGGTGATGTTCTTTTTGAGTGTTATTTATTCGTCAGAGCCTCATATTATAATAAAGCCAAACCTCAAAAATGGGGTATTCAGATATTTAATAATAACCAGTTGCTTCAAGTCTCAGGAGCAAGACCATTAAGAATTCAGTCCATCACTGGGTTTTCTAATGGTAGACCTATTGGTAATGAATTATCAGTGGGTATCCAATGCGCTTCACTGTGTCGAGTTGTCGGATATTACTCCACACCAACCTCTCCTTATCAACATGCCGTTATTGAAGTGGGAAGCTGTGGTTCAGGTACTAAAATCACACCAATGCGATGGCAATTAACGGTATTACCGGGAGCTAGTGCAAATTCAAGTACGGATGATGTAGTGCAGTATATTGATATTAAGGATTATCAATAAAATGGTAAGGTAATGAAATTCATATTTGATAGAGAAAATTAAACAATTTCTCACCTTATGATTTATAGTATTATGAGGTTTTGATAATGGCTTGTTTTTTATGAAAATAGAGGGGTTGTTAATGAATATAAATTTTAGCAATGATTTTATTGATGAAGGGTTTTTTGGAAGTGTTTTTTGTATTAAAAATAATAGAGTAATCAAATTATTTAAATTACCAGAAACAAAAAAGGATGAAGAAAGATATGAAAAAGTATTTACTTCAGAGGTTGAGGCATACGAGGCTATACAATCTGATTCAGAATTGAAGGCAATTACACCAAAATTTTTTGGGACTGTAAAAGTATGTAATGTTTTAGATAATGAAAAAAATGATTTAACTAGTAAATATAAAACAAATTGTGCCTATATAATGAGTTATGAAAAGGGAAATTTCATAAAAATAAAATCGCCTTTAGTACCCAAGGAAGAATTTAATAGAATTAAAAAATTATTTGAAAAGTATGGGGTTGAATATATAGATGATGCATCAGTTATTTTAGATGAAAATAGAAAAATAAAAATGGTTATAGATTTCGCAATGAAATATTATGAAGCATGGTATTAATTTTTAGTAATCAAGGATCAACCTTGAAATATCTTTAGACCCTTCAACCTGTTTCTGATATAACAGGTTGATTTTTAAACTTTGTTATTATGTGCTAAGTTAAGACAGTTTATGTAAAACAAGATACTACAAGATGATTTATTCTTTTTTGTCGCTAAAATATATTGAATTTAAATAGAATCATATACATTATTAATAATGTAAATTATTCTAACTAAATTTTTATTTTCTATCATTTAACCTAAATAATAGGTCTGATTGTTTGATAAGTTATCAATCACTAAAATACCTTTCCCAAAAATATTTTAATATAGATTATTTAATAAATTACCTAATTATTATGGGTATAATGCTACACCACATAGGTTGGGGGGAGTATGGTGGGTAATGCAACTAATTGTCAGTATGATGTTTTATCAATAATTGTAAAAGAAAAAATCAGGACACCAATAAGACTCCCAAAAATTATAACTGATTAAATTTATTTAGTTCAAGTAGGAGTCAAATGCTAATGATAAGTATTCCGAATATAGCCGAAATAAGACGATTGTTTTACGATTATTATTGAATATACTGTGTTTATGTACAGCTTTATTCGTTTGGAAATTTTAACAAGGAGTTAGTTATGAGTATTAACATTGCCACATCCAACAGTAATCAAATTCCACCCAATTATGGTGTATCTCTTGGTGAGACTGTTGGCAATTCCACAGTTGTAAATCAAAAATATGAAAATGGTTGGGTAAATAGTTATGATCAAAATGGTTATTTAGTAGCTACAGCTAGACCTGTAAGTATCTCTAATATACCTGATTTAGTTTTTGACCCTGAGGATCTTAACGAAAAATTACAACAAGCAATGCAAAAGGCGATTGTACAACTAAAAAATCAGATAGCCGAGCTTGTAAAGCAAACCATAGCTGATGCAGAAAAAGCAGAATTAGAGTGGATAGAGTCACATCCGGTTGAGCATGCAGAATTAGTGTATAAACAATTAGTGGATTCAGTTTCTCAAACTAAATCTAAGCTCACTCACATGGAGAATGAACTCAAGATTCTAAAAGATTCTAGAGAATATAAAACATTGATCAATCCTAAAAAAGATCATTATAGTCAACCATATTTAGGTGTATTTGGGTCTAAAACTGTTGATATAGAAAATCAGGATGATTTGAATATTTTATTAGAAAAAGATGGAGATAAAACACTTGCGGTTTTAATTATGTCTAAAGAAGATTGGTTTTCTGGGTTAGCTGATGTAGCTTTGGCAAATAAAGTTCGTGAAAGCATGAATTCACTCTATAAAGCTACTGAAAAAGCTAGAAATAGTCTCATTAATAAACAAAAACAAGTAGCAGAGAAAACACAGGAAATAAATGATGCAAACAAAGAAATTGCGAATAAAGAAAATGAAAAACAAATTGCTGAAAAACGTTTAAATAATTTGAAAACTAGTATAAATAAGTTAAATAATGAAGTAGAAAAAGATGCAGTTAAATTTACAGCCGATTTCTACAAGGAAGTTTTTAATGCTTACGGGGATAAAGCAGAAAAATTAGCGAAGGATTTAGCTTCACAAGTAAAAGGAAAAACTATTCGTAATGTTGATGATGCGCTAAAAGCCTATAATAAGTATAAAGCGAATATTAATAAAAGAATTAATGCGAAAGATAGAGAGGCAATCGTTAAAGCTTTAGAATCAATTAAAGTGAGTGAGATTGCTAGCAACTTAAAAAAATTCAGTAATAGTATGTTGTATGTAAGTAGATTTATTGATGCGGCAGATTTATTTAACGAGTTATTAAAAGCTGTAAAAACTGATAATTGGCGTCCATTTTTTGTTAAAGTTGAAACGCTAGTTGCTGGAGCAGGAGCTACAGCAATTGTTGGATTTACATTTAGTGTACTATTTGGCGGGCCTATTGGCATATTAGGTTATGGTCTTATTATTGCAGGCGTAGGTGCTTTAATTGATGATAATTTAGTTGAAGACGCAAATAAATTAATTGGGATTTAATATATAATAAGAAGGTTGCTATTTAATTAACAGCCTTCTTATTAAAACTCCTAATATAAAAACAAGTGTAATAGGTATAGCCATTAAAAAAACAGCGCCACCATATATTGCTAATAAACCTGATTTACCCGCTGTATTCATAAATAACCCTTTATTCCAAAATTCTTTTGTGGTGAATTTTAAAAAGAACGTTTCAACAGCAAATTTAGCTACTGGGTAAAGTATAATTCCTATAAGACTGATAATAAATAATAATAACCATTTATATTCTTTTATATCGTAATCAAAAATGAAGTAAATACACAAAGCTCCATAAATCCATCCCCAGAACATATTATTAATATAATATTTTTTAGTCATATCTAGCTCCTAATGAATAATTAGCTCTATGTTATTTTAATGGTAATGCTTCTTATTTTCAATAATTGGGTTGTTTTTATTTTAGTCAATTTCGCTTGTTATACTGAGCGATTTTAATTTTAGTGCTACTTATTGTAAGTGAGATGGTAGAAGTGCAGAAAGAGGAAGAAGAAAATCAGGACACAAATAAGACTCCAAAAATTTATAACTGATTGATTATATAAATCAGTCGGTTCCATAGAGCATCGGCTCTACTCTGTTTTCAAATACTGCACCGAACTCCCATCAGGCAACTACTTGCCTCTCTCACGATAAAATGCCAATCGTTCGTTAAAATACTCGCGCAGATGTGCTGGTTGTTGTCGTTCAACTTCCACGGCAACAACGGGCATATTGCGTGGTGTTTATATTTTATTGAAATAAAACATGTAGCCACAATTAGGGCATAATAAGATTAGGTTTTTCTTAAGTTTGTGTTTGTTTTGTTTAGCTACGTAAGAACAGCTTGGGCAGGTAACTTCTACTAGTGCGTCTTGAAACATTCTTATCACATTAAAAGCTTTCATATCTTTCACCCATTATAGGGATATCGTGATTCAGTGTACGCTACTTTGTATTTAATTGCTCAATTTTTGTTCTTTTATTTGTGGTGACAATTTTTATTACACCACATGATAAAGCACAGCAAGTACGTTTGAGTATTTAAGGTGCCAGAAACTGCCTGTTGGTTAGCCAACTACCACACACTCACCTTCAATAAAATCCTCTCCGTCATCTTCGCATTTCACAAGACGACACTTTCCACATAAGCCATATCGACTAACGACACAACGAACACCAGGAGAGCTACTTGAGCCTTGGTGTTTGTTTTGTCGTCTCTCATAGCTGGATATTTTTTCTAACAAGCCATCTTTAACCATGCTATCTAATGTTCTGCGAGTAGATTCGAGAATACTTTTCTTGTTAAAAGAATCCTATCCTTTAAGCATTAAGCTACACCAGAAACCTCAAAAGGAGGGGCGCCTATTTCGCCAGCTACTCATGCAAAATTATCAGGCTTAAATAATTCCATTATCTTTTTTTCTTTCTGGATTAGCTTCATGAGGTTCATAACAGCTCCAGTTAGTTTTTGGATAGGTGGAATTAAAAATGAGGAGGTGGTATAAAAGTATCACCTTTCTTTTTTTTGCATTCATGTCTTATCTAAAAATAACCTCTAAAAATCCAAAAGGGGTATTTATGGGGGTATGAAAATTCATTTGTATGTTTATTTTTATATAAATCAGTGTGTTAACCTATTTATTTTGTTCTCTCCTCCTCCGCCATATCAACATCTCCTAGCGTCTCCTGAAGTCTCCCAAACCCAGTAAAATCAAACCTTCATACTAAATCATTATCTCCTGAAATCTCTTGAAAGAACCACCATCGTTGGTAAAACCAAAATGGGTAATAAGATGCTAAAAGCTTTAGAAGATCTAACTGAAATAGTCAGTTAAATTTCTGTGTGTATGATATATCATTCATCACTTGCTACCCTTATTATAATGTTCCGTGACCTTTGTTTTATAACAAACTTAGATGCCGCTCTATTAAGGCTAATTTATTTAATAGTCAGATAAAGATGATTTCTTGTTGATGATGTTAATGATAATTGTTAGCATTAACTCTCTATTATGGAGAGTATACTATGAAAAATAAATATCACCTGCTAGCAATATCTCTTTCAGCATTACTTCCTTTTACCGCATCAGCTACAACATATCCAGTTACTATTACTGATACAGATGGGCAAAAAATAACGTTAAAACATGAACCAAAACGCATTATATTACAAGATGGTAGAGATATTTTAACGCTGGCTTTGCTTGATAGAAATAATCCGTTTGAAAGGGTTGTAGCATGGAATAATAATCTAAAAAAATCGGATCCACAGACAGTTTCTTTATTAGAACAGAAATGGAAATCTAATATAAATGCAATCCCTGATATGGGATTTAATGACAAAGGTGAGGTTAATGCCGAGCAAGTTATTGCGCAACAGCCTGATGTTCTGATTGCTCAACTAAGAGCAAAACCCGCATTAGAAGGATCAGGTGTTGTCAGTATTTTAAAAGAGGCCAATATTCCTATTATTTATGTTGATACTTTCTTAGAGCCAGTCAAAAATACGAAAGAAAGTGTTGAACTTCTTGGTATCATTTTAAATAAAGAGAATGAAGCTAAAGAATATACAGATTTTTATCAACAACACCTAGATAATATTAAAAATAAAACTCAAGAAATTAAAAATAAACCAAGTGTATTTGTAGAAGCAAAGGCTGGAGCTAATGGTGATGGGTGCTGCTTTACACATAATAATGCGGGGTGGGGTGGTTTGATTCAAGCTATTGGTGGTGACAATATTGGTAGTCATTTCTTACCAGGAGCCTCGGGTGTTATTTCTTTAGAACAAGTTATTAGTACTAAACCTGATGTTTATATTGTAACGGGATCTCGCTGGATTAATAAAAATAATATTTCTGCACCATTTGGTTATGGGGTATCTAACAAAGAGGCTCAAGAAGGTTTCAAACGATTGAAGAGTCGAATTGGATTTAATCAAATCACTGCGGTTAAAAATGAACGATTATATGGTATATATCATAATTTCTATAATCATCCATATAACATCGTTGGCTTAGAGTATTTAGCAACCTTTATTTATCCTGAACAATTTGCTGAATTAAAGCCAGAAAATACCTATAAAGAGATAATAGAAAAATATACCACATTACCCAACGCTGAATTTCTTTGGGCAGCAAAAGCAGATAAATAAAAATTCAAGTTATAGCCCTTTTTTAAGGGCTTTCTATCTTCATTTACATTTCGAACAATCAGAGTATCTGGCTTAATAAAGTTAAAATAAGGCTAATAACTATAATAATGAGCAATACACCTAGAAACGTTCTTGCTAAAAGGCAAGAGAGTGTTGTAGGAGGTGCTTTAGGAAAAAGTGCAGATAAACACCAATAGGCTAATATAGTGGTTAAAAAAATAGAAAAAAGTATATAACTAATAAAAAAGATCATTTATTGATACTCTTTTGGTGTTAATAATAAATAACAGTTCAGTTATCACTTCATTTTTGAACATCTACAGTATTTATCGTTCTATACCGCTTTATTAATATTTTCCAATACGCATTAAAGCATCTTCAACATCTTCATCATGATCAATTGTAAAAGCAATAAAATCCTCATTTTTTGGAATTTTTTTGTAAGTCTCTGTTTGCTTAAACAGCGTTAGAGATTCTGAAAATATTTGAATAATTTTTGTTAAAATGTGAGAGTAAGAATCGTCTTCATAAGGCGTTTGATAAAGTTGTTCTAAGGTTCTTTCATCAATAGGGTAAATAGTACTAAAGCATTGGTATTCCCAATCACCTGTATTGTACTTTAAGCTTTTTATCTCGTTATTTGAATGGTAATTGTAGCTATTAGATTGATCTTGATAGTATTTTAATGTTTTTTGAAAATGTTCTTCAGTGTTAAAGCAAAGATTTATTTCTCCATACGCGGCATTTAAATCGAACGCAAAGGCGTAAAAGATTTCGCCACTTTTTTCCGTTAAAAATTTCTCTGTTTCTGTTATCGCAAAAGAAATAATATCATTTTTTATATTTTTAACTACTTCATCATTTAATATCATAGTTAAATCATAATCCAGTTAAATACAGTCACAATACTCTTTAATTAATACAGGAGTATTCAGAATATCGGTCATAAAAATTGCTCTATATGACGATAATTAGAATAGTATATTAATATTATGATTTAATGATATAAAATATTCAGTTTCTACTTTTGATTCGTGATAAAAAACACCTAATGATAGTTCAAAAGGTGTTTTCGAGTAATTATTGACGTGCAGTAATGCGTTTCTCTTTACGATTAAACCAATTTTCACGCAATTTATCGTAACTAAGATTAAATGCATATGTATAGAAAAGGAAAAAGGCAAAGAAGCCGACTTCCAATAAGAATGCATTCCACAGTGACATATTTAATAAAAATGCTAATATTGGTAAACCAATGATCACAAAGCTTAATTCAAATCCAATGGCATGCATGACTCGTATTTTTGTTGGTCTTGGACCTTTGATTAAAGGCCAATAGCGGTCAAAAATCATGTTATAAAATAAATTTAATAACATAGCTAATGTTGATAAAATAATAGCAACGGTTCCCATTTGAAAAATTGAGCGACCCAAAATCCATGCACTAAGTGGCGCTGTTATTGCGATAGCTATCACTTCAAATGAAACAGCGTGAAAAACGCGCTCAGTAAATGTTTTTTGATATTGGCTCATATCCCACCTCAAATTAATTATTTAGCAAAAAACAGATGCAATTATTGGTGATATTTTGTATATATACAAAATAGGAGCCATCGAAAAAAACGATACCATAATGAACTATTCCATAGAAACTCTGCGTACATTTGTTGAAGCCGCCTCACTAAAATCATTTTCTGCCGCTGCTCGAAAATTAAATAAAAGTCAGTCTACAGTGAGTAGCACAATTACAGGATTTGAAGATGATATGGGCTTTGAATTATTTGAACGAAAGGGGAGAGAATCAACGCTAACCTTTGCAGGGCAAAAGGTACTAAGCTTAGTTGAAGATATATTAGCGGCAGATGAACGATTACAGGCATTAAGAATAGAGCTATCACCAGAAATGGAGCCTCGTTTAAGTTGCGTTTTTTCTGATATGTATCAACCCCCTTATTCTGAGCAACTCTTAAAAATGCTAGATAAAGAATTTCCTCATATTGAGTTTGAGTTTCTTGTCGCTGAAAATGATGATGTCATTAATATGCTACAAAATAATCAGGCACATATCGGTATGATGGAATCACGAATAGAATATCCAGCCGATATTGCTTTTGCCCGTTTACCCGTAAGTGGTGAGTTAGGATTATATGCACATAAAACTCACCCACTTGCGAAAGAAAAGCAAATTAGCTATCAACATTTAACCATGCATCGTCAATTACGGCTAAGTAGTCGTGCTCAATTTGTCATCAATAGTGAAAAAAATTGGCTGGCACCTAACTATTTATTGATACTTGAAATGGCAGAGCAAGAAATGGGATGGGCAATATTACCCACTTGGTTAGTTGAGCAATTTGGACATGACTTACTCGTCAGTCTGAATTATGACCAGTTTCCGAAAAAAATAGATATCGATTTAGTTTGGTCGAGAAATAATCCACCAGGAAAAGCAGGATATTGGATGATTGATAAACTATTGAAAAATAATATTCAATCTTCTCGATAAAAATGAGGGAAGCAATCACCTTCATTAGCAATAGTGAAGGTGATATTAGTCCATTATTATCTTAATAATATTAACTCACCAACCACAGACATTTGTTTCTTCATCCATATCATAGCCACGTACAATATTGATAAGATCTTTTACCATTAGGCTCGACATCTCTGCATCTAATAAATTAGTCAAAAAGCTCTCTTTATTGACAGAAACACCATTATTTTTATTTGTTAATGCTAAGGTAAGTTCTTGCGAATCAATATTTACTTTGCTTTTTAGCTCATCAACTAAGAGTAAAATTTCTTGAGTTGCAACGTCTGGGATATACAGAATTTTAGGATTAAGAAAGATTTTTTGGGATTTATTTCGGCCATCAGCGCTAATCAATTCTAATAAATAGCCTTTATTTTCATTTTCCATAATCAACCTTTAACCTTCAGCAAGTATTTTAGGATCGACATAAAAATCGACGTTAAAAATAGTATCTTGAGTTTTCGCTTCTATTTTGTGCCACGTCTTTGGTGGAAATACACCAAATTCACCTGCATTAATCACTAGAGTTTCGGTTGGCTCAGGGCTGAATTCATCTGCATAGGCATAATAAATAATCGTACCTTGCATGACCGATAATTTAGGATAAACCCCTTGGCGAGTTCCTTTATCTAAATGTCTTTCCCAAATTGATTTAGGGGCAGTGTCTTTCGTCCAAAGTGGCGTAGCACGTACATGAATATAGTGAGTAGGGATAATAATTCTTTCCATTTTACCGCCCTAGAAAACGTGAATAGATTGATTTTTATACTTTTTATCTTGATTAAAAAGAAAAATCGTAGTTGATAACGTAGTAAATTATTATGCGCTAAATAAAATCTACCTCTTATAATGAAGCATTTCAAATGCAATTTAATAAAAATATACAACGATATTATTCATTTTTTGTCTAATATATTGTTTTATATCACTTTATTATTTTGAATTAATTTTTAATATTTAAAATATTTTTTAGTTAAAGACTGTTTTTTTAGGCTGCAAGCACGCTTTTCGTGGGAATTTACTCATCAACATAGTTTCTTTGTTCTATAATTGATCAAGTATTGGGCATTAATATTTAATTCATTATTTAACATAATTGAGATATCACTATGGAATTAAAGGATTATTACGCCATTATGGGTGTTAAATCTACGGATGATATTAAAACGATTAAGACAGCTTATCGTCGTTTAGCAAAAAAATATCATCCTGACGTGAGTAAAGAGCCTGATGCAGAAGAGCGTTTTAAAGAAATTGCTCAAGCATGGGAAATATTAGGTGATGAGCAACGTAGAGCTGAATACGATGAACTTTGGGCACATCGCAACGATCCTAAATTTAGACAATTTACGCAACAGCAATCAAATACAAATCAAGAACGTTTTAACCAAGAAGATTTTGACGATTTTTATGCTTCATTTTTTGGTCAACATTCTCCCTTTGAAGGGCGTCGAGCTCAACAGGCGCCTAAACAGCGTGGGCATGATTTAGAAATAGAATTAGCTGTTTTTCTGGAAGAATCACAGGAAGAGCATAAACGCACAATAAGTTACCACTTACCTGTTTATAATGTCTTCGGTATTTTGGAAAAAGAAATTCCTAAAACACTGAATGTTAAAATTCCCGCAGGTGTTATTGATGGGCAACGTATACGCTTAAAAGGGCAAGGTACTTCGGGTGAAAATGGAGGCGAAAATGGTGATTTATGGTTAACTATTCGTATTGCACCTCATCCTCTATTTGATATTAAAGGCCATGATTTAGAAATAGTTGTTCCTGTAGCTCCTTGGGAAGCTGCATTAGGTGCAAAAATTCCTATACCTACAATAAAAGAAAAAATCTTGTTAACTATTCCGGCGGGAAGTCAGGCAGGACAAAAGCTACGTATTAAGGGAAAAGGGTTAGTTAGCAAAAAGGTCAGCGGTGATTTATATGCAATTTTAAAAATTGTGATGCCACCTAAACCCGATGAAAAGATACGCGAATTATGGCAACAAATTGCAGATAGTCAGACCGATTATAATCCACGTAAAGACTGGGAGAATAAATAATGGGTCAATTAACAACAACAGTATTTACTGTCACTGAGTTTTGTCATCATACGGGAATATCAAATGATGAGCTCAAAGAGTTTGTAGCTCTTGGGGTGATCGAACCGCTAGAAATTGAAACTGAGGAGTGGTTTTTCGATGATAATGCTATTGTGGTGACACATCGTGCATTAAAACTTCATAAAGAACTCGCATTAGATTGGCATGGTATCGCCATAGCACTGACTTTATTAGATGAAAATGAACAGTTAAAACAAGAAAATAAGCAATTACGTCAGCAGTTAATGCGTTTTATAAATGAATAAAGATCAATAAAATAGCCACTAAATGAGTTAAAGATTTTTAGTGGCTATTTTTATGCCACAGTTTTATTGTTAACTCACTACTTTAAAACACTTTATTTATTGATTTTAATAATTATTTCCCTCCGTAGCCTTCTCTAATTTCTAAAACTACCATGCTATATAAATGAACAAAATAGCGATGTGATCACATATATACCCATAACCATTGGGTTATTATTCTCATAATAAAAAAATTATTTAATGCTGCTTTTTTCATAAGATATTTATCTTTCGTAAGGGAAAAATAATGAAGTCGATCCAAACCAATAAATTAATAGAATGGCGTAGAACGTTTCACCAGTTTCCAGAAATTGGCTGGACTGAATTTGTAACGACAGGCACGATCATCAGCATATTGAGAGAGATGAATATTGAGGTAAAAGCGGGGCCTCATATTATTTGTCGAGAAAGCATTTTAGGTAGAGATGAAAAATTAGTTAATGAAGCTATCAAAATAGCTGAAGAAGAAGGGATCAGCACCGAGTTATTAGTTGAAATGGATGGTTTAACAGGGTGTATGGCAATTATTGATACAGAAATTCCGGGGCCTACATTTACTTTTCGTTTCGATATTGATTGTGTTTATGTCCAAGAGTCAAATGATGATACACATCTACCTAATAAGCAGGGATTTGCTTCATGTCGTTCTGGATTAATGCATGCATGTGGTCATGATGGGCACACTGCAGTAGGACTTGGCTTAGCACATTGGTTAAAACAGAATATTCACGCTTTACGTGGGAAATATAAATTAATATTCCAACCCGCAGAAGAAGGAGTGAGAGGTGCAAGAGCAATCAGTGATAGTGGAATATTAGATGATACCGATTATTTTATGGGTATGCATATTGGATGTAATTTGAAAAAAGGTGAAATAGCACTCGATCCTTTTGATTTCCTTTGTACTACTAAATTAGATATTTCTTTAAAAGGTAAAGTCTCTGATGCCACGGATGAGCCTGAAAAAGGAAATAATGCTTTAGCTGGGGCATGTTTTTTAGTTAATGAAATATTAGCCATACCAAGACATGGTAAAGGTATGACAAGAGTGAATGTTGGCACTTTAATTGCGGGTGAAAATCGTAGCCTTATTCCTAGTTCCGCGAAAATGCAATTAGAAGTTCGAGGACAAGATGCCGAAATAACGCAATATTTGTTTGATAATATAAAAAGATATGTCGATGCTGCCGCAGTTGCTTATCAATTAGACACAAAAATAGAAATTACTGGTGAAGCAACAAACTTCAGAAATGATCCTGAAATGATAAACATCATGCAAGGTGCTATTAATTCACACCCAGAATTAGTCAATATCACATTACCTTTAGGGGGAAGTGAGGATGTTTCATTAATGGTAAGAAGAGTACAAGAGAAAGGGGGAAAAGCGATATTCTTTTTGGTGGGTGCCGACCAAAGTGATGGGCATCATAAAGAAAAATTTGATATCGATGAAGAAGCACTTTCCATCGGCTTAACACTTTTTACTGAAGGTATCCTCTCTATCCTTAATATGTAAAAATAATAAGAAGGTCTATTCTATTTATCTATATTACATAGAATAAGACCTTAGTGTTTATTTAATTGGAATTGAAAATAAAGAGGCTTCTGGTTGATGCTCTTTAATAAACTCAATATAGAGCTGTGTCTCATGCTCGGTCTTTTTCGAGGTGAAAAAAAAGATATTACTCGTAATAGTGGGTGTGAATTCTCGATAAACAATATCTTCTGTTTCAATAATAGGAAATGAATTAATTAAACTCACTCCTAACCCATTTTTTACAAATGTCATTGCTGTGTTTTGATCAGAAACTTCAGCAATAATATTGGGCTTAGATTTTGATTTATTGAGTGCTCGATCAATAACTGTACGACCAATATTATTTTTAACTAAAGCAATAAAAGATTGTTCATGTAAATCATCAGGTGTAATGATATTTTTTGTACATAGCTCATGTGTTTTAGGGATTGCACAAATAATTTGAGTTTCTCTCATCGGAATTTGAGTCAAATTATAATTGCTATTAATGGTCATATTATCAGTAATAACAATATCAGCTTGTTCTTTTGCAATTAAAGAAAGTAGTTGCTCACTTCTAGATATTTCTAAGTGGACATTAATTTGATATGTTTTGATAAACAGAGCAGTGACCTGATTGATAAAACCATAGGCTAATGTTGGTGGAACTAGAATTCTTAGACTCCGTTTTTTTTCTTGATGATGAAAATGGCTTAATCGGCTGAAAGATTCAGCGATATTGGCGATTTCTTCATAAAGCAATAAGGCATCAGAGTTTGGTATTAATTTATTATTTTCACGAGTGAATAACTTTTTACCACAACGTTTCTCGATCTGATTTAATGTCTGGCTTACCGCTGGTTGAGAAATACCTAGCTGCTCAGCTGCATTAGTGACACTTCCCTGATCAATCACGGTTTGTATAATTTCAAGGTCACGTAAAGTTGCCCATCCTACTGACCAAGAAGTTCTTTTTATATTAATTGCCATTGTGTTTTTTGTTTTAGTCAGTTTATCTTGTGTTAGATTATACAGTTAATAAGTTGATTATTAAATAATAGCGATGATAGAAAATTTATAGAGCAAAAAGATAAGGATAACTCATATAAAACCTCTTGTTAGGGTATTACAGATGCTTTTATTTATCGCAATATAAAACAATTAACAAAGGTTGTTATGGTATGTAATATATCGTTATTATCTTTAATATCAAAAACTGTTTTTATAAATAACGTAATTTTTAATCACATAATAAAAGGTTGTTAATAACAAATTATTTTTCCTTTTATTTGTATTTTAAATGAATCTTTTAATAAATCTTATTAATATTAATATGATGCATATAATTAATGTTTTTATTTTAAAATATAATGGTCATTGAGATATAAATCACGGAAACCCACGCTTTTTCATTGTTAATATTTTGCATCAAATTATCTATCTGGTTTTTTATTTTGACTCTAAAAAGATACTTAATTGATCTACAAATTATAAATAACAAGCAAATGGGGAGTTTTATGTCTTTATTCAAAAAGGGTATTATTGCCTTATCCGTTAATATTGCATTAGTTTCTTCAGCTTTAGCCTGTACAACGTTGTTAGCAGGAAGTGAAGCAACAAATGATGGTTCGTTGATTATTGCTCGTAGCGCAGATAGTGATGCATTAAAAGCACAACATTTTGTTATTCATCCTGCTAAATCGAATCAAACGGGTATTTACAGTACCAAAGAACATAACGGTGCTAATAATTTTACATATCCATTACCTAAGAATTCATTACGCTATACCACTGTACCGAATTGGAAAACACAACTTCACGGTGCAACGGGATTTAATGAACTGGGTGTGGGTGTCAGTGGTACTGAATCTATTTTTTCTTCACCTAAAGCACTCTCTTTTGATCCCTATGTTGAAGAAACTGGGATAACTGAAGATGATATTCCAGATGTCCTGCTTTCAAGAGCAAAAACAGCTCGTGAAGCCGTGGAATTATTAGGTAGTATTATTGAAAAGCAAGGTGCTGGTGAAGGATTTGGTGTTGCTGTTGTTGATAAAAATGAGCTTTGGTATTTAGAAACTGGAACTGGACATCATTGGATCGCACAAAAATTACCTAAAGATAAATACTTTGCAACAGGAAACCAAGGTCGATTACAACACTATGATATTAATAGTAATGATGTTTTAGGCTCTAAAAATCTCGTGGAATTTGCTGTTGAAAAAGGGCTTTATAATCCTGAAAAAGAAGGGGCATTTAATTTTTCAAAGGTTTATACACGAGATGACGAACGAGATCGTACTTATAATGATCCGCGAGTATGGATTATCCAGCAACAATTTAATCCATCATTAAAACAAGCTGTGGATGATGGTCGTAATTTCGCACCTTTATTAACGCCAGAGAAAAAAGTATCTGTTGAAGAAGCTAAAGCGATGTTACGTAATCACTTTGAAGGAACAGAGCACGACCCATATACCAATGGATTAAATGGTAAAGAGCCATGGCGCCCAATTAGTGTATTTAGAACTTATGAAGCGCATGTCATGCAAGTCCGTCCAGAACTTCCTCAAGAAATAGGAGAAGTCACTTATGTAGGATTAGGTATGGCGGATTTAACTGCATTTGTTCCGTATTACAGTGGATTAAAAGCTTATCCGCAACATTATGGAATAGGAAGCAATCAAGCAGATAATGATTCTATTTACTGGAAATATCGTAAGTTACAAACATTAGTAATGACAGATTATCCAAAACTCGCACCAATAGTGAAAAAAGCTTATCAAGAGTGGGAAGCAAAAACTGCATTAGAGCAAAAAGAAATGGAAGCTAAATATCTCACTATGGTGAAAACAGATAAAACTGGTGCAGATAAAATGCTTAATGAATTTAATCTACGAGTCATGACAGATGCTGAAAAATTAACTGAAAACTTAATGAATGAATTGTTTACAGTAAGAACAAAAGATATTCAAGACGATATTTTCTTTGCTAATAAGTCTAAGAAAGATTGATAGAAGAGAAGTATTTTAGATATCTATTTTAATAGAAAGATCCCAATTCTATTGGGATCTTTTTTGTAGATAAAACTTATTAAAGAACAGGAATATAGTAGCTAATTTTTTGTAAGTATTGTTCACTTTGTTCAAGTAATTTATCGTAACTCATAGATTTTTTCAGCGTATATTGTTCAATATCAGGGCCAGGCCTACGTAATAAATTCATTTTTGGTAATACTTTAGTATATACCGTGTAAATAATATCATCGTAACCTGTTAATGAGTCTAAAATTTCATCCATATCAAAAGTAATTGCTAAGTAATTACCACTAGGTAATTCTAATTGTGACATTGACGATAGATTAGATGTTGTTGATAATTTTTCTTTATCAACGGCGGTACTATAAATGTACATCGTATCTTCTAATGTACTCGCAGATGCTCGATGCATTGCATATAGCTCTGTGGGTATTGTATGTAGGTCCTTTAAAAATTTACGCCAAAATTCCTTTCTAAATTTTTTCTTGTCTGAATTCCACGTTGAAACAGGTTTGTTGTATTGGTGAGACATACCCGCTAATTTTAAGGAAGGAAAGGTAACGACTTCATATTTAGCACTAAGTTCAACAGTTTCTAGTGCAGGGAAAATCAGCTCACTAATATCCCAACCCGGCTTTTTTCTGTATTCGGAAGGCGTAATATTAAACTGTTTTTTAAATGCGCGACAAAATGTTTGTTGAGAGTCAAACCGATATTTCAATGAAATATCAAGCAGGCTACAACGCGTTATGCGTAAAGCATAAGCACCGCAAGATAAACGGCGGGCGAGTATGTATTTTCCTAAAGATATTCCTGTATATGCTTTAAATAAACGCTGAAAATGCCATTTTGTATAACCTGATTTTTCAGCAACAATATCCAGTGATAAGCTTGAATCAAGATTTTGCTCAATCCAAACAATAATATCTTTAACAACATTCTCTTGAAGCATGAATATTCCTATTCTTTTTCTCTATCGATATTTTTCAATAAGATCGACTTAATTTATTGAACTACAATAAATTTATATGTTCTAGGATAGTAGCATATCGTATAGTGATAATTACACTGAATAAAGTAAAATAGACAGATATTAATGTAAAGTTATGTATTGTAATTTGTTTTAATTTAAATTAATTTTAATTAAAAGGTTGCATTTTAACTCACTCATCAATGATTGATGACTTTTTATTAAAATTAATCTTAAATTAAAATATTCATATATATTTTTAGTCTTAAAAAATGCGGAGATATCCTATTTTATATTTAAAAGATAAAGCCTAGCCTAAATTAATTAGTAAAATCTTACTTGGTTATTTTAGGAGATGTAAATGAATAAGTTTTTTTCTATTTCTGCTATTGCATTAGTTTCTTCATTAATAACAGCTCCTGCTTTGGCAGCTAAAACGGATACTTATAACTGTGAAGGCCAAAAAATCAGGGTTTCTTTCCCTACTGAACAGCTAGCTGTTATGTATTACAGCGATGAAATTATTGTTTTAAAAGAAGCTATTGCGGCTAGTGGTGCTCGTTATGTTGGTGAGAATTTCCAAATTTGGGGTAAAGGCAAAGGTGAGTTTAATTTAGCAACGATTTCAGAAGATGATGCAGTAAATGGACGTGTTGCTGAAGATAAAGGACGTACTTGTAAATTAGTAAAATAACGTAGAAGTGAGTCATAAATAAAAAAATTAAATAAATATAGTAAAAATTGAAAATAAAAACGATTAGTATCGATAAAATAATAACGCATTTTTTATCACACAAATAAATTGGGCATAGGAAATAAATCATTTATAAAGACAGTGTTATTGTGATTTTCACTGTGGTGATCAATGGTAGGACTCTTACCTATTACGGCTAATTTGATTATACTAATAGAGATTAGTATGAAATCTACTTATTTTTATTTTTTTAAAACAAAAAATAAATTTAGGTTTATCCACTTATCTGCAACGAAACAAAATTTATTGCGAGTTTATATGAAATCTTACCCTTAGCTAGTCTCAACATTAATTTTTAAAAGCAAAACTTAAAAATAGACATTGCTGTGCAAATTGGCAGGTAATGTGTTATCAAAAATTAATAAAAGACAAAATTTAATGAAAATTAAAAACTCAAGAAAATATAATGTATCATTACCAGATAATAGAATTTTAACGTGGTATGAATCAGGTCCAGAGCAAGGTAAGCCAGTATTATTTTGTACTGGTGCAGGTATGAGTGGTTTATTAGGAGTCGAAGTTGACCTTTTAAATAAGCTTAATATTCGGTTGATTACACCCACTCGCCCTGGATTAGGCGATTCCACCTTTGATCCTCAAAAGTCGTTAAAATCTTTTTCTAAAGATATTTTATTTTTATTAGATCATCTTCGTATTAAAAATATTAATGTAATGGGGTTTTCACAAGGTGCTGTTTTTGCTATGGCTCTTTGTGTTTATTGTCATGTTGATAAATTACTTATTGTCGCAGGACAAGATCAATTTGACTATCCAGATACACAAAATAAGCTAACAGATGATGTTGTTAATATGCAACGTCAAGCTGTTGGATCACCAGATTCGTTAACCAGTTGGATTAAGCAAAATATAACAGCCAAGTGGTTAATGGATTTTATTCTAAATTATAGTGCCGATGTTGATTTGGCTATTTATAAATCAATTGATTTTCTCCCAGTTTATCAAGAATGTATGGTAAAAGCCTTTAAACAAGGCAATGATGGATATACTCAAGATTTGCTGATTACTATGCAACCTTGGGGATTTTCACCTGAAGAAATAAAGACACCAACAACCTTATGGTATGGTATGAAAGATACTAGTACAGTTCATTCTCCAGACTTTGGGGATTTATTATTTCAACGTTTTCCTAATGCTGAGCGGCATTTATGGCCTGAAGAAGGCGGTTCACTTCTATGGACGAAAACAGAAGAAATTTTATTAGAACTAGCTGATTAAGGTGATGTAGTACATTAATGATAGAGTAGATACTGGTTATCTTAAAAAAATAACAGTATCTACTTTTTTATTCATGTTCTTAAATTAAAATAATGAGATAGGTAAAATAGATAATTATTTTTATCTTATAATTATTTTCTAATTTGACGGGTGAAAAGTTTTTTTAAAATAAAGATGAAAATAATTTGCTATAAAATGAATTATATGACTTAATAGCGCCACTGGTTTGGAAGTACAGACCTATTTATGTTAGTGCAGTTTTAAGTAGTTCACCGTTTAGCGTTATCCATGATACCTCTTCGTTGCGAATTCCTTCAAATAGTGACCATAAGTAAAAATCCGAAATCAAACCGCAAACAATGCCTTATGGCAAAATAATTAATTAAAGGAAATCTTATGTCTAATACAATGACTGGTACAGTAAAATGGTTTAACGATGATAAAGGTTTTGGCTTTATCACTCCTAAAGACGGTAGCAAAGACGTATTCGTACACTTTTCAGCGATCCAAAGCGATAGCTTCAAATCTCTGAAAGAAGGCCAAGAAGTTTCATTTTCTATCGAAAATGGCGCTAAAGGACCAGCAGCAGCGAACGTAATCGCTCTGTAATTTACTGTATATATTGCTTAATGCAATATGGATACAAGTAAGATCTAAAAAACCTCACTTCGGTGGGGTTTTTTTATATCAATTTCTAGTATTATTTAAATTTGAAGTATATTTATTAAAGCGTATAAAAAATAGTTTTATTAAAGTTATGTAAGTATTTAATGTAAATTATTTAAAATTCTATAAAGTTATTTACTTTAATGCCTAATAATTTTTACAGATAAATAAATTAATGGATAAATTAATTCTTATAATGGCAAAATAAAGGCATTAAGACATTGCCTTTTCAATCAAAAGAAAGAAAAAAACTTTATTAGAATAAAAAATATCAGATAAATCATAAAAATAATTTAAGATAAAAATTAAATTAATATTTAGTGACTTATCTTAAACAATTGCTGTCTAATTTAATGTGGCTTAAATGCTTTTTAGTTCCTAAAGGACAAACTTGTGTACGCTAAAAATGTTTTCTCATTGCATCTATTACATCCAAAATATATCTTAACTTGGTTTGGTGTCTTTATTCTTTTTTTATTAGTACAACTTCCTTATGCTTGGTTACTTTTTTTAGGTAAATATCTTGGGTTGTTATCTCGTTTCTTTGTCAAAAGAAGAGTCTCGATCATAAAGAAAAATTTAGAATTATGTTTCCCTAATAAAGATGAAAATGAAATTAACAAGCTTGTTATGGATAATTTATCGTCACTAGGTGTCGCATTATTTGAAACGGGCATGGCGTGGTTTTGGAGTGACCGCCGATTAAAAAATCTCTTTGAAGTACAAGGGATCTCCAATTTTACTGATGCAAATGATAAAAAAGCTGGAATTTTATTAATTGGTATCCACTCTATGTCTCTAGAGCTGGGTGGGCGCATTATGGGGCTCTGTTTTCCTGTGAATGCGATGTATAGACCACATAATAATAAAGCGATGGAGTTTATCCAAACTAAAGCAAGATGCCGTTCAGATAAGGGCATGATAGATAGACGCAACTTAAAGTTTATGGTTATGGAGTTAAAAAAAGGGAAGGCAATTTGGTTTGCTCCTGACCAAGATTTTGGTTTAAAAGGTACAACATTTTCTCCATTCTTTTCTGTTGAAAAAACATCAACTTCAAAAGGAGTTGCTATATTAGCAAAACTATCAGGGGCACCTTCTTTAACTGTTACTTTGGTCAGAAATGAAAATCAGAAAGGTAAAAAATACAGTTTAATCATTGGTAAAGAATTGATTAATTATCCTTCTGAAGATATTCAAAATGACACAGATAGAATGAATAAGTTGATTGAAACCGAAATTATGCGAGCACCAGATCAATATTTATGGGCTCACCGCCGTTTTAAAACTCGACCAGCAGGTGAAGCCAGTTTTTATAATTAATTATGAATATATTATATAAAAAAAGACCAACACATGATGTGTTGGTCACAGTAAATACTGGAAGCAATGTGAGCAATGTCGTTGTGAAAAACCAAGTAAAACACTCAACTATTCACAAGGTAAAAGATAATCATTATCATTTGAATTGTCAACCCTAATATTTGTATGGATTTGGAAGATAAAGATAGGGGATACAAAGCAAAGATAAGAAGATAAAAAATTTTATAAATAAGTTAAAACAGAGTTAGCAGATATAGAAATAAACTATATCTGCCTAATATATTATAACCATAATAGAGAATACCATTTATATAATAATGAATTCTAACTCTTGGAAAATATATACTCGTTATTTAATAATAAATATTATTTCTATTTGATAGAATTTAATGTTTATTAAAAATATAGGATTTTAAACTTACTATATTAATTGTATACAATATCCATTATTCCTACATTTTCTTTGATCCAATTTATGCTCATTGAACCTTTATTTTCACCTAATTGAGCATTAAACATTTTATTGGGTTCGATTTTATGTAAAGTTTCTTCCATTTCAGTTCCATTCCAACAATTTGCTTTAAAAGTATTTCCTACTGAGTCGGTCATACAATTCCCCTCTACAATTGAACCTGTAAATGTAATTGTTCCTGAACCGATTACTTTATTATTATTTGCCATAGTTGGAGTTGATAATAAAAGTGCTAAACAAGTTCCGATAATAAAATTCTTTTTCATTTTATATTTCTCAAATATTCTTTCTTTGGTTAATTTCTTGATTTTTTTTCTGTGTACGATGAATAAATATCTTTTCGTACCGAGTTGATGGAAGAAATATTAGAGGAAAAAAATATATCAATCTGTAAAAAATCTTGATAGTTAATGACAGATAGATAAAGATTTATGAATGAATTTATGATTTTTGCAGTACACAACTATTAATATAAATTGATTGTTATTTATATAATTACTTGAAACTTAAGTATTAAATTTATTTTTGATTATTTTTGTTAATAAGTTAACTTTTTTTGATATTAGTTAAGTTACTTAATTTTTTAGTGATACATTTTGTCGTTAAAATAGAAAACTTATAAAATGAGTAATTTCAGAGTTCAAAAAAATTTGTCAAAGTATTACAAAGAAATGGTTATTAAGAATAAAAAAACCATCTTTATTCGATGGCTTTTAAATAGATAAGATAGAACTTGATATTGAAGGGAAGTAAATTATAGGTAATTGTCCATTGCAAAAGATATAACAAGCATAATATGTTTGTGCTATGGAAAAAAACAGGAAAGCACGTTTAGTTTGAAAATAGTGAGAGTTTAGCGATTGAGCATCTTAAGAGGATAATTGAGATAAAAATATCCCCGCACGAGGCGGGGGAAAAATTAAATATCTATCAGTGATGAAATACTGAAACCAATAGTAAGGGAAAAAGATATCAATCTGTAACAAACTTTAAAAAGAAATAATAAGAATAAAGTGAAGAGTTGGAATAATTTTCTGAAAAAATTAAATTTTGTTTGATTTTTTCTATTTAATTATTTGATTTTATTTGATTTTAATTTTCACTTAACAGTGAGGCTAAATGATATAAACTGAAATCATCTTGGTTTAACTATAAAGTTTGCATACATTTAGTTGAAAATTTTGATAATTTACTTCGTTGGTTAGAATAACAATATGCTTATTTATAATGAGATTGGAATTAAAAATAGACAATAATAAGATCTTATTATTGTCTATTTAAAAAAAATTAAAGAAAAATGTATATTTATCTGTTAGTTACCATTTTGTTACATCAATTTCATTGTTCTGATATGCCTTCGCAATATAAGAAAAGATATTGTTGCGTATATAAGGATTTATTTCTTTGGGATACATTTTCCAAGCTTGTTGTAAATAAGGTAACAACTCACTATCGATGTAATTTGAGCTCGATAATGCCTGAATTGCACCTAAGCAGATCTCTTCATTTTCGGAGATTGCGAGTTCATAAAATGCTGATGTTTTATCTTTTAAATTAAGATCATGAGAAGCTGCATAAATTGCACTTCTTATTATTTCTACGTTTGAGTGAATAAAGAAGGGTTGGAAATCTTCAACTAAAACAGCTTTTAATTCGGCCAAAGAGTAACCGATAAAACGCAATGTATCTTCGCTATTCGTTACTTTAAGAATTGGGAAAAGGTTATCTTTGAAAAGAGAACATTGATCTCTATATTTAAAGTAAATAATAGGAATAACAATGTCTGTTTTTTCATCAAATGGAGCAACTAAAGCTTGCTGAATATAAGGCAATGCTTGTTCTTTAAAATAAGAGGCTAAAACATTTAACGAAACTTTATATAACTCAATATCTTCAGTTTGCAGTTGTTGTTCTAGAAAATATAAACTGCTGTTGGATAATTCAGGTAACTTAGTTAATGAGTTGATAGCACTAATTTTTTTTGTAATATCTTTATTATTTTTGGCAAAATGAAGTAACGTTTCTTCATTACCTCCCATTCGATGACCAAACCAGCTTGTATCATAGCCTAAAATCACTTCATCTAACCAACGTTCGTACCACTGTGTAAATGAAGTTTCATAGGAAAATATGTAAGGAGTATCTGAATTAACCCAATCAGATGTATATAAAATATGACCTTTATATTTACCATTGACCACTAATAAAAGATCGTATTCACATCCACAAGTACCTAAATAAAGCGTACCTTGATGAATTCTATCGCAAATAATATCAAAGTCTTCATCACTACAGTCTTCGGGGACATGACAAAGTGCTTTCCACTCATCAATATTCATTTTAGGTTTAAGTAAGCAGGGTAATGCACAATTTTGTACACCATTTCTATCTATTGCGTCATCAAAAGCATATAGGCCATAGTAAGGGCCTGCACCACCATAAGAGCCTGTACCACCATTGCCAATTTGAGTTACAAAGGCGATATAATCTTCGGGAAATTCACATCCAGCCTTTGCTTGTAGCTGGTTAACTTTCTCTATTGAGAGTGGAGAGCTTAGTTGATATTTATGATTGTCAGCACCAAACTCCTTATATTCATGATCAATACTAGTTGCTAGTACTAATTTCTTACGGATACGCTCGATAGGATTATCTGCATATTTTTTATTAAGTTGTTCCCATTGCTGCTTTGGTGTTAGCTCTTTATTTTTTCCAATGATGGTGGAAATAAAACCCATGATTTAAAATCCCTATTGATGATATGGTTTAATTATAACGTATTGATTTTATGATCCTTTTTATATATTGATAACCAAATACAATATTACTATCTTACGTTAGATTCACTATAAACTATTTTAGCTTTAACAAGATAATAGTATTTTGAAGGAAAGTATGTCCTCCATTTAGGGTTAAGTGGGTTATGGAATAATACAGATAAAAAAAAGACCAACGCTAGGAGAGTTGGTCAATAAATACTAGAAGCAATGTGAGCAATGTCGTTGTGAGAAACTGAGTAAAATACTCAACTATTCACGAGATAAAAGATAATCATTATCATTTGATGTGTCAACCCTAAGAAAGTTGCGGTTATTATTTATTCACACTAAAAGTCAATAAATTATCTTACTTTATAGAAACTAAAGTTGGAATTTTATTATTAATAACAACAAGATCACTACTTTCTGATTTAGTGTTTATCGTATTCTTAACAGCATTCATTTTTTTCATTTTATTGACTAAATCTTTAAAATGCTGAGAGCGTAAATGTATCGTTTTCTTAACCATGAATTTTCTCCTTATGAATTGTAGTCATAACAATAATAAGGATATTATTTAAATGCAAATGATAATCAATATTATTTAAAGTGTGTGATTTGATGGTAAAGTGCTTATGTTTAGGTAAATACTACGATTTTATCTGCTTTTTTGCATAAGTTTTCTTATCTTCGCTCTCTTAAAAGAGTGATATTATGAATAATAAAAGGAACTAATAGAGGATTTTGGCGATGGCATATGATTTAACGAAGAGATTAGTCATAGGGCTTTCCTCTAGTGCATTATTTGATTTAAAAGAATCAGATAATATTTTTCGCACACAAGGAGAGGAAGCTTATCGAAAATATCAACATAAAATGCAGGATGTATCTCTAAATAGAGGTGTTGCATTTCCTTTTATTAGTCGGCTTTTGAAGCTAAATAATATTAGACCTGACGATCCACTCGTTGAAGTTATTTTGTTATCTAGAAATGATCCCGATACTGGATTAAGAGTGATGAATTCTATTGAACATTATAAGCTAGGGATCACCCGAGCCGTATTTCTTCAAGGAAAATCACCTCATATTTATATTCCAGCATTTGATATTGAGTTATTTTTATCTGCTGATCATGACGATGTTTTACAAGCAATTAATGCAAATTATCCAGCAGGACAGATATTAGAAGGCCATGTTAATGATGATGATGCCGATGAATTAAGAATTGCGTTCGACTTTGATGGTGTGATCGCTGATGATGAAGCAGAAGTTATTTATAAAACTTCAGGGGAGTTGTCTCAATTTCACATGCATGAAGCTAAAATGGTTGATGTTCCTCATAATACTGGGCCATTAAAAAAATTTTTACTGCGTATTTCTGATATTCAAAAATTAGAATTAGAAAAAGTAAAACAAGATCCTACATATATTCCATTGCTTAAGATCTCTATTGTTACTGCGCGTAATGCACCATCTCATAAACGTGTTATTAATACGATGAGAACATGGGGAATTTCTGTTAATGAAGCCTTTTTTATGGGGGGAGTAGAGAAAGCCAATGTTTTGAGAATTCTAAAACCTCATATATTCTTTGATGATCAAAAGCTGCATTTAAAATCATCATCTGAATTACCTTCTGTCCATATTCCTTTTGGAATAGCAAATAGAAAAATAGATAATAAATAATAAGTATTTAATTATTGAGTGTCTGATATATAGCATACACTCAATTTTTATTTTGTCTAATTATGTTTTTCCTTTAATTTAAATAATAACTTTATTAGAAACTGGATCTATTTTATAAAAGTAGTATGGTAGGTATTAAATAACTACTAAAAATTATAAATGATAAATATTTATAATTAATTTCAAGAGGTCTTAAATTTAATTTAAAGAAGGAAAATTGAAGTGGATAATAATCATAGATTTTTTTCTGACGAAGTGTGCCCTAAAACTGCATTATATGGTCAATTTTATGGTGATAATCACTATGCTGGCCGAGATTATGAGCGAAAAATATATTATGGAAATAAATTCCCAAAAACTAAAAAAGGTTTTTATTTTAAGAAATTAATGAATTTTAAATAATAGCAATACTAAGCAAGTAATATGGGATCATTTTAAATGTAGATATCAATATTTTTTAAATTGATACATATTTAAAAACAAGTTGATGATTGCGTAACTTATGAAATTTACTACGCTGAAAAATAACAGCGCAGTAAAAATTATTATTGAGTCTTTTCAATACCAATAGGTTGATAACCTTGCCATAAAGGTTTGAAATGTTCACCCGAATTATTTGGTATTAAATGAATGTAAAAATTACCGATTTTGCTTAATAAAATGCAATCATCAACATCTTTTAAATTGTCTTTATGTTGTTGCAGACTATTTACTAAAAGGGTCGCAATGGCCTTCTCTTTAGCTTCATTCGCTGATTTAGCAACAAATAAATCAAATTCATGCAATTCAGCGAGATTTGATGGATGATAGCCTCCCACATTAACAAAATATAAATTATCGTTACTATCGCTAGGTTTATCACTAAGAGTGATATTAAATCCATCAACCCAAGTGATTTCTGCATAACCATCAATATGTACTTTGTCTTTATCTCCAAACCATGCTTCTCTTAACGCAGCCCAAGCATCTGTAGGTTTTTCTGCCACAACAAATTGGATATCGTGAACTTCAATATTTGACTTACCGGCATTACCACCAATGTAGAACATAAATAACTTCATTGCTTTTCCAACTTTTTATTTTGTTATCGATATGTAATTTATTATATAGCCATTTTAGGAGCAAGTGTAAAATGAAACAATAGATAAGATCATGAGCGTGAATGTTGAGTATTAGTGCTTGATCATAATTAGAAAAACCTTCCTTATAGTTATAAGGGCAATCTGTTTTTAAATACTGCGTGTAATTTTGACGCTAATACTTACTTTAAATTGATATTATTATTTCTTGCCCACTTTTTTAATCTCCCATTAGCGTTGGCATAAGGTGAAGATGTGTTAAATGAGATCATTCGACCCATCGTCCATTTTTTGTACCATGGTTTACCATACAAAACATCATCAGTTCGCTCATCAATAAGCGCCACAATTTCATTTTTTACAGCCCGAAGTTCAGCTATTAACGAGTCATAATTTAACTCACTGTAATCTGAGTAAAATTTTTGAGCAAGAAGACCAAGTTGGTTCCATTTATAACTAGTGTCTGGAAAATCGATAGGTAAACCTTTGGCATCAGATGTGATCCATTTTACAACAAGAGAATTCCATCCGAGCAAATACGAAACAAGATCACGAACACTCATTTTGGTTCCTTTGGCGTGCCCATCCATTGAGCGTTCCGAAGTAGTTTCTATCGGGATTACATCAAGATAACTAATTAATTTATTGAAATTTTTATCAATAGCTAAAAGTAGTTCAACTTTTGTTTGTGGTACACTCATAAGAACTTCCATCTAATTAAAATAGCTGTGAGCCATTCGAGCTCGTGGATCAAAGCCTCGTTGTTTAAACATAAAGGTTGCTAATGCTCTTATTTCATGAAAGGTTGGTCTTTCATCTAAAGGTAAATGACTGGGAACACCCACTTGACCACGTAACGCTGAAAATGCACGGCTAAGGTAATCAGGTGCAACTTGTGTTCGATGATTAACTTCTTTACTCACCTTATTTGGAATACGAGTAGGTAGTCTATGCACAATATAAGGGCTTGCCACATTGTCACGGCTATTATCGATGATTTCCTTAAGTGCTTTGCCTATGGGGATCGCAATATGAGATGCCTCTTTATGTTGCACTTTTTGCCTGTGAATATAAATCATCCCGTATATTCCATTTAAAGGTTCTTCATACCATAAACACCCACATATGCCTTCTTTTGGGGCTTTGATATTATATTTTATGCGTGATACTTCAAGCCTTGCTTGTGTCGTCTGCAATGCCAGATCCATTGCTGTTCTTAACCAAGGTTCCGCGGACGCCCTAATTTTAGGAAAATCATCATAAGATAATCTTCTACGTTTTTTCCCATCGACTCTTTTCATTTTCTTACGTTCAGCTGGGTTATCGAACATAAGAGATTCACCCATTGCATAACTAAAAATTTTCTTTAGAAAGCTTACCTTACGATTTTGTACATTAGCAGAAGCATCGGCATGATATTCATTAATATAGCCATTTACATGTTCCAGTGAGATTTCATTTGTGGGGATATCTTTAAAAAAGATCTTAATTCTTTCTAAGTCATTAACCCAGTTACTAAGTGTACTGTCTGATGGTTTCTCATCATTCGTGATCCGCAAAAATAACTTATTTAAATGTTCTGAGAGAGGGAGAGCCTCCCCATATTGTCCTCCCGAGTCAATAATTAATGAGTTAACAGAAACACATTTTTCTGGTCGCATAATATTGTTGTATTCTCTGGCTATTGCGATAGCTTTTGCTTTATCAGCACCAATGCATATTCTTAAACCATTAGTTAATGTAAGGCGATATTGTTTGACTGATTTATCAAAATAAAGGAAGTCAGGTAAATGCCTAAACTCCTTTCTTCTAGGTCTACTGGGCATATCACGAAGCCCTTATTAACTCATTGACACATGAAGAAATAACGGACTCGATACCCTAACGTTCTGATGAATATACCCAAACAGAACAATCAACGATTTTGCCTTTTAATAAGCCAGTTTCTACCCATTTTTTTATGGTTCTATTATCCGGAATAGAACCGACTTCAAATTATCGTTACAAAAAAGCTGAGAGTGATATCGATATATACCTAAAAATTGGGTTGGTGAGATTTATAATGGTACTTTGAATGACGGAAATTCAGTTAAGGTCAATTATGATATTCGAGGCCGTTCTTTATATATGTTATCGGATAGGAATGAAATTGGATTAACAGAGATCCGTATACCTGCGGATAATCTTCTTGTCACTATAAATAATGGTGATAAATGGACTAGAATGAAAACAACAAAGAATGG
This sequence comes from Proteus columbae, assembly GCF_009914335.1. Classification (NCBI taxonomy): domain Bacteria; kingdom Pseudomonadati; phylum Pseudomonadota; class Gammaproteobacteria; order Enterobacterales; family Morganellaceae; genus Proteus; species Proteus columbae. The sequence goes on from NZ_CP043925.1 coordinate 1,452,937, forward strand.
AACAAGAATATATATTGTTGCAACCACAATGACGATTAAGAAACTATATTTGATTTAATTAAAACCAAATTTATTTAATTTAGAAAGATGATGCTTTTTTATGGAGTATCATCTTTCTTATAATAAGTTATGCGTTATTGATAATTAGTATGTTTTCTTTTTTTGTATAACAAGTGCAATTATCTGGAATATCTTTGTTTATAAAAGACATCGCACCTATGATAACGTTGTTACCAATGGTAAGTGTATTACCAATAATGCATGAATGGGCACCGATTTCAACGTTATCACCAATAATAATGAATCTCTTATCTTTGATTTCAGAATATCGAGAACCACCAACACCTATTGTTGTGTTTTGTCTAATGTGGCAATTTTCACCAATTGTAGCTAGACCTGTGATAATGACGCCAGATAAATGGGCAAATGATATCCCTGGTTTTATTTTTGCATTTAAATTAATTTCAGCTCCATATTTTAAAGATATCTTTCGATTTATATAATTTGCGAGTTTTGAATGAGTTTTATGATGTAAGAAACTGGCAATCCTCCACCAAAAAATAAAACGCCTATCATGGCACTTATAACTTCTTAACATAGCTCTACGCCATGAAAACTTTTTATCATTGGATTTAATCACTTCGACAGATAAACATTGCTTTAAAAATCTGTAACTAGTGTAGTCATAACTATCCATTGCTGTATTCCAAAATAAATTTTTATATAAATTAATTGTATTTATGTTCTTAAGAGTTATGTACAGTATTTTTACTATATAAAAATCGCTCCAATTGCTCAAGCAAATCACTAGCCACATCCTCCGTCATATAGGTTCTCATCGGTTCTCGCTTAACATTCTTCATTTCAAATGTATTTTCATCAAACCTTGGATCAGAAAAGATAATGTCCATAAACAGATAACCATAAGGGTTGTCTGCTGATAAACGAGCCTCTTCTAACTGAGCAATATATTCCGCATTATTGATTTCGAGTTTAATCATGGTATCGCCTATTTAACTGTGTTTTTATACAGTATTTTATATAAGGTAACGAACAGAATAGCAAGGAGAAAAGGGCAATTTTATGAGCTAAAGAAAGGGGGATTTTGAGAGGTGATTTGTCGTCGTTTTACCAGAGTTTTACCAGAGTTTTACCAGTGACAAATTTCAGACATAAAAAAACCAACCATAAGCGGTTGGTTTTTCTAAGGAATTTTGGTCGGCATGATAGGATTTGAACCTACGACCCCTGACACCCCATGAAACCGATTTTAAATTATCTAACACTTTGATTATAAATATAAATAATGCATTTGCATGTAATTACATACAGTGCCTGATATACAAAATATGCATTATAAGAATCAATGAGTTAAGGGGAGTTTTACCACTATACTTATACCTGTTAGCTCAGGTTTGAACTAACAGGTTTCGTAGGTAGAATATAACCAAATATGATCGTCTGCTTTGAGCGAGGAGCGGACGTTGGCACGATGGTGATGCGTTAACCAGTAAAGGCTTCTTCAATGGTGAAGTGGCCGACAGAATTTAGACGGATGTAACTACAGCGCTAAGTATTATGGCGATGATATGTTTACTATTTTGACACTACACTTGCGAATACAGGCGTCCAAGTTAAGTCTTTTTTCTGGTTGTTTATTTGCTTTTAAATGGTATTTACATGAGTAAAGATGACTATATTCTTCGGGCACTATCAAAAATCTCTCACAAGCGCTGGGAACACTACATTATCAACCGAATTTTTCACAGATTGAATGACCCTGAGCTTGAATTCGTTTGCCAGCAGTGTATTCGAAAGGAAGGGCACTCTGGAAAAATTTATCTTGCAGACCTGCTTTTTCCGCAGCTGAAGCTGTATCTTGAAATAGATGAGGCGCACCATGATAGTGATGAAGCTAAAATGGCTGACAGAATCCGTTGTTTGGACATCATGGAAGCGACAGGATTTATTGAAAAACGAATTCCAGCCAATAACACGACACTGGACAAGATTAATCATCTTGTTGATGAGTTCATCCTTCTTGTTAGGGACAGAAAAGCCCAACAGGAAGCTCAAGGCTTATTCCGTCCTTGGGACTATAACAGCCGTTATACCGCTCAAATACACATTAACGCAGGATTTCTTGAAGCTGGTGCTTACGCTGCATTCCGATATCACAGAGATGCTTTGCAGTGCTTTGGTTATGGAGATAAAGGACACCATCAATCAGGTAGCTGGCGGGTACCTGAGACTGTTGTAAAGGCGATTGGTTTGAGCGGAGATGTGATGGTTTGGTTTCCGCGTTTATATAAGGCGGGGGAGTGGGACAACTCACTTTCCATTGATGGTGATCTGATAACGGAAAAAAGCCTCAATTCAACACGCAACTATAGGGAAACATGGTGTTATCGTATCGTAATGGCTCATTCTCGTGATGAGCTGAATCGGACACTATATCGATTTCTTGGTGTATTCACTCAAGATGAGCAACTATCATCTGAAGGGGTTAACGTTTTCAAGCGAGTAGATACACGCATCAAGGTTTATACAGCACAAAAGTAGCTCTGCATTTTGTAGCTTAGCCATAATTAAATCTCCTGTAATGTAGAAATTTAATTATGGCTATAATCTTGAAAGAGCGAAAAGTGGAAGTTCACAGTTGTTCTCAAAATTGATGGAGGTATTGCTAACATTACAGCATATTATCAATTGTGAGCATGTCAATTACACACCTTATGGATCGTCGCAACAAGGAGAATTTATGGATAATCTAACGAGGAATCAGCATTTTATATCTCAGACAGAGCAGCGCAGTAACTGCATTGATGAGAGCAAACCAAAAGATAAGCAGCGAATCTACAAATTTGAAATTGCAGATCGAGAAAATACGGTTGTTCGCTTGACAAATACTGAAGGCGTCAAGATAAAGAAGAACCTTTCTTTTAATGATCTCTTTAGTTTCGATGTGAAAAGCTCAAAGTTAAGAAAGAATTTAGAGGATTTCTTTCATAAATTTGAAATGGACTTAGCACCAGCAACTGATCTCCTTATCTCCGAGTCCAAGTTAAATTCTGGAAGCGATGTTTTGAAGGGTGCCACTGAACGAGTGCTCAAATCAAAATTCATGGGGTGGATTAGAAACCCTTATTTGATTGTTCAAACAATTAATATGTATAAGGGATTGGTGGGGATGCATCCAACTGATCCTCTTTTGCTAGCACACTTCTCCGAGATTCGCACAGGAAAAAAACCTCACTTGGCCGAGGTTTGCACCGAGTTTAGGGTGACGAGTGAGCTATATTTCCAGTGGTTGGAGATTCTTTTTCTGGCGTTAATGATTCCACCTGGAGCAACAAAAAGTATCCTAGAGTCGACTGTTGAGAAGATTGTTGAGTCAAAGGGAAATATGGGTTATTTGATAATAGCGACCTTTGACGACATTCCGGGCTGTAGAGTCGCATTGCCAGATACAGGCTACCTTCAAGGAACTAATGATCCCCATCATAATATGTTTCTTTTTAATTTGAGTCGTAGTGCGTTTGCTTCATTCAATGTGGTGGACTTGTCAAAGCAGAACCTTGTAAATATTCCGCCACAAATAAGGGGGAAAGTAGAGTCGTTCAACATAAAATTCTCAGCACAGCATCATCACAATGATATGAGGTTACTAGAATTTTTTAACGGGCTGTCCACCTATCAAGCCAATTCTCATATTTTTTGTGCTGACCCTAAGATTTTCGGAGTTACCACTATTTTATGAGTACAATTGTTTTAGGTTGAGTAGTAGTAAAGCCCGCTATTGGCACAGAACAGTCTGTCAAATTAGAATCAACTCTATATCATACCTGTATTAGCTCAAATCTGAGCTAATCCGACTTATGCAATCTCACAATGTGGCACTTCAACCCATTGTACATGGTTTTCTGTATAAATCTTGGTTGACTCTGCATCACTGTGAGCCATTCGAGCTTGAGGATCAAAACCGCGTTGTTTAAACATAAAGGCTGCCAATGCTCTTATTTCATGAAAGGTAGGCCTTTCATCTAAAGGCAAATGACTGGCAACACCTACTTGATCACGCAACGCTGAAAATGCACGGCTAAGGTAATCTGGTGCAACTTGTGTTGGATGATTCACTTCTTTACACACCTTATTTGGGATACGAGTAGGTAGTCTATGCACAATATAAGGGCTTGCTACATTGTCACGGCTATTATCGATGATTTCCTTAAGTGCTTTGCCTATTGGGATCGCAATGTGAGATGCCTCTTTATGTTGCACTTTTTGTCTGTGAATATAAATCATCCCGTATATTCCATTTAAGGGTTCCTCATACCATAAACATCCACATATGCCTTCTTTGGGGGCTTTGATATTGTATTTTATTCGTGATACTTCTAGCCTTGCTTGTGTTGTTTGTAACGCGAGATCCATTGCTGTTCTTAACCAAGGTTCTGCAGATGCTCGAATTTTAAGAAAATCATCATAAGATAATCTTCTACGTTTTTTCCCATCGACTCTTTTCATTTTCTTACGTTCAGCAGGGTTATCGAACATAAGAGATTCATCCATTGCGTAACTAAAAATTTTCTTTAGAAAACTGACCTTACGATTTTGTACATTAGCAGAGGCATCGGCATGATATTCATTAATATAGCCATTTACATGTTCCAGTGAGATTTCATTCGCGGGGATATCTTTAAAAAAGATCTTAATTCTTTCTAAGTCATTAACCCAGTTACTAAGTGTACTGTCTGATGGTTTCTCATCATTAGTGATCCGCAAAAATAACTTATCTAAATGTTCTGAAAGAGGGAGAGACTCTCCATATTGTCCTCCCGAGTCAATAATTAATGAGTTAACAGAAACAGATTTTTCTGGTCGCATAATATTGTTGTATTCTCTGGCTATTGCGATAGCCTTTGCTTTATCAGCACCAATGCATTTTCGAATACCATTAGTCAGTGTTAAGCGATACTGTTTTTTGGATGAATCGTAATACAGAAAGTCAGGTAGATGCCTAAATTCCTTTTTTCTTGGTCTACTGGCCATATCACGAAGCCCTTATTAACTCATCGACACATGAAGAAATAACGGACTCGATACCCCAACGTTCGGATGAATATATCCAAACAGAACAATCAACGATTTTGCCTTTTAATAAGCCAGCTTCTACCCATTTTTTTATGGTTCTATTATCTGGAATAGAACCTATTTCAAATTCTCGTTTAGCCCACGCACTAGCTTTCATCAGTTTTCCGCTCATTTTGGTCTTGCCTCATCATTAATAAAATAAGTCGGTCTGCTGTATCACAGGAGTGTTTGATTTCAGCGTCAGTGCATGGTCTATTTCTTACACTGAACGCTAACCGACCTAATTTAATATCAAAACTTGTTAATAATTGGTTCCCTGGTTTCCAAGGTGTTAATAATTTCATGATGGTTACCCATTGGTATTGAATAAACCACCATGCTAATAACAACGAAAAGTAAAAACTGATTATGCTTAATCAACTTTTTACCCGAATAATTCCCTCCACTGGATAGCACTCTGCAATTTTCCCTTTGATCGCGAGTAATTCCTTATCAATTAAACAATTTTGTTCATTGGGATAAATATAACCGTAGGGTTCAAACTGACAATTTACCGAACTACATATCAAAAGGAATAAACCAAACATTATTGTTCACTCCTTTGTTGCTCAGCGGGAGTAGGCTGAAGTTCAATTTTGACGTGCGCTGGAAAATCGTATGAAACATGGCAACGTCTATCTGTTGAAACAAAGCCATGTGTACCATCAGGTAATGTGATCTTTACGGCTTGGTCTTTTTGTTGAGAGTGTCTAAGCATTGGTCTTGCCTCTTTGTGACATGTCACTTAATGAATAATAGCTGTATTTATAGGGTGCCCCAGTTGTAGCAATAACGCTTTTTGCATCGATGAAAGGGCTTGCTGTTCTTGCTCTGCGACATTTTTTGTTGATGCCGTAGACCATTCGATACTGCATTTATTTGTTGTTTCATCATGAGTGATGACAACTTCTAACTTCATGGCCATAACGTTTATCTCCTGATAATGCGCCCGATAAAGGGCGCTATTATGAATTAACGAACCATTAATGAACGTTCACCAACTTCAAGATGTGCTCCGGGAATTTCAAGGCCATTTTCAATAGCTTCTTTAATGCTTTTTTTATCTGGCGCGGTGATGGTTTGAACATCAACCAACTCATCTGGCAACAAAGCTTCATTGTCGATAATGACTCGAACAACACCAGCTCTAGCTGTGAATGTATTTTTTGTTGTTTTTAATTTATCTAATCCTGAAGCCAATAAGCAGTTAAGAGCATATTTCTTTAGGTTTTTAGCTTGGTTTTCGAATGATTTTTTACGATCAGATAAACGTTTAGATTCCTCATCCAGTGTTTTAGCTTGACCTTCGATATTGCGAACGTGGTGCATAATTGCATCCAATTTATCACCTAACTCGCCCTCGATACCTTCCAACGTATCTGCGATATCTTCAGGAGAGAATTCTCCTGTTTCAACGAGTTGTTGTAATTTTTCGTAATTGGTCGCCAGTGCGATAGCAGTAGTATTGGTCATTAGATTGCCTCTTCTTTATGTTTCAGTTGGTCTAAACACTCTTTTTCGATTTGGTTTAATCGACGTAAACGGCCGGACAAATATTTCTCATAATCGTTGTCACGACGCTCTTGAGCTGATTTGATATGCGCAGAAATTTCGCGCGTTAATGTGGATGCAATGCCTCGCAATTCATTCTCAGTAACAGCACTACGCATAACTTCCGTATGTTTAGTAAATTTCTCGTCTAATTCTTTGCGAATACGTGTGATATCTTCCGCTTTTTCACTCGCGTTTTTGATTTCAAACTCAAGCTTATTACTCGCTAAGTATTCAGGGTTATCATGCATACCCATAAAGACATCAGAGCTAAAGCCAAGCATTGATAGGGCTTTTTTGATTGCATCAGTTAGTGATTTTTTAATAGCTTCACCGTCAACCTTAATGCCATAGTTAGTTTGATAGCGGTATGGTGTTGCACCATAACTTTCAAACTCACCGCGGGTTTCACATTCGATGATGTACCAAAAACGGATCTTAATTGAGTGGTTTTGTTCGCAGAATAACGCTCCATCACCATCACGTAAAAAACGGGTTGCAACTTGTTTATTACGCTCATCAAGAACTGGTTCTACAAGAGGCTTTCCATCAATAAATTTTTCTTCAAGGACTTCATAACCCCAGCCTTCACCAATAGGGCCGAATATTTCAGTCGCACGCATAAACATGTAGGTGCTGTTTATGCTAGTCCCTATAAATCCCATGCCTTCTAATGGCTTAGTAAAACGAGGGTCTGTACGTTGTACTCTTTTCCAAATACTTAGGTTATTAGCATCACTCGCGTTAAGAACTTCATCAATAACACTGGCACGTTGCTCAAAATTATCGTGTGGTACTGATGGTGTTTCTGGTTCTTTAGTTTTTTCAGTTTGCTCAATCACTTGAGCTGTTTCTGCCTTAGGCGCTACTTCTTGCTTTTTACGCGAACGTTTAGGCTTAGTTTCTTTCTCAACTGTATTTTCTTTGGATACTAAAGAGGCATTATCTGTTTGAGTTAACTTAGTAGTAATTTCTTCTTTTTTAGTGTTGTTAGATTTGCTAATGCCCAAATGCAGATCAATCAACTCTTTTCGTGCATTAGGATTATCTAATAACTCAGGCTGTTTTTTACTTTCAGCTATTAATGCAAAAATCTTTTCACGAGGTATATCTAAGATGCCAGCTGTTGTGCGTAAATCCATTGACCAGCGTTTCCATGCTGTGTTGTCATCATCTATCAGCTCTTTGGCTTTCTTTACTTGAGAGGGTAGAACATTATTAGGATCAAAATCATCTAACAGTGCTAAGGCGATTTCAGTATCTATAGTTGTGTAGTTACGCTTGATAGAAGATATTTCTTCTTGTGGTTGCTCAGGTTCTTCTGTCAGCCAGCTTTCACCTAGTGATTTAGCTTCTTCAACGGTGACATCTTCATTAGCAAACTCATAGATAGCCTGTGCTATTTCCATCGTTTGTTCAGCATCCATCAAAGATAATTTTGTTATTTCAGCAAGGCCTGTGGCGATATTACGAATTTTTGGATCTTCTGTACCCGCAAGATATTTCAATGTAAAAGAGAACTCTTTGTTTGTTATTTGAGTCTTTCCAAATAACAGCAGGCTGGCGATACGAGGTTTTGTGGCTAGTTTTTTGAACTCTCTATATTCGATAGGTTTCCATTGAGTACCGTCATACTCATTTTCAACAGCAAATTTTTCATCGAAAGCATCTAAAGTAGGGCATGCAGAACCGTCAAGATATTCGCTAATTAACGGCTCATCAGTATTAAAGTTATCCATAGCTTCTGGATATGCTTCAGACAATTTCACTACTGCAGTTGCTGTTGCCAGCTTTGCATTAGCAGTGCTTAACGCTATGGCTAAAGGTACAGCACCGTTGGTACGAGCCTCGGTCGTAGGCTCAAATACACAGATAAAAGTTTTCATTGGTCTTGCCTCTTAATAAGGGATTTCTTCGTCAGTTTTCGAAATGGGTTTGCCTTCCAAGCAAAGTAACATTTGGATTTGATCTTCTAACAAGCTTGATTTCACTTGGGCATCAGAAAGAATTTTTTCTTGCTCATGGCGTAGAAAATCAATTTCAGCGTGAACGAGATCAGTTTGAGTTGGCTCTTTAAAAGGAACATCAACAGTGTGTTCTGCAATAACGAAACCTAGTCCATCATTAGGATCTGCTTTAAATGCGTAGGCGTTATATTGGTAAGAACCATCGAACTGTTTTTGAGCGTGAATATAGAGTGTGACGGTTAGGCTTTCAGGTTGTGCTTTCATAGCAACTCCTTTAAAATAACTGCGATCAGTGATTTATCATTGGTCTTGCCTCTTCTAGCGTTTGGTCGCGCTAGTAGAACTCTCGGTTAGCTTTGGTCGGCGACCCGAGGTAAAGGAACCCACTTCGGTGGGTTTTTTTACATCTGTAACTTATTGCTCGTCTTTCCGAGCTGTCATGGTCATGTCTTTGTAGCTTTGGTCTGAAATATTCCCTAGTGCTGAATAAGAAGGTCTGAACACTTACCTAAACACTTGCTGTGTTGTTTTTGTTGTTAGTAAATCTACAAGTTAAAATTGAATATTGCAAGTTTATTTTACAAATAATTCTTGTAATTATGTGTGTAAAAAATTACAAGAGCTATTAAGCTCCTGTAATTTAATTTGAATTTTATGAAAGGATTTTAAGCGTAACGCTTGTATGTTCTAGATTGACTGAGGAGGACTTTACCAAAAATGAAGAATTGGTCTTCATCTTCTTTACCAATATCCCAATCTCGGTAATTGGGATTATCAGAGATAACGGTTAATTTATTCTTTATCATTTGAAGTCTTTTAATGTGCAATGTTTGACCAAAAATGAAAACGTAAATGCCATCACCATCAAAATAATCTATGTGAACATCTATGAAAACTTGGTCTCCTGGTTCAATAGTATTTTGCATACTATCACCAACCACAGTGATCATTTTTATATTAGCACTAGGTCTGTTGCCAAATAAACGGAGTGCTTCATCAGATGTATATTCAATAGCTCTAATTGTTTCAATAAATTCATTTTTATTAATAATGCCAGGGCCTGCGCTTGCTTCTATATCAAGTAGTTCAACAAGATAAGAATCACTCTTACGGACAACTGGCTTATTCATTACTTCAGTTGAAACATCACTCATAAAAAACCAATGTTCTGGATATCCTGAGATACTAGACAATGCTGTTAAATTATTACCCCTGGGTGCTGTTTTACCGCTCACCCAAAATTGCACTGATTGAGGGCTAACACCGAGCCTACGAGCTAATTCTGATTGAGACCAGTTTCGCTCGGTTAGTATTTGGCTAATACGTGTAGCTGATACTTCATTCGGATTCTTTTTCATAAAATTATATTACAAGCTTTCCTTGTAGGGATCACTTCAAGAAAAACTTGATATTGTTGCGTGTTTGACTGTAAGATTAACTTGTAATTCAAAAAGGAGAAAACAATGACACCTTGTATAAAAAACAAAATTATCAATCTAGCGAGCCAATCAGAGATTGCTCGACGATTAAATACGAAGCCTCAAACAGTGCATTTATGGTTCAAAAATGGTGTTCCTGCTCCAAAGGTTTTAAGCCTATGTGAATGCTTAAATTGGCAAGTGACACCTCATGAGATTGCGCCAGAAATTTATCCAAATCAGTTTGATGGGCTTCCTAAATCATCATCAGTATTACAGGTATCAAATTAAAAAACTGATTATGCGTAATCAATTTTTTAGCGACAGGAGACGCAAAAATGAATTTTGATATCAACATTATCAGAGCTGAAATTGAAGATTGGGCGGTAGAACAAGGGCAAGAACATGTTGCCATTGAGATTAGTCGAGCTTACTTACGATTAGTGGTTAATCAAGAACATGGTCGATTATATGCCATTGAGGATCAAACGGGTAAGGCCGACTGGAAAGCAATCAATAATAACCGGCAACAGATATTTCGCTGGTTAAGAGGTGATTCTCGCGCATCTCAAAGAAAGATTGCGGAGTTAATGCCAGCGATAGAAATGGCACTACCGGCTTCGAGGTTAGCTCGAGTACGTGGAGATACGAAAAACTATTTAGCAACCGTGGCTATTCAGCGTTTTGCTGATGCTATGACTGAAATCTTATTAGAAGGTCGTGACATGTCACACCAAATAAACAATGTAGTACGTGCATTAAATGAGATATCACGCCCGACCAGCGTGCATTAATTCAAGAGGCAAGACCAATGATTAGATCAACTGAAAAAATTACATACCGTAATGGGTTTATGCTGAATGATAAACCTGCCCATATATCAGAAATTAGGGATATCTTTGAGGGTAGACGTGTTATTGCGTTGTTAGTTTGGGAACAGTATGAAAAGCAAAAACAAAAATTACTGTCGAAGAATTTAACCCCTGAGCAGTACCAAAATGCTTGCCGTAATATTGCTAAAGCACTGGGGGTGTAAAGTGAGAGCATCTGATTTGTTATTAGACTTTGGACGTCCAGTTGCTTATTTCCCTGGGTTAGTAAAACGTTTGGGCAGTGTAAATGCAGTAATATTTTTTAGCCAAATATTTTATTGGCAGGATAAAGCTGACTCTAAATTAGGTGTTTATAAAACATCAGAAGAAATTGAATCTGAGACGGGTTTAAGCTACCGAGAACAGCTTACGGCTAGAAAGCATTTAGTTAGCAGAGGTATTCTGGTTGAGACTAATAAACGCTTAGAGCATAAGATTTATTATCTAATTGACTGTGAAAAATTAGATTATGTCATGTCACAACCTATTGAAAATGCCCCAAATGCGCAAAGCGCAACTGGGGAAAGTCACAATAGTGATTTCGCGGAACAACAAAATGAACGACCGCGACAAGACAAAACTGACGGTGGCGATGAAACAAATCCGCAGTTCGATCCTACAGAGATTACTACATATATTACTACAGATATTACTGATGGTACGTCAGGAGAACCTGACGACAAAAAATCGTCATCAAAAATTAAATTGAATTATGAAAATATTATTAATTCATATCACGATATTTTGTCTGATATGCCAGCTATTAAAGTGATGACTGATGAGCGTAAACGGAAGCTAAGAAATTTCTGGATAAAATTTAAATTCAATCAAGAGCGCTGGGAAAATTATTTATCGTATATTGCCAGTAATTGTCGATGGATGATGAAGGATCGAGATAATGGGCGAGGGGGTACATGGCGACGTAAAAATTTAGATTATTTAATTACGGAACGTTGTTATGTTGCGGTCAAGGAGGAACGTGCTAATGACAAATGATTATTTCACCCCTCCATACAATCTTGAAGCAGAGCAGGCTGTACTAGGTGGCTTGATGATCAGCACTGACGAAGATAAGCGTCAACATGTGATATCACTAGTTAAATCAGGATCATTTTATTCAAGACCTCACAGTCGAATTTTTACAGAGATTGTTAAGTTAATAAAATCTGACTACCCAACAGATGTTATTACAGTTAGTGATTCTTTAACTCGTAGTGGTGATTTAGAAAAAGTTGGGGGATTTGCCTACATAGCGGAACTTTGTAGATTACCCTCAGTTGCTAACATTGTGAACTACGCTCGGATTGTACGAGACAAGGCGATACAGCGTTATGCTATCAACAACCTGAATACCTGCGTTGAAATGCTAATGGCGAATGATGGTCTTGATATCAACAATAAACTATCAAATGTTCAGCAGGTTGTATCAAGCATTGTAGAACATGCGAAAACAGGAAAAAGCAAAGGTTTAAGGCCTGCTCTAGATGTTGTTGGAGATTGGCTTGATGATGTTGATAGGCGCTTTAGTGATCCTAAAAATGCGGTGGGTTTTACTTTGGGTATAGAGTCACTGGATGAGTTAATGGCTCCTAAGCAGGCATTAAGAGGATCATTAATTGTTGTTGGTGCAAGACCCAAAATGGGTAAAACCGCATTTTATAATCGTGTTGCAACTCACTTTGCATTAAACCACCAGTTACCCACATTGCTTTTCAGCCTTGAAATGACAGACCGTGGGATCATTGAACGAATGATCTCTCAAGAAGGCGATGTATCTGCAGATATTTTTTATACAGGTACACATGATGATATGGAAATGGCTAGGGCATTAGCCAGAGCAAAAGAGATTGCAGAATCGAATATGTATATCGATAGCACTCCTGGTATTGATCTTAACCATATCATCGCTGAATGTCGCAAGGTTAAACGAGCTAAAGGGCAAATAGGCTTAATAGCGATTGATTACCTGACTCTTATCAAAGCTGGGCAGGCTGAACGTCGTGATATTGCATATGGTGATATTACTACGGGGTTAAAAAATCTAGCAAAAGAAATGGATTGCGTTGTCCTGTTATTAACCCAACTTAACCGTAAATTGGAAGATAGGGCAGATAAACGACCAACACCCGCTGATAGCCGTGATACAGGGCAAATTGAGCAAGATTGTGATGTATGGATTGGTTTATATCGTGATGCTGTTTACAACGATAATGCTGATAAATCGCTAATGGAAATTCTTCTCAGATTAAATCGTGATGGAAATACTGGTACCGCTTATGCTCAGTTGGTGAGTTCTTATATTAAAAATATTAGTAAGGGGGAGGCGGAAAGGTTGTCATTTAAAGGAAATGACAATAGAAAAAGCTATGCACGAAAAGGACAACAAGCTACAGAAGCATTTTAGATAAGTTAATTAGGGCTCGACCAAGTTATTAAATAAAACATTATAGGCAAGACCATGACAATTAAAGACTCTCTTACTCACGAATCTCTCGTTCGTGATAATCACCTCATATTACCCGACGATGGGTTAGACCATACACAGTGTCATATTGATCGCCTCCATGCATCAGCAAGAGCGAGAATAAAAGCACCTTATCAACCTAAGGTTAAGCCACAAAAATTGACGAGGTAATTATGTTTAGGCGTTCTTATTTGCCTGATGACTAACCTCACAATCGAGCTTTGTGGTCAGAAGAATATCACGAGTGCTGGTGGAAATTGAAAAGTTACCAGAGGTACATCGGGAGTTTTTTAGAGATAGATTGAATTATTGGCATGGGGCGTTGTAAGAAGTGTAATGAATAACTATTAGTATAGTAGCTGAATGTTGTCTCAGTGGCAGAGCTGAATGTTGGATTACACAAGGAGAGCGTGAGTTAAAATTAGAAATCATAATAAATTAGCTTTTATTAATTACTATGAATCATTAGAATACATTCAAATTTTATCTTAATAGATTGTATGGAGTTAGTGTGTTTAATAAAAAAGAACTAAAGGATATTTTATTAAAAAAAATAATTTTCCCTGATTTTTCAAATAAAATAACTCGATTGGTTATTGGTGTAGGTATTACTATCATATTAGCGCCTATGCCACTAAAAGTGGTTTTTTATAATTGGCTTATTAATACTTTTAATCTAAATAGTGGAGAGTTGTTAAAATTATCAGACTTTCAATCTGGTTCCGCCGATTATATTTGGGGATTTTCTTTAATAACAGTAGCTTTACTACATAATGTAGTATACAAAATATACTGTTATAAAATAGATAAACCTAAGCGAGAGAAGCAAAACGAAGTTGATCAAAAACTTTTTTCTAAATTTATAACAATGCTACCAGCTAATAGTTCTTCAATAGACCTATTACAGTCTCATGATTTTGGTAATAGTTTTTATGGAGATATAATAAAGAATTTAGAAGATGTAATAATTGTATTTGATAATGTAGAACATAAATTCTTAGATGAAGAATTAGAAACTGCAAAAAATAGTTTTATACAAAAATTAAAGGATTTTAGTAATAAAATTGGAATCTATACTGGTGTGGCTGGGGGAAATGTTAAATTTTTATCATGCATCCCAGATCGCTATAAAGGAGAGTACCATCTCCCTGAGTATATTATTAAACAGATAAAAGAATTAAATTCAACCAGTTCATCTTGTTATTATTTGTATGAAAAATTTGTCAATCAAGCTAGAAATAAATTAAATGTTTAAGTTTTTAATATTAATCATTAGTGATGAGTAAATTAAAATTACGTGATATAATTTAATTCATTGGCCTGAACACCCAATCCTAAATATTTGCTGTGTCAACTGAGAGTCAAGTATGGCACAGCATAGCTTTATCAAAATGCCTAACGATACTCTTGTACCGGCTAACCCTGTTACGAGAGATTTTCTGCATTCAAAAATCAAGTGTGGTGATGTGCTTTCAGCTAATTTTAAGAAAGCTCGTAACCCTCGATTTCATCGTAAATACTTCGCATTACTCAACTTAGGCTATGAATATTGGGAACCAGTTGGCGGTACCATTTCACCAGAAGAAAAAGAGCTCGTGCGTGGTTATATCACATTCCTTTCATGTTACACGGATAATGCTGACGCGCTCTTATCAGCATCCGATATCTATCTAGAAGAAGTCGCACAAAATCGTGCACAAAATATCTCAGCAACAAAATCATTTGATGCTTTTCGCTATTGGGTTGTAGAACAAGCCGGTTATTACGATACGTTTGAAATGCCTGACGGTAGTTTACGTCGTGTCGCTAAATCAATCAGCTTTGCAAATATGGATGACTTAGCATTTAGCGAACTCTACAAAGCCACACTCGATGTGCTTTGGAATTTTATCCTTCGTCAGCAATTCCCCACTCAAAAAGCTGTAGAAAATACAGTATCTCAATTATTAAGTTTCACATAGAGGTAAGACCAATGATCAAATCAAAGACCAAAGAAGAAAGACAGTGGCTATCAGATGTAGCGGAACTGGGTTGTATTTGTTGCCGCAATATGGGGCTTGGGGCAAGTAGAGCGGAAATACACCATGTTAGAACAGGGCAGGGAATGGCACAGCGAGCTAGTCATACAGAGGTTTTACCGCTATGCCCACCTCATCATAGAGCATGTTATGAAACCGGTTTTCATGCTTCACCTAAATCATGGCAAGAAATTCATGGTAGTGAGATTGAGTTATTAGAACAGACTAAGCAAGAAGTAATGGAGTTACGAGCATGTCGAGTATAAAGAGTATATCTGATGGGTTAAGGCTTGATGATGTTCAGGTCGCATGGATTCAG
Source organism: Proteus columbae (assembly GCF_009914335.1). Taxonomy (NCBI): domain Bacteria; kingdom Pseudomonadati; phylum Pseudomonadota; class Gammaproteobacteria; order Enterobacterales; family Morganellaceae; genus Proteus; species Proteus columbae. The sequence continues at coordinate 1,468,679 of NZ_CP043925.1, forward strand.
CCGTGGTTGTCAAAATTTGGAGCATGGGTATATTCAGGGAGAATAGAAAAAAGGCAAAGTAGCATTATTGCTGAATTTATGGCGACAGTAGAAAAGCGTGATTACCCTGAGCGAGAAATGTGTAATGACGACGATGGTATGTTGATCGCTAAAGTGGTCGATAAAATTTATCACATAGACAGAATAGCGTTTACGCTCTTATTACTGCGTTATGCCTTTGGTAGCTCAGATCGCGCTATTGCTCGTTATTATCACCATATCGTGAAACCGCGCCAAATGATTAGACGCAATAGAACGGTAGAATATAGAAAACCTTCTATGTCTACATGCAGAAGAGAAATTGAGGACATAATTAGTTCAGCAGAATATTTAATTTACCCATATTTAAAAGATGCATTTAAAAAACGAGAAAAAGAGTGGAAAAGTAAAAATAATAGTAAGAACGTGTTGACTTCTTTGAGCCAATGATCCACTATTTAAGTATAAGTTGCCGTTTTTATACAGTGACCAACTAACCCAGCCTAAGCGCTGGGTTTTTCGTTTATATCAAATAGTAAATATCATGTATTAGTTTTTTATTGATTTAACTTGGTTTCCCAGAAATTTACTGCAGATGTTACTATTGTTGGTAAGTGGTAATAGTGGATATTTTCGTTCGTTTTATCTAGAACAATAAATACTTCACTAGCTTCTGAGAATCCTCCCTCACCAAATGGAACTTCAAATAAACTAGGAATATTAGTTTGAGAAACTTGCTCAGATGATTTTATAACGGATCTTTTATTGCTTAGTACATGGTGTTTAGCAGCATTACAAATATCGCTAATAGTGTTTAAATGTGGGCATTCAGCATATAAGCTTGCATTTATTTTAGTTTTAATGTCTTTTTTGCCGTAATTATCATATAGATAGTCTTTTATGTGATTAATGACAATTGCTGCAAGAAACCCTTTTCTTATGCTTGTTCTTTCATGTAGAAAATCATCGACAGTTGGTTTCACTATTTCATTATAAAATTTTATTGCGGAAGTTTTATTTTCAGTCATGTTCGCCCCATTATTTGTTATATTGTAAGTTAATATTATGAATCATCATACATATGTCATTCTAACTTCCATATATCTAAAATCACATATCATTAAATAAATTTAATAATTCTTCCAATAAAATGAATACTTTTATTTAGTATTTATTCAACGAGTTAGATTAAAAAATATTAATTAAAAAACTGGACACTCCGTAGGGGGTGTATATGCGCATGGACAAATTAACCAATGCTACCTACGGAACGGCTGGCTTAACTGCCTTTTTTGCAAGTCTCTCATTGTATGAATGGGGATTTGTAATAGGGATGGGATTTAGCATGCTTCTTGGATTAGCAACTTATTTGATGACACGACGAGAACAGCGAAAACGAACAGCATTATTTGCTGAATTGGTTCATCGAAATTGTTCTAGTGATCCGCGAGAAATCGAAAAAATAGTCGGTGAGATGCTGACTAAAGCTAAAAAGGACATCTAATGAACCTAAAACAAAAAGTGACTGCTGTTGCGAGTGCTGGCGCTGTAAGTATTGCACTAACAGTGATTGGTTATTTTGAGGGCGTGCGTTATGAACCTTACCGCGATGTTGCTGGAATTCTGACGGTTTGTTATGGCCATACTGGAAACGACATTATTCAAGGAAAGACCTATACACAACAAGAGTGTGACGAATTACTACAGAAAGACTTTATCAGAACGCAACAGCAAGTTGATATCCTGGTTAAAGTGCCGGTCGATGATAAAACAAAAGCTTCTCTATATTCCTTTGCTTTTAATGTGGGTACCACGGCTTTTGCACGCTCTACATTGCTTAAGAAATTAAATGCTGGTGATCAGAATGGCGCTTGTGAAGAAATGAAACGCTGGGTTTATGCTGGTGGAAAGGTGTGGCGAGGGTTGGTCAGTCGTAGAGAGGCGGAGTCAGCATTATGCAATGGAAGTCTTTAATCATCATCGTCGGTTTTATTCTTACATTACTCATCTCGGTTGCTGGTGGCATTTATCTCTCAATTGATAATTCATGTGTTAACGATAAAGCCAGTTTAGAAAAACGCTGTCAGGTAGCTCTCTCACATCATCGGTACTAATTATGAAGTATTGGAAATTTTACATTGTTGTTGTGATAGTGGGGATTGTTGCTGGTGGGTGTGTGCTGATTAATACACAAGCTAAAAAAATTAACATACTGGTAGAAAATAACAAAGAACTGACTACCACACTCGAAGAGCAAAAGGCTATCAATGTTTATTATCAAGCCCGTGTAGAGCGACTAAATCAACTTGATACAAGACACACACAGGAGCTAGTTAATGCAAAGAATGAAATTAATCGCTTGCGTGATCTTAGTGAGCGTAATCCTGAGCGGGTGTACATCAAAGCCGAATGTCCAAAATCCGAAGGTGCTACCACCTCCGGCATGGATGATGCAACCACCGCCCGACCTACTGACACCGCTATCCGAAATTATTGGTTACTCCGAGAACGAATTGCAGAGTCAGAGCAAGTGATTAAAGGGTTGCAGGAGTACGTGAGAACAGAGTGTAACGTTGATTATTAATTTATGATGTGCATTCAAAAATACTATCAGGCATTGAGATTAATGGCTGATAAATAGAAGCAACATATAACCATGTGATAAGCATTGAACCTAGAGCAAAACATATATATATATGAAAACTAATTTTAAAGTGAATTTCTCATTTTTTTGGGGTTTTATCGGAAAGTGATTAGTAAAGACATCATTGATAAAGAAAAAAAATAGCATAGCGATAAGAATAGCACTTACATCATATGGGTTAACTTGTAGCTTAGGATATTTACATGATGCCCTGATTGTTATAAGGAGAATTAAACCATTTACTACTGTATAAGCTGCCAAGTTTGATACTATGATACTAATTCTTTTACTAATTGATGGTACTTCATCAAAAAAATCATTTAATTTTTCGGCATATCTATTTATTGGTTCAATTATTTTACTAATCTTCATTAATACATTCCTTAAATTAACGTTTAGCAAGTCAATATAACTCATTACAAAGCTTATTTTAACGAATGGGCTTTTTAATAGGCTAAGGAGATAAACACAATGGCAAAACCGGATTGGGGGATGCTACAACAACAGTTCCTCGCCGAACATGCTATAACAGGAATATCCCCTAAAGAGTGGTGTGAACTAAAGGAACTAAACTACGCAACAGCTCGACGATATATCAAAATATCCAGTGTGCAGAATGCGCAAAAAACTGCGCACAAGAAATTGCGCACTGCGCAGAAAAAAGAATGCGCAAAAGAGTCAATGCGCAATAGTGATATACCAGATGCGCAGAGTAATGAATCAAGTAATGCGCACGATGATGAAAACACCTTTAGTCTGCGCAATTACGGGCTAACAGAACAACAGAGTAAATTTGTTAGTGAATACCTTATCGACTTAAATCGAACAGGAGCATATAAGCGAGCCGGTTATAAAGGCGAAGGAAATACAGCTTATGTAAATGCTACTCGCATGCTAAGAAATGCTAAGGTTTCACGAGCAATCACAGACGCATTAGCAGAACGGGAACGCAGAACAGAGATAACCCAAGATGCTGTATTAAAAATATGGTGGGATATCGCAACGGCAGATGTTAACGAGTTGACCGAATACCGACGATTATGTTGCCGTCATTGCTGGGGCTTTGGTTTCAATTACCAGTGGCGTGATTCAATAGAGTTTGAAGATGCTATTAAAAAAGCAGTCGTAGCAAAGAAACCGCCTCCACAAGATGAGGGCGGTTACGGTTACGATGAAACATTAGATCCAAATCCTGATTGCCCTCGTTGTAACGGTGCTGGTATTGGCCGTGCGTACTTTCATGATACGCGTGATTTAACAGGGCCAGCGCGTCGAGTATTTGCTGGCGTGAAAGAAGGTAAGTTTGGTGTTGAGGTTATTACTCGTAATCAAGATGAAGCGCTTAAGATGGTTGCACAGCATTTAGGTATGCTAAAGAACAAGACGGAATTAACGGGTGCAGATGGTGGGCCTGTTCAAACAACAGGCATTGACCTTAGCCATTTGAGCTTAGAGCAACTCATGCAGTTGAGGCAAAAATAAAGTATTAAATGAATTACTTATATTATAGAAAGTACATTATATTAATGAATAATATATTTAGTATTATTTATGATAAGTGATAAGGTTAGCATTTATTATTAAAATAATTTTACTTGCATATTGACTGGATGATTTTTTAATGAATAGAAATCCACCAAAAAGTGTAATTCAAATACTCAAACAAGAAGTAGGATTTGGATGTCCAGTACCTGGATGTGGTAATCCTTATCTTGAATGGCACCATTTTGATCCTCCATGGTGTGTTGAAAATCACCATAGGGCAGAAGGAATGATAGCTTTATGCACTCATCATCATAAAAAAGCTGATAGTGGTGCTTATACAAATGAACAATTAATTGAATTTAAAAGTAATAAGGCTAACTCGGAAATAGTAAAAGGTAACTTTGAGTGGCGACGAAATAAAATATTAACATTGATTGGTGGAAATTTTTTTTATGAAACACCTCGCCCTTTAGTGATAGATAACCATGATGTTGTTTCTTTGATTCGAGATGACAATGGTTATTTATTATTAAATATAGAAATGCTTAGTGTTTTGAAAGAAGAACGTTTGATAATGAAGGAGAATTGCTGGGAAAATATAGGAAAGCCTGTAGATATTAAATGTCCACCTAGTGGTAAAAAACTTGAAATTAAATATGAAAATGGTGATTACCTTTCAATAGAATTTTATGTTGTTAATAATGAAGATTTATTCTTTGAAAAATTTAATTGTAAAGCTCCTGATCTTTTAGAATTTCCGTTAACTATTTCTGAAATTAATTTCAATGTGGGGGGGCTGGATCTAAAAGCATCTCCTATTGGTACAAACATTCAGAACAATCAGTTTACTGGGTGTTTCAGTATCCATTGTAGTGTAGGGATGATGCTGAATTTAGGAATTAAGTGGAGGCAAAATTGGAATCTTGTGCCAGTTCCTGAATCTAGATTATCCCCATGTCCTTGCAACAGTGGCTATAAATATAAGCACTGCCATGGGCAACTAACGTAAACAGCTATTATTTTTTTATATATATTCTATTTAACATAATGATGCTTAAGCGTCCCTTCACTTTTTAACTCAATTAAAAAAGAAAGCCAAACCGATAAAAGCCTAAATCTTCTTCCTGAATTTAGGCTTTTTATTTGTTGCTAATTTGTTATCAGAAACTCACTTTCCATTTCACTGTTATTTTGAGGTGAAAGGGCTATTTATTACATTTTAGGTGTGACTATGGATATCGATTTCAGTTTGTTTGATGAAGAGATCGAAAGGGAGATAGCACGCCGTAGTTTGCATGAATTTATTCAGTATATAAACCCTGAATACATTACAAGCCACTTTTCAGAAACGGTATGTAATGCGCTAGATATATTTATTGAAAATATGATGAAGGGTGAGCGCCCTAAGTTAATTTTAAGTGCGCCCCCTCAGCATGGTAAGTCTGATATTGTTTCTCGCTATTTGCCAGCCTATTTCTTTGGTAAATACCCAAATATGCGCGTTGGTGCATTATCGTACTCCTCAGATTTAGCGGGTGATATGAATACCGATGTTCAGCGCATTATGATGTCCGATGAATATCGTGTGCTATTTCCTAAAACTTGGTTAGGCAACAGGCCTGAGAACGGCATTGCAGTTAAACGTAATTCTGATGAGTTTGGTCTTGCCAACCACAAAGGAGGCTATGTTTGTGCGGGGGTAGGTGGCCCATTAACGGGTAAGAAAGTTGACCTCGGTATTATTGATGACCCGATAAAGAACTCAAAAGAAGCGCTTAGCCAGACTGTTAAAAAATCAATTTGGAACTGGTACGTTTCGACTTTTAAGACCCGTTTATCAAAAAATAGCGGTGAAATTATCATGGCCACTCGGTGGGCAACTGATGATTTGTCTGGCCAATTAAAAGAAAAAGCGCCTGAAACCAAGGTGCTTGCATTCCCTGCAATCAATGAGCGAGGGGAAGCACTGGTACCAGAGTTACACCCAATTGACAAACTCCTTGAGACAAAAGCAATCATTGGTGATTACTTCTGGTCTGCAATGTACCAACAATCACCTAAGCCGGGTGATGGTCAAATTTTCCACGAAGAATTTGCTCAGTATTACTTACCGAAAGACCTGCCTGAAAAATTCGATAAGGTTATCCATAGTTGGGATATGACCTTTAAAGATAGTGACGGTACTGACTATGTGGTAGGGCAAGTATGGGGCAAGAAAGACGCAAATGCTTATTTACTGTATCAAATTCGAAAACGCATGAGCTTTACTGAAACCTTAAAGTCAGTGAAATGGTTGGCTGAAAAATTCCCTGAAGGGCGACGTAAGCTGGTGGAAGACAAAGCTAATGGCCCTGCTGTAATCGACTCTCTCAAATCAACCGTCTCAGGGTTAATTCCCGTCGAGCCAGATGGTAGCAAGGTTGCTCGTGCTCATGCGTGTACTGCTGAGTGGGAGGCTGGAAATGTGTGGCTCCCCCACAAAGACATTGCGCCGTGGATTGTAGAAACCGTAGAAGAGATCATTACATTCCCGTTCTCTAGCAATGACGACACAGTGGATGCGATGACGCAAGCATTACGTGATTTATATCAGAAGAAAAAAGGCGGTTTCTTCTCTCGTAAGAGGACTTAGTATGTGGCCATTTAGTAAGAAAAAAATTGAAATAAAAAAAGTAACCAAACGGTCTGCGTTCTCAACGCATTTATATTCTTCACTGGTTCCTAATAATGACTTTAAAGGATTGGACTTACCCCAGCCTATAATTAATGGCGTCGCAATGGATAGCATTGATAGCTATGTCCCTTCATTTAAAGGCGAGCAAGTTTACGGTGTACCTGAGGCTCAAGCTTCTTGGTATGCCTCACAAATGTTTATCGGCAACAATATGTGTGCGGTTATCGCTAAACATTGGCTTGTTGATAAAGCTTGTAATATGCCCGCGCGTGATGCGATACGTCAGGGTTACGATATTGATTGTGATAATGACGATGATAGAACTATCAGTAAAAAACTCCGTAAACGCGATAAAAAATACCGTATTACACACCAACTGAAAGAGTTGGTTCATTTTGGGAGAGTATATGGCGGTCGTTTAGCATTATTTGTTGTTGAGACATCTAACCCGAAAGAGTGGTACGAAAACCCGTTTAATATCGATGGCGTGACAAAAGGCATGTACAAAGGGATCAAACAGATTGATCCTCAATGGGTAACACCTGATTTAACGGATGCCAATGTTCAAGATCCTGCCAGCATGGATTTCTACGAGCCGACCTATTATGTAATTGGTGGGCGTAAGTATCACAAGTCTCACTTTATTAAGTTTGTACCGTTTCCTGTTCCTAACGTGCTTAAGCCAATGTACAACTACTTTGGTGTATCAGTGCCAGAACGCATTTATGAGCGTGTCTATGCATCAGAGCGTACCGCTAATGAAGCGCCACAACTGGCAATGACTAAGCGCTTACTGACTATTGGTATGGCAGATGTTGAGGGAATGGATGAATTGACTATTCGTCAAAATATCCTTGAGTTCATTGAGATGAGAGATAATTACGGTGTTCAGACAGTAGGTAAAGAAGATGTAGTTCAACAGTTCGATACGTCATTAGCGGATTTAGACGCCACCATTATGACGCAATATCAGCTGGTGGCATCAGCTTCCAATGTACCCGCGACAAAGCTATTAGGCACAACACCGAAAGGCTTTAACTCAACGGGGGAATACGAAGAGGCTAATTATCGCGAAGAGCTTGAGAGCATTCAATCAAACGACCTTGAAGAGCTATTACAGCGCCATTACGACATGCTAATGCGTAGCGATGGTTTACCTGTGACAGAAATCTCTATCACATGGGCACCGCTTGATAGCCCAACGGCTGTTGAGAGTGCGGATATTGAGCTTAAGCAAGCACAAGCCGATTCAGCCTATGCAACAACAGGGGCTATTGATGGGTTAGATATCCGCAAGAAACTGGCCAGTGATAAAGCATCTAGCTATTATGGTATTGAAGTGAACGAGGCAGATTATGTCGAGGCGAATACGAGTACGAACGAAGCGAGCGCAATGGGCAACCTCTCGCCAAGCAGTAATGAAAGGGAAGCCCCTGCAGTATTCAGTAGCGCCCTCTAGTCGTTATCAAGGTGACATGTCACGCCTCATTAATTCAATGATTAAAGACTATGAAAAAGTGTTTAGTGAATTAAATGACGACTTTGATGGCTTTACGATGGATGCCTGCTTTGCCAGTCAAACACGCATCTGGCTTAACCGACTAAAACGTAAATGGGATAAGATTTTCAAACAAAAATCCACAGAGATTGCAGATAAATTTGTTTCCCAAGTCGATATAGGCGCAAAACGTAATTTAGATGATTCTCTCAAACAGTTGTCAGGGGGGATCACCATTAAAACCCCTGATATGCCCGAAGCCTTGAAAGATAAAATCATTGCCTCTACAGCTGAAAACGTATCGTTAATTAAATCCATTCCTCTGCAATTTCATCAACGTATTGAAAGTGTTGCTTTACGCTCTATTAGCCAAGGTGGTGAGGGCGCAAAGACACTATTAGAGGAAATTCGGCATACTGGCAGTGTGACAGAGAAAAGGGCGAACTTTATCGCTGTTGACCAAACGCGAAAGATTACTACGGCGGTTAACTATGAACGTATGAAATCTGCTGGTATTCGTAAGGCGGTTTGGCATCACTCTGGTGGGAGTGCAGAACCTCGTGAATGGCATATTAAATTGGACGGTGAAGTGTTTGATTTAGATAACCCACCGATTATTGATCCTAAAACGGGAGAACGAGGATTGCCCGGACAATTACCAAACTGTAAGTGCTTCTGGACACCGGTTATTGATTTTGGTGACGAGACATGACAAAGCGACAATATGATTTAAATGGCTGGCTAGAAGTGAAAGATAACCCCATCTCTAAAGTTGGGGTTTTTGATTATTTAGGGTTTGAAATTGGCGCACCGATACCTGAAAAGATTTACAAGGTGTATCGCCCACAAGAAGAACTGGCCAGCACAGAGACAATTAACTCCTTCAAATTAATGCCCTTTGTTGATGAGCATGAAATGTTAGGGAAAGACGGCACACCCGCAGAGGCAAAGGGGATACAAGGGGTAATCGGGGAGCGGGTTTATTTTGAATATCCCTACCTCAGAGGCAATATCAAAATCCTGTCTAATTCAGCGCTTAATCAAATTGATGGGGGAAAAATTGAATTATCTCCGGGTTATCGCTGTATTTACGATTTCACACCAGGCGAATTTAACGGTGAACGTTATGACGCCATACAACGGCATATTAGAGCCAACCATCTTGCGTTAGTCGATGAAGGGCGCACTGGCGCTGATGTTGCTGTGCAAGACCACTCCGTTATTACCATAGACACAAAGGAACTTATTCGCATGAATCCTGAAGATGAAAATAAAGACAAACCAACCACTGATGAAGGTGCCTTTACGCCCGAGCAATTGGAAGCGTTAAAAGCGATTATCAAAGAAGCAATCACCAGTGCTAAACCTGCAACAGATGATGAGCCAGACGATCAAGATAAGTCTTCAACTGATTCAGACCCTGACGAAGAGCAGAAAGCAGAAGAAGCAGTGGAAAAAGCTGAAATTGCCACAGAAGAGGCTGAATCTGGCGAACCTGAAGCAGTAGAAAAAGCCGAGGTCGCGATTGAAACTGCAGTCGAAGCGATTGAAGAAGCTAAAGAGCATCTTGACCAAGCAACTACCGATGGTCTTAATCGTCGTTTAAAGCGCCTAAATCGTAGCATGACTGCAATGGATGAAATGGCATCTCTGAAACGTAAAATTAAGCGATTAGAGAAAGCAAAACCGGCAATGGATACGGGTGAATTACTCAAACAAATCGGTGCGCGTGATGCGTTAGCGCATAAATTAACGCCGTTTATTGGTGTGTTTGACCACTCTGCTATGACTCAACAACAAGTCGCGGAGTACGGTGTTAAAGAACTGGGTATTCAATGCAGTAAGGGAACCGAAGCGATTGCTCTTGATGCATGGATGCAGGGACGTGTACCTGATTCTCAAAAGCCCAGCTCAACAATGGACTCTGCAGTGAGCAATAAAACAATTATGGATAAATGGGGAGCTAAATAATGGCAATTCCTAAATCAGTAGCAGATGGTTTAATTTCTGGTGTTGTCGGTGAAATTAGTCATGCAGGCCCTATTCGCGCTGTTTCAGCCATTCTTAGTTCAACGGATGAAAAGCTGAATATTTTCGGTCGCGCCTATACCTACAAAGATGATTCAGTGGAATCCGTTCAAGTCGGTGGTAAAGGGGCATTTGCGGGGATCATGATTAATCCTAAAGCCTATCGTATCGAAGAACAATTTGCTCGTAATGGCACACAGGGCGAATTCCTGACAATGGGGGAAGTTTTCGTTGAGCTAAAAGAAGTGGCAGGAAAAATCAACGCACCGGTTGTGTTCGATGAAGCTGACGGCTCGCTATCTTCTAAAGCCAGCATTAGTGCCGGTGATCGTGTCATTGGTTTTATCAGCCGACACCTGGAATCCACAGAAAGTGCTCACTTGGGCATTATTCGTTTAACAGAAATCCCATATCCAGCATCTCCAAAGGAAGGTGAATAATGCCAGTCAGTAAAATTAAGTTTCACATGTCTGGCCGTGATGTCAAAAAACATGGCCAACTGAATATTAACCCTGACCAGAAATGGACATACGGAGAATTAGCGCAAATCGGCTTTGGTGGTTTTTCTGCGATGGACTCCGCAATTAGCGGTGGTGCAATGCAGGGGGGCTTAATTCAACGCGAAATGTTGCAACACGTTTTGCACGGTGTTATTCGTACCGCTACGCGTGTTCGTGTGTTGGATGAAATCACCGGTATCGTCAATGCGGGCGAATGGCATGATGAAGAGATCATTCTGAATGTGGCGACACCAACCGGTAAAGCCGAGCTTTATGGTGATCATACCAATGTGCCATTAGCGTCTTATGCGCAAGACCAAGAGCGCCGTGGTCTTGTCCGTTTCGAATTAGGTTTCCAAGTCGGTAAATTAGAAGAAGCGCGCCAATCGTCAGCAGGCTTTGTTGCGATGGAAGAAAAGCGCAATTCAGTGACTGAATCATTAGAGCAAGGGCGTGAGCGAGTGGGTTACTACGGGTTTAATAGCCCTGAAACGCGCGTCTTTGGTTTGATGAATGAGCCTAACTTGCCTGCCTATGAAACCGCAAAGAGTAAATGGAAAGGAGGAACATTTGCGGATATTACTGCTGATATTACCGATATGTTCTCGCGTATTGAAACGAGTTCTGGCGGTATTATCAAAGATGATACGCCAATCACCTTAACATTACCGTTGGGCTTTCGTTCTACACTGAATGTGGCTAATCCGGTGGCACGTGGTGAAACAGTCAAACAATGGATAAATGAAAACTATCCCAATATGCGTCTGATTTTCTCTCCTGAATTTGTTGGCGCAAATGGTGGGGCTGATGTGGCCTATATGTTCGCAGATAGCATTGATGATGGCTCAACGGCAACCAGTGCGGTGATCCTTCAAGTCGTTCCTGCGAAATACCAGTTATTAGGCTCACTCAACCAAATTAAAGGGTATATGGAAGATGCAACCAATGCGACTGCAGGTGTATTTGTGACCCGTCCGTGGGCGGTGACACGCTTAACAGGAATTTAATCTTACCACTTCTCTTTTTGCGCCCTCATTTGAGGGCTTTTTTATATCCAAACAACAGGAGAGTACTCCATGCCTCTTTACGCATATTGCACCTTATCAAATGACCAGAACTACACCGTGAGAGACGGGAAAGTATTTATTGCTGGTCAAGCGAACGTGATGACTAAACACATGTACACACCACGTGGCCGTGTGACAGAAATTACTGATGAACAATATAAACAGCTCAAAGAAAATCACGTTTTCAACCTTCATTGTGACAATGGGTATATTGCCGTTGAAGAACGCAAAGAAGATCCCGAAAAAGTTGCCACCAATATGGAAGCTAGCGACCAATCAGCACCTGACACCCCTGAATCATTAGAGGCTGAAAAGTTAGACATTCCTAAAAACAACAAAAAAGGTAAGTGATCATGGAGACGAGCACATTTCCTTTAACGTCATTCCGTGTGCTCTATCCGCAGTTTAACGGTGTGGGTAATGATGAAATAGATATCATTGCTCAATCCGCGTTGAACTATTTCTCTGCCTGTAAGGGTGTTTGCACTAACGAGCTGTGGATGCTCGTTGTTGCACACATGCTAACACTCAGAAAAATGATTGCTGATGATGAGTCGCCCACCGGTGTGGTGACGAGTGTGACTATTGATAAGGTGAGCGTGTCATTTACGGCACCGCCTGCCGGCTCGGATTGGTCACATTGGTTTAAAATGACCACCTTTGGTCAGCAGTTTCTTGCACTGATCAAGCGTTGTAGTGTACCTCAATACTTCGGTGGTGGTGGTGAGCGTTCTGCTTTTCGTGGTGTGGGTGGACGATTTACGCGAGGAGGGCGGTTACGTTAATGACTAAATTAGCGCAATTAAAAGCGGTTTATGATGAATTGGCTAAAAAGCGATTAAGTGTTGGCTTCTTTGAGCACGCAAAATATCCCAATGGAACACCTATTGCTTATGTTGCAGCTATTCAAGAGTTGGGCTATTCGGCTGGTGGTATTCCTCCTAGGCCGTTCTTACGTCCGATCATGAATGACAAAAAGCAGGATTATAGTCAGTTAATTTTTCGTGCGGTGAAAGCCTCTATTAAGGGCAATATCACGTTAGATAATGGGTTGACACAAATTGGTGCAACGGTGGCGGGTGATGTGAAAATGGCAATAAAAGCAGTCACAACACCAGCGCTGGAGGAGTCAACGGTCAAAGCAAGAGCGCGTCGCCATAGCAAAGGAAAAGCCACCGATAAGCCGTTAGTCGATACCGGTCAAATGCTTCAAGCCGTGTCAATTGTCGTGGAGGATAAATAATGTTTGGTAACTTAAATCGTATTGCTTCACGTTATATTCCCCAGCAAAAGGTGCTTTGGTTTCGATTTAAAGAACGGGCACCCGATAAACGAGGAAATGACCAAAATTATTATTATGATCCCGTAGAAGTTCGTGGCAGTTGGCAAGCGGTTGATACCCAAGATGTTCAATCAATGGGATTAGATACGAGCCAAGTGTACCGACGCTTATATACCTCTCATGATATTAAAGCTGTGCAACGTGGCACATCCCCTGATTTTCTTGTATTCAATGGTAAGAAGTACGATGTTGTGGGTGATGCAGACTGGTACGAACAAGATGGTTGGAAATCGGTGATCTGTATCGAGGCGGGTGCTTATGACGGATTATGAGGTTGATGTTGCTATTCGCAAACAACTCTTGTTGCAGTTAAAAGCAGTCGATATTGAGATCCCTGTTAAAGCCGGTTTCCAATCTACAAAGCAAGGCCGTGAAGATAACATGGTGATGTTTTTCCCCATCAATGAAAACGGTCACGGTTGGCAGAGCCGAAAATATAATATTCAAGGCAATAAAGCCAATCACCAAGAAAATCAGTTATCCGAAAATACGTACCAAGTTCAAGTGTTCGTGACGCAATTAGGCAATTATACAGCTAAGGATATTACCGCGATTGTCAGAATGATCGCCAATTCATTGCCCTTTGTTGAAGCTCTCCGCAAACAAGGCATTGGCGTTCAGCGGGCAAGCGGTATTCGAACACCTTATTTTCTGAATGACCAGGGCAACTACGAACAAAACCCCTCATTTGATTTCAATGTGACATTTAATCGCACACTTCATCCTGATACAGACGCCGTGAGTGCGTTGTATCCCGATATCTATCGTATTTAAGGAACGTTATGTCTATCAAACAAACTCGCTATGTCGATATCGCGAGTGCGGTGATTGGCGCGTCTGCTGTACCGATGCGTAAGCTCACGGCTCGTATTTTTTCAACTAACCCTAAAATCCCTGCCGGTAAAGTGCTTGAATTTGCCAGTGGCCAAGTGGATGACTTATTGGGTACTGACTCCCCCGAGGCACATTTTGCTCGTCAGTATTTCAGCTATGTCAGTCCTGCACCAGCAAGTAAGCCGAAAGAACTGCAAATTGCCTCTTATGAGCCTGTTGGTCGAGCGCCTACTTTGTTTGGCGAAAAGACAGGAGATTTAGCTGATTTAAAATTAATTAATGACGGTGAACTTAATATCACTATCGGAAAAGTGACAAAAACAATCACAGGAATTGATCTTACTGAAAGTACGTCATACGCGGACGTTGCAACAGCTGTGCAAGCGAAATTAAACGCAGAAAGTGAGCCTCAATTTGCTAGCGCTTATGTCACATTTAATTCACTGGATAGTGCCTTTGTCATTAGCGGTGGCGTACAAGAGCGTGCAGATATTAGTGTGCGTCAATCGGTACTTGCTGATGCAATGAATATTAGCCACAGCACATCATCAGCTGGTAATCCAGCGCAAACCCCGTTACAAGCCTTTATTGCTTCTGAGGCTGTTTCTGACTCTTTTGGTAGTGCAACGTTTTTAACGGAACTCTCATTAGAGCATGCCGTAGAGTTGGCGCAGTACGTGGCAGGTGAAAACGTGAAGTATCAATTGTACTTGTCTGTGACCAATCAAAATGCAGAAGATTTTAGCGGGGCGCTGGTGGGTACGGCTTCAACGGGCTTAAACCTGAAAACAGCGGATAACTTCTTTGTTCAAGCGTTACCTATGGCCATTATGTCCGCCACGGATTATGACCGCACCAATGCGACAACAAACTATATGTATCGTCAATTTGGTGTCACGTTCCCATCGCAAATTACGACCGATATCGATGCCGATCGCTTAGATAAATTACGGGTGAATTATTACGGAGAAACGGCCGTATCGGGTTCGCATATCAGTTTCTATCAACGTGGCTTCTTATGTGGTGGTGTTGCTAACCCATTAGATATGAGCGTCCATGCTAATGAGCAATGGTTAAAAGCCTATATCGCGCAACAGTGGTTCAGTTTGTTGATGTCCACTCGTGGAGTACCAGCTAATAAAGACGGTGAAGCAAGAGCAATGATGGTGATTGCGGGGGCGGTAACCAAGGCGATTAATAACGGCACTATTCTAGCGGGAAAAGCCTTAACTGATGTGCAGAAAATCGCGGTGACAGATGCTTCTGGTGATGATTTAGCATGGCACGATGTACAAAACAAAGGTTATTGGTACAACGCTCAAATTGTCGAAAACACAGGACCCTCTGATTTACCCGAGTACGTGATGAAATACGTATTAATTTACGGTAAGGGCGACTGGGTTCGTAAAGTCGAAGGCTCTCACAACTTAGTGTAAGGAACACAATATGCATGATGTATCAGCAACCGGCTTGAGTATTGTTATTCAAGCACACAAGACCTTTCCCGCCGGTATTCAAATTACCACCTTCGCCGATGATGCCGATCCATTAGATTTACCCGCAGTGGATATCGCGCAAACAGGAATGGATATCAATGGTAATTTGGTTACATGGTCAACGCCAACACCTCAAACGGTCACCATTAACGTCTTAGCGGGCAGTGAAGAAGATGAAAACCTCGCCATCTTACTGGAATCGAATACCGCACGACGTGGACAACGGCATGCGGGGGATATTATCACTCTGGTCGCTTCGTATGGTGATGGCTCAACAACCACGGCACGCAACGGCAAAATCACCAATGGTAGTCGTGGTAGCTCTGTTGCCAGTGCAGGACGACACAAATCCAAAGCGTATACCTTCGTATTTCAAGACTTCGATCGCACTCGCGCACGTTAATTCTAGGCGGTTATTCCGCCTTTTTTATGGATATCAATCATGTTAATTAAACCGAAAGAAATCACGATCACCGATGCTGATCGTGAAGAGCACACCTTTATTATTAGCCGATTACCAGCAACGATTGGACGTGAAATTCTGGCAAAATACCCTTTATCGAATGCGCCTAAAATTGGCGACTATGAAGTCAGCAAAGAAGCTATGTTAAAGATGATGGCGTATGTTGCTGTCGAAAAAGAGGGGCAAGAGATTTATCTGAAGACCAGCACATTAATTGATAACCATGTGCCCGATGGTGAAGCCCTTATTCGTCTAGAACTGGAAATGTTGAAGTATAACACCAGTTTTTTCGGCAAAGACGGGAGCCAAGGTTTCCTCCAATTCCTGCTCAACAAAATCACCGGTTCACTCCCGTCGATTATAAAAACGCTGATGGCTTCTTTGCCGTCATTATCTCAGCCGGTTTTGCCACACTCACCGAACTCAAAACGTCAATAGATTTAGAAGAGGCGTTTGACCTGTGGGAAATTGCTATTACTAATCGTTATAACGAAGCGCTGGCTTCATCGAAAGGATAAATCATATGGCCTTGCTAGATACATTTGTTCAGGTATTTGAATTTGATACCCGCCAAGCCGATGATGCGTTTAATCGAGTGAGCAAATCGACTGATGACATTATCGCTGAGATGAAAAAGGCGCAACAATCGGCAACTATCGGTGCGGATGGATTTACGCAATTTATTCAAAATCTATCCACACAATTGACAGCGCTATCATCAAATTCAGTTGATATTCATGTTAATGGTGATGCATCCAATGCCTCTGATGCCATCATTTCAGAAATTAAACGGATCACTGAAGAAGCGGAGGGGAATTCTGAAGACATTGATAATATTGTTCAAAATATTATTGATAGTTTAGGTAATGTATCCAACGAACATACTGAGATAAATATTGATAGTGATACTGCTCAAGCTGAGTTAAGCGCATACATAGAGAAAATGAAAGATTATCTTGAGTATGCGAAGTTACTTTTACAGTCTAATGCTCTCTCATCAGAAAGTAATAAAAAATTATCGGAAGGCATTGTATTACTCGAACGTAATATTCAGAGAGCTGAACAGTCAATCAATGATCAAATTGCCACGAATAATTCGGCATCTAGAGAAACAGAACGACTGACGAGGCGAAATAATGAATTAGCTGAGTCTGCCGATGAGGTTGCGGATAATTATGGTAAGGCCACCTCGTCGTTAGCTGGTTTTCTCGGTCGAATGGCAGGGATGGTTGGGATTGGTTTAACGGTAGGGGGTATTGCGTCATTTATTCAAACAACAGCAGAAGAAGTGAATACGCTTTCTCAATCCGCAGAAGCCTTAGAACTTCCTGTTGAAGATGTTGATGCTTTTGGCAAAGTCATAACCTCAATGGGAGGAGATGCTCAAGGCGCCCGTGATTCATTGATGGATATGTCTGAAAGTATCGGTGAAGCATTACAAGATACTTCATCAGGGAAAGCAGATGTTTTCAAAAGTTTAAATATCTCATTAAAAGATATGAAAGGCGAATCTATTGGCGCAATGGAGGGCATATATCGCTTGTCTGATGCTGTACAAGGGATGAGTAAAGAAGAAGCTATATTTCGAATTAAAGAAGTGGGAATAACAGACAATAAAATTGTTGAATCCATTCTTAAAGGGCGAAAAGAACTCGAGGAGTTGACTAAAAAGCAAAAGGAGAATGGCGTTGTTACAAAGGAACTTGCATTACAATCCCAAAAATATAAGGAAGTGACTGGAGGATTAAAAACCGTATTCAGTAGTGTCATGATGAGTATTATGAATAGTGCGTTACCAGCGTTAACTAAAGTCCTTTCTTGGGTGCAAACCTTTGTCAAATTTTGCCAAGAAAACAAAAACATTGTAGTAGGCTTCTTTACTGCTGTTGCAACTATTTTGATGGGGAAATACATACATGCCATGAAGTTGGCCAGTATTAGCACATGGACAACACTTTTCCCTATTATTGCCATCATCGCCGTTATTGCACTATTAGCGGCAGCTTTTGCAATTGTTTATGACGACATTATGAATTTCATTGACGGCAATGATTCAATGATAGGTCGTATTCTTGAAAAATATCCACGATTAAAAATAGTTATTCTTGCATTATGGGAAACATTCAAAAAACTGTTTGAATATCTAAAGGTTATCGTTGGGGTTGTGGCGGATATTGTTGTCGCTGGTTGGAATTTAATGGCATCAGGCTTAAAAGCTTATGTTAAGTTTCTTATCAATTGTATTTCAGTCATTGCAGGATGGGGGAAGTCATTTGCAGGTGTTTTTACTACGGTGACTGATGCAATAGTCGATGCATTCAATTGGATGTGGAAGCAGGTTGAAAAAATATTAGGTTGGGTAACTAAGGGGATTGATAGCGTAAAAGGTGTTTGGGAATCGGCTAAAAACTTGTTTAGCAGTGACGATGATGACGAAGTCACTGTAACTCAAAAAGTAGAAAGAAAGCTAACTGATGATGGAAAACTGGAATATACCATTCCTGAAGATAATCAGGGGTCAGAACAATTTTCAACGAGACAATCTATTGCTCAAGCCAATGCACAGTTAGATGCGATTGCCAATAATGCGATGAACCCTATAACGAGCCAAGCCATCAGTAATCGAACCAGTGTGAAGAATGAAAGTAACGTAAGCATTGGAGAAATTAAGGTTGAAACTCAAGCCACAGATGCGCAGGGTATGGCATCGGGCGTAAAGGATGCATTGCAAGATCAACTAGCCGATTTCAATCAGCAAAACTCAACGGGAGTAGCAAAATGATAACAGAGGTCAAAATATTTGATTTAGAGTCGTTTTCTACACTGTTTGATAGTGTGAGTCCTATTCAAATTAATGTGAGAGATGAGCATAAAGCGACACAATTTCAAGTTGAAAGTGGTGAAACACGTAGTGATCATGTGATTATTAATCCCATCGAAATTGGCATGGATTTAGTGCTAACAGGGGAAATAAAAAATATTTTCTCATCGATGCAACAAGTTTTTGATGAACACAAACTTGTTGGTATTCAAACCCGAGTAAAAACCTATCAGCCGATGTTATTGACGGGTTTTAATCATGATGAAATCCCCGACATGATAGATGCGATAAAACTATCGCTACGGTTTATTGAGTGGCAAACTGTTGAGCCTGAATACGGAGATTTACCGCCTCGATCTACACAAAAGCCTGCTCAGTCATCAACCGTAAATCGGGGAAATGTGCAAACAAAAGAAGCCGATACTGAGACTAAAAAGAAAGGTTCAGTCGCAACACGTATCGCAGATGGTGATTGGAGCTTCTAATGAAAGTCATACCCTTAAAAGCCATTCCTAATCAACGCTTATCTGTCAATTTAGACGGTGCTAATTGGACGCTAACAATAAAAGCCGGTCGCCATGCGATGTATCTCGACATCGAGCGTGAAAGTGAGGTTATCGCAGTAGGTATGCGTGCGGTGGCAAACACACCTATTATTCCTTATCGCTATCTGACTGATGGCACGAATTTAGCATTTATAACAGAAAATGATGATCTGCCCTGGTATGAATCATTTGATAGAACTCAATCATTAATTATTTGGAGTGATGATGGACTTACGACGAATACGGGTGGGGATTGAAGTTGCAGAACGACTGCAGTGGTATGAAGGATTACGAATTAAAGCTAACGGCACCAAGTACGCAAACCCCTTACAAAATGAATGCACAATTAGTATTGATGGATTAAACGTCCACACTAGAGATTACCTTCTCACTGAAACCAGCCCTTATCATAAAAGTAAACAAACTCGTCGTCTTTACCTTGAGGTAGGGCGCATTAATACGGGATTATTTCGTATCTTTACCGGTGATATTGTCAGTGCAGAAATTGCCTCACCTCCCGATGTAACGCTAACCATTAAGGCTAAAACTAATAACGCCAGCTCAGGTGATATTGTTTCTTCCAGTGGTGGCGTTATGCAGAAAATGAGCGAGATCGCTTCGGCTGTGGCGAAGGATTGCAAGGTTAGATTGGACTTTCAAGCTACCGATAAAAATATTGCCAATTGGTATTTTTGCGGTTCAGCATTACAGCAAGTACAACGACTGCAGGAAGCAGGAAACGTTAAAGCCTTTATTGATGATGATACGTTGTTTGTAAAAGATGATAACCAAGCCTTAAAAGGTCGTCTGCGCATTCTCAGCATGAAATCAGGCATGGTGGGTATACCTAAAGCCACCGAAAAAGGATTATCTGTCACTTATTTGATTGATGGTGCCTCAGAACTAGGAGGGATGCTACGGCTCGATAGTAAATTTAATTCTGCACTTAATGGCGACTATATCATTGAACAACTGAAATTTGATGTTGCGTCACATGATGATCCTTTCTTTTATCAGGCTACCTGTAAACGAGCATAACCATGAATAAACCCAATACTGATATTGCCAGTGATGGTTCGCTGGCTGGTGCGCTCTCGTCTGCATTTCGTAACTTGATGATGAATACAGAGGACATGCTCCCTGCAACAGTGGTCAGTTATGACGATAAAACCAATCGTGCTGTTATCAAACCACTGGTGATGATGGTAACAACGGAAGGGGGAACGGTCGGGCGTGCACCATTGGCCAACATTCCCGTTTTTAGATTTGGGGGTGGCGGTTTCTTTATTCGCGCACCGATTAAACCGGGTGATTTTGGTTGGATAAAAGCCAACGACAGAGATATTAGCCTGATATTTCAGCGTGGAGGATTGGAGGATCAACCTAATACCGCACGCCTCCATTCATTTAGTGACGCAATGTTTTTCCCTGACACTATCAAAGGATGGGCGATTGATGGAAAGAACATTGATGCCTTGGTGATCCAATCAATGGATGGTTCAGTTTGTTTCTCTCTGCATAACGATAAAGTGGTGCTGGAAACCCCTAAGTATGAAGTCAATGCCCCTGAAACGATATTTACTGGCAACGTCACAGTGAACGGTAATTACGCGGTAAATGGTAATAGTGATTCTCAAGGGGGAACCATGCGACATAACGGAAAAGATATCGGTTCTACGCATCAACATAGCGGTGTTGAGACCGGTCATGGAAATACAGGAGCGCCTTTGTGAGAACATTTTCAATTGATAAAAATAATGATCTTTTTATTGGCCCTGATGGAAATCTACAATTCAGCGAAAAAGATGAAGCGGTTAAAAACCTTTGTCAGCATTTTGCAAAAGCGGTTCGTGGTGAAATGTTACATAAAAAAGATAAAGGTATTCCGTTCTGGCCAACAACCTTTGGTCGCCAAACTGATATCCCGATGTTTGAAACTGCGTTTAGACAACGTATGAGCGAAATTGCAGAGGTGGTTGAAGTGACTCATTTTAGCGCCATAGTGGAAAACGGTGAATTGAAGTACCAAGCGACAATTCGCACGATATACGGAGGGTTTACATTGAATGGCTGATTATCGTTATATTAATAATAAAGGCGTTATTCTTCCCGACACGGTCACAATACGTGATGAAGTTGAAAGTGAGTTTCGTGCGGTGTTTGGTCAATCGATTAATCTTGCCCCTGAAACACCACAAGGGGCATTGGCTACGATGGAAGTTGAAAATCGTGATGCAATGGTGAGAAACAATGCCGAGTTAGCAAATCAAATCAATCCCGATATTGCTGGTGGTGTTTTTCTTGATGCAATATGGGCGCTAATGGGTGGCCAACGCATTAATGCCACTCACTCTTATCTTTCCAGCGTTGAATTTAGTGGCGTACCCGGCACCATTATTCCTAAAGGCTCATTAGCGTCTAGTGTTGCTGGTGCCATGTTCGAAACAGTTTCTACCTTGATTATTAATAATACTGGCAAAGCAACAGGGGATATGAGGGCGGTTGAATATGGTCCTGTTGAATGCGGTGCCGGCCAACTTAATTCTGTGGCTAGCTCGGTATTAGGTTGGGAGAAAGTCAATAATCCCACTCATGCGGTTGTTGGCCGTTATGCTGAATCTGATATCAAAGCAAGGCGACGACGTAAGCAAACACTGGCTAAAAATACCGTCAGTGTCGCGGAAGCGATCACGTCTTCATTGTATGAATTAGAGGGCGTTAACTCACTTTCTTTTCGAGAGAACTACACCGATGCGGTGCTCACTATTGATGGAATTTCTCTGTTGCCTCACAGCATTTACGTTTGTGTTGAAGGGGGCGACAGTAATGAAATTGCTAAATCATTGCTGAGAACAAAAACTATTGGATCGGCTTTTAATGGTGAGATTGAAATTGGTGTTGTAGAGCCGGTGAGTGAACAAGAATACAAAGTGAAATTTTCACGGCCTAAAGAGGTCACCATTTTTTGTCGAGTGACAGTTAAAAAATCAGCCGTTGATGCGCAAACTATCATCCCTAGTGCTATTGAACAATGGACGCGTGGAGAGCTGGACGGCGATAACGGTTTGATTGTTGGACGTGAAGTATCGCCTTTTGAGATAGCTTCAGCAGTAAATACTGTTGAGCCTCGCTTATTTGTCACTAAAGTTGAATTGTCATTGGACGGGAAAGTATGGAATGTAGCGTTAATTCCGATTGCCATTAATCAAATAGCACGCTTGCAACGGGGTGCTGTGCAAGTGGTGATTGTATGAACGTTCAACAATTTGAGTTTCATTCAGACCTATTAAAAGCGATCCTCTGGCAGTATGAAGATGCCGAGAATTTAAAGAAACTCGCCCATTTTAAAGCCTCTCATTTTGAAAAGTCGATGGTGTTATTTTGGCAAAATTGGTACCGAGATGTGTTTAATATCGATACAGCAAATGACTTCGGGTTGTCGATTTGGTCACGTATTCTGGATATACCGTTAGGTATTGATATTCCACCGAGCGACAAAAATAAAGTCGGGTTTGGTTTTGGCAAAAAGAAAGCCAATTTTAAATCTAACTTCCGACGTAATGCGGATTACACCTTGTCACTGACTGTTGATCAAAAACGCATGTTAGTACGAATGCGCTATTTTAATCTGACACAAAGCCCCACGGTCACCAATATTAATGAATTTTTAAAACGTTTCTTTTGGCGTGATGACAGCAAAGTTTTTGTCCTTGATCCGCTGGACATGACTTATATGTATTACGTCTTTAACTTCAACCCTGACGAACGTCTACGTGTTCTTCTCGAAAACTTCGACTTAATGCCACGCCCTTCGGGTGTTGGCGTCAAATATCGCATTGTGACCAAAAAAGCGTTTGGCGTTGGTCAGCATCGTAAAAACTTCTTAGGCAGTAACTTCGGAGCATAATTTCTATGACAACTATTTTTAAAACTCCCTTTGCAACACAAGGGGATAAGGCTTCTATACCCGTAGAAATCCAACCAGACGGCTCAGTGTCTTATACGCAAGGCTATGGTTACGACTATGAACGTGACCAGGTGACAGATCCTGCTGCGAAAGATATTGAACGTGAAAAAATGAACGGGATATTTCACGATATCACGGAAGCGATTGGCGAAATTCAATCTTTTGGTTTTCCAAAATGGGATGAAGCTGGTAAGCCGTATGCGATACGCGCTATTGTGTACCATAAAAATAAAGTCTGGCAGTCTAAAGTTGAGAATAACAATATTGAGCCGGTTGCCGGTAATGCATGGGCAGAGTTGAAAGCTGATGCCACAGCAGGTGATGTAGGCGCTTATTCTAAAACAGAATCAGATCAACGTTTTCAACCGTTAGGTAACTACGCGCCATCCGGTTACAGCTACTCAAAGGCAGAAACTGACACCAAGTATCAGCCAAAAGGGAATTATGCTCCTGCGGGGAATTATGCCAATAAAGGGGATAGTTACACAAAAGCTGAAAGTGATGGACGATATCAAGCGAAAGGTAGTTACCAACCATCAGGCGATTACGCGACAAATTCAGCGTTAAATAGTGGGCTTAATAATAAGTTTGATAAGAGTAATGTAGCTCAAGGTACGGGAACATCAACGGTTCATGTGATGAGCCAGAAAGCCTCTACGGATGCTTTTCAGCCTAAAGGAAGTTATCAACCTTCAGGCAATTATGCATTAGCTGGTACTTCATATACGAAGACCGAATCGGATGGTCGATATCAAGCTAAAGGGAGCTATGCGACAGCTGGAAGTAGCTATACAAAAGCAGAAAGTGATGGACGTTATCAAAGCAAAGGGAATTACCAACCAGCGGGTAATTATGCATTAGTAGGAGCATCTTATACTAAGGCGGAGTCTGACAGTAAATATCAACCAAAAGGGAGCTATCAAGCATCCGGTTACAGTTATTCAAAAGCAGAAACTGATAATAAATATCAGCCAAAAGGAAGCTATGCAACAGCTGGAAGTAGCTACACAAAAGCTGAGAGCGATAGTCGGTATTCTAAGCCTACTCGCAATAGCATGCAAAAATTTAGCTGGTCTAATAATGGTGCATCACCAATCAATTTCGGACGTAATTGCTCAGGTAAATTATGTATTGTTGAGTTTAATGATGGAGGGAATATGGTTAAAGCAACACCTTTTATTATACCTCAAGATACAATAAGTTGGATGCATGTAGTGGTTGGTGGAGCAGGTGAATTAAGATTTAATATTAGCCCAACAAAGATAGAAAAAGTTCAAACTTGGTATCATGATGTTGTAGCTGTTTATGTAGAACAGTGATTAACATAGACACCATTATTTGTAATATGATGGTGTCTACAGTGTTATTTTATATTTGATATTATTATTTTATTTTCTTTCTTTGTATAACAAACACAATTATCTGGAATATCTTTATTAATAAAAGACATGGCACCAATAATAACGTTATTTCCAATAGTTAAATTATCTCCAATAATGCAAGAGTTAGCACCAATTTCAACATTATCACCAATTTTTATAAATTGTTTTTCTGATGTTTTATTATGAATTCTAGAGCCAGATGTTCCTATGGTTGTGTTTTGGCGTATGTGAAAATTAGCGCCAATAATGGATATCCTATTTATAACAATACCAATGAGGTGAGGGCTGGTAAATCCGGGTGCAATCTTTGTGCCTAATTCAATATCTGCTCCATATTTACTGGTTAGCTTATGGTTTATATATTCGGAGAAACGTTTCATTCTTAGGTTTTTTTTATGGTAAAAATAATTGGCTATTCTCCACCAAAAAATGAAGCGACGATCAGGGTAGCTATAAGCTCTTAGTAAAGTTCTTCTCCATGAAAATTTTTTATTATTAGAGTTTATTACTTCAACATATAAACAGTGTTTTAAATATTCATAACTAGCGTAATCGTAACTATCCATTGCTGTATTCCAAAATAAATCTTTATATAAATTAATTGTATTTAACTGAGTATTTATGTTTTTAAGAGTTATGTACAGTATTTTTACTATATAAAAATCGCTCCAATTGCTCAAGCAAATCCCTTGCCACATCCTTTGTCATATAGGTTCTCATTGGCTCCCGTCTAACGTTCTTCATTTCAAACGTATTCTCATCAAACCTTGGATCAGAAAAGATAATGTCCATAAACAGATAACCATAAGGGGTGTCTGCAGATAAGCGAGCTTCTTCTAATTGAGCAATATATTCAGCATTATTGATTTCGAGTTTAATCATGGTATCACCTATTTTACTGTATTTTTATACAGTAATTTATATAAGGTAACGAATAGAATAGCAAGGAGAAAAGGGCAATTTTATGAGCTAAAGAAAGGGGGATTTTGAGAGATGATTTGTCGTCGTTTTACCCCAGTTTTACCCCTATTTTACCCCGCACAAATTTCAGACATAAAAAAACCAACCATAAGCGGTTGGTTTTTCTAAGGAATTTTGGTCGGCATGATAGGATTTGAACCTACGACCCCTGACACCCCATGACAGTGCGCTACCAGGCTGCGCTACATGCCGTTTGTGCTCTGTATATTACTGTTTTTGACTGCTAAAGCAACCCTTTGCTAATTAAGTGACGTAATTTTATACGTCACTTAATAGTGCTAGCGTTCAATAAAACGCTTCTGCTCAGCCAGAACTTGCAGTAATAATTTTAAATCAGGTTTTGCAGAGCTGATCTCTTGTCCTGATTTATCAAATAAAGCATACCGGCCATTCTTATCTATCAACAAAGTATTATCTTGTAAAAAGACGACAAATGCTTCTTCATCACCTGTAAAAATCCATGGATGATTACGGGTGCTTGCGAATAAATCTTCACCTTGTGAATAGTTATCAGCTGGACTTATGACATGTAAAACATGCTGCATCAAGGTTGTCATAATATCTTGATGGCTTGTCATTCGATCAATAACCTGTGGCGTCATATTTGGCCAATGTATCATCAATGGCACTTGTGACTGGCTTAAATTAAAGGTGGTCTTATTTGAAAGCCATTGATTAATCTGCTTATTATTGTTGTCTTGATGATAGCTAGAAGTGACAACTACAACAGTATTATCTAGCACTTTGGTTTCTTGTAATGTCTTAAATATTGTCTCAAGTTGATCATTTAATGTGGTGCGTTGAGACGCATTATTGGTGTGACCATTAATTTGTAAGAAAGAGAACCAAGGGGTTGTTTGGCTGTTTTTGATCAGCCAATTGCTCCAACTATCAATTGTGGCATTGTTATCACCACTGCGTGATATTGGGAGGGAGAAATCTGATAGTACAGCTTGTTTAAACAGTGGTGTTTGGAAACCATTAGTTGAAAACATTGCTAATTGGTAGTTTCGATAACTTAGTGCATTGAAAAGTGCAGAGTTTTTTCTGCTACTTAATACACTGTCTAAATAAGAAGGTGAAATACCATAAAATAGGCCAAATAATGCAGTATCATTATTAATGCCTGATGAATAATGCTTTGAAAAATAAAGATTATTCTGTGCAAACTGTTGCAGGCTTGGTAATTCTGGCACTTCTTCGTTACCTAAACCATCGATGACAACCACCAGCAAGTTATAAGAATAGGTATCCTTGGCATAGATTAATGGAGCAAGAGGATAGGTGATCCCTTGTGCTGCTGGGTTACCTTCACTGATAACACGTTGCTCATATTCTGATTGATTAATAAAACCATGACGTTCAAGGAATTTACGCGCCGTCATTGGATACGATAGCGGTAAATTAGCTCGTTGCATGGTGATTGGGCGATAGAAGTTAGCATCAGCCCAAATTGACATAGAGTGAGATAATATAAAGCAAGTAATAAAGACACCAGCTAATGGTTTACCCCAACGTTGGCGATTTAAGCTACGTAATTTTTGCCAACTCCATGTTGCAAAAAGCATTTCAATAAGAAAAATGATGGGAATGCCAATAAAGATAAGTTGCCATTCACGCGCCATTTCACCTTCATCTGGATTAATTACAAGATCCCAAACAAGTTGAGTCAAATGGAGTTGAAATTGCTGGTAAACGGCGATATCAAAAATAAGGATAGTTAATCCAGCACTGGCAAGGGCACAGGAAATAACTCTAAGTAGCCGTTGAGAAACCACTACGAAGGTGAGAGGGAAAAGGATGAGTATATAGATAGCAAAGACAATAAAACTAAAATGTCCCATCCAACTCACAATAGCGTAAAAACGACCAGCAAAAGTTGCAGGCCAATCAGAAATAAACAGGTAACGGCTCCCAAGCAGTAAGCTTAGAATAATATTAAATAGCGCAAACCAGTGACCCCAACTGATCATTTGGGATACTTTTTCACGATAGGACTGAGGTCTCGTTACCATGTCTATAAATAATTTTTCTATGTTTATTAGTGAATATTGCCTTCATCAATTGAAGCACGCAAGGCGTGAACAAAAGAATCAGCAATCAGCATTCGTTGAGCAGGGGCAATACTTGTATTGATTAAGTTTGTCACCATGTTCCCCAACACCATCAAAGAAAGATCTGTAGGAGTATGATGTTTTTCAAGAACGCTGACAAGTTCTGCAAGTAATTGCTCAACTTGTTCATCACTATAACGGGATTTTTGTGGCATAAAATCTGAATTCCTACTAAATGAATAAAACGCTATATATTACCGTATTACTAGGCCTTTTTCCGCTATTAAATTAATTAATTTTCCCTTGATACTGAAAGTAGGGAGTGTTTGAATACGCGCACGAGAAAGAGACGCAATAGAAGAGGACGACCATGAGTCTAGATATTAACCAATTAGTTTTGCATCAACTTATTAAGCGAGATGAGCAGACATTAGAAGTTGTGCTACGTGA
This sequence comes from Proteus columbae, assembly GCF_009914335.1. Lineage (NCBI taxonomy): Bacteria > Pseudomonadati > Pseudomonadota > Gammaproteobacteria > Enterobacterales > Morganellaceae > Proteus > Proteus columbae. Next base: position 1,496,928 of record NZ_CP043925.1, read on the forward strand.
TTCACTCTTAGAAATTGAACCCGTTGTTCAGGAGATGATTGAAGAGTTGCATCGTGTATACAGTGCAAAAAGTAAAGCTTATGGTCTGTTTAATGAAGAAAGTGAATTAGCAGAAGCGCTGCGCTTACAGCGTAAAGGCGAAGAAAACTTTTTAGGTTTTTCACGAGCAGCAACCGTGAGACTAAAAGATGAATTAGCAAAATATCCTTTTGCAGAAGGTGGCACCGTTCTATTTTGCCACTATCGCTATTTAGCGGTGGATTACCTTTTAATTGCTGTACTTAGTAGTTGTAACAGTATGTGGGTAAATGACAGCCTTGATGTGTCATCAACGCGCTATTTAGATATTCCTCATGCAGACATTATTGCTCGTATCGATTTAACTGAGTGGGAAACGGCTCCTGACTCTTTACGTTATTTAACATTTTTAAAAGGTCGTGTTGGACGTAAAGTCTCTGACTTCTTTATGGACTTTTTAGGTGCTCAAGAAGGTTTAAACGCTAAAGTTCAAAATAAAGGCTTATTACAAGCGGTTGACGATTTTTGTGAAGCCTCAGAAATGGGCAAGCAAGAGCGTCAAACTTGTCGTGAGCAAGTATATAGCTACTGTAACGAGCAATTACAATCGGGCGAAGAAATTGCCTTAACAGAGCTTGCCGAAGAATTACCGTCTTTGGGCGATCAAAACTTTGCTCAATTTACTGAAGAAAAAGGCTATGAGTTAGCTGAAACATTCCCCGCAGATCGCAGTACGTTACGTCAACTGATGAAGTACTCAGGAAGTGGTGGTGGATTAACTGTGAATTTTGATGCGAAATTATTAGGGGAGAGAATATTCTGGGATCCAGCAACAGACACGCTCACCATTAAAGGTACACCGCCTAATTTACGTGATCAGCTACAACGTAGAGCATCAGAAAAATAATTAAATAGTAGAAACAAATAACGCCACATTAAGTGGCGTTATATGCTCGGCGTCCCGAAAAATAAAGCTCGAAGGGTGGCTTATTAAGCGCGCAGGAAGTCGATATGAGTAATTTTTGGTTTATACTCGTGACGTTGCACTGCTTTAACTTTAACTTTAGTTTCTTTGCCATCGATAACCAGGTTTACGAAATCTGAATAGAATTCTGATTTGTGTTCTTGGTTGATAACTTCGTTGTGATCTAAATCGATAGCGATTGGCTCTTCATTTCCGCCATAAACGATAGCAGGAAAACGGTTAGCCACACGCAGGCGGCGGCTCGCACCCTTACCCTGCTCTTTACGTACAGTTGCTTTGATAGTTAACATCTTTTTTCTCTTATAAAAAAGAAAGAAAATACATACTTGTTACAGGCGACCCAGCAACAAGCTCGAGATTTGGTTTATCTAAAAATAGATAAAGCGGGGCGCATTTTAACGAAAAAGTCCTCTAACAGCAAATATAAATCCAGATTAATACAAGGTATCTGCTTTTCGGTAGCGGCCTGCATAGTCAAAAATCTTATTTCTTATCTTCCAGAAGCTCTCTTTTTTACCTTTATGGGCGACAATAAAGTCGGGGTGACGTAACAAATCAAACTGTTTAATAATGTCGTTGGCATTATGCCAAACAAAAGGAACACCTGGTGCGCGTTGATGTTCACGTAAAAATTTTAATTCAAATACTTTTCGTTGAGCTGGGGTGGTTAATCGAAAACGTTCAGAGACAGACGTGCCTTCTTCATCGTAATAATTAATTTCTAACCATTCACCTTTAACATCATTTCCTGGCTTAAATTGCATTCCACCACAGCGTAGAACTAATGCCCCTTTGAGTTTTAATGCCGCTTTGAGCATATCATCAGGATCAACCAAGATCTCATCGCAATGAACACAGCGACGTGCTGCAATATCATTTTCTTCATTACAATGAGGACACAATTTAAAGCGGAAACGAAATTCACATTGCTGTTTTTGCCCTTGTTCATTGAGTTCCCAACCTTGGCAACGGCGACCATAGTGTTCAATGATATCCCCATCAGCATCTACAATTCCCCAAAAGGTATTGGCAAATTGGCAAATAGGACAAAAAACTTGTACCGGCTGACTATTTGGATTGGGTTTTTTAGTACCAACTTCGGGTAGATAGAGATCATGAGGATTACCTGCATAATCTAAAATCAGGCATTCTGTTTTTCCTGCAAATAATCTTAATCCCCGTCCTACAATTTGTTGGTATAAACTCACAGACTCAGTGGGGCGTAAGATAGCAATTAAATCAACATGAGGTGCATCAAAACCTGTTGTTAGTACGGCAACATTGACCATATAACGTAATTGTTGCTGTTTAAAACGGGTAATAAGATCATCACGTTCATAAGAGGGGGTATCCGCACTGACTAATGCTGCTTCATCTTGTGGTAAAAGAGAAAGGATCTCTTTTGCATGTTCAACTGTCGCCGCAAATATCATTACTCCTCGGCAATTTTGCGCATATTCAATAATTTGAGCGACAATATGAGGCGTAATACGTTTTTGTCTCTTTATTTCACGGTTTAGATCTTCCTCATTAAATATCCCATTTTGGCTTGTTCTTACTTGGCTAAAGTCGTATTGCAATATAGGCATATCTAGGCGAGTTGGTGGAACTAAAAAATGATTGCTTATCATATAGCGCAAAGGCAATTCATAGATACAATCGCGGAAAAAGCAGTTTTCATCGCCTCTGATCATACCGTGATAATGATATTGATAAATCCAACCTGTAGGTAAACGATAAGGTGTTGCAGTTAATCCTAAGATACGTAATTGTGGATTAATAGATTGCAATTGTTTAATGACTTGCTGATATTGGCTATCTTCAGACAAACTAATGCGATGGCATTCATCAATAATAAGAAGAGAAAAAGTATCACTAAACCGCGATAAATTACGGGCAACAGATTGCACACTACCAAAAACAACTTTCCCGCTACTCTCTTTTTGTTGTAAGCCAGCAGCAAAAATATCTGCAGATAGACCATAAGCCTCATATTTGCTATGGTTCTGTTCTACTAACTCTTTTACGTGTGCTAACACCAATACACGTCCGCGTGCTCTTTTAGCGAGTTCTGCAATCACTAAACTTTTCCCTGCGCCAGTAGGTAATACAATTACCGCAGGTGTATTGTGTTGGCGAAAATAAGAGATTGTCGCATTAACAGCGTCAAGTTGATAAGGTCTGAGTGTAAAAGCCATAACTCTGCATAAGAAATCAAACGGGGCGTCAGCGTAACATTTTTTTATAGGTAGCGCGAATAAGGGAGGAGTAAAGAGCGTGATAGTTTATTTATAAATTAATTAGTTGTTTTATTGTTAATATTCATTTTTAATAGATACCTCATATCAGATGGTATTCTTCCATTTTTCAGAGAAATTCATGCGATTAGATAAATTTTTATCCCAGCAATTGGGTATTAGCCGTAGCTTGATCCTTCGTGAATTAAGAGCAGGGCTTGTAACAATTGATGGCGAAATGGTGAAAAGCGGTTCAACCAAAATTGCACCAGAGCAAGAAGTAGCTTACGACGGTAATGTCTTAACTCAAATTTTAGGGCCTCGCTACTTTATGTTGAATAAGCCAATTGGCTATGTATGTTCAACAGACGATCCAGTTAATCCAACTATCCTCTATTTTATTGATGAACCTTTGGCTCATAAATTACATGCTGCTGGGCGTTTAGATATTGATACAACAGGACTTGTTTTATTAACGGATAATGGTCAATGGTCACATCGTATTACGGCACCAAAACATCATTGTGAGAAAACCTATCTGGTTACGTTAGAAGAACCGATTGGAGAGGGTGTTGCTGAACAATTCCAAAAGGGTGTTCAACTCAACGGTGAAAAAGACCTAACAAAACCCGCCACGTTAGAAATTATTACGCCAACAGAAGTCAAACTTACTATTAGTGAAGGCAAATACCACCAAGTAAAACGTATGTTTGCGGCAGTGGGTAATCATGTAAGTGCATTACATCGTGAGCGTATTGGTGATATTACATTAGATGAGACTTTAGCTGAGGGCGAATATCGTCCATTAACAGAAGAAGAGATCAACAGCATTCACCTACCTCAATAATTATTATTTATCCTGTCGTTTTTGGGAGTTTATCTGCGTGCAACAGCAACGTTCGTCGTACCTTAGTCTCATTTTAATACTGGGACTGATTTCCATGCTTATGCCATTGGCTATAGATATGTATTTGCCAAGTTTACCAACTATTGCACAAGATTTTGGTGTACCTAGTGGCAAAGTACAAATGACATTAAGTATCTATATTTTTGGTTTTGCTATTGGGCAATTAGTCTATGGTCCTATGGCTGATAGTTTGGGACGTAAGCCTGTCATTTTGGGCGGCGTAATTGTTTTTGCTTTTGCCTCTAGTGCATGTGCATTATCTGAATCAATAGATATGTTAATTGGCATGCGCTTTTTACATGGTTTTGCAGCAGCTGCGGCAAGTGTTGTTATTAATGCATTGATGAGAGATATGTTCTCTAGAGATGATTTTTCTAGGAGTATGTCTTTTGTTGCACTTGTTATGACTATCGCACCTTTATTAGCGCCACTATTAGGTGCTTGGGTGATGAATTGGTTTTCATGGCATGCTATTTTCTGGAGTATCGCGATAGCCGCCGTGATTGCATCTGCATTAATTGCTTTTTATATTCCAGAAACATTACCAAAAGAGCGTCGCCAACGCTTTAGCTTAAGAGTGACATTTAGCCAATTTATTAGTCTGTTTAGAACACGTCGTGTCCTCTGCTATATTTTGGCTTCAGGTTTTTCTTTTGCTGGTATGTTTTCATTTCTTAGTGCTGGCCCTTTTGTCTACATCGAATTGCATGGTATTCCCTTTGATCAATTTGGATTATATTTTGGTTTTAATATCATCTTCTTAATTGTGATGACAAGCATTAATGGGCGATATGTTCGTCGATTTGGTGCGTTGAATATGTTACGCCTAGGATTAACTATTCAATGTCTTATGGGGATCTTTTTATTGCTGGTGGTCGCTCTTAATTTACATTTCTATTTCCTTGTTGTGGGGGTAGCAATGTATGTGGGCGGGATCGCTATGATCACATCGAATGCGATGGCCGTTATTCTTGATGACTATCCCCATATGGCAGGAACGGTTTCTTCTCTCGCAGGAACAGTGCGTTTTGGTGTTGGTGCGTTAGTTGGAACGGCTATTGCTATGCTACCAGCAAAATCAGAATGGCCAATGGTAAGCTCTATGGCATTCTGTGTACTGTTTGCTATGGGGTTTATTTTGCTTGCTCGTCGTTATAAATAAGAACATCACGCTATAAATAACAGAAATTTATAGCGTGCTCCTCTTTTCCTGTCTCTATTTCCTCTAAAAACACCACATTTTCCTCTGCTGTATTTCATGAATCGTTTCAAATTAGTGTGATTTTTTGATTTGAATCAATACTTGATGTTGTTTTTTTGTTAAATTAAGTAAAATTTATTTTAATAATCATCTATTATTGTTTTGTTGATATGAAGTATCGTGATAAAAATTGATGGATTGTTTTACTTGAATGCGTAATATTTTATACAATTATTTTATATGGTTGATAAAATGTTAAATAAATGGAAGAATAATTGAAGAGATTAAGCATTGCAGGCATGAATATCTGCAAACACTAAGCTAAACGAATGGTTTGATACGTCTCTTCGCTTTTTTTGTAAAGCAATTGTAATATTTATGTTCTATGATTAACAAAGTTCTAATATGCGTGTGAGCAAGTCAGTTCAAACTCGTATTGATGATGTATTAAATTAACGTGTTGATGAAACAGGATTGATTTGTGGATAATGTACAACTTTCGGTAGTTCATAAGCTGCCGCTGAGTTATCGGTGGCTAGCAGGCTTTGCAGGCACAAGAGTAGAAATACTGCCCGAAAATGATGCTGGAAAGCAAAATACGCTAATTGGCTTAAAATTATTAAGTCATGATGGTATGACACTGGATGAAGCAATACAGAATTTGCGTCAGTATCTGAGTAATCTCCATATTGATAGCGTTGTGATTGAGTGGGATGGAGCTCCTTGCCTTTTCCTTCATAGCGACGATGAATGTGCTGCATTATGTTGCTTAAAAAACGCGGGTGTCGCTATTGCAGAGCCATTCCCAACGGCATATTCTTATTTATAACGCCTATTTAATGTTATAAAACCAATGTAGTTACTGTGCGGTTTAAGCATGGTCAAGAATATAAAAAAAGCCTCATTATTTATTTTAATGAGGCTTTTTTATTGCAATAAGATATAAGGGAATTAATTATCTTAATACATTTTGCGAAAGGTTGTTTTCAACAAGCGCTGCGTCATTTTTGTCAATAACACGTCTTGCTGCATAAAAACGTTTGTTCCAGTAGACATTAGACATTTCTGACACTGTTACACCATTGCTGGTGGATGCATGTACAAATTTATCATTACCGATGTAAATTCCAACATGGCGCATAGTACGGCCTGTTTTGAATAGAACGAGATCGCCTGCTTGTAATTTTGATTTATTAACCTGAGTACCAGAGAACTGTTGGTCTGAGGTTGAGCGAGGAAGTTCTACACCGAATTGGTCAAGAAAGGTTCTTTGTACAAAGGCGGAACAGTCGATACCTTTTTTAGTATCTCCACCTAAACGATAAGCGACGCCTTTCCAGTCTGCATATTGGTCAAGTATCTTAGATTTTATATCGAGATTCTTCACCAATGATTCAAATTCATCTTGTGATGCTTGGGAAATAGATGTGCTTGATGATGTATTAAGTGGGGTAGTGCTTGAATTCGCTAAGCGTGAATTTGCGTTCTGTGAGCTACATGCTGATAGCGTAGCTACAACAATGAACGCCGGTATGAGCTTAAGCATTCTCATATACGGTTTTGTTCTCATTGTGACAGATTTCCCTTACATCCTTACGTGCAGAAGCGCACATGAATTATTCACCAAATAACCAGAGAATATAGTGTAATTTAACTCTGGCAACCCTATTTCGCGAAAAACGTGCTCTAAAGCACGTAAATATCCACATTAAACAATAAATAATGAAGAAACCAGAAAAGTGTACAGAAAGAGGGGCTAAATGGCGAGAGAAAAGGCGCTTAATTTACAAAACATTAGATAATAAAGTGCTAATACTTAAAATAGATCTCATTTTGTCATAATAATATCATTTAACTGTCAAAAAAATGACCAAAAGAATAAGTGCAATATTACACTTATTCTCTTTTAATAAATTAAATGTGTTTTCCCTTTTATTTTTTAAAAGGAAGATGTTTTTCTAATTGTCTGACAATAATATTTGATAATGGTGTAATTAATAACCAACTTGTTGTGATTAAAGTTAAAGAAATAGAACCAACTAATATATCTGATGCCCAGTGTGCACCGGCCATAACTCTTGGTAATGAAAATACGACAGTAATAAGAAGAGCACATAAGAAAGAACGAAACGAGAGATAACGTAATATAAAGCTACAGAAGATAAGTAGCATCAAACCATGATCGCCAGGGAAGCTATCACCTGAGGCATCTTTTGTAGGAATGCCAGTCATAACGCCTACTCTATGCACATCTTGAAAATGAAGTGTTGGGCTTGGTCTTTCAATGGGAATATTTTGTCCCAATTGATTAATCAGCACTGCACTTATTACCATCACTAATCCCACAATGACAAGATGGCGTTTACCCATATAATCTTTTTTACGGAATGTATTGTAATAAAGTGCACCCATCGCCAGCAAAATAACTAAATCAAACTTTCTATTATTAGTATAAGCCACAAAAGAGGCAAAAAAAGTATCAGGTAAAATGTGCTGATTAAAAAAATAAAAAATATGAGTGTCAATTGATAGCCAAAATCCATGTTGTGCTGGAAGATACCAAGAGAAAAAAATAATTAGACCTGCAAGATTAAGTAGAAAAATAGCAAGTGCTTTTTGGTGAAAATAAGAAAGTTTCATAATAATAAAATGACAAATTTTACGTGTATTTGGTGATCTGGATCACAAAAAGTTTGAGTTTAATTATAGGACTATAACCAAAATAAAAAAATAGATCTTTGCAATTTGCTGTTTGTGTAAATGTTATACTTTGGTTTCATTTCTGTTGGATTTTTTCATACCCACTTAACTCAAATTTAGAATATTTTTTCTTGATACTCGTAATTTGAGTATTATATAATTTTTTTCTATTCTTTAATTAAAGATAAAAGTTAAATAAATAAAGTAACAAGCCGATATTAGTTAGGACTTTAATAACATATTGGCTTGTGGAATTTACACACCCCAATAATCATAGGAGGCTAGTTTTGAATAAGTTATGTATTGCAGCTACGTGCTTAACTTTATTATTAAGTACACCTACTTTTGCTAAGGAAAATAAAGTCATTGGTTCCGGAACTATAACTTTTGTTGGTGCAATTGTTGAGGGCAATTGTCTAATGGATACAGAGAAAAACACTTTTAAAACAAGTTGTTGGAATGGCACTGAAATGCAAGAATCTCAATATCAGTTAGAAAGGAATAAGCACTTTAACTCTAAATTGATTAACAACAAAGGCTCTATGGATATTAAATGGATTAATGACAATTTAGCTGTAATGAACATTGTTTATAATTAGTTTCCCATAGACTTAATAATAAAAATAATTGTATTAATTAAATAAAATTTTAATACTTTTATAGAACTGTTATTAAAGTTAAAAATATTTGACTTAAGTTTAATCAACGTTGATTTCTTATTTATAAACATCGAACACTTATATTTGATAGACATCAAATATTCCTCTTATGTCTATATAAATGTCATATTTTATTGCTATGATGAAAATATGTCGGGTAGGTGTGATCCCCATACCTGCTAGCGCAAACAAGAAGTGAGGTCGTTATGAGAAAATATCTGACCGTAGTATGTAGTCTTCTCGTTTCCAGTTCGATATCATTAGCTTGGGCATCTGCTCCCATGCAAACAACAGGGCAGATTTATCTGCGGGGTGCGATTGTGGATCCTGCATGTGAGATGAATTTCACATTTGATAAAGCTGAATACCAATGTTACAAACACAACAAAGTGTTTACATCTACTCAATCTATTGTTCCTGCGTCTTTTGATAAATCCCAACAAACTATTATTTTGCCTCAAGATATGGGCAAGGCTGAGATCCGTTGGATGGATGATACCCAAAAGAATGGTGTTATTGACGTTCACTATTTTTAATGTGTCTGTGGGTAGACAGAGGTAGGTTGCAAAAGATAAACAAGTCAAATAATCGTTTGTCACATTGGGTTTCTTACGATTATCTGACCTATTTAAAGCAACATTAGCTATATGCTAATGAGTAGGGCTTTTGACTGTTGATTAGTCAGCTCGGCCCATATAGCGACGTTCAGCAATATGAATACGAACTTTATCGCCAGTAGAAAGGTATTCAGGAACCTGAATAACTAACCCTGTTGGCAATGTTGCAGGTTTAGTACGAGCACTTGCAGAAGCGCCTTTAATACCTGGGACAGTTTCAACAATTTCCATATCAACAGTTTGTGGCAGTTCTAATGCTAAAACTTGACCATCCATTGTTAATACTTGCATTCCCGCTAAGCCTTCCTCAGGAATAAACAGTAATTCATCTTCAATTTGATCTTTTTTGAAGGTATAAGGTGTGTAATCTTCATTATCCATAAAGATATATTCATCACCATCAATGTAAGAAAAGCTCACAGCACGACGCGTTAAGCTGATGGTATCAATCATATCATCACCTTTAAAACGCTCTTCTACTTTCTGGCCTGTACGGATATCAGTAAAACGCATTTTGTACAGTGTACTTGCACCACGAGCACTTGGTGCTTGGATGTCGATATCTTTTACCAGTAATAACTTGTTGTTATAACTAACAGCCATACCACGTTTAATTTCATTGGCTTTTGCCATATAAAACCTTCCATTAAATAACATTGACGATAATGGCGACAAAATTACTCGCAGTGCAGAAACTTGGCAAGTTATTCGCACATTTTTTTATAAGATTTGATAAAAAAACAAAGCCAGCTCAAGTGGGGCTGGCTTTAGATATGAGCTTTTAGAAATGAAATTAACGGTAGATAGGAAGAAGATTAAAGTTCGCTAAAATATGTGCGCTGGCATTGATAACACCAAACAAAATGACGAATCCAATCATAAACATACCACCGGGTGCTTTAAAGCTTTGACTTTGATTACGCTCACGACTCGCTTTTGCCATTAATGCTGGAATAATCGCAGCCCAAATGGTTGCTGCCAGTCCTGCAAAACCAATGGCATATAAGAAACCATCAGGGAAAATAATTGCCAAAATAGTCGGTGGTATAAACGTTACTAATGCAGATTTAAATCGACCGCTTCTTGTATTTGAAAACTTAAAGAAGTCTGCTAAGTAATCGAATAATCCTAATGACACTCCTAAGAATGAACTTGCTAATGCCATATAAGAGAAAAAGTCTAATAACATTGATACAGAAGCATTGGCGGTTGTTGAACGCATTTGTGCTAATAAGTTACCAATATTCCCACCATCAGCAATTACTTGTTTGAAATCTTCGCGAGGAATATTACCTTGTACAACAAACTGCCATAAAATATAAATCGCTAGTGAAATCAATGTACCAATAAGCAAGCTTTTCATAACAGCTTTACCATCTTTACGGTAATAAGTCACTAAGCCTGGAATATTGCCGTGATAACCAAATGAGGTCAGTAAATAAGGTAATGCGACTAAAGCATAAGGCAAGTAGCTTGCATTGTTTTCGTTAGTGTTAAATAACACAGGCATTTTTACTTCCGTAAATAGACCGCCAATAGCTAACACAAAGGCAATTACCATACCACCAATTAAAATGGTGCTTAATCTATCCACTGCGCGTGTTGATAACCAAACAAAGAAAGCAACAATTAATGCAAAGACTAAACCAGCAATAGCTTGAGGGACGCTTATCACATTTGCAAAGTTTTGCACAATAATAGAGCTACCCGCAGAAATATAAGCGTAAGTTAAAATATAAAGAACAAACGCAATAGATAGTCCATTAATGGTGCTCCAACCTTTTCCTAATAAGTCTTTGGTTATGGTATGAAAGCTTGAGCCTAAAGGATAATGAAGGTTTACTTCTAAAATCATTAACCCCGACATAAATAAACAAAACCAAGTGTAGATCAGAAGGAAAATAGAACCGGTAAACCAGACACCGGAAGTCACAATAGGAATGGAAAACATGCCTGCACCCACAGCGGTGCCAGCAATGATCATTGCACCACCAAGTATGGATGGGCGCTTTGTTATTGATGTGACTTCTGACATAGGATGTCCTTATAAAATTGACTCAATGTACTAGCTTGATGGTGTAAAGAATACACTTTTGCTATAAAGGTGTAAATAGAGGTTATTGTGCTTTATAAAAGAAAAAAGTGAGTAAAAATAATACAATAGGAGAAGGTGATTATATAAATCAATAGATTAGAGTGAGAGTTATTAGAAATGATAAAGAAATATTGCTATAAAAAAGTGAAGATTTGCGCAGAAATAGATAATTCGAACATTATTCTGAACAAAAAAGATCCAGAATAATGAAAGTGATAGGGCGTTTTTAATTAGCCTTGATAAAACTGCTTACTTTTCCATAATGCAATAGAATTGCGACTGGCTTCAAAGTGTGGCTCAGGTAAATCATCAGGTGAACACCAACGAATTTCAGAACATTTATCTGGCTCCATCAATTTAGGTTCGTCACCTTGATGTTGTGCGATCATACAAATAGAAACTGTGTGTTTGCCTTCTAATTGGTAAGTTTCTAGATTATTGCTAATACCAATCACTTGTGGCTCAGTGATCGCAATACCAATTTCTTCTTCTATTTCTCGAATAGCACATTGCTCAAAAGTTTCACCTTCATCAACATGTCCACCAAAAATTGACCAATAAGGGGCATGTTTTCCACAACGTTTTCCTAATAATACTTCACCATTTTCATTAGTGATAATTACACCAACGCCAACTACGACTGACATTTGAGACTCCTTTTTTCTTTTTTATATAGTTAATGTATAAAATAAGTCGCTTTTTACGGGTGATATTCTCCATTGAGGATGAATAGAGTGCAAGGAGAACCAGCTCGATTTCACTGAATAAAAGGTTAATTGATGCTATATATAACACCCTAAATATTCATAATAAAAAATGATTGGGGAGTGAAGGCATGAGTCGCCGTGTCGCTACGATCACCCTAAACCCTGCTTATGATCTTGTTGGTGCTTGTCCAGCTATTGATGTAGGTGGTGTTAATTTAGTCCGAACTGCTGGACTTAATCCTGCGGGTAAAGGCAATAATGTCGCGAAAGTCTTACGTGATTTAGGTATCGATATTACTGTTAGTGGGTTTATGGGACGTGAAAATCAAGAAGAGTTTCAGCACTTTTTTAGTGAAAATGGTATGGCTAACCGTTTTTATCTCGTATCAGGACGAACACGCATAAATGTAAAGCTAACTGAAGGAAAAGGACAAGTCACCGACTTTAATTTTTCAGGATTTACAGTATCACCGCAAGATTGGCAGCGTTTTGCAACAGATTCGCTTAATTGGCTTGGTCATTTCGATATGGTGGTTGTCAGTGGAAGTTTACCTAATGGTGTTGAACCTGAAGCTTTTACCCAATGGATGATTAAGTTAAGAATATTATGCCCATGCATTATTTTTGACAGCAGTCGTGATGCTTTAGTCGCAGGGTTAAAAGCAGCACCTTGGTTGATAAAACCTAATCATCGTGAATTAGAAGCGTGGGTTGGACATTCATTAACTGAAATGGCAGATATTATTAAAGCTGCTCATCAATTGCGAGATAAAGGCATTGCGCATGTCGTTATTTCACTGGGTGAAAGAGGGGCTTTATGGGTAAATGCATCTGGAGCATGGCTTGCAAAACCACCACATTGTGATGTGATAAGTACCGTTGGTGCTGGGGATTCAATGGTTGCTGGATTAGTCTATGGCTTATTAATGAGCCAAACGAGTGAGCATACATTGCGCCTTGCAACCGCTATTTCTGCGTTATCAGTCAGTCAGCCTGATGTAGGAATAAAAGACAGAAGCCAGCTTGCTGAAATGATGACTAAGATTGAGTTAACGCCTATTAAATAAAGTAATTTGCGGTTTATTGTTATAAAACGAAAATTGTATAAACCGCAAATTGCATAAACCGCAAATCTCATTACTGCTAGTGCTGTTATTAGTATTGTTGTGATTTCAACCAAGCAATTTCGTCAGGCCAAATATCAGGATTAATGGTTTCTAAAATCAACGGAATACCATCAAAACGTTTATCTTGCATAATATAACTAAAAGGCACTTTACCAATATTACCTTCACCTAAACTATGGTGGCGATCTACACGACTGGCTAATTCACTTTTTGCATCATTAAGGTGCATCGCTTTTAGGTATTGAAAGCCGACAATCTTTTCAAATTCAGCGAATGTTTTTTCGCAATCTTCAATTGTTCTTAGATCATAACCTGCGGCGAAAGTGTGGCAAGTATCAATACAAACACCTACGCGAGATTTATCTTCTACGCCATCAATAATGGCGGCTAGATGTTCAAAACGATAACCTAGATTTGTTCCTTGTCCTGCTGTATTTTCAATAACGGCAGTGACATTTTTAGTTTTTTCTAAAGTGATGTTAATTGATTGGGCAATTTTTTGTAGACACTTATCAACATCAATCTTATTTAAATGACTTCCTGGATGGAAATTCAGTAACTCAATACCTAGTTGTTCACAACGCTGCATTTCATCTAAAAATGCATCTCTCGATTTTTCGAGAGCATCTTCTTCAGGGTGACCTAAATTAATGAGATAGCTGTCATGGGGTAAAATTTGAGAGGGGCTATAACTATAAAGTTCGCAGTTCTTTTTAAATTTATCAATAACTTCTGTGGATAATGGTGCAGCTTTCCACTGGCGCTGATTCTTAGTAAAAAGGGCAAACGCAGTCGCTTTTATTTCATGTGCGCGTAATACCGCCTGATCGACGCCACCAGCAGCACTGACATGTGCGCCAACAAATTTCATTATTTCTCTCCTTAGATTTATTTCACACCATGATAACAAACATACAGCGTATAACATCATATTGAGATGATAAAAGCAAAAAAGCGCAACTAAAAATAGTTGCGCAATTGAAAAGTACTTCTCAAGGAGAAATTTTAAGGGGAATTAATTTTTATCGATATTCCTATTAAGACATCAACACAGTTTGAATAAAGATATTAATCATTGCACCACCAAGGGTTAACCAGAAAAATAAGAATAATGCTAACAATAACGGTTTGACGCCCGCTTGTCGGATAGCACTGATATGTGTTGTTAAACCTAATGCCACCATAGCCATTGCTAATAAAATGGTATCGATAGTTACAATATAACTAACAATAGACGCTGGAATTAAATTCAAAGAGTTAAAGCCCGCCATTAAAATAAAGAATACGGCGAACCAAGGAATAGTAATTGGGCTTTTTTCAGTAGCTTGTACGCCATTGTTTGCTTTGCTTTTCTTTTTACTTAAATAAGTTGAAAGAATAATTAAGAACGGTGCTAGCATCATTACGCGGATCATTTTACTAATAACCGCTGCATTTTCAGCATCAGGACTAATTGAGTGCCCGACGGCGACAACTTGAGCCACTTCGTGAATTGTTGAACCTGAGAAAATACCAAAGGTTTCTTCTGTAAATGGTAGCCAGCCTGAAAATGCATTTAAGTGATAGAACCAAGGGTAAAGAAAAATACCAATAGTCCCGAAAATCACAACAGTAGAAACCGCAACAGCGACTTGGCTTGCTTGTGCTTTAACAACAGGCTCTGTCGCCATAACAGCCGCAGCACCACAAATACTACTACCTGCACCAATCAAGATGACAGTTTGTTCATCTAAACCGAAATATTTGCGACCAATCCACATAGCAATAAGAAAAGTCGATATCAGCATAATGGCATCTATAATTAAACCTGTTGCACCTACATCTGCAATTTGCTGAAAAGTCAGTCTAAAACCGTACAAAATAATACCTGTACGTAATAAATAGTGTTTAGCGAATTTGACACCTTCGTCACTATAAGGTTTGGCAACAGGATAAAAGGTATTACCCACAATAATACCGAATAGGATAGCCAGTGTTAATGCACCTAAACCCATGCTAGAAAACCAAGGAATATCACCAATATAAATAGCAAGCGCAGTTAATACACCTGTTAGTAATAAACCAGGAAGCCAGCGATAGACTGGAGTAAAACATTTTTTCGCCAATGTAATAGGTTGACTTTGCTCTGACATAGAAAAACCTTGCTTATATGAATTTTGCATAAGCATATAACAAGTAATCTTATTTATTAAACTCATTATTTTTATAATAATAACCAGTAAAACTAATATAGGTGTATTTTCTTAAATGTACTTGGTATGTTACTGGTTTGTGGATAGTATGTTATTACAATGACAGCTCAAAGGTGGAATGGATATGCGAATTACGTTGCGGCAACTGGAAGTCTTTACTGAAGTTCTCAAGAGTGGTTCTACAACGCAAGCATCACAACAGCTTGCTTTATCTCAATCTGCTGTCAGTGCATCTTTAACTGATCTCGAAAGCCAACTAGGCGTACAGCTTTTTGACAGAGTGGGAAAACGGCTTGTCACAAATGAACATGGGCGATTACTTTATCCCAGAGCATTATCTTTACTTGAACGAGCAACAGAAGTGGAGCAGTTATTCCAAGCTGGAAATGGTGCTTTGCGCATTGCTGCAAGTACAACAATAGGTAATTATATTTTACCTCAAATGTTGGGAAATTTTCATCGTAACTATCCTGATATTCCGCTAGAAATGAGTATTGGAAATACCGAGGAAGTCGTTAAATTAGTGAGCGAATTCCGTGTTGATCTAGGGTTAATTGAAGGTGCTTGTCAAAGCTCTGAACTCATTAGCCAGAAATGGCTTTTAGATGAAATGGTTATTTTTTGCTCGCCCGATCATCCGCTAGCTAAAGCACCAAAAGTGACTTTAACTGATTTACAGTCGGCTCCTTGGATTTTACGAGAAAATGGTTCGGGAACTCGAGATGTACTTAACCATCTTCTATTTGCTTCTTTGCCGGGCTACCGCATTGAAATGGAATTAGGTAACTCAGAAGCAATAAAACACGCCGTAATGTATGAAATGGGGATCAGCTGTTTATCTCGCCGAGTTATTGAAGAGCAGATTAATAATGGCTCATTAAAAGAGATAAAAGTAGAAGGGCTGGCCTTACAACGTACTCTATATCTTGTATATCATCGTCAAAAACATGTCTCTGATGCATTGAAAAAACTTCTGACGTATTGTAATGCTGAACATTTAATCGGCAATTTTTCATAAATTGCTAATAATTGACGCCCGATCATGAAGGTATCTTATAATCCCAGATCCTTGCTATTCACGAACGACAGATTTGCTACAATCCTCGTTAGAAAAGTGAATATAAAAGTGGAATGTTATGTCAGAACAACAAAATAGTACTGCTGATTCGGGCGCAGTACGCACTTTGCGCCGAGAGTTAAAAGCGCGACATTTAGCGATGATCGCTATTGGTGGTTCAATTGGTACAGGGCTTTTTGTCGCATCTGGTGCAACTGTTGCTCAAGCAGGGCCAGGTGGGGCATTACTCTCTTATGCTTTAATTGGATTAATGGTCTATTTTCTAATGACCAGCCTTGGGGAATTAGCCGCATTTATGCCTGTTTCCGGTTCATTCTCAACATACGGTTCTAAGTATGTAGAAGAAGGTTTTGGTTTCGCATTAGGCTGGAACTATTGGTATAACTGGGCAGTTACAATTGCTGTTGACCTTGTTGCTGCACAATTGGTGATGCTCTATTGGTTCCCTGATGTTGATGGTTGGATCTGGAGTGCTCTATTCCTTGGTGTTATTTTCTTACTCAACTATATCTCTGTAAAAGGGTTTGGTGAGGCAGAATATTGGTTCTCCTTAATCAAAGTTTCCACAGTAATTATCTTTATTATTGTGGGTATTGCGATGATCACTGGCATTATGAGAGGTGCCGAAAACGCAGGTTGGCATAATTGGGAAATTGGTGATGCACCTTTTGCGGGGGGATTTGCCGCCATGATTGGTGTTGCCATGATTGTTGGTTTCTCATTCCAAGGCACTGAATTAATTGGTATTGCGGCGGGTGAATCTAAAGATCCAGCTAAAAATATTCCAAAAGCTGTGCGTAAAGTCTTCTGGCGTATCTTATTATTTTATATCTTCGCAATTTTAATTATTAGCTTAATTATCCCTTACACTGATCCTAATTTACTGCGTAATGATGTAGGTGATATTAGCGTTAGTCCATTCACATTAGTCTTTAAAAATGCGGGATTATTATCTGCGGCTGCCATCATGAATGCGGTTATCTTAACCGCGGTACTTTCTGCTGGTAACTCAGGCATGTATGCATCAACGCGTATGCTGTTTACATTAGCAAGAGAAGGCAAAGCACCAAAATGCTTTGGTAAATTGTCTAAAAATGGTGTGCCACGCAATGCGCTTTATGCGACAACGGTTGTTGCTGGTTTATGCTTCTTAAGCTCGATGTACGGAAACCAAACTGTCTACTTGTGGTTATTAAATACCTCGGGAATGACGGGTTTTATTGCATGGTTAGGTATTGCGATTAGCCACTACCGTTTTCGTAAAGGCTATGTTGCACAAGGTCGTGATTTAAATGACTTACCTTATCGCTCTGGCTTCTTCCCAATTGGTCCTATTTTTGCCTTTATTTTGTGTTTAATTATTACATTAGGCCAAAATTACCAAGCTTTCTTAGAAGATACGATTGACTGGTATGGTGCTATTGCAACTTATATTGGTATCCCATTATTTTTATTAATTTGGTTTACTTATAAGATTGTGAAGAAAACCCGCTTTATTCGTTATAACGAAATGGAATTTCCAACACATATTGCGAATAAAAAATAACCTATAAATCAAGTTATTAAGACGCCCGTTTTGTGATCTCGATCACTATGAAACGGGCGCTTTTTTATTTTTTAACCAGTCAATTATAAAAAATATACAAAAACTCTAATTATATTAGTAATCGCATTGATAATAATTATTATTTGCTTTATTGTTAACGCATAATTTATTTACTGAAAAATAAAATAATGGTGCTATTGGTTGTAAATAATATGCTTAATGTAATGAGTCTGATAATAATTAACCCTTCTAGTGCTCAATACAGCCAACCAACAGCTTATCGCCATATAATAAGTTACATAGCGAATATATTTCACCGTATAATAATTTTGCGACTCATTTCTTCGTTGAATAAATTGTCTCAAATAGATAATTGGCTTTCTGTACATAAGAAACAGTTGATGAGTTGTACGGTATGTTCTTGCCTATTGAATATGTTGGCAGGAGCAGAAAAACGTAGAAAAAAAACTAGGTACAACAATTGATATGAGCATTATGTCAGAGAGATTTGCCACACAAGAGCATGAAAGAGATCCATCAGATAATGTGAAAGTCCATTATCGAAAAATGATGAATAAACGCATGCTATGGTTGGGAGTTATCTTTTTAATTATTTGTGGTTCAGTGGTGTTAGATTTCACCATGGGACCTTCTGGTTTATCGCTTGATAAATTATTAACAACCCTTTTTCAACCTGAGCTTGTTGATGCAGGTTCTCGAGTGATTGTATGGGATATCCGCTTACCTTATGCCCTAATGGCGGTTGTGGTAGGGATGTCGCTAGGATTAGCGGGTGCAGAAATGCAAACTATTCTAAATAACCCGTTAGCAAGTCCATTCACATTAGGTTTATCAAATGCAGCTTCATTTGGTGCTGCATTAGCGATTGTTTTAGGTATTGGTATTCCAGGTATTCCTGACCAATGGTTTATTTCGGCGAATGCGTTTCTCTTTGCATTATTATCAGCTTTATTATTAGACGGAATAACTCGTTGGACTCGAGTTCCTACATCTGGAGTGGTGCTTTTTGGTATTGCCATGGTGTTTACCTTTAATGCATTAGTCTCAATGATGCAATTTATTGCAACAGAAGACACTCTCCAAGGTCTGGTTTTCTGGACTATGGGAAGTCTAACGCGTGCAACATGGGTAAAACTCGGTGTTATGGCGGGTGCTTTTGCTGTCATTATGGTGATTTCATGGATGAGTTCATGGAAGTTAACGGCATTGCGATTAGGTGAAGATAGAGCGATTAGCTTTGGTATTGATGTAAAGCGTTTAAGATTAGGCTCATTACTGCGCATTAGTATTTTAACCGCGCTCGCAGTTGCTTTTGTTGGACCAATTGCTTTTATTGGTTTAGTTGCCCCTCATATTGCTCGCATGATGTTTGGTGAAGACCATCGATTCTATCTGCCAGCAAGCGCATTAATTGGTGCTTTAGTTTTATCATTGGCATCTATTGCTTCTAAAAATTTAATACCGGGTGTCATTATTCCAGTCGGTATTGTGACATCGCTGGTGGGTGTGCCATTTTTCCTCAGTATGATTTTACGTCATAAGGGGAATATCTAATGATGGAAGGATTAAAGATCCGAGATTTTAGTACTGGGTATGCTAAACATCTTATCATTAAGGCACTAGATGTTGAGCCTTTGCCAAAAGGAAAGGTCACCGTATTATTGGGGCCAAACGGTAGCGGAAAATCAACATTATTAAGAGCGTTAGCGGGATTAAATAAATCATCAGGTGTTGTCAGTTTAGATGGCAACGATCTAGCATCGATGAATTTTGCACAACGTGCTCAAAATGTAGTCTATTTGCCACAAACATTACCTGCTGGTGTTCATTTACATGTTTTAGAGTCCATTATTGTGGCGCAGCGTGCTTCAGGTGGATTACATAATGAACATAGTGAAGCTCAGGTAATGCACTTATTACGCCAATTAGGTATTGAGCATTTAGCATTACGTTATTTAGATGAATTATCGGGTGGTCAAAAACAATTAGTGGGGCTTGCTCAATCATTAATTAGACAACCCTCTTTATTATTATTGGACGAGCCATTAAGCGCACTAGATCTTAATTACCAATATCATGTAATGGATTTAGTTGCTAAAGAAACACACCGTAGAAATATTATCACTGTCGTCGTTGTTCACGATATTAATATCGCCTTACGACATGGCGAACATGTATTAATGTTGAAACAAGGACAGTTAATTGCACAAGGCACGCCAGATAAGGTTATCACGGCACAAAGCCTTGCCGATGTTTATGGTGTTCAAGGTCGATTGGAATATTGTTCACAAGGAATACCTCAAATTATTATTGATGGTTTAGTGGATAAAATATAGAGAAGTAAAAAAGAAAGAGAAAAGAAGTAAATATAGGAACGCAGTAAATAGGGATATAAAAATAATATTAAAATAACTAAGGGTAATTAAGTTTATTTATTACCCTAATTTCTGAGCAACTGTCGACATATCCATCTATATAAAACTTAAAGAATATATATTCTTGGAGAATCGGGAATGGTAGTGTTAAATAAAAATAAAATCGCGCTTGGCGTTGTTGCTGCTATTGCATCAAGTTTTGTAATGACTGCTTCAGCAGAAAATGTAGAAAAATTGCTTGTAACAACCGCTTCTGGGTTTAAGCAAACCGTTGAAGATGCACCTGCATCGGTTTCTGTTGTCACTCGTGAACAATTAGAAACCAAATCTTACCGTGATGTGACTGACGCATTAAAAGATGTTCCCGGCGTATTAGTAACAGGCGGTGGAAGTAGTTCTGATATTAGTATTCGTGGTATGGATGCAAAATATACCATGATCTTAGTTGATGGTAAGCGTGTTGCGTCGCGTGAAACGCGTCCTAATAGTGATAACTCTGGTATTGAACAAGGTTGGTTACCGCCTTTACCTGCTATTGAACGTATTGAAGTTGTACGTGGCCCAATGTCTTCTTTATATGGTTCAGATGCAATGGGTGGGGTTATCAATATTATTACCCGTAAAGCGCAAAAAGAGTGGAACTTTAGTTTACGTGCAGACAGCACTATCACAGAGCGTAAAGATTCAGGTAACACTAATCAAGGTAGTTTTTATGCGGGTGGTCCATTAATTGATAATGTGTTGGGCTTGAAAATTCAAGGTCAATATTCACATCGTAGCGAAGACAAAATTGTGAATGGCTATAACCGTCAGATCACAGCAACAGGTGGTGGTACTTTAAGTTGGACGCCTGATGAGCAGAACACGATTGATTTTGAGTTTAAAAAAGATAACCAACATCGTGACTCTCGCGTATGGCATTCTAAATCTGGATTACCTAGCCGAGGAAAAGCCCCTGAAAGCAGTTTTACTGATTATGAGCTGACACATTATGCACTTACTCATGATGGTGTTTATGACTTTGGTACGATGAATACGTATGTTCAGCGTGATGAAAGCCGTAATCCATCCCGTAAAATGGATTATGACGACACAACAGTACGTAATCAGACGGTTTTAATGTTCGGTGACCATACCTTAAGTGTTGGTGCCCAATATCGTTATGAAGAATTAAAAGATGAAGGAAATAAACTTAAAGGTAGCAATAAATTAGACCGCTATAGTTGGGCTCTATTTGCTGAAGATGAATGGGCGATGACCAACGATTTCGCTTTAACGGGCGGTCTGCGTATGGATAAAGATGAAAACTTTGGTACACACTGGACACCTCGAGTATATGGCGTATGGCATCTTGCTGATGAGTGGACGTTAAAAGGAGGCGTTTCTACCGGTTATCGTTCACCTGATTTACGTCAAGCAACAGCATCATGGGGTCAAGGTACAGGTGGTGGTAGTTATGATGCGGTTATTTATGGTAACCCAAGCTTAAAACCTGAAAAATCAGTTACTGAAGAAATCTCGATTATTTGGGATAACCGTGAAAACCTGACAGCAAGTTTAGGTCTTTTCAATACCGACTTTAAAGATAAGATTATGGAAGATCGTCGTTGTGATAGCCGTACAAATAAAGACGGTTCTAAAATGACGGATTTACGTGATTGTACATTAGCAGATGGTGTTGGTAATAATGGGAAGCCTTATGACTTTGTTAGTGATAGAACTAACGTAGATAAAGCCAATATGCGCGGTATTGAAGCCACCTTTAATTGGACAATTTCACCAGAGTGGAATTTAGCGGCTAACTATACCTTTACCGATACTGAACAAAAAAGTGGTGATTTCAAAGGTAAGCCATTAAATAAACAGCCACGCCATATGGCTAATGCGACCTTAAACTGGGAAACCACGCCAGAAATGGAAACATGGGCGCGTATTAACTTCCGTGGTAAAACCTCTGATTACTTATCACGCACCTCTATGTCACATGGTACGCCTTCTTATGCATTTGTTGATATTGGTACAAGTTACAGCTTAACCAAACAATTAAATGTGATTGGTGGTGTTTATAACGTGTTAGATCGTCGTATTGACCAAGAACACTTCAATACCACATTAGAAGGTCGTCGTTACAATATTGGTTTGAACTATAACTTCTAATTTTTCCCCTCAGTTTGTGTCACTAAGACTCCACTTGTGGAGTCTTTTTTTATCATTCTTTGGGTTAAAATAAATACTGGAAAATTTAAATATTGAGGTCTATATTTAGCTCAATAAATCATCTTACCTATCGTTTTATTCTGACTATCAGAGTGTTATTTCTACTTATTACCAGTCATTTTTTTCTCAATTTATTCTCTTACTTTTTATTTATATAAAACAGGTTATTAAAAAATAGACACTTTTTATTAAAAGACTATTTTTGAGGGATAAAAGAAGCATAAGTTAACAAAATCTTAGCATTAATCTTATTAATGTATTTTAAATGCTTTATTTTGATGATTTGTTGATGATATTAATTTTAATCTAAAGTTTAATTCTTATTTATCAATGTATTGTGTTTTATTTCCTTTCGTTGCAGTAATGGTTATTTGAAATATTTAAAGCTTATGAGTTGTGATAAAAACACAATTATTGTTAATAAAATGTGGCGTTATATGTTGACTTAGTTTGCGAATTGAAAAGATCGTAAAAAAAGGGGGCTTTTTGATGAAAATGTATTGCTATTTAAGTCTGAGACGTGCAAAATGCGCCCACTAAAAATATGACTGATGCGTTTAAAGTGCATCGGTTTTTTTTTGCATTTTTACTTATTACTACACCAAGAGGTCAGATTCATTTGAGTCTGAATAGATAACATAATTTGATTAGCAGCCAGCCCCTTAGAGAAAGGGTTGTCATGATAGAGGAATGCTAATATGGTACAATTATTCTCTTTCGCAGTCGGGCCTAACGGCACTGCGGGCAATGATGACTACGGAGCACGGCGTCTCCTAAACACATACACATCCTTAAAAACTTCATTCTATTCTGTTTATAGGCAGATGCGAAGTCTTCCCAGTAACTGTCGGTTGAGTTTATCTAATACTCAAACCGAAGTTATGGGAGGGTTCGCTAATGTCAGATAACGTCATCTCCTCTATCGGCACTAACCAAACTGGTGCTAACAATCGAGTTCAATTACGTAAGACCTTGACTCTAATGCAGGTAGTCATGATGGGGCTTGCTTTTTTACAGCCTATGACTATTTTCGATACATTTGGTATCGTTTCTGGCATTACGAATGGTCACGTAGCAACCTCGTATGCGATTGCGTTGATTGCAATTTTATTTACAGCTGTAAGTTATGGAAAATTAGTTAAGCGTTTTCCTTCTGCAGGCTCTGCGTAT
Organism: Proteus columbae; assembly: GCF_009914335.1. Classification (NCBI taxonomy): domain Bacteria; kingdom Pseudomonadati; phylum Pseudomonadota; class Gammaproteobacteria; order Enterobacterales; family Morganellaceae; genus Proteus; species Proteus columbae. The sequence goes on from NZ_CP043925.1 coordinate 1,520,780, forward strand.
ACTTATGCTCAAAAATCCATGAGTCCTTATGTTGGCTTTATGGTGGGTTGGTCATCTTTACTCGACTATTTATTTATGCCAATGATTAATATCTTATTGGCGAAAATCTATTTACAAGCAATATTCCCGGGCGTTGAACCGTGGATCTTTGTATTTGGCTTAGTGGCTTTAATGACGTTCTTTAACCTACGTGGTATTAACGTTGTTGCTAACTTAAATACAGCGATCGTTATTGTACAGGTTGCAGTAATGGTTGTGTTTGTTGGATTACTTATTCACGGTGTTTATAACGGAGAAGGTGCAGGGGAGTTATGGACCTTTAGACCGTTTGCGTCTGTTGATGCTGAAGTCATACCAATGATAACCGGAGCGACAATACTCTGTTTCTCATTCTTAGGTTTTGACGGTATCAGTACATTATCAGAAGAGACACCAAATGCAGGTAAAGTTATCCCTAAAGCGATTTTCTTAACTGCGCTGATTGGTGGGATCATCTTTATTGCCGTTTCTTACTTTTTACAACTGTATTTCCCAGATATTTCACGATTCAAAAACCCAGAAGAGTCACAACCTGAAATAATGCTGTATGTTGCGGGAGCTTTATTCCAGTCTATTATTTTAGTGTTCTCTTGTGTGACTGTATTAGCATCAGGTATGGCGGCTCACGCAGGTGTTGCACGTTTACTTTATGTAATGGGACGTGATGGCGTATTCCCTGAGAAGACATTTGGTTATGTACACCCAAAATGGCGTACACCTGCATTTAACGTGCTATTAGTTGGTTTCTTAGCATTAGGTGCCGTGTTCTTTGATTTAGTGACTGCTACTGCATTAATTAACTTTGGTGCGTTAGTTGCGTTTACTTTCGTGAATCTGTCTGTTATTTCACAGTTCTATATTCGTGAGCGTCGTAATAAAGGATTAATGGATCACATTAATTATCTGATATTGCCTATCATTGGTGCTGCGACAATGGGAGTCTTGTGGATAAACCTTGAACCAGGCTCTATGGAGTTGGGACTTGTTTGGGGCGCAATTGGTATTCTTTATATGGTGTGGATCACTCGTCGATTCCGTCGACCAATGCCACAAATGCCAGAAAAGTAATACTATAAAAATTGTCATAAAAATCAGTGTAGAAATGGCTTCAGTAATGAAGCCATTTTTTTTGCCTACAATAAATTATCAGTATTAAATTAGCTGTATCAAATAGGAAATTGAACAATAAATGATAAATAGGGTGGTTTACACATTTTCTGATAATAAGAATTACATTGAAAAATAAATAATCGTATCGTTATAAATAAAATATTAAGATATGATTGTTCTAACAGAATTTAATGAAGCTGTTTTTTTCTTGGTGATTATGAAAATCGCACTCTTTCTCTTGAGAAATTTATTAAATTAATACATTTTATATCAAATGGTTATATTGATAAAAACCTGGCCTAAGCTAAGTCAGCATAAGCTAGGTTTTGTTATTTAAATCGTACTATAACTTAAAATGAATAAAGCGAATCTTTAGACTCTTTTAATTTTTGTGCTAATTCAGAAGCTTCATATCGTTCGGTTACTATTTCTATATAAGAGGCATTTTCTGTTGATCCCGCCACTTTAAGCGCTTTATTTAATTCATCTATCGTTGTGACTTTCTCACAATGCCAATCTCTTGCGCCAAAAGCTTTAGGTAATTGATGATAATTCCATTGAGCGAGATCGTTATAATAAGCTTCAGGGTAATCACATAATAATCGTTCAATTAAATAACCATCATTATTTAAAACAAGGATGATCGGTTTTAATCCGAAGCGAACAAATTGACTAATCTCTTGTACGGTTAATTGATGTGAGCCTTCACCTGTAATTAAAATAACTCGTTTGCTAGGTGCTGCAAGTGCAGCACCAAATGATGCTGGTGTAGCCCAACCAATAGAACCCCATAATGTTTGGTTATGGAATTGTGCACCTTCTGGTAATAGGGCAAAACCTAATCCCATTGATGATGTCCCTGTCTCTGCAATAATAATATCATTAGGTTTAAAGAACTTTTCTAAATGAGGATATAGATATTGAGCAGTAATTTTACCATTATCAGCTAACATAGCTTCGCCTAATCCTTTGGCTTTTATCTGATGATAACTTCTTTTCGGTAATCGTTGAGTCAGTGCAGAGAGTACGTCCTCCATATAAATCGATGTGTAGATAACAGAGCCAATCTCAACATATTCGGGCATGATGTTGATAAATTGTTTTGGTTTAATATTGGCAGTGAAACTTCCTGTATTGAAGTCGGTCATCATTGCACCAATACCTAATACGTACTCACTATTTTCTACAAATTCTCTGACTTCAGGTGTCATTAATTTGCCATCATACATACCAACATATTGGGGATGAGATTCACTCAAAATACTTTTATCCATAAACATAGTGGCATAAGGTAAGCCCGTTTTATCGATAAAAGCTTGGACATTATCTGATAGCCCTAAACGTGCGGATAAAATACCTGGTAATACGCAGATATTATTGCTGTGTATAAGCTTTTCAATAATGAGTGATACCACTTTTTCTAGTATTTCTTTATCACTCACTGGTCTTTTCGGGGGGATAACAGGTGAATGTTCTATCACTTGCATAGTGGCATAATCAGAAGGTAGGCCAATATAAACTGGGCGACGTTCTTTTAATGCAGTAGAAATTAAACGTTCCATTTCTGTAATGCAATTTTCAGGTGTTAATATTGCGTGAGCACAAGCAAGGCGTTGGCCTAATTGATAAAAAATATCAAAATCACCATTACCTAATGTGTGATGAACAAGGCGCTTACTTTTTTGTACACCACTTGCTGGCATACCAACTAAATGGAAAATAGGTAGGTTTTCTGCATAAGAGCCAGCAATAGCATTAATTGCACTTAACTCACCAACACCAAATGTTGTCGATAATGCTGCCATACCTTTAATTCGGGCATAACCATCAGCAGCGTAAGCTGCATTTAATTCATTGCAGTTACCAATCCAACGCATATGACTGCTATTACAAATAGTATCTTCTATGGGAAACGCATAATCACCCGCAACACCAAAAACATCACTTATTCCTAAGTCATATAAACGGGTTAACATATATTCAACGACAGTCTTACTCATATTATCTCCAAAAAATCCGAATAATAGTCTATAAAGGTGGATGAATGCTTTTACATTATGCTTAATGTTTTATCGCGAATATTATTTGATATGAAATGGTTTATTATCATTAAGGGCATAACTAAATGTAATAAGGTAAATATTGCTAATGAATATTCGTACATTACGCTATTTTGTTGAGGTTGTTCAATTAAATGGCTTTAGCCGAGCCGCTGATGCGCTATTTATCACTCAACCTGCAATTAGTCGTAGTATTAAAAAATTAGAAGATGAATTGGGTGTTATTTTATTAGTGAGAGAAGTTGATGGCGTTAGATTAACGGATGATGGTGCAATATTGTTTGAACATGCAAAACAGATAATTGCACAATTTAATAATATGAATAAAGCATTACAGGACAAGTCTGGGCCATTAACAGGGACATTAAATGTTGGATTACCTCCTGTAATAGCTTCGACGTATTTTGCTGATATTATTATGGCATTTAGCTCTCGCCATCCTCTAGTTGAACTAAAAATATTTGAATTGGGTACTAAGCAAATGGCTGATGCCATGAGAGAAGGCAGAGTTGAAACTGCCGCTGTCGTATTGCCTTTTAATGAAGATATTTTTGAATTAACACCTTTTTCAGAAGATCACTTAATGCTATTAATGTCACCATCTCATTCTTTAGCTATAAAAAAGGAAATTCATTTCAAAGAGTTGATTAATGAACCTTTTATCTTCTTTTCTGAAGATTTTCGTATTAATGATTTAATTTATAGTGCTTGTGGTATTTACAATACAGTGCCTATTATTGCGGGACGTAGTAACCATCTGGATTTAATTATCGCCATGGTAAAAGCAGGTGTAGGAGTAACACTTTTACCCAACAGTATGTGTAATAAAAATCCTATTGATGATTTGGTTGTTCTTCCTGTAGTGGAACCTACATTGTCATATCAAATAGCACTAGCAAATAATAAAAACGGCTATAAAAGCCGAAGTTGCCAAGCATGGGATCAGTTAGCAAGAGAAAAGCTAACAATAGAATAAATATTAAAATAATACTTATTTATATTCTATTTAAGAAATAAATATCGCAATTATCTTTAAATAATAAAAGTGATTATAAATCAATAAATGTTATTTTTAAAGAAATGAGGATAGCAGTATAAAAGCAGTTATATAAATGATAAGTTTATATTTTGCACATAGTCTTATGAGTAATAATAAAAATGGGCAAATAAAAGATTAATCAGACAAGACAGGAATAGGATAGGTAAAATGAATGAGAGTAATAGTTCTGTAAATCAACATTTTATTCGCAAACTTGAAGGTATCGTTGGTAAAAAACAAGTATTAACACAAGCACATAAAACAGAACGTTATCGCAAAGGTTTTCGTTCAGGGCAAGGTAAGGCGTTGGCTGTTGTCTTTCCCGCTAATCTATTAGAACAGTGGCGAGTTTTTAAAACCTGTGTCGAAGCCGATAAAATTATTATTATGCAAGCGGCGAATACTGGATTAACAGAGGGTTCAACGCCTAATGGTGATGATTATGATAGAGATATCGTGATTATTAGTACATTACGCCAAGATAAAATACAGGTTCTTTCAGAGCATAATCAAGTTATTGCTTTCCCTGGTAGTACGTTATGGCATTTAGAAAAAGTATTAAAGCCATTAGGGCGAGAACCTCATTCTGTTATTGGCTCTTCTTGTATTGGTGCGTCGGTGATAGGAGGAATTTGTAACAACTCGGGCGGCGCTTTAGTTCGCCGCGGGCCTGCTTATACCGAATTATCGCTTTATGCTCGCGTTAATGAAAAAGGTGAAGCTGAATTAGTTAACCATTTAGGTATTGATTTAGGTGAAACACCAGAAGAGATATTAACTAATTTAGATAATCGTCATTATCATGAAAAACAGATACAAACGACAGAAAAACTAGCCTCTGATCATGAATATCATGAGCGTATACGTGATGTCGATGCTAATACACCTTCTCGTTTTAACAATGATGAACGGCGTTTATATGAAGCAGCAGGGAGTGCAGGAAAATTATCGGTATTTGCTGTGAGATTAGATACTTTTCCAGCAGATCATCGCACTCAGGTTTTTTATATTGGTACTAATAATCCGGACGAACTTGAAGATATTCGTCGTCATATTTTAAGCCATTTTAAAAAGTTGCCTGTTGCTGGGGAATATATGCATAGAAGCTATTACAAAATGGCTGAAGTGTATGGAAAAGACACATTTTTGGTGATTGATAAATTAGGTACAGATAAAATGCCAATATTATTTGCCGTAAAAGGGCGAGTAGATGCGGTATTAAATAAAGTGCCTTTCTTACCTAAAAACATGGTGGACAGAACCATGCAGTTTATGAGCAAACTATGGCCAGCTCATTTACCAGAGCGTATGACTGATTTTCGTGACAAATATGAACATCATCTTATGTTAAGAATGGCAGATGATGGAATTGAAGAAGCCGCAACTTATTTAAAAGAATACTTTAAGCTAGCATCAGGTGATTATTTTGAATGTACTGAAGAAGAGGGAAATAAAGCCTTTTTGCATCGTTTTGCTGCCGCAGGTGCTGCTGTGCGTTATCATGCCGTTCATGTTAATGATGTAGAAGATGTGTTGCCATTAGATATTGCATTGCGCCGTAATGACAAAGATTGGTTTGAAAAGCTACCACCTGAAATAGAGAATAAATTACTTTATAAACTCTATTGTGGGCATTTTATGTGTCACGTTATGCATCAAGATTATATTATTAAAAAAGGTGTTGATGCTAAAGCATTAAAAGCAGAAATGCTGGCGTTATTAGATCAGCGTGGAGCTGAATATCCCGCAGAGCATAACGTAGGTCATATGTATTATGCTAAACCTCAATTAAAAGCATTCTATAAGCATAACGATCCAACCAATAGCATGAACCCGGGTATTGGTAAAACCTCAAAACTAAAATATTGGGGAGAAGAGTGTGGCTGTGGACATGCTCATAATGATGCTAATACAGAGAATAAAAAATAATTGTTGTAGATTGTGTTTATTAAATTAAAGAATAAAGGCAGGATAAAACCCGCCTTTTATTTTATCAATTAGCTCGCAATCTCTTGAGCATATAAATAAAGCTCTTGTAGCTGTTTTAATTTTTCCTCGTTATCGGCATGTTCTTCAGCTAATAACTGAATAGTATTAATATATTCGGTTAGTTTTTCTGGCGTTAACATCTCTTTTCTATGCGCCAACCAACGTTGTTGTTCGTCATAATTAAGCGTTGAAGGATAATTTCTTGCTCGATAACGGAAAAACAGAGGTTCCATTCTCGCATCTTCAAATGTTAAGTCTAAAGCGGGTAAATTCTGTGGTTGCGTTGAGCGAATAATCTCCATCGCACTACGATCATTTTCACTGAAAAAACCATTATAAATTTGTGAATCAACATTATCAGAGACTACAAAAGGTGTTTGTTGTGCAAATATTTCCACGACTTTATTGCGTATTTCAGGATGAGAAAATAATAGTGCCTGGTTTTTTAAACAAGTATCAACATCTAAACCAATTCTATCTGCATCTTGCTGTCTTAATGTATTTTGCGGTGCCACAATGGGGCATTTATTAATATGCAGTAATTTAATTGGAACTGGTGGCTCATCGACTGATAATTCACTACGTGGTGTATATAAACGTTCACGCAATTGGTCTGAATCGAGTGTTAATAAAGGCGATATATCTGCGGCTAAGTCGCAAACAATAACTGCATTGCGATTATCAGGATGCCACGCTAATGGTGCAACAAGGCTCAAATTAGAGCGTGCGGCACCAAACATACCTGAAACATGCACAATCGGTGTCATTGCTGGAATATCAATTAGCGCCTGTACTTTGCGTTTATCGCGTAAATTAAAGAAATAATCAAACATGCGCGGTTGAGCTTGTTTTAATTTTTTTGCCATCGCAATGGTGGCATAAACATCAGACATCGCATCATGTGCATTCTCATGAGAAATACCATTTGCTTTGGTTAATAATTCTAAACGGAAGCTTGGAAAACCGTCTTCATTTTCAGGCCAAACAATACCTTCAGGGCGCAGTGCATAACAGGCACGTAAAACATCAAGTAAATCCCAACGTGAATTTCCTTTTTGCCAACTATAAGCATAAGGATCATAAAAATTACGATAAAGGATATTTCGTGTGACTTCATCATCAAATCGAAGGTTGTTATAGCCCATAATACAACTATTAGGTTGGCTAAAAGCTTGATGAATTTGACGAGTAAATTCGGCTTCAATCACCCCATTTTTTGCCGCAACTTGTGGCGTTATTCCTGTGATCATCACGGCTTCTGGGTGAGGCAGATAATCATCATTAGGCTTGCAATAAATAACGAGAGGATCTTCAATAATATTGAAATCCATATCGGTTCTTACACCCGCAAATTGCGCAGGGCGATCAAGTGCTGGGTGCGTGCCAAAGGTTTCGTAGTCATGAACATAGAACGTTGGTTGTTTGATTGTGTTAGTCAATGTTATCTACCGTAATAATTTATGTTTTAATTCATTGATTTATTGCTATTTATAGCACCTTGATATCAACTATTTCGCTCTTTTGGGTGCTAATGTCCTTTACTGTCCAGTATCGTCCATGCCATATTGAGTACAGAATGAGTACAAAACTACAAAAAAGAGTGAGTACAAAATATTATGGCTCTTAGTGACACGAAGCTTAGATCTATTAATGGTAAACCATATTCAGGTAAACCAGAAGTAGCTGATGAAGATGGTCTCAGCGTTAGGATATCTCCAAAGGGAGTGATTACCTTCCAATGCAGATATAGATTAGATGGAAAGCAGCATAGAATTAGCATTGGTAGATACCCAATAGTTACTCTTAGAGATGCTAGGGTAAGGGCTGATGAAATTAAGGAGTGTGTTGCTAGGGGAAACGATCCTAGACATCATGATGGGAAAGAAAGCAGAAACATTGTTACATTGCATGACTGCATCTCTTATTGGAAGCAAACCTACTTCCCGCAACTGAGAGAGAATACAATACTATTGTATGAGGCTGTTGTTGTTAAAAATACCAGAAATATCTTTACTGGCATTGATATAGAGGAGATATCCTCTAAAAACTGGATGGATTTATTTTTGGCTTTCGAAAAAGAGAACCCCAAGAAAGCAAGAACTATATTTGTACAGCTAAAGTCAGCTATAAATTGGTGCATTAGAAGGCAGTTTATTAACTCATGCGAGTTGATGAAGATAAGCCCAAAAGATATAGGTATAAGAACAAATAAAGGCGAGAGGGTTCTGACATATAATGAGCTTGCTAAAATATGGATAGCAATAGAAAGAAGCAGAGCGTCAACGTCTAATAAGCTTTTGCATCAAATGGCCATGCTATGGGGATGCAGACTATCAGAACTCAGAAGATCGAGAAAGTCAGACTTTGACTTGAAGGAGAAAGTATGGACTATTACTCCTGAATATAGCAAGGCAAAAAACACAATAAGAAGACCTATATTTGATGGAATAGAGCCATTATTAAATAAGGCACTAATCACATACAAAGATTATTTATTCCCAGGGCAAGATATTAGCAAGCCAATAACAATAGCTGCTGCCAATAGATATGTTGGAAGAATAAGAGATGAAATGAACTTAGAATACTGGAGAACTCATGATTTTAGGCGCTCTCTAGCTACTAGGTTATCAGAGGAGGGTGTTGCCCCGCATGTCATAGAGAAAATGCTAGGGCATGAGCTTGGTGGGATCATGTCTGTGTATAATAAGCATGACTGGATTGATGAGCAAAGAAAGGCGTATGAGATACACTTTACTAAAATAATGGATCACGTTAGGGAGTTATCTGACTAGCACCGCCGTTTTTAATCCACTTATAAACATCTGTTCTCAGGTATGCTTTAGGTCTCAATCTAATAGGGCGAGGAAACTTCCTTCTTCGCTCGTAATCCCATAGTGTTTGTCTGGATGAAATACCTAATTTATTCATTACTTCATCACTAGTCATTAATGTTCTATCCATCTTTCTCTTCCTTTTGTAATTTCCGTAGGTAATACGATAGGATCATCTTGTCCTGATAGTTCATGTGATTTAGAGGCTTAAACTTCGGTGTGTATTTATCGAGGATCTGAGTGGTCAGTTTGTCGCTTGGTATTCCGTGGCTTCTGAGCTCAATTAAGCATTCCTTTGCTATTTGCCTTCGTGCGTTTTCCATTGCCTGTGCATTCATAGCCTTTGCCTTTTATTGCGCAAAGTGACCATATATGATTTACGACAGTTTTCTATTTCGACGGGATAAATATTCTTTCCTATCTTTATTTTGTGGCTAACGATTATTCCAGTTCGATTATATTTCTTTTTATGGGCTTCCAGCGCCTCATTAATAGCAATCCTTTCTGTGGGCGTGACTTCACCTCGAATTATTAATCTCATAATTCACCTATGCTATTTTCCATTCATTTAATATTTTATTGCCGATATTAATTAACTCGTCTCTATCGACAGTATTAATTATCTTTCGTGGTTTGATGTATGGTCGCCATATTAAAAGCATTGAGCCTTTATTATTTCCATTAACTGGTTTGCTTGTTCCTGCATTAATAAAAGATATTCTTCCTCCTGTAATTAGTCTTACTTCATCAACTGTTTCTAATGCAGAATTAAACCAACCGACAGAAGTATCAGCAGGAATTAACATCACGATAGGCTGTAATTGCCTTTTACATTGTTCGGCGGCTTTATTAATCCAGGGCTGAATATCAGAATAGGGTGGGTTTATCCAAATAGCACCATAACTTTCCCAGTCGCAATTTAACGAGTCGTCTTTTTCGGTGAGGTAATGAGAGCAGAGTGCATTATTTTTATCGGCGGCAGCATCTAAATAGAAACCGAATTCAGCGTCCAGTGCTGTGAATAAAGGTATGGGAGTTTGCCATCTATCACGCAATTCCTTTGGTGTGTGGCTACCTCCGTAGTCAGCCTTCATTCTCCGCATCCTTCATAATCAGAAAGCAAGTCATAGCTGCGCGATAATAGTTTTTATCGTAAACCTCAAGTTCACCTTTGCTTTCACAAATATGACTCGCAGACCAGCCAACGATATTACCAATAAAATTCATTCCTATTTTATTTCCAATAATAATCGGCATTGCGTCAGATGGGTTGTTGCAAGGGGCGAAAGGCGTTGCATCCATATCATCAAACAAAACTATTTCAGTACGTTCGTATGCAATTGTGTTTAATTTAAGACTCTCAGCAACCTTTTTATTAATCTCGAAGTCAGATAGTTCGGTGTATCTATTCATTGATTAACTCCCAATATTCACAAGTATTTTTATTAATAATTCCGCCTGCTTCCAAGTGACCAATCACACAACTAACCTGACTCCTTGAATAATCAGGGCTGCATAAGTGATATAGTTCGTCTGTGGTAAGCTGATTACATTGAAGAACTTCTATTATTCTCTCTCTTAATTTATTCATTCCCTCATCACCTCTCCACAAATAACCTCAACATTCCTCACTGACATTAAATATTCAGCACGTTTATTGCATTCCGATTGCGTGTATATATCTTCCGTTACAGGCACAGCAGAACCCTGTATTAGTATGAGTAATACATATCCGATTATTTGCATGGTTATCTTGTTTTATATGAGCTGGCTACTTTGAATTTAGAATTTAAGTTATTAGCTCTTTTTTCTGCATCTGAATATGAAATAAATCCTTTCTCAATCATATTTCCATTTAATAAAATAACTGGTTTGCCGTTAATTAGTTCGGGCTTGTATTTATCCATCACTCCACCTCATTCAACATGTCAAACCCTGACTTTGTTAATGTCCAGCCAATGATTGTTTGTCTAATTAACCCTTTTTTCTCAAAAGATTTAAGCGTTCTGCCATCAACTCCAGTCCCAAACTTGTCTCTCACAATGTCTAATGTTTTAATTTGCTTATCTGTTAATTTCATATTCATTCCTCTTCATTGCATCCCTGAGAGTTAAATTAAAAGATAATTAAAGCTGTCGCTAAAAATGCACCTTTAACATCTTTATTTGATGGATAGTAATATGCTGAATAACCATCACGAGGAACTGCCTTGTAATAACAAACATCAACGCGATCGCAATTAACCCATTCCGATTTATCGCTTTCACAAATAATGTTTTCTTTAATTGCAGTGTCGATAACTTGCTCTTTGGTTTGGCTGCCTTGCATCATCAAAATAGTTTCGTCATTAGAATTTAGTAAATCCACTGTTTGCTTTTTCATATCTATCTCCTGTTTGCATCCTTGCACTGAATCCGTGGGTTAAATAAAGGGTAGGGTGTGTTTCATCCTTGAAATTAAAAATCCATTAAATAACACCCATTAATTCATCTTTGCGAATTTGATAAACATCAGTCGCCTTTGAGAGCAGATCAGACTCATTAGCCAGCCATTTACCTGCGTATCTGTAAAGCTTATTGAGTTCATCAGTTGTTTTTGCACTGCTTGCCGCGTTAGTGAAATCAGATAACAACTCATCGGGCGTGCGTTTATCGGCTGGCTTTTCTGTTTCATCATTATTTTGTGGTTTGTTGTTAATCAAATTATTAAGTGACTGCTTTGTTGTTTTTGGCGTTATATCCCTTGCCGTTCTAGGCTCTGAATCAAATTCGTCAGGTGTGTAAACTCCGAGGATAACTTCGGGGCAATAAAGGCGAGCCCAATACTTAACTGCTAGATAGGCAATCTGCTGCTTTGGTGCTGTTTTCCATAACGGTGAATTTCTGGTGGTGATATCAATCATATAAAGCGGCTCACCCCATGTGATTTCATCCTCACCATGAAGAATGGCCCCAACCTGAACAAATAACCCGGCTTCGTCAGACTTGTCTTTTGTTCCCGTTATTCGCTCCCAATCACCGCCATATCGGTAATGAAATCGACCATTAACAGCTTTTGAACTTGTAACAACAGCGTTGACTAGCTGAGCCTCGTAGCCGAGCACGCCATTAACTAAGTGGGTTTTTTGAGCTACCGCATATGGATTCATTCGCCATTGAGCCGCCTGTAACGCCACAGCTAAACAATCCGCTGGCTTGCCTGCTAAATGTCTCGGAACAGTAGCAACACCTTGAGACATAATCTCTGCAAATGCCTGAAGCTTTTGTAATCCTGATGGGCTGAATATTGCGGTTGATGTGTCAGCCTCATGTTCTGTATTGATAGTTGTTATTTCTTGAGACATATTAATCCCTCCGTTTAGCCCACGCAGGGCGTGATATAGGTTCTATGCCGCCCCAGTCATCATTGATACGGCACTCATGAAAAGTATGTAAATTTTGTTTGAATAAACTAAACCCAACATCAACGTCCTCTGAATCTAACTCAAAGACGTGAACTGGATATCTTCCACAATCAATTGTTTCGCTTACAGCAAGAAAGAGGAAAATTGGTGACTCCCCAAAATGTTGCAAATAACCTTCCTGATACATTGCATGCTGAACGTGATAGCGAAACTCTTCGATGTGACGATCAAATCGACTCATATCGGCTACTTTTTTTACATCGATAATTACTGGCTGATTTGATAAAAACTTGTCTGGTCTAATCCTGCATAATTCTTCCGTGTCTGCATCTTCCCAGTAAATTGACGCCTCGCTATAACCGTCAGCCTCAAGAAAATACCTTGCCGCGTGGTGGGCGAGGACACTATCACGCATTATTTTCAGCTTCCGATGCTGTTCGTGATCCATTACAGTCTTCCCTGAATCATCACATTCTTTTAGAAAGTCCTTTTCTTCCTGCTTACCATCCTTCGTCCTTCTGTTAAATTCAGGAGCCTCAATGAACCTATTTAAAAATTCATCTGGCTCTAAAAGTAAGCAGTGAAGGGCGGTACCCATATCTAAAGCCTTCAACTTTTCCGTGTCTAATGGTGCATTTTTCTTCCATTTATAAAACGCAGGGCTTCTTGCTATATCGTCCAACTGAGATTTACTAACCCCTAATCCATGGTGATAGTCCTCATTTGAAATGTCGTAATAGATACCGGGTTTCATCCTAAAACCTCTTTATCTATCCCGATCTGAATAGCTGTTCTAATTCCATCTAAAACTGCATCCAGTGCCTGAGGGCTGATTTCAAATACTGGATTTAACTTCCTTGCCAAATCCATGCACAGTAGTTCTTCGGGCAGGCTATCCATGACATCATCAACTGATATTTTCTCTTCCTGAGAATTAACAAACGCTTGTTTTTCCATTTGGCGTTCGTACCAGTCGTTTCTGAGTCCGTAGGTGCTGGTAATCACGCAACCCTCCTTAGCTTAGAAACACGTAATATCCTGTTAATAAAGGCTTCCTTACCAATCGCATTGATAGTCCGCTCAAGCGATTCATCGTCACAATCGAGTGCATATTCCATTGCCTCAACTGAGTCAATTTCCGTTAATTTAGCCAACTCAGCGAAACTTCCTGTCTCAATACTAAGCTTGCTACTTTCGTCAAATTCCATGACTGTCTTGCCGTCTACTACCCGAGTTCCGTTCGAGTAGCTGTATGAAATTTGCATAATCACCTCAGCTTACAAATGTCGGTATTACGCCAACGGTTGTCACAATGACCACAGCTAAACTGAACAACCATGGACTTGTACGTTTGTTTTTACGTGCTTGAGGCGTAGTGATACGCACCGCCATGCAATCACGCATAGTGATGTAATATTCTGATTTCATTTTTACCTCGCTAGGTGGGCGATAGGGTGGTTATCTGGTGTTGGTGCAGTGGGTTAGTAGTGAATTTTTACGTTTGATACTAGGTTTTTAGCGATAGCGATAATGCAATTCTTAGCACACTCTTCTGGAATACCAGCATCAATTAAATCTTGCATAGCTTGATTGTTAATTGCTTTCTGATGCTCCTTATCAGCCTGACGTTTAGCTTCTTCCTGACGCTTACGTTCAACTTCTGCTAATCGCGCTTGTTCTGCTTCTTGTGCTTTCTTGCGCTCAGCTTCGATAGCTGATTGCTTCTCGCGTTCTGCTCGTTCCTGAGCTTCTTTAGCATCACGCTCTGCCTTTTCCTTGGCTTCTTTTGTCGCTTGCTCTGCACGTTGAATTGCTTCCTGCTTTTCACGCTCTGCACGCTCAGCGGCTTCTTTTGCTTCACGCTCACGCCGCGCTGCTGCTTCAATTTCTTGCCGTGCTTTACGTTCAGCTTCGAGTCTTGCTTGCTCAGCAGCTTGTCGCTTCATTTCTTCTTCACGAGCAATGCGCTTGCGTTCTTCTTCGGCTTTGCGTAAATCAAACAATTCGTTCATTTGCAGAGCTTCTTCGTGATCAACTTCGATTTGCTTCTTAAGTGCTTCGGCTTCTTCGCGAGCTTTTTCTTGCTCTTCCCACTCTGTTAGTGGCTTTCGAATACCATCACTCAGTGAGTCAAGTTCGTCTCGAAATAGCTTACGTGCGGCATCTACTTTCTTAGGTAATTCTTTCAGGTCATCAACAACCAGCTTGCCAGCCTTATCAATAGCTGTTTTTGTTTGAGTTACTTTGTATGCCAGAGAAGCGAATGCTTTTCGGTTTTTAGCCACAGATAAATCACTATCGAGTTCTTTTCGCTCTTCTTCTGCAAGAGATTTAATGTGCTCTAGCATCTGATTTACTTTTTCTGGTGCCGTAAACAAATCTAGCGCCGTAGCTTGTTCAATTACGACTAATTCATTTGCCATTTTCTATGTTCCTTATGTGCGTATTCCTCACTATTAATAGCGATATGAATGATTAAGTGGTGGGTTACTGCTGACCGAGGGCTTTTGCGATTGCTGCCATACTCCATCCTAACTATTTCATCAGTCCGTATTCATAATTAATATTGTTAAGACTTTCCCTGTCTGACTCTATGTAATAATCCCATTTCTCTTGGTCTTTATGCTCCCTGACCAACTGCCAATGCCAGCCTATTTTTGACTTAACCCTGCGAACTTTTCTTATTACAGTTTCGTCGCAATCGAATATGACGCCATAGCCACTACCAAGCTTGCTACGTAACACATCAAGCTCAACACTAACAACTCTAAATAATTTCGGCATGGGTAGCTTTTCATTGTGGAAATCATCTATTGTCATACTCCCTCCGTTATTAACTAGAGATACTCAAGCTCCCAAGTGGGATGATAGATATCTGCATAATCATCGCCATCCATTTTTATTTTCAGGCTAGCTGAGTGAACTCCAACTATTGTCCCTTCTTTTGAACCATTACCGAATGTATATCGAACACGGTCGCCTTTTTTAATGTTTAAGCCGTAAGTCTCATTTATGTAATCGAACATATCTCTATCTCCCTCCGTTATTAACTAAACACGATGCTAATCATCAAGCTTGAGTTTTTGAATTAAGTTACTCACCGCGGTATCTACTGCTTCCTGATCGATGGTGTCGAATAGCTTGTTGCGTGCTTCTTCCGCTTCATTAAAGCTTTCCTCATCATCGTCGTCGTAATCTATCCATAATCCAAAATCTACCGCGAAAAGTTTCTCTGGCCAGCAATATTGCACCCCGATTTTTGACTCATCGGCGTCATGAGCTTTCTTGATTAGAATTTGACGACCGTGTGACTCAAACTCCTTAAACCATATTTCCATCTCTATCTCCTATCTATTAATCACCAAGCCATTCAAGATGTTGCAATTCTTGAATAACTCGCTCGTCTGTTGGCTCTCTGTTTTCTTTATTGCATTCCTTGCAATTGGTTGCTGCTACTGGTTGCCCCATGCAACCACATTCACGACCGGAGCAGCAGGTAATAAACTCAATGCCGTCTTGGCAATATTTGTTGCTACATTTCATTGCAGCTCCTATCTATTAATCAACTCACCACAGCCCACTAAGCAATGAACTCTGGTTAGTTGCTCATATATCGTCATGGGCTAACGCTATTCAAGCCATGAATAGGATCGGCATAATATTTATTTTTCTCTCAGTTTAGATTTGAACACTTACATAAATCCTCCGATTCAAACGGTGCTTGGTAAATATGTCGAGACCGATTTATCGACTTTGGTTTATTGGTCTAAAAAAGTTATCTCACCACAGCCCACAGAATGGACTGTAATTAGTTAACTGCGCCTGCTTTTAACCACGTCAGGCGAGGTGGTTCCTTACTTTCCACAGTCAAGGAAAATTGATATATTGGTTATTCCACAGTCAAAATAAGGAATGTTTTATGTCAGATGAAGTGAACCCATCCCTTAATCCAACAAAAGCTGCGTATCAATTAACGTTAGAGATGATTAAAGCTGGATCTTTTACCTCTGAATCACATGGCGGAAAAAGAAAAGCCAGTGATGTAATTGAATTCTTTGATGCAGTCAGAGATAGGTTTATTGAGCTTGGTAAAAAGTAATTAGCTTTCGTATAGCTTAATAAATCCAGTAGCTATGGTTTCAGCCAGATTTGATAGTCTGGCTTTTTGATCATTTACATATTCGCCATCAACGGCGCCAGCCTCTCTAACAATAATTTGCTTGTATGCATCAAGCGCCGCCTGCCTTACGTCAACTGGTAACTCTTCAAATTTCATCTTATTTCTCCTATCTCGCCGTAACCCCGAACTCACTGCTCGGCTGTTTTGTTTTAACTCCTGAAAATACTGCTACATTAGGTAAGCAACAGTTATCAGGTGCGTTTATTTAGGTAATAAAAAACCCCGCAGTTGCGAGGTCTTATGTTAGTTGGTGTAATTCACCATTTTTTATTTGGATTTCTTTGATGAGCATGATTTACAACTCTATTCATAATGTCATCTTTAGGTGCGTTATCTTTTGGCTCGCAGTCTCTTGGTAAAGCCCCGCTCATTAAGGCTCTATCGGTTGCTGTTAATGTTCCATTAGGTACTTCAATTGGTTTGTATGGGTCAACAACAACGCTAGGATCTGTTTCTTTAGCTATAAGCGCCTCAGCTCTTTTTAACTCAATTAGCTTTCCTCTAGCCAAATACCTACGCATTTTAGAGTTAAGCTTTCCTGTTTGAGGAAGATACTTTATCTTCGCCATGTTAAGCCCTCGCAGTTACTTCTCCAGATTCTAACAGCGTACCAGATTTTCTATATTTAGCTGAGTAAATACTAGAATTTGGCAAACAAGTGTTATCTGCTGAGTCATAAACTTTAGTGCTACGAATTGAAATTGCTTTCTCAACTCGGCTAATAGGTTTTGTTTCAATCACTGGCATAGTGGCATTTAGAATTTGTTCTATTTGCTCATTAGCCAGCTTTTCAGCTCTCTTTCTTGCTGCATATCTATTTGCAGAGTTACCACGCAAGTGTTCAGGTTTACGTGACTTTTTAACTGTAATAGTTGCCATATATCCTCCAAACAGTTGGCTTTGGTGATTGGTGGTAGCGCACTCATCTACCATTCACGCTAAGCGTGGCGATTACCAATCCCAAAACCTTCTGAGAAGGTTGGCGCTTCAAGAGCGCCACCGTTCTGATGACTAATACACAGCTCGCCATCATCGTTGTTAAAGAACATCAACGTGCTGTGTTCCGTTGATGGATAGTATATTCACAAATTGTGATTTTAATGTCAACCACAAAATGTGTTTATTTGTTTGTTTTTAAATTAAGCCGATGATTTGAAATATAAAATAAATGATAAATAAACACGAAATGTGTTGTTGATCACATAAGATTGGAATGCAGATCACTTCTTTGGAGGGGAGAGGGCACAAAAAAAGCCCTCGCGAGGAGGGCTTTTTATTGTATTTGTATATAGAAAACCCTCGGCTATGCCAGGGGATATTTATTTTATTTTTTTACAGATAATAATGCCTATGACTTTCATGAAGTTTTTCTTTTACTTCTCGGTTTTCGGCTTTCTTCAGTTCCTGATTCATTTCCTTGTTCTGAGTGCTCACTATTTTCACCAGATCTATCTCCGGTTGGTTCGCTCTCGACAGCGTCTGATTCAATGTCATTATTTCTGTTGTCATTTTCTTGATTCTCGGTTTTTGGTGTTTCGTCAGCAGTTCTTTTTAGAAAACTTTCAAAATCTGATACGAAAGGTGTGCCACCAATTATATTTGGGTCTTTTATGATCCATTGGCTAATCATATTATAAACATTGGCTGACAATCCATCAGGACAGTTTACATTATTGAAAAGATCTTTGGCCTCACTTCTATCTATTACAAATCCATGTGATGGATAGTTAACTATTAATTTAGTTAGTGATCCTTCTTTCAGGTTATTAGATTTTTTTGTTAATCGCTCACCGTAAGATAATGCAATTCCCATAGCTCTTTGATGTTCACCAATTTTATGTGGATCAATTTGGCTAGCTATTGGCTGGTATAAATTACTAACTAATTCTGATGCTATGTCTGCTGATAGTCTAGTGCTAATTCCTCTGCCATATTTTATATCAGTGAGATATTGTCTAAAGGCCGATAAAGTGCGTGATTCTAATTGATCTACAGCTTTAAAGATATCAAGAGTTGAGCTAGACTCTCCCATTTCATCAGCTTTTCTTAGTTGTATATCAAGAGGTCCTAATTCACCTCGGTCACCAATAATTAGGTTATCAGCAGAAATAACAGCTAATGTTCCTGCGCTCTTACATAAGCTTGGCACAAGAACTGATACATTTCCAGTATAATAATGTTGCAGAGCTCTACCAATTCTATATCCTGCATCAGGATCGCCGCCATAAGTAGAAATACATAAAATTACATGTTCACGCTTTTTATTGGCAGTTATTCTATTTTCAATTTCTGTTGATAATTTGTTGTATCCAGCCCTTGTTATGTCCCCTATGTACACATAAACATCAGTATCATCAATAGTATCATGGACACCAGTATCTTTTTCCATATTATATTCCTTTGTGTATAAACCAGATCCCATTTGGTGTGTAGAAAAATAAATATAACTAATACCTTATTGTATTAAAACGTGTCGTCAGGCCATTGTGACTTGATTACCTTACCTATGATTGTGCAGTTCCCGTTAATAGGGATCAGGTCGAAACGAGGGTTTAATGGCTCTAGATACTCATTACCACCATCTCTAATCAATCGTTTGAATGTGAACTCATCATTTAGCAAACGAGCGACGCAGAAATCTCCGAACTCTACTTCTTCCTCAGGATCAACCAGAATTAGCATTCCTTCAGGAAAACTTGGCTTACCTCCTGGTGGTGCTGTCATTGATTGACCTTCAACTTCTAACCAGAAAGAGCGTTCACTGGCTTTCTTAGCTGTTGGTATCCACGACACAGCATCTTTCTGAGTGTATGAGTTAAATTCTGTTGCGAAAGCACCAGCCTGTACCTTCGTGAATAGAGGGTATTCATAATTTTTGATCACTTGATCACTTTGACTGCCAAACATTAATTCGGCAGGTGATATACCAAGAGCTTCACTTATAACAATTGCATCATCAGCGCTAATCTTACGCTCTCCAAGCTCATAGTTTCCTATTCTTGACGCAGCAGAGTAACCACACAATTTAGCTAATTGAGCTTGACTTAGGCCTCTTGATTCACGAATGGATTTTAATCTTTCGCCAATAACTTCATTTACTTTTTTCATGTATACCTTTTAACACAAACCGTGATAAATGTATTTAAACGTTTTGTGATTGACAGTTAATCACATATTGTGTGTAATAGTGAAATAAACAAGGAGGATACACACATGAACAACATCGCAGAACAGCGAAAAAAACTGGGAATTTCTCAAGCTGTTTTAGCTTCATCAATAGGATGGGGACAGTCACGAATTGCTAACTATGAGTTAAGCATTAGAACTCCCAGCTTAAATGACTGCCGAGTCATTGTTGAAGCATTACAAAAATTAGGGGCAAATTGTTCTTTAGATGACGTTTTCCCTCCAAAAGTAGCTTGATTTCACCACGTTCTTTAACAACCGCAGGGCTCTTGACTGCTACGGCGCCATTCTTGAAGTGGCAGATTTACCTACCAAACAATCCGCTCATATGGAATGAGCCACGGATCATTACTGCTGTTCCCAATATGGGAAGTAATCTAAGAAGGAATTTAACAAATGGAACTATCAAAAACTATCAAAGTTGAATGCTCGTCAAATGAATTGATGAGCTTCTATCTAAAACAAATGTATTCAGTCGGAAATAACGGACTAGCAAAAATTCTAGGCGTTCATCCATCAACTTCAAGTCGTGATAAAAATCGAATATTTGAACTTGCTTGCAAAGCAATAACAGAGCTTGGATTACCACCTGATTCAGTCGCTATTAGTGAGAAACCAACAAAGGTTGTCATTGAGGGGGATTACGCAGAGAGATTGATTCAGATGCTTGAAGGGAAGGGAAAGATTAAAAGAAAAGCCCCAGCGGTCACTGAGGCTTCTCAACAAATGGACTTAACCATTTAGACTAACCAATACACTGTATCAATAACCAGTAATTACGACAAGGGAAATTTAGGTTTCTCTTGTCTGATACAGCTAATTAATGGAGTAATTATATATGAATTCTGTTTACTTAACAAACAGATGGAGGTTGCTATGACAGTAGTCAAGAACATTGATTTTGTTAACAAGCAACTGATACCAGACAAACCAGAGGTTAAAGTGGCTGATCTTGATAACGGCTACTTACGGGTAGCTAATGAAATTCAAGATGCTTTATGCGAACTCCAGTTAGCAGGTAGAGAGTGGCAGGTTCTTAATGCCATTATTCGGCTTACTTGGGGGTGGCAAAAGAAAGAAGACCGCATTCAAAACATCTTGATTGAAGAGAAAACAAAATTAGGACGCAATCCTGTATCTGAAGCGGTTGGCTCTCTTGAGTCGCGGAGAATAATTAACGTTAGAAGAATAGGGCAAAACAGATACATTTCTATCAATAAAAACACCTCAGAATGGGTATACACGAAAACAAGGAAAACTATCCCCGAAAACGAGGATAACCATCCCCGAAAACGTGTAGCGGTATCCCCGAAAAGGGGGATCACCAAAGACACTATACCAAATACAGTAAAAGATATTAAAACCCCTATATCCCCTAAACAAAAATCTACGCCTAAAAAACAAAGTTTCGATCCGCTTAGCGTAGATATACCCAGCTGGTTAAATCCTAACACTTGGAGAAACTGGGTTGGGTACCGAAAGGAAATTAAACAACCGATAAAATCTAAGCGAACTCTCGATGGGCAAATAAAACTTCTTACTGAGTGTTATGAGTTGGGTTTTTCACCTGAAGAAATAATCAATAACTCGGTTACTAACGGCTGGCAGGGATTATTCAAGCCTAAAACGCCATACCAACAACCTAATCGAATTATTCAACCTAGCCAAACTCAAGAATTCATACCGGAGAACTTCTAATGACAGCAACGGCAACACTGGCGCGATTAAAACGCATGATGCCAGAACACATCAAGCCAAAGTTCTCAACGGCTGAAGAACTTATGGCATGGCAACGAGAGCAGGGTGAAATTGACTCTAAGCGGATCGCAGATGAAAACCGTGTAACTCGATTGAATAAGATTATGGGGCGTTCTGGTATCAGCCCATTACACCAAGAATGCACATTTGATAATTACCAAGCCACAAACGCTGAACAGCAAAAAGCACTTCACAAAGCGAAAAAGTATGCCGAGGAATTCGGGCAGTCATTCGGTGGTTTTATTTTCAGTGGAAACCCTGGCACTGGAAAAAATCACTTAGCCTCAGCAATTGGTAATTACATCATTCAAAACGGCAAAAGCATTCTGATTGCAACACTACCAGACTTGATGATGAAAGTGCGTGACACCTACCAGAAAGACGCAAAAACAACAGAGTCAAAACTGATTGATGATCTGTGCGAGGTTGATTTACTTGTTCTTGATGATGTTGGTGTTCAGCGTGAAAACAAAAACGAGGAGTTAATTATTTTCCAAGTGGTTGATCGCCGTTTAGCTAACAAAAAACCGGTTGGAATATTAACAAATCTTAAATTTGATGAACTTGGTCGCGTTCTTGGTGAGCGAGTCATTGATCGACTGAGAATGGGAAATCCAACAACAATCAATTTCACATGGCAGAGTCATCGCCGTCTAGTTAAATAAATTCTAAGGAAATAAATATGAACTTTTTCAAAAATGCGATTGTATATCGTATGACTCGTGATATTCAAATTTCAGCAGAACAGCTTGAAGATGCATTAAAAACTTTAGCATTTACACCATGCAGTAGCCAAGATATGAGTCGCTCTGGTTGGGTGTCACCACTTGGTAATCACGGTGAGATGTTAACTCACGTTGCTGGCAATCAGATTTTACTCTGCCTCAGAAAAGAAGAAAAAATATTGCCATCGACAGTTATCAAGGAAACTCTACAAGGAAAAATTGAAAAACTCGAAAGTGAGCAAGGTGTTAAGCTGAGAAAGACAGAAAAAGCGACATTAAAAGATGAAGTCATTCACTCTCTCTTACCTCGCGCATTCAGTAAATATTCTCAAACTCAGATCTGGATTGACTTGGATAAGCAAAGAATTATCGTTGATGCCAGTAGTTCTAAACGCGCAGAAGATTCACTTGCGTTACTTCGTAAGACATTGGGCTCATTGCCAGTCATTCCACTTCACACCGAGCAACCAGTCGAGCTAACACTTACCGAATGGGTTCGTAATAATGATACTCCAGCAGGATTTATGCTTCATGACGAAGCTGAATTAAAAGCGGTGTTAGAGGAAGGCGGTATTGCCAAGTTTAAAAAGCAAGATTTAGCTTCAGACGAAATTGCCACTCATATTGAAGCAGGAAAATATGTCACTCAGTTATCTATGGATTGGCAGGATCGCATCAAATTCACGTTAACAGATAGTCTTATGCTTAAGAAAATCAGCTTATCTGATGTTTTGAAAGAGCATAACGACGACATTCATCATGATGATTATGCTCAACGATTTGATGCTGATTTCATTCTGTTTACTGGTGAATTTTCCGTGCTGATCGATGAATTAGTGTCTGCGCTAGGTGGCGAAGCTAAGGCTTAACACGCAAGAGGATTTTTAGATGAAAGGAATATTGTTTCACAAAGATTATCCGTATCCAGATTTAGACTACTGCTACAAAAATTACGATAAATTAATTGATAACCAGCAGTGGATAAATACCCCACTCATAAATATTTCAGAAACCCCTCTTAAAATTAAAGTTACTCCACTGAGAAGAAAATTGGATAGATGCTTTCCAAGGGGAAAAGCATACATGCGAGTTAGTAAGTGTGAGTTTATGGCTGGCAATTAGGCGAGGTGTTGAGTGATGAAATGGTATCAGAAGGCACTCGTCAGGATATTTAGTGGCAACACACTGACATTTCTATTTCAACTTGTCGCTTGGGGTTCGGTATCGCTTTTAATCGCGATAGATAAGTTAGGCGAGTTTAATCTTCATGTTTATCTAGGTTCATTGCCAATAGTGATTATTCAGGCGTTAGTGATGACATGTCTATTCAGGTGGTTGTTTAAGTTTTGCACCAAGAATATCAATATTAATTAGAGGATCTTTAGATGAAAGGAACAGAACTTAAAAAACTAATGTGGCTCTATGCTGATGAAGCAATGACACGGAAGCGTAGATATGTGAGAGGCGGAAAAAAGACAGCAGATCGCAATCGAAAAATGCATAAGCCGTATCGTTGTGAAAGGGTCATGAATCGACTTTTAAGAATTGATTCTGATGCGTTTGTTAAAAGACTAAACCGAAAGGAGGCATCTAATGCAGGGAACTAATTGGGTTAAGGTGAGTGAGAGATTGCCTGAACTAAATCGAGCGCTACTAATAATTGCTAACGGTAAATTAAGGAAAGTAACTTACTACATGGATATTGTCGATTGCGCTGAATCATATCGATTTTTCCAAGTAAGCGATGGCAGTGATGACTATGAGCTTCTTCACTGCGTTACACACTGGATGTATGTAGACAGTATACCAATGCCAGAGGGTGAATGATGAACCTGTTAATTCATTTATTTCATAGTAGATGGGTGTTGATTAAATGGTGCAAAAATAACAAACCAAGTTGTGATTTAGCGGAAAATATCATTAGGCACTACGGCTTGAGTGGCTGTGTAGCTAAAGATGTTAAACGCATATGTAACAGGAGAGCTAACAGTGAGTGATAAGGAGATGTAATTGACAAATGATATCTGTCTCCACAAATCCAACCTCAAAGGCATTTTCAAAACCCTCTCAGAAGTAACAGAAACCGGTAAGCGTTACCGAATCAAAATCACCGAATGGCGTGAACTCAGAACAATACCAATGAACAAAACATGGCGAATGTGGGTAGAAACCACAGGCGACTGGCTACGTGCGCGTGGCGTTGTCATTGATATTAAAAATGGTGCTGGTGAGGTTGTTCTATCAAAGCCAATCACTAACGAAGAAACGCATGAGTATTTTGTCGGCCACTGGCTTGGCCGTGATGAAAACGGAGAGCGTGAGAAAACTAGCAGGATGGATAAAGCGAGGATGCTCATCATGATGGAGAAACATGAACAGTGGTGTATTGAAAAAGGCATTCCAATCATCATTCCAAACGACAGCGAATACATGAAACTTAAGGATAAACAAAATGAGTAAATACGATAGACCATGCAAAGGCGTAACAATCGACGTGTATGACGTTTTAAAAGCATTTGAAGTAACTAACCCAGCATTACAGCATTTAATTAAAAAAGCTCTCTGCGCTGGATTGAGAGGGCATAAAGACAAAGAGCAAGATTTATGTGAAGTGCTGGCGTCGGCAAAACGGGCTATTGAGATGGAGACTGAGAAATGACTGAAGAACAGTACAGGACTTATGCGCGAGTGATAGTTGTTGGTCGTGAATTTATCTCATTTAATCACAACACCATTTCATCGGTAACAGGATTAACACCTGCAAGGGTAGGAACAATTCTAAGAAAGTTACTTGCATTCCAGTGTGTAGAACATGTTGAAACAAAGAGCCGTAAACGCACTCGCCCAATTAATAACTATGCAGTAACAGACGATGCAATCACTCGACTGAGAGGACAGTTTGAAAAAGAGCGTCTGGCTAACCTTCCACTTTTCCCAAAAGCAAAGAAAGTTGAAGCAAAGAAGTCTAGAAAAGTGCTGGATGATTTTATGTGTGGATTGTCATTTGTCGATAAAGCCAACGTATCAGGCATGGGTAATCCGATGTTGATGAAAATAGACTCGTTACTCAAAGGGGTTCGCAATGAACTGCATGTCATGCAATAGACAGCTAACAGATGATGAGGTTTACGTGTGTGCCAAGTGTGCTGATGAATACGCTCATTTGGAAGTGATGGATAAAACCAAAGGAGAGGGAGATGCAGAAACTAAGGCGACGGCGCTGTAAAATATGCCGAGAGTGGTTTCACCCTAAATACAGTAACATTTGGTGGTGTTGCCCAGAACACGGAGCAGAACTGGCAATAAGGCGAACAAACAAGGAAAAGGAAAAAGTATTAGCGAAACGTAAAAAGGAGCAAAGAGAAAAGGAAATCAAAGCAAAAGACAAGCTCAAAGTCCGCAAGCTAGCAGTAAAACCCCTCTCATATTTCACTAAACAAGCACAGACCGCATTCAACGCATTCATCAGAGAAAGAGATAAGGACGAGCCTTGCATCTCGTGTGGTCGTTTTCACGAAGGTCAGTATCACGCGGGACACTATCGAACCACAGGAGCAAATCCAGAGCTTAGGTTTGATGAAGATAACGTCCATAAGCAATGCGCACCATGTAATAACCATCTATCGGGAAATATCGAAAACTACACACCTCGACTAATAGAAAAAATTGGTCATGAACGTTTCGATCGTCTGATGGGGTCTCATGAATTGCCAAAGTGGAAACGCGAGGATTATGAGCGGATACGTGATCACTATCGGAAGAAGTTAAAGGAGCTGAAAGATGTTCACTGACTTAATCGCAGCTATTGAAGAAGAAAGATATTTAAAATCCAGATCAGGCGGTCGAGTTAACTTCTGTGTAATCCAGATTGCTGAATGCATGGAAGTATTATGCGGGCTGATGGATGGTGTCAGGATTTTATATACAACTGCGAATGATGATTATCACACAGTATTACCGGAGGCGAGATGAGACTTGCAGATTTACCAAAATATTTTTCACCAAAAAGCATTATGTTTAGTGACTCTCCATCTGCAACAGCGACTGATAATCTAACAATCACTGATGTAATGGCCTCGCTTGGTTTGGCGACCTCTAAAGCGAGAATGGGGATTGAGTTGTTTTTGGCGAAACAAGGGATCAATCAACCAACTGAAGCAGTGGAGAGCATTCATCAATATGCAATAACTCAGGCTCACAAATATAGTGCTATTGGAAAACTTAGTGAGAATGATAGAGGAACACTTCTGCAAATACTCGCAAATTATGCATTTCAGGATTATGCAAGAAGTGCAGCCAGTAAAAAGGCATGCCCTGATTGTGACGGTGGGTTTATTGAGGTAGAGGTATTTACCACTAAGCAGCACACTCACTTTGCAGCTAAAGAGATTATTAAATTCAGTAAGAAAATGGGAGTTAAAATAACTCCATCTGACTATTCAAAATACAGGGAGGTTAGAGAAAAAACTAAGGTGATTTGCAAAACCTGTAATGGGAAAGGTGAAGTGAGTCATTCGTGCCGATGTAATGGCAGGGGTGAAACTTTGGATAAGATGGAAACGAAAAAACAAGGAATTCCAGTTTTTAAAACTTGCCCTAAGTGTTCAGGTCGTGGCTACTCAAGATTGCCAGCAGAAGATGTTAGGCGAGAGATATGCTCAAAATTATTTGAACTGCCAGAAACGACTTGGCGTAGAAACTTTAAACCATTCTACGAGATGTTGATTCAGGAATGCTTTAAGGAAGAGACTAATGCAGAAAAAGTTCTACAAAATGTAACAAAAAGAGAAATCGAATGCATAAATTAGCTGATAAATAGAAATTAGTTGATCTTTTGGCGGGGATGGGCTATCGTGATTCTAACGATGGGTTATTGCCATTTCGTTAACGTTAAAAGAATTCAAGACCTCGCTTCGGCGGGGTTTTTTGTTACAGAAACAGTGCCCCTCATAGTCCCTACGCAGAATGGAGAAATCTGGTTTGCGATACACTTGGGGCTTTCTATTTTAATTCCCCCGAATTCGAGGGAATAGCAACCTGTAAATAATCCTTACAAGTTCACATGTTCGGTTATTCCGAACAACTCATTTCAAAGATCGCTTAGGCGGTCTTTTTTCGTATATGCCAACCACAGAATCAATCACAACACCTAACATTCACACAAGAGCTGTGAGTCGGCACCTTATTAACTAATTCCTCCAAATAGGGGGTGAGTATGCAAAATATGAAAGAAACCCCTGAGCTTTGGGAGCAGATATTTAATCAACTATATCAATATAAAGACCAAGGCATATTCGCTGGACTCGCTGGGAGTGTTGCCATACTGCGAGGTTTATATAACGGCGGTGGGTGGAAGAAAACACTCTTAGATGGGGTCTTATGTGCATTGTTTGCATGGTTCGTAAAAGACCTATTAACGCTGTTTGGACTAAATCATGAGCTAGCGTATCTGGCTAGTGTGTTCATCGGTTATATCGGTGTGGACTCAGTAGGTAAGATCCTTAAAGGTAAGGCAGGCTTGAAAAATGACTAGACCAGCACGCGGTGAACGTAATAACAACCCAGGCAACATTCGACATGGTTCAAAATGGCAAGGACTATCCGCACAGCAAACAGATAAAGACTTCTGCCAGTTTGTATCACCTGAGTATGGCATTCGTGCAATCTATAAGTTATTGCAAACATATCAAAAGAAATACGAACTCAACACTGTCGAGTCGATTATCGATCGGTATGCGCCACCAAATGAAAACAACACAGTTGGCTACATCAATCGAGCAGCTAAAGATATTGGTGTTAGCGTAAGCGAGCCTATCAACGTTTCATCAAAACCGGTTGCTATCGCATTGGCTACGGCGATTGTTGGCGTTGAGCTTGGGTATCAGCCATACAGTCAGAAAGTCTTTGAAGATGCTTGGTTGTTGTTATGAGTAAATTAACATCGTGGGTTCCAATAGTTTTATTTAGCATCATGCTAGCTTCTTTATACCTTGTTACTAAATCAGTAATAGAGCTAAAGAAAGAAAACCAATCGCTCACTGAACAACTTTCACAACAAGTCGAAATCAACAAAGACTATCAAGCCCGTATCACTCGACTAAATCAACTCGATATTCGTTACTCACAGGAGTTAGCTAGTGCAAAGAATGAAATCAACACTCTTCGTGATGCTGTTAACTCTGGCAATAAGCGGGTGTATGTCAAAGCCGAGTGTCCAGCAGTCACCAAGA
Organism: Proteus columbae; assembly: GCF_009914335.1. Classification (NCBI taxonomy): domain Bacteria; kingdom Pseudomonadati; phylum Pseudomonadota; class Gammaproteobacteria; order Enterobacterales; family Morganellaceae; genus Proteus; species Proteus columbae. The sequence continues at coordinate 1,549,330 of NZ_CP043925.1, forward strand.
ATTCCACCGAAAGCGGAAGTAATGAAACCTCCGCACGACTTAACAAAGCAGCTGAACAAGATTATCTACGTCTCAGAGAAATGATTGTCGAGAACGAACAGCAAACGTTGTATTTGCAGGATTACATTAAAACGGAGTGTTTACGATGAGCGAGCAAGCATCAAAGGTGCTGATTGATTTACTGGAAAAGGCATCTAATGGTGTCGATTCTGCGGTTGCATTTAGTCAGGCGCAAATTCCTGAAGTTATTAGTCAGTTATTAGCATGGAAGATGGCGATGGGTATCATTTGGTTTGCTTTTGGCTTGGCGACTATTGCATTCGCTGTATTTATTCCCGTATGGGCTGGTCGCCAGCGTCGAAAAGGTGCTTTATGGACTTATTATGATGGAGATGCTCGATTTAATCTGAGTTCAATTTCGTATGATTTCATTAGAACACCATTTCCACTTGGCTTGCTTTTTATCGGCGTGCTCATTTCAGTTGTGAGCTTAAATTTTTGGCTGAAAATACTAATAGCTCCGAAGTTATATCTAATCGAATACGCAGCTTCACTAATTAAGTGACAAACAATAAGGCAGAACAAAACAAACCTCGCTCAATAGCGGGGCTTTTTAATGGAGAAATATCATGGCAGTACAAGGTTCAGATAATCCAGTTAAATTCCGTGAAGAACTGGATAAAAGCATTCCAAAATAATAAAAAAAGCCCAGCATGGGGGCTGGGCAATACCAACAAGATATCAATCAAAGTATAGCGATGTTTACTTAGTATAGCTTAAGTAAGTGTATATACCAGTTTGGTTAGATAAATCGTTTATCCATTAAGGAGAGTGATCATATCTTGACTGCTAGGAACAGACTAGAAGCGACCAAAGTAACGTAGTGATACGTGATGATGGTCGCGAACTCTACGCATTTCACCCTGTGCACCACATGCACACACATCTAAAACATCGAGCCGTTATTTAGGAATGAGCCTTTGAGGAGATCAGTTATAGCTGATACTGCTTCGATGGGCTGGTTTCCTATGTGGCAAGGGTTCATTACTAAGTAAGGACAGTATCATGACAAAATTATCAGTCATCAATAATGCTACATCTGAGCAACCAACTATGACTAGCTTAGAAATGGTTGATTACATCAATGCAGATAGAAAGGCAAAGGCTGAGACAGAGGGGTTAAGTTTCCCATGCAAGAAGTATAGAAAATTACAGCATAAGGACTTTTTAAGGAAAGTACCTAAAGTGTTGGGTGAAAATCAATCAGCGAAATTTTACGCCGATTACATCGATAACAAAGGTCGTTCATATCCGTGCTGTAAATTCCATAAGCGTGAAGCTTGTTTGATGGCTATGAGTTACAGCTACGAGCTTCAAGCGCAAGTGTTCGATCATATGACTGAGCTAGAAGCTGAATCAGGATTTGGATTTACCATCCAGCAATTACAACACATGTTATCTGTGGCAAGAAAAGCTTCTGATGAAGATTCAAGTGATGCAGGTCGCCGATTACGCAAACGTCAAGATGATTTAGCTATCTTAAACCGTGCTGAAAAGTTAATAGGTGACATTAGCCAAATGGCATTAGGTTTAGTTGGCGGTGGCAAGTTATTAAATCATGAAAAGCAATAAATATTGCATTCCTCAAAATTGAGGAGATTGATTTAATTAACATTTAAAGATGAATAGGCCCTAGTGGTCTTTTTTATTGGGGGGAGTATGAAAAACAAACCGCACCTCAAGTTAACTGGTTCATATTGGGTGGCTAGGGTGAGAGTGTCTATTCATGGTATGGAAACATTCGCCAACGCAACTGGTGAAACTCCGCTGAAAGCCATTGCAAGTCTAAATGAATTTATACAAGAAATAGATCGTGTTTAAAGAAATTTAAGAGGTGGGTATGTCAGAAAAATATCACGTAATAGCAACTAAGAAAGACGGCACAACCTACGAAGGTATGATGACCACTAAGGAGCCTCGTGTCACTAACGGGTTAATCGGTATCGCATCACTTGATGGATCATGGGTATACATATCACCTGATGAGATTAGTGATATTAAATATGTTCCAGTGGTTGAACAGTAAATGATTATTCATTTTAGAAAACTCTACAAATGTCATTCTTTGAGTGGCATTGATAGAGTTTTATATAGGTTTATATCCTCAACGGTGTCATTGATTGCCGGAGATATATAAACGAAACCAGTTAATTATTCTAAAAGAGGCTGATTAATGGCGACTGAAAAGAAAATGGGTCGCCCTTCTGATTACTTACCAGAGGTGGCGGACGATGTATGCGCTCTAATTGCCGATGGTGAAAGTTTGCGTTCTGTATGCAAGCGACCAGGAATGCCAAACACAACTAAAGTCATGCGTTGGTTACGAGAATACCCTGACTTTCGTGAACAGTACGCGAAAGCGATGGAATCAAGAGCTGATGCCGTGTTTGAAGAGTTGTTTGATATTGCTGATGATGTAAAAGAAGAACCAGCGGCAGTTGCTAAGGCAAGGTTAAGGATAGATACCAGAAAGTGGGCTTTGGCAAGAATGAGTCCTAAAAAGTATGGTGACAAAGTAACTCAAGATATTGATTTGAAATCATCTGACGGATCAATGTCACCGACAAAAATAGTTCTGGTTGCCGGAGGTAGCAATGACGGTAGCAAGGATTGAAATACCGCCTAAATTAATTCCAGCTTTTGAAGGTAATTATCGCTATCGATGCTCACACGGTGGGCGAGGATCTGCAAAGACAAGAACATTTGCATTAATGACGGCAATTCGTGGCTACATGGCTGCGATGAATGGTCAATCTGGCGTAATACTTTGTGCTCGTGAGTACATGAACTCGTTAGAAGAATCATCAATGGAAGAGGTAAAGCAGGCGATTAGGTCTGTGCCTTGGTTAAATGACTTCTATGAACTCGGTGAGAAGTACATTCGCACAAAGTGTCGCTCTGTCAATTACGTGTTTGCAGGGTTACGACATAACTTAGATAGCATTAAATCTAAAGCAAGAATATTAATTGCTTGGGTTGATGAAGCTGAATCAGTATCAGAAATAGCATGGACTAAATTAACACCCACTGTTCGTGAGGCTGGATCTGAAATATGGGTGACATGGAACCCAGAAAGAGACGGTAGCGCTACGGATAAACGATTTAGAAAGAATCCTCCTGATAATGCCATTGTTGTAGAGATGAATTACGGAGATAACCCGTGGTTTCCATCAGTGCTTGAAGAGGAGCGATTAAGTGATCAGGAAAGATTAGACTCTGCTACTTACGCATGGATTTGGGAAGGCGCTTATCTTGAAAACTCCGATAAGCAGGTGTTGGCAAATAAATACGTTGTTAAATCGTTCCCTGACGACTTATGGCAGAAAGCAGACAGATTACTATTCGGTGCAGACTTCGGTTTTGCTAAAGATCCGAACACGCTATTGCGTCAGTTTATTCTGGATGATTGTCTGTACATCGAGTATGAGGTATACGGCGTAGGGGTTGAACTTGACCATATGCCAGCGTTTTACGACAAGATACCTGAATCACGTAAGTGGCCAATCAAAGCAGACTCCGCACGACCCGAAACCATCAGCTATTTAAAGCGTCAGGGATTCAATATTTCCGCAGCCAAAAAGTGGCAGGGTAGTGTAGAAGATGGCATCACGTATTTGCGCGGATTCAAGAAAATAATCATTCATCCTCGCTGTAAAGAAACAGCAAAAGAAGCCCGTCTTTACTCGTATAAAACAGACCGGATCACAGGTGAAGTTCTTCCCGTTATTGAGGATAAGAATAACCATTGCTGGGATGCGGTTAGGTATGGGCTTGATGGGTATATCACACAAAAATCAAATGCAGGCCTATTGGTTCCAAAACGATTACTGAGGCGATAATGCAAGAAAACATGAAACTAGCCGTCAATCACATGGTGAGTGATGCGATAGCTCGTGCCCGTATGTCTTTGGTTAATCCAACTATGGGGCTTGATGCGAAGCGATCATCTGCTTGGTGTGAATACGGATTCAAACAAGATTTAACCTTTGAGGATTTATATAAGCTATTTCGCCGTGGTGGCATTGCCTTTGGTGGGGTAACGAAACTCGTAGGTAATTGCTGGAAAACATCACCTCAAGTGATTGAAGGTGACAAAGCAGATAAATACAAGAAAGAAACCGCTTGGGAGGCTTCATTTAAAAAGTACGTGAATAAACGTATTTGGAAGGCTTTCAAAGAAGCAGATCAGAAGCGTCTTGTCGGTCGCTACGCAGGCTTGATCCTTCATATCAACGATAGCGGAAAGTGGCATGAGCCTGTCACGAAATCAAAGTTACTTAAGAAAGCCACACCAGCTTGGGCGAATGCAATTAAGCCTACTGATTGGGTGACGGATATTAACTCTCCTAACTACGGTCAACCTAGTATGTGGCAGTACACGGAGACGCTACCGAATGGTGGGACGAGAAATATCAATATTCATCCAGACAGGATTTTCATTCTTGGTGATTATTCGGTTGATGCTATCGGTTTTCTTGAGCCCGCCTATAACGCATTTGTAAGCCTTGAAAAGGTTGAGGGTGGTTCTGGTGAATCATTCCTTAAAAACGCAGCAAGACAGCTAAATATCAACTACGAAAAGGAAGCCAGCCTTGATGAAATGGCAAGAATGTATGGCGTTGACATTGCTGGGTTGCAGGAAATTTATAATGAAGTAGCAAGAGAAATCAACGCAGGTAATGACTCAGTTCTTGTTACGAAGGGCGCAAATGTTAGTCCTATGGTTACAGCTGTATCTGATCCGACACCAACTTATAACGTCAATCTTCAAACCGCATCAGCCGCAATGGATATTCCATCAAAAATACTTGTTGGTATGCAGACTGGCGAAAGAGCTAGTACCGAAGATCAGAAGTATTTCAATTCACGATGCCAATCACGCAGAGAAAGCGAACTGTCATTTGAGATAGAGGACTTCATCGACCACCTAATTAATATCAAGGTACTAGATCCTATCGGTGAGAAAACGGTTATTTGGGATGACCTAAACGAGCAATCATCTACTGAAAAACTAGATAGCGCTGAGAAGATGAGCCGAATTAATCAAACTGCTCTCGCCACTAGTGAGCCAGTATTTAGTGTCGAAGAAATTAGGGAAGCGGCTGGACATAAAAATGACAGCGAAGAGCTATTAGGTGAAACTGATGAAGATACAGAAGATAAGGACGGCGATAAGACCCGGAACGAAAGCTGATCCAACATCAGTCGATAAACTAGAACGTGGCGCAATGAGAGAGTTTGCGAAACGCATTCGAAGAATATCAAAAGGCTACATTCAACTTCTTAACAGAATCCCCTCTGAGCCAGTCGTCAATAGAAAATACCAATTCGATTTAGATCCTAACTATCTATCAATACTGTTGAGAGATGGTGAGCTAATGGTTGATGAGGTGCTTTTGAATGGCGGTGAGTTCGGTAACTTTCTTTTCCTCGAATACGTCAGTACAGCATACGAGAGAGGAACAGCGCAGCAGTACGCAAATCTAGCGCAGCAATCAACTGTCTACGCAGCTACTCAACAAAGTGTTGCAACGATACTGATGAGTGAACCATATCAGTTAAGAATGGCTCTAGTTCGCGCTCGTGTATTCGAGGAGATGAAAGGTTTATCTGGTCAGGTCAAAGCTGACATGGCTCGCATTCTTACAGATGGTATCGCGAGGGGTTTAAATCCTCGTGAAGTAGCGAGAAACCTAACCAATCAAGCTGGCATTGAAACTCGTCGAGCTAATCGTATAGCAAGAACAGAGATAACAAGCGCATTACGTAGAGCGCGATTAGATGAAGCTGACGAAGCCAAGGAAATGCTTAACCTTGAAACTCGTGAAATTCATATCTCCGCACTAAGCCCAACAACAAGACGCCATCATGCAGCTAGACACGGGAAGATGTTTACGTCTGATGAGCAACGTGATTGGTGGGCTCGTGACGCTAACTCAATTAACTGCAAATGCTCAACTGTAACCGTTCTTGTTGATAAAGATGGCAAGCCTTACAACAAGACTCTCATCAATAAACTGTTAGAGGAAAAAGAAGCCATGAAAGAACGTGGTTATCAATGGGCGGAGGAATAACTGATGCCAATTCAAGTAAACGTCACGACAAAAGTTAATAGCGCCTCTATTCGGCGTGAAACATACAACGGTCGTGAGCACATTATTATCCCAAGTTACACGCTTCCCGCAAACGTCATTATGAATGGCGAGTTTTACCCAGAATCAGAAATCAAAGCTAACTACAAGAGTATGGAGGGCACGATAGCGCCGCTAGGTCATCCAACGGTTGACGGCCATTTCGTTTCTGCTTTTTCACCGGAGGGACTTAACCAAGGATTTGTTGGTGCATGGAATAGAAACGTAACTTTAAAAGGTAATCGCGTTTATTCCGAAAAATGGGTGGATGTCGAAAAAGCTATGGAGTCATCTGGCGGTCAGCGACTCATGGCTAAGCTGGTAGCCTTGGAAAAAGGCGAATCGTCAGATCCTATCTGGTCAAGCGTGGCAGTATTCAGGGAGCGCACAGAAGCACCAAAAGAACTGCAAGAGCAGGGCGCACAGTGGGTGGTAAAAATACACTCTATTGATCATGATGCCATTTTGTTAGATGAGCCACCTGCTGCTGGGCCAGATAAAGGCGTCGGCTTAATGGTTAACGCAGACCAAGCCGTTTCACTAAAACCAAACTCTGGCGCTCTTATCGGTGAATCTTACAGAGAAAAAGAGAACAGAATTGAACAAGCAGTGAAAGATAAATTCGTTCTTGCCAAGGATGATTACGCTTGGGTTGCTGATTTCACAGACTCGCAACTCGTAATTATTAAAAATGGCGGTAAGGCCGAGGTATTTGGCTACACGGACGAAGGCGGAAAGATACTAATCGATGACTCTGGGACTCAGGTGGCTAGACAGGAGTCATGGGTAGTTATTGCTGCCAATAAATTTAAATCATTATTCAGTAAACCGCAGGCAAGCCCTGCAATCAATAACAGCACGGAGGGCGACATGCCTTTAACTCAAGAAGAAAAAACAGAGCTTTATTCAGAAATCGGCAATCAAATTGCTGCGAACGTAACAAAAGCATTGGAAGGCATTACGTCAAAAATTGATACGTTGCAAGCCAATCAAGATCAGTTAAAAGAAACTTTAACCGCAAACCAACGCGCAGAAGAAACAGAAATGCGTAAAGCCGTTGCCGAAAAATACGGTGAAGTAGTTGCAAACTCACTGCAAGGTCAGGCGCTGATCGACATGCATAAACAAATTGGTGACGCAGCAAGTTTGGCTGGTAACTCAGGCGCTCAACAAGAGCAAACTGGCGCACCAGACTATGCGGAATACTTTGGAGGTGCTAAATAATGGCTACTAGTCGCTATCGCCGTGTAAACCTTGACGGTAAATCAATCACAGAAACTCGCTCAGCAAAGGCGGTTACGTTGCCGGGCACTTTTGTTGTTATTAACGCAGACAATGAATTTGCTCAAGCTACCGCATTATCCGGTCGCATTTATGTAGCCAATCCAGCGTATCACCAAGGCCTATCTATTCGTGATGGCATTCCTGCTGGTGATTCTCTAGTTGGTGAGTATGTAGAGGAGGGGCGAGAGTTGGCTGTATTAGTTCCTGCTGGCACCTACAAAAAAGACTCTCCGATCAAGCTCGGAGCCAGCGGTAAAGGCGCTCTTGCATCCGCTGATACGGAATCAGTAATTGGCTACTCTCAGGATGAAGTGACGCTAAAAGCTGATGATTTCATTCGTGTTCGCTTTCGTGTTGGCACTGTGGCTGCTGCGTAATTAAAAGGAAAAAACTATGTTTTATACTGCTGAAACTTTAGCAACAAATAGCCGACTGCAACGCCAGTGGGATAGCTTATGGGCTACACGTAATATCTATAACACGCAACATAACCTGATGATTAACCAATATCAAAGCGTTATGGATGGTGAGACTTTAGCAGCAAACCAGTCAGGCGGTTTCTCTAAGGACTTTTGGAAAGAAGTTGATAACAACATTATTCAGTTGCGCGACCAAGAAACAGGCATGGAAATCGTCAATGATTTAATGGGCCTGCAAACAGTGTTACCAATTGGTAAGACAGCAAAGCTGTATAACGTGGTTGGTGACATTGCTGATGACGTATCAATCAGCATTGATGGTCAAGCGCCATACTCTCATGATCACACCGATTATGGTTCTGATGGCGACCCAATCCCAGTATTTACCGCTGGCTTTGGTGTTAACTGGCGTCATGCTGCGGGTTTAAGTACAGTTGGTATTGACCTTGTTCTTGATTCTCAAACTGCAAAAATGCGTCAATTCAATAAGAAAGTAGTTAACTACTTCTTAAATGGTGATGCATCAATTAGCGTTGAAGGTTATAAAGGCCAAGGCCTGAAAAATCACCGCAACACGGCGAAAATAGACTTAGGTGCTTCTGGTGCTAATATCGATTTAACCACTGCTGATTTACCTGCATTGTTAGCGTTCTTTGGTTTTGGTGGTGCGTTCGGTCAGACTGCATTCAACAACAAAGTGGACGCTTACGATGTTATGTGGGTGAGTTACGAAGCATGGGGCAACTTAATCAAGCCTGTGGTTGTTTCTGTCGGTGCTGGTGCTGGTAATAGCGTGGTAAATGGTCGCATTATCGATACATTACTACCGTATGCTGGCGTGAAAGAAATTCGCCCTACTTATGCGCTTAAAGGCACTGAGTTTATCGCTTATCAACGTCGTAAAGATGTAGTGACTCCGTTAGTTGGTATGGCAACAGGTGTTGTTCCTAAACCTCGCTTTATGCCACAGGAAAACTACAACTTCCAAATCATGAGCGCGGCAGGTCTGCAAATTACTCGTGACGGTGACGGCAAGTCTGGTGTGGTTTACGGTGCTAAACTGAGCTAAGGATCTGCAATGACAAAGTACGAGGTTATCATCCCTTGGCATGGTGTCGAAAAAGGTCAGGTGGTTGAGTTAGAAAATCTTCATCCAGCCTTTAAGGCTAATGTTAGAGCATTATCTAATGATGCCGCTGAATTGGTTCCAGCCACACCAAAAGCCAAGTCTAAAAAAGACAAAGACGAATAGCCGCGAAAGCGGTTTTTTTATGCCCTCGAAAGGGGGCTTTGCTTTGTGAGGTAATCATGATCACAAAAGAGCAAGCCAAAGAGTACCTGACAGGGCAGGGAATAGAATTACCTGATTTTATTCTCGATGCACTTATTGAACAGGTAGGCAGTATTCAAGAGTGTCTTGATAAACACTATCCATCAGCAACCGCACTATTAATCCAGATGTATCTACTGTCACTCATGGCGCTTGGTCAAGGTGATAAGTATATCAGCTCACAAACAGCACCTAACGGCGCATCACGTTCATTTCGATATCAATCGTTTGGTGATAGATGGAAGGCGGCTGCGTCATTACTGCGTGGTTTAGATAAGCACGGTTGTGCTAATGATTTAATACCAACCGATCCAACTCAAACTGCTCATGCTGGTTTGTGGATAGCGAAAGGTGGCTGTATGTGTAGGGGGGCGTAATGAGTTCAGTTGCAAATTGGGCTTACACCTCGTGGACTACTTTATGGAAAGCAAAGAAAGACAAAAACGGTAAGCCAGTATTCTCTGATCCGGTTCATTTTCTTTGCGGTTATGGTAGCGAGCTTAAATCTGGAAAGTTAGACATTGGCTCTGAAATCACCATCAAGTTAGTTTTCTGGACTGAATATGCAGATGCTAAAAAAGGTGATTTTATCGCTATCGGTAAGCACTCAGGCGATCCGTTATCTGCTGGCGCTGATGAAATCAAATTCATCAAACGTGATGAGGATTTATTCGAGCATATCGCAGATGACTACACCCTGATAACGGCGGTGTGATATGGGGGCAAAAGTAAGGGGTATTTCTCAGGCTAACGCAAACCTTAGAGCGCTTGTAGGTGATATACAGGGTAAGAGAGTGATGAGAGCTATTCAGTCGGCTTTATTGATTGGTAGTGCTCAGGCGGCTATATACACACCTATTGACACATCAACGCTTATCAACTCTCAATTCAGGGAGGTTACTGTTAATGGTACTAGAGTAACCGGTCGCATCGGATATACAGCAAACTACGCGGTTTATGTTCATGATCCAAGAATTAAGCAAAACTTTAGGCGATCAAGTGCTCGTAAAGAGTTCTTATCTCGTGGTTTTGAAGATGAACGCAAGGCTATTGATGATGCAGTGAGACGGGAGCTTCAAATATGATACATGAGAAGTTTGAGCGATACCTAAACAGAGGTAATTTGCTCGATGGTTTCATTGTTCAAAGGTTTGCGTGGGACGAAGATGAAGATACAAGACACCAGCAATATGCAGTTATTCAACCGGATGATAGTAGCGGTCGATTTGCTGATTTGGGTGCTGATGATTTCGTGGCGCTTATTCTTGTGTCTGCATGGAAAGACCCTGAGCCAACAGTGATAAGAGCTAATGAAATTCTAAATTATGTTGCTAACAACTCGTTAGATTGCGAACTCAATTCAATCTACAACTTAGGTGGTCTACCAAGACCCATACCAACAGAAGAAGGTCGGTTTATCCTCAAGCTTTCTTTCCGCTGTACATCTTAAATTAAACACATCTCAACAGGTCGCTTATGCGGCCTTTTTTATTTGCAAATAAAGAGGTTATAACATGGCACAATGCCCTGATGATAAAGGCCTAGTAATGGGTAACGCAGGTATTCTGCGCATTGCAAAAGGCTGTCCTGACCAAGTACCAGCACAAGATCAATTCTTGCGATTAGGTGCGCTAACAAGCAAGTCATTCGATTTCGGTATGGAGACAGTAACGTCTAATGCTGATGACACTAAAGGCTTAACTGAGTCAATTGTTACTGGCGCTGACTTTACGATTAGTTTTGATGGTGAATTAAAGAAAGCTGGTGTAACCGGCTCTACTTCCGCGTTTGATATTGCCAAAGAAATCCTTGATGAAATCAAAGCAAGTCGTCAACCAACATATTGGGTTCAACTTGATATGAAAGGCGATGGCTCTGATGTTGTTCAGGGCTATATGGCTTTCACGTCTTGGTCAATGGAGTTTCCAACAAAAGAAATTTCCACTTATTCAGGTGAATTGAAAGTCTATGACTCAGACACCGTTGAGTGGTTGCAAGAAGAAATCGTGGTTGAAAGCATTGCTGTCGAGCCAGCCACTCTGTCTGTAAAAGTTGGTGAAACTAAGACATTTACTGTCAAATTTACCCCAACCGATGCGACGAACAAAAACTACACCGCTGTAAGCGATAAGCCGAATTTTGCAACAGTTACCCAGCTTGTTAATGTGGTCACTGTGCGTGGTGTTGCTGAAGGTACTGCAAACGTTACTGTCACATCCGAAGATGGTAGTAAAACAGCAAAATGCGTGGTCACTGTTACCACTGCTTAATATTACAAAGGGTGCTTTTGAGTGCCCTTGATAATATTCAGGAGGGATTATGACGCCTATTTTAGAAATCGGTGAGATGGTTATCTCTACTGATAAAAAGGATTACTTATTTAGACCATCGTTCATCAATATGACAAGAATTGGTGAGCCTAAACAGATTGTGAGTGCATATGGTCAATTAAATGGCATAGAGGTGCAGGATTTAATTACTCGCGCCGTAATGAATTACAGGGTTATTCCCGATTGGTTAATAAAGGCCATTAGCAAGCCAATATACGGACGCAATATCCTACAAACTGCAATGATGGTGATGCAGGCGTGCTGTGATGATGACTGTTCTGAAATTATTGGTGAATGGAAATCGGGTAAGCGCGGCATTGTCTATAAAAACGGTAAGATGCCAATCGCTGACATTATCGTCATTGCCAGAGAGCTATTCACTCACGGAATTATCGGTAAAGCGAAGATCCGCAAACTTCAACGCAATGAAGGTAAAAGCGAATTCTCAGATGAGTTTATGGCAATTGATTACATCAGTTCTGCTCGTGCTCACTTTGGCATGAACCGTGATGAAGCCGAACAGTTAACAATGACTGAATTTCAGATGATGCTCAAAGCTAAATACCCTGATGAGAAAGGCTTCACCAAAGAAGAATACGACAACATCATGAAGCAAGATGATAAGCGCAATGATGAGCTGATCAGTGGTAAGCGTAGATTGGTGAGTAGAAAGAGAAAGTAGCCAATTATTAGGTTTGAGATGTTTTATAGTAAAGGTAGGAATATGCATAAAATCCTAAGGCAGTATCGATATATGAAGGTACCTTTATTTGAATCTGGATATATTATCTATTGTGGCTCTTGGGATGATTGGCGCTCTCTACATGAAAAACTAGGCATTGATGGTGGGGATAGTTTTGTTAACGGGGCAAGTCGTACAGTTACTAACGCTCAGTGTGTGCTCCATATTATTGGTGTGTTTAACGGTAAACCATCTACTCTAGCTCACGAATGTGCACATATGGCTTTCGACATTTGTCATCGCGTCGGTGTGAGCGTTGAAACAGGATCAGCAAATGAAACATTTTGTCATTTAATTAGCAGAATGATTGATTTCTGCCAAGCGGGATAAATAAATCATAGTTAGAATTTTTTAAGATCTGCGTATCTCGGATAATGACTTTGCTTTCTTTTGCATCACCATCTATATAACATAATAAATACTTTTATCTTTTAATAGCTTTGCTGGCATAAGACAGGATATTTATTATGATTAATGCAATTAGAGAGCAACTATCTAAAATAGCCTTTTTGGATAAAGATGAAATTGTAACGCTACATTTTTCATTGCTAGAAGAAATAAAAAAACAGAAAGCTAATAATAACCAAGAAAATGTTATTTTACTGTGTGAGAAGTCGATAGCCATATCATCAATTGTAATGCAAGCAATGAAGAAAAGGCACATAGAGGGTATGGATGAGTATTCAAGATCAACTGGAACTCTATCAAATAATAAATTTTATTACCCAAATCATTATGCGCTACCAATATTAAGCGGAATATACAAGAAAAATGGTGAGTTAAGTAAATTAAATGAAATGAATGATAAATTACTAAAAGAAGGTTGGAACACAGGGAAAGAAGAGGAATTGTATTTTCTGTAATTAACTCAACAAGGTAATATTGTTCAAACATTAACTAACGAGGATGGTGTTGTGAATTTAAAGCATGTTGGCGGGATATTATTAATAATTGGTATCGTGTCTATATTTTTAGGGCTAATGTCTTTTGTTAACACATCGAATTATAAGATAGCTGAACAAATGCCAAATATAACACTACTTGTGTTTGGCGGGTGCTTCTCATCATTAATAGGGGCTGTTTTCTTTGGTTGTGGATCAATTGTTGATGCGATTGAAGGAAAATCGATCTCATTAATAGAAAAAAGCAATATCTTAGATACACATTCTACTCAAGAAACAAATCACGAGAAAATAAAAGAAATCTTAAAAAGAAGGTAGTTTAAAAATAAACTAACCATAGAGGATGGTATTGTGAGAAAGATATTAGTTACACCACTCTGGGTATTATCTTCCTTATCTATTTTATTTAGCGCTGGTTCTATTGCTGCGGAAAATATAAAGATATCTGACATTGCAAAGGCTGCTTGTATTAACCATAAAGATAAAGAATCGTGCGAGGGTTTTGTTATCGCATCAATGGGGCATGCATTTGAACAGGGTAGAATTAGCATGGTTTGTGATTTGATGCGAGAGTCTGGAGAAAAAATATCAGAAGAACAAAAAGATAGATGCAGTGAAGCTAACGAGATGCTACGAGAAGTGCGAAGCTTTAAGTATTAACTTAATACAGTCATTAATCAAACTAACCCTGCCAATCGGCGGGGTTTTTCATTTTAAGGAGCCGGTAAATGGCAAATGTAGGCGAAATCGTTTATCAAGTTCAAATGGATGTTCAGCAATTACTCACATCTCAGCGTCAGTTAGAGCAACGCCTTAATCGTATGGATAGCAGTTTCAACCGAACGTCTCAGTCGATAAATAACACAGAGCGGTCAATACAGTCTCTATCCAAAGTTGCTGCGGCTCTTACTGGTTATTTATCGGCTTCAATGGTTGCTAGTTATTCTGAGGCATGGACTGAATTAAACAATAAGCTATCTAACTCAGTTCGTGCTAGCGAGTCGCTTATTGATGTAACTCAACGAGTATTTGATATCTCTCAAGCAACACGATCTAGTCTTGATGCCACAGCAACACTTTACGCACGATTAGAGCGAGGAACGAGAGAATACAATACATCAGCAGCAGACTTAGCAAAATTAACATCCATCATCAACCAAGGTTTTATTGTCTCCGGTGCTACTGCGCAGGAAGCAGAAAACGCCATTATTCAGCTATCGCAAGGTATCGCGTCTGGTGTTCTGCGCGGTGAAGAATTCAACTCAGTAGCAGAGCAGGGTAGCCGCTTAATGGTTGCACTTGCTGATTCACTAGGGGTAGGCATCGGTCAACTTCGTAAGATGGCAGCAGAAGGTAAATTAACTACTGATGTTGTTGTAAAAGGGTTATTGTCTCAGGGGGATGCTATTGGTAAAGAGTTCGCTAAAACCACTCGAACAATGTCGCAGGCATTTCAAGAAGCAGGGAATAACTTAACTAAGTTCCTTGGTGAGAATACAACAATAAAGGCATCTATTAACGTATTCAGCGATGCTGTAATTACTGCAAGTAAGAGTCTCGATGAAATGGTTTTAGCGGTTAGTCTAGTTGCCTCCGTTGTTGGCGGTAGATACATTGCCGCAATGGGGTTGGCTATCAAAGCTAAAATGCAATCAGCAGTTGCAGCAAGGCAAGAAGCGATAGCAAACCTTCAAGCTGCTAGAGTAGCTGAACACAATGCAATAATGACGGCAAGAAAGACCGCTTTAGATTTAGCAGCAGCCAGAGCGTTAGTTGAGAAAGCGAAAACCGAATTTGCGGCCGCAAGAGGAACAAACGCAGAAGCAACCGCGCTGGCAAATTTAATTGCCGTTAGATCTGCCGCAACAACCGCGGCGATAAATCATAAGCAAGCAACGCAGGCGCAGACAGCAGCAATGGCTAACTCAGCCGCAGCAGCAAGAGCCGCTTCTGTATCTATCGGTTTAGCTAATAAAGCTCTAGGTTTTGTTGGTGGCCCAGCAGGTATAGCAATGGCCGCGGGTGCTGCGATCATGTATTTCTACCAGCAGGCAAAAGAAGCAAGAGAAGAAGCAGTAAAACTTGCAGAGGGAGTAAATCAATTAACTGCTGAAATGAAAAACATGACAAGGGAACAAAAGAGGGCTGAATCTGCCAAGTTAAAAGAAGCGCTCCCTGAGTTAAAAAATGAAGTTCTAAACACCACTGTCGCTATGAAGCAAGCTGCGGAAAAAGTAAGAGAATTAGAGGCTGATTTGGCTTTAGCTAAAGTTGGAACAAGTAAATATGAATCCATAACAAAACAGCTAGCCGATGCTCAAGATAAGTTAGCAATTGCAACTGACAACGCAACAAAGGCGTCAAATAACTACAGTCGCACAAAAAATACCATATCTTTTATTCAAGCTGATCTTAATGGTGAGTTAAAAGAGGGAATTGATTTACTAAAAAGGGAAATATCTGTTCTGCCAAGTGGCGCAAAGGGATGGGATTCTTATGGTTTTTCTATTGATAGGGCGCTGCAAAAAAAGAAAGAGTTTAATGGTGAAAAAATATCTTTCGAATGGTCTAAGGAGGGGATGGATTTAAGAAAATCACTAGAGCGTGAAATGAAGCTAGCTAACGCCAAAAGTGAAGTTGATAAGAGATTATTGCAAGTTGATTTTTACATTGAAGATAAAGGGATAACAGACGAAAGGGAAATATATCAACTAAAGCAAATAGCAATAGCAACTCAAGAGGCTCAAGATGCAGCTGCTGAGCGTAACAAAACAACCAAGGAATCAACCAAAGCCACAGACGCAGCATACGAAGCATTAAAACGCCAGAGAGAAGAAATTGAGCTTTTAAACAAAGGTTACAAAGACGGCTCTCTTGAAATGGCTAAGTATGATGCGGTTAAGGCGTTGGGTGACAAGGCATCTCCTGAACAGATTAAACTAGCTGAGAAACTTGCAGAAGATAAATACAACATTGAGCGCAATCTAGCTGATAAGAAAGCTGCACTTGATCTTGATTTAGTCACTAAAGCTAAAGAATCTCACGATAAACAGCTGGCAGACTTAGAGCGGATAACAAAAGATGATGTATCTCTCACTGAACAGGCTGCAAGGCGTAAAGCTGAAATTGAAGCAGAATATCAGCAAAAAATAGCCGAAATACGGGCTAATAACGCTGTATCTCCCCAAGATAATTTAAAAGCACAAGTAGACCCTGTTCAGCAACTCAAAAACGAACACGAGCGTAAACTTGCGCTTATCCGTGAATTTGAGACTGAAAAAGGTGCTATCACTCAGCAAAGTTTGGCGTTAATGAATGCCGCCAACACTCAATATGAGCAAGCTAGAACTGATGCTATGTATGAGCTTTGGAGAAATCAATCATTAGGAAACGAAGCTGCCGCGGCTGCACTAGATGCATTCTCTGGTAGCGCATCAAATGCACTTACGGGAATAATAACCGGCTCAATGGAGGCTTCTGACGCATTAAGATCAATTGGTAATACAGTTTTGAATAGCCTAATTAACACCTTTGTTCAGGCTGGAATTGAGCAAGCTAAAGCTGCTTGGTTTGGCGCAGCAGCACAGCAAGGCGCTATCGCAGCAACAACGGCGGTGCAAACGGCTGCTATCGGAACGCAAACGGCAGTGAGTACGGCAGCAGCTGCCACAACAACAGCTGCTTGGACACCTGCGGCAATTATGGCATCAATCGCGTCAATGGGGACTGCAGCGAAAATAGGTTTAGCCGCAATCGCTGTGCTAGGTGTTGGTGCAATTGCAGGCGCCCGTAAAAATGGCGGCCCTGTTGATGCTGGTTCAATGTATCGGGTGGGTGAAGGTGGTAAGCCTGAGATATTCAAGGCTAATAACGGTCGCCAATACATGATACCCGGTGACAATGGAAAGGTTATTTCCAATAAAGATATGCAGGGTGGCGGTATGAATGTGAATGTTGTCTTTAATGACTATTCATCTGGTGGCCACAAGTTTGATGCGCAGACATCGCAAGATGGAAACACTATGACCATTCAGGCATTCATTATGGATATGGATAACAAAGGCCCTATGCTTCAATCCATAACAAGAAACACATCGGCAACAGCGAGAGCGAGAGGTTGATATATGGTTATTAATTACCCTGACTGGCTTCCTCTGGCGCAGAAAGCTGATAAAAGCATGACGCTAGATACTGGCTTCTTGACAGATCAGCCACAGGTAGGCGCACCTATATTTCAAAAACTCACTGATGACTTAAAAACTGTATGGAGTGTGAATTGGATATTTACACTTCAACAGGAGCGAGCGTTTGCGCAATGGTTGCGAAGTCCTAACTATCTTGATAATTGCAATCGCTGGTTCAGGATGAAAATTAATCTTGGTGGTAGTGGGTTGCAGGAACAGGAATTGCATTTTGTTTCCTATCCAGTGCAAACCAGTATTAATGGATCTTCTGTAACATGGACTGGTCAGGTTATTAGCAAGAAACTTTATAATTCAGATGATGAATTCGACGATATTATTGTTGAGTTTCCGCCATCATTTGGAAGTTGGCTTGATATTATCGTCACTGAGACTCTACCAAAGTATAAGGAGTTGTAATGCCTACACTAAGAGAGTATCGGGCACAAAGGCCAAACAGAATACTTTATGAGACACTGCAATTTAGTCATCCGTCATTTGGTGATATCTATCTTGTTTCTTATCAAGTATTCCCAAAGGTTCTAGGTGGGGTTGAATATCAGCCGTGTAATTTCGAACTATCTGACAGCCAGCAAAGCCGAACGCCCATCATTGACGCTAGTGTTAAATTCAGCCGTGTCGCACAAGACTTTAAACAGAAACTTAAACTATGGAAATCATTCAATAGAATGACACCCATAGAGGCTACTTATCGCTTATTTGATGAAAAAGACAAAGGCACAGCAATTACTCGATGGAAGTTATTTGTGAAAGATGTGTCGATGGATCATGAAAGCGTAACTGTCACGTTATCTATGAGTAATCCATTGAATAAAAACATTGGGCGCATTTATGAGCCACAAGAATGGCCTGGCTTGGAGGCTGTATGACAACTCAGGATTTCATCGATAAAACTATCGGTAAGCCATGGAAAAATAGGTCTTGTACATTTGACGCTATGGATTGCTGGGGTCTTGTTGTTCTCTATTATCGTCATGTGCTAGGTATTGAGATCCACCATGACGCTGGATATGAGTCTGAAACTGATTTTGTTACTTGCTATAAAAATGAAGTTGAGTTTTGGGAGAGAGTAAACAAACCAGAAAATAACGGAATATTTATAGGCTATATAGGCTCAAAACCCGCTCACATTGGCTTGATTATCGATGGTAACGCATTACATAGTCGAGGTGAAAACGGCTCTGTGAGAATGGATAGGTTGATTGTGCTCGAGAGAAAGTTCACTAAGTTGGAGCTTATGAAATATGCCAATGATTGAAATTCAGCGTGTCGCTGGTATGCCAAAAGAGAGAGTCGAGATAAAAGCCGGCTCTCTTTTTTTTGATTGGTTAAAAGAGCAAAACTTTCATCATGACGTTGATATCTATGTTAACGGCGTAAAGCTTAACGACGATGACAGTCTTGACTTTATTATTAGTGAATTTCATCACATTCAAATATTCGACCAACCAAAAGGGATTATTGGCGACATTCTTAATCCAGTATTTAAGTTCGTTTCCAAGATATTTTCATTCTTAGCACCCAAGGCTCCATCATTTAGCGCGGCGGATGTAAATGCAAAGGAAAGCCCTAATAATCGTTTAACAGGTCAAACTAATATAGCGAGAACATATCAGGCTAGACCTGAAATTCACGGACAAGTTAGAGCCTTTCCCGATCTCATTCAGCAATCAATGTTTGAATACATTGACAATAAAAAGATGGTTACCGAGTGGATGAACTTTGGTATCGGTTACTACACGATTGAGAATGTGAAATATTCAGAGTCTGAACTAATCGCCCTTGATGGTGCCAGTTATCATATATTCCAACCTGGTGAAGTGATCCCGCAGATATTCGAGGGCTTTGAGTTCCCTGATGTTGACGGACAAGAAATACCGGGGCCGAATGAAAGTGACGAAATTCCACAATATGAAGCCACTGCTAATAATGTTATTTCTGGTGAAATTAAAGGTGGTGAGGCAGCCATAAAGATAGAGAAGCAAGATGAGTTTCGATATTTTATGGATATCGTAAAGCCTCGCTCAGTAAGCCTTGTTGTTAATGTTACTTATGACACTCCACAGGGTGCGGTTACAAAGGATATTAAGGTTGATGCTTATTTATCCGATGCGAAAGAAAGTGATGATGGCGCTATTATTTCACCAAAATATTACTACGAATTCTTTTTCACTAACTTAACTGGTGGTGATTTAGCAACCCTTCCGCCAAACGCAATCGTTAACACATCAAAGTTTATTCTCTATGACAATCAGTTCCTGACAGTAGGGCCTTTCTTTTCCCCTTTAGATGGTGATGAGTTATGGGTGCATTTAAATGCTCAACTTGGTGATGGAGATTATGCTAATGCAAGAATTGAGTTTTGGAAGGTTGATGAGAATAACAATGAAATAGCTGGCACAAGAGAGTCATTCAATAGAGGCTTCCCATCTGCACCAAAAACAAAAACATACTATCTTACGAAAAAATTCAAGCCGTTAGCTGGATATGGAAGATATGCGCTTCAATTAACTCGATTAGAAAACAGTAATGACCACAGCATTCTTAAGCTAGAAGAAGTCTTTATTGTTAGAGAGAGGATTAAAGAAGCACATGAAGAAGATACGCTTGTTAAAGTAACAGTGCGGGCGACAGAAGCACCAACAGGGGCAAGGGAGCGTAAATATAACGCACTGGCTACACGTCATGTTATTAGTTACGACATGAATAGTCGTCGTGTTGATTATACTTTACGACCATCACGATCATTTGCTGATGCTGTCGCTCACACTTGGTTAGTTACCGCGGGACAGCCAGAAAGCACCATAGATTTATATGGTTTGTATTCAATCTATGAATCACTTCCAGATAAGCGTTTAGGATATTTTGATTACACGTTTGATGATGAAGATGTATCGCTGGGTCAGCGTATAGAAACAATATGCAATGTTGCTCGTGTTATTTCATTTTGGGATAACGGCGTGCTTACATTTACTCGTGAGGAGGAAAAGAAATATCCATCTGGCACCTTCAATAGAGCTAACACGACAGGAAATGGATTTTCTCTTTCTTATGATATGACAATGCCGAGTGGTAATAATGGTGTTGAAATCGAATATGTAAACCCCAAAACAAACAAAAAAACCTACCTTAAATATCGTATTGAAGATAACAAAATAGTTAACAAGCCAGCTAAAAACCCTAACAAAATAATCATTCACGGTTGTCGCAATGAGTATCAGGCGACAGATAGGGCACTATTAGAAATGGATAGGTTAATACATCAACGTATGAGTATCAGTGTGCAAACTCTCGCAGATGGTGATTATGTTTATCCGGGAGACTTAATTATTGTTGCTGACACATACGATAAGAATCAACAGGCTGGTTATATAGTTGAGAGGATCGGAAATCAATTTTCAACAAATGAAAAAGTTGTCTTTGATGGTGAAATGTTCGTTTGTATTACTGATCACCTAGGTAACACAACAGAAAGATTTAAAGCTACACCAAGAGGCGATACCGCTTATGGGTTTATCGCTGATATACCTAACATCCAGCTAAATATCTATGACGGCATGAATGTTCAATCGCCGTCACGTTACGTTATATCCAATATCGTTGAAATGGACTCAATGAGATGGATTGTAAGCGACAAAAAGCCTAATGCAGATGGAACTTATAGCATTACAGCAAGTGAGTATTTTTCTGCAAAGAAAGATTACAACGTTTAATTAAATTCATTTCAACCATGGCCAGCCTAAGTGCTGGCTTTTTTATTGGGGAAAATTATGTCTACAATTCCAACACAAAATCCAGTTCCAAGCGAAGCGGCGAAAGACCTGAAATTTAACTCAGGTAAAATTGACGAGTTCGTTACTTCAATGAAAAACAAATATATCGATAGATTCGGGCAAGAGCATTTTACAATCGAAGGGTTGCGCTGGATTGCTCAACAAGCAATATCTCAATTTGGATATATCACCTTAGACTCGTTCCAGAAAGGGGCTGAAATAACACTGCCAAATCAAGTTTTACGCGATGAGGTAACAGGCGAGTATTACCGTTGGGATGGTGCGTTGCCAAAAGTAGTTCCTATTGATTCAACTCCTGATAGTTCTGGTGGTATTGGTGTTGGTAGGTGGTTAAGTGTTGGTGATTCTACATTACGCCCAGCAGTTAAGATATTATCAGATAGAAGTGGTGAGATTTACGTAACAGATTACCTGAATTTTTCATCATCATTCTCTGACGCGCTTCAACTAGCTATTGATAATGCAAATGCCGATGACGGAGTGGGGCATGGAAATAAGGTTATACTTCCAGCCGGCAGGTTCAAAATAACAAAACGAGTTTTCATTCACGAAAAAGACGGACTGAATATCGTTGGTGCTGGTGACGGCGCAACAGTGTTTGTAGTCGATAATTTACTGTCTAACGTAGAACCTCAACATATTATGGACTTGAATGGTACTTACAGAGGTTATCAATACGACACATTAAATGCTCAGGCTATTTTTGTTATTACTGCGAGGCGTATAACTCAAAATGTTGGATTCGAGCGTCACAATGGTGCTGCTTGGAGACTAAAATTTAGCGACTTTTCTACTGAATGTGAAGATGGTGCATTTAAAAAAGTGTCCACATTTTATGCGCCGGAGATCGGTCTAAGTTCAATTTCTAACATAACAAACAGCGGAGTATATTCATGGTTAATATGCGCTGATATTTATAGTGTTAATTTAAATAGTATAAATATTAAAAACTGTGTCATTCCAGTAAAGCACGGGCTTGGTGATATTAGAAGAGGAACCTCTGTTAACCTAAATAGATGTAATGCATTTAAAACGGAGTTTGGGTGGTCATTTGGCGGTCTTGGATACTCCTCTTGGAACAACGTTGCATGTGATGCATGGGCAGATGGTTATGTTGGTAGTGAAATAAAACACTTTGCTTATGATCTGGATAATTGTCAGGTGGACATGAATGGATGTGGTTGCGAGTCAGCTCCTAGCGCGGCATTTGGGGTGCTTCGATTTACGGGTGGGTCATGCATAACAACAAATAACTGCGCGTTCATTGGTGGAAGAAGTACAGCTGAGGTATATCAATCATTCATTGATGGAATCGGTACGATTTGGGATTTAAATAATACGCTAATATCTCAGGGGGCAAGTAGTCATTTAAAGGTGAAGGTTTCAAATGGCGCGACAGTTAATATTTCATCAGCGTATAAATCAAATGTATCAGTTGGTGGATTTGTAAAACTAACAGATTTTATTACCTATGATGAGATCTCATCTGTAAATTTATTGGGTAAATTCAAATCATTATTATCGTTATCAAAAACAACCAGCTCACAACTATCAGTTGGCGGTTCTAGGGTAGGGTTTGATAAAATAGATTTTGATACATTAAAATTAATAACATCAACTGGATCTGATAGGCTGCCAATCCCTTATCATGGCGACTACAAGGTAGAGATATTTGTTGATTGCTCTCACCAGCAGGAATTAGTGTTAGGTCTGTATATTAATGATGATGTTGTATCTCAACTGCCAATAAAAAACATATACCTATTTTCAAAAATACTGAAACTCAAAAAAGGTGATATTGTTAGTATTAGAGCGCCATCATCCTTGCCATCACCAATTACTGTCAATCAATCAACATCTATATCTATACTAAAAGTATAATAATTTCTGCGAGCAACTCATTGTGCTCGCAGTTATTCCTCTGCTAAATATGAATGCAAATAAGATATCTTAATGTATAATTCGCAAATATTTTTTATCGTTGTAACAACAACCGTAATGTTAATTTTTGGATTTATTGTATGTTATCTTATAGAAAAGAACTCGATGGCATTAGGGCGTTAGCCGTTTTTGCTGTTATTTTATATCATGCTAACTTTCAAATGTTTGGGGACACTGTCTTTAAAGGTGGTTATCTCGGAGTTGATGTTTTTTTTGTTCTTTCCGGTTATTTAATAACAGGGATAATTAGAGATAAATTACAAAAAGAATCGTTCTCACTTTTAGATTTTTACTGGAGACGATTTAAACGAATTGTCCCCGCTTTACTGGCTGTATTGCTCGTTACATCTGCATTTGCTTATTTTATATTGCAGCCAGACTCTATCATTTCCTACGTGAAATCTCTGAAGTCGGCATTATATTTTGGTTCTAATTATTATTTCTTATCTGAAAATAGCTATGTATCAGAGGCTAGCATCAGAAAACCATTACTACACACATGGAGTCTTGCAGTAGAATGGCAGTTCTACATGGTTTTTCCTTTATTGATTTTGTTTATTAATAAATTTCTAAAGAAATACACGTTTGGAATAATGTTAATTTTGCTAATTATATCTATGCAATATGCAAATATAATAGTAAAAGTCAGACCAGATGATGCATTCTACCTTCTCCCGTCAAGAGCATGGGAGCTATTTGCTGGCGGTTTGCTGACATTTTTTGATAGACGTAATTTAGATAACATCAAGGATGGCACAATAAGCAGCATGCTTGTGAAGTCAATGCCAATAATAGGGTTATTTTTAGTTATTCATGGTATGATTTTCTTTGACCACAGCAATCCGCATCCTTCATTTTTAACCGCTGTTCCAGTTTTTGGTATCTGCCTTTTTATTCTTTTCACAACAAAGGGTGATATTACAAACTCTATTTTTTCATCAAAACCAGTTGTTTTTATTGGGTTAATATCTTATTCACTTTATTTATGGCATCAGCCTGTTTTCGTGTTTTTCAGGTTGTTAAAGCATGATGAAATAAATAATCTTCAACTATTGATGTTAATATCAATATCTCTTTTCTTGTCAGTGGCATCATATTATTTAATTGAGAATAAATTCAGAGTAAAAAACTTAGGTTATAAGAAAATTTCCATATTGGCAGTGATTGTATTGGCATTGGTGTCATTTTATATAGCCACCATTAATACAAAAGGCTTCTCTGGTAGATTTGAGGGCAAGCAAAAAGAGGTCAATGATTTATTTAGTGTCCTAGAATTTACAAAACTTAAAGACGAAGTGAACTTAGGGCATGGTTATTTTTCCAAAGATCCTCAAGAGCTATGTAACAAGCGAACTGTTGATACAGCATGTAAATTTGGCAATCAAGAATGGATAAATATAGGTGATAGTTTTGCTGGCCAACTTGATCCTGAACTTCATAAAATTCTAACAGAAAAAGGGCAGGGTCTAATTAGTTTGACGTATGAACAATGCCCGTTTGTTTCTCCAGATATATGGTTCGGGAAAGTTCCAGAATGCACCACTGTCAATGAGGAAAGAATTAAATTCTTATCAGGATTGAATGATAAAAAGAAAATCATAGTGACTGCAAACTACTGGCAATTTGAGAATCCCAAGAAAAGAATACCAGTAAACGGAGTATCCAACAGTAAACTGCCAGAAGATGCTGTTCTTGATAATGATGTCGCGTGGAAGAGTTATGCTGAAAATATAAAAATGCTTTTAAATAGTGGGCATGAGGTCTATGTTATTTATCCACTACCAGATCCAGCATCTGATATAAGAAAGCAACTTTTTGAACAGCTATCAGTAAACATGTCTTCATATAAGAAGGCTTATTCACAGAACAAGAATGCCTACGCAGATACTATTAAATTTGCAAATAAATTAGATTTATTTTTACCTGATGATAAAAGGTTACATAAAGTTTATACGTCTGATATTTTCTGTGAAAATGGACAGTGTTTGACGATAAATAATGACGGTGCAATATTCAGTCGGGGTGGTCACTTGACTAATAACGGCGCGAAAATGATTTTGAAAAAAATCTTCTAAATTACAAACCCACTTCGGTGGGTTTTTTATTGCTTACTCAGCTCTCAAATACTGCACTGAATTCCCATCAGGCAATTTCTTACTTCTCTCACGATAAAACGCTAATCGCTCATTAAAGTACTCGCGCAAATGTGCTGGTTGTTGTCGTTCAACTTCGGATGCAACAACTGGCATATTGAGACGTTCTTTATATGCGACACCTGAAGCAGCCAAGTCGACATTGATCTTGTCTTTTTCTTCTTGAGATAAGTTTGCGAGATTCATAACGGATCCGGTTAGTTTTTGGAGAGTGTAGCAGGGTGTGGAATTAAAAATGAGTAGGTGGTATAAAAGTATCACCTTTCTTTTTATTAATTCAAAATTATCTCCAATTCTTGCTGTGAGTACAGAATTGAGTACCAAATAAATCACCACTATAAATAAATTATTAAATATCAGCTAATTAAAATAAATTCACATAGTCATGAACGTAAAATGTGGGCGTTTTAGCTGAATTAGACAAGGTTTCCTACCGTAAATTTATTGATGATTTTTTTTAAATCATTACTCAATGAGTTGTATTGGGTTTAATTAAGACCATGGTAAACCATAATGCGGTAAACGTGAAATGTCAGATCAAAGCGTGCTTATGTAGTGTTTAATATAAGGTGTTGCTGTGAGAATAAGTAGGAGCGTACCACCGCTAATATTGATTACTTTTTTCATAATAACAATATTGATCTTTTGTGATGACAATAAAATAAAGCCACAGCAAGCAATTAGCCAGATACTCATCATGAAAATATGAATAGAAGATAAAGCAAGATAATTACCTAGTGTTGGCGTCGCACCAGCATAACTAGAAACAACCACAAGATATAACATAATTGCTTTAGGATTAAGCACATTAGCAATATAAGCTGTTTTGATAGAGACTTTTTGATGAATAATTGTGGTGTTTTTAGAGGCTTTTAATCCAGAACGTATCAAAGAAATTCCAAGATAAATTAAATACAAGTTACCAAGAATAGTTAATACCATAAAAGCAGAAGGGGACGAAACTAATAATTTTGTTATTCCTAATCCGACCAAAAGCCCGTGAGTAATAATGCCTAATGCGGTACCTATAATCGTGATCAATAACCCTTTTATGCCATAGGTTAAGGTGTTATCTAAAGCAATTGTAAAACTTGCACCCGGTGAGATAATTATAGGTAGTAACGTAATAATAAAACCAAGTATATCCATAGTATTGTCTTAGATAGTTTTAAGCGAATTATGGAGGACACTGTTATTTTAACAAAGGAGATTAAAGAAAAGGGATTATATGATGCCTTTTCGTGCGTTTTACTGTCAGTAATGGCAATAAAGATAAAGGTAGATCTAGAGCACATAACTCAAGTTGTTAACGTTAACTTATGTGCCTTATGTCACATTAAAGCGATATAATTGTTTGTGAACTTAAAAGTTAACGTTAACATTTAAGGGTGAAATGACTTTATAAGGCGCTCAACCAATGAACAAAGACTCAAAAAAATACTATGCGATCTTAAGTGCGCTGTTGTTTTTCTTCTTTTTTACCTGGTCTTCATCCTTTTCATTAGTTTCTATTTGGTTAAATCAGTATGTAGGATTAAAAGCGACAGATACTGGATTGATATTCTCTGCAATTTCTCTGATTGCGTTATGTGCTCAACCTCTATATGGCTTTATTCAAGATAAATTAGGACTAAGAAAGAATTTATTATTAGTGATTGCAGTATTACTTATTCTTTCTGGACCATTTTTTCTAGGTTTCGCATCAATACTTCGCTGGAATATTTTTGTTGGCTCCATTCTAGGAGGTTTATATGTAGGTATGACATTTAATGCGGGGATTGGCGTATTAGAGTCATATACAGAGCGTGTTAGTCGTATTCGTGGTTTTGAATACGGTAGGGCGAGAATGTGGGGATCGCTAGGTTGGGCATCTGCAACATTTATTGCAGGACACAATATAAACATCGATCCTAATTATAATTTTGTGATGGCTTCTGTTTCTGGTGTTGTGTTCTTAATTCTTTTAACACTGTTAAAAACAGATAAATCAGACGCATTTAATCAATTAGAGCATGGTAAAACATCGGCTATTACCATAAAAGACGCACTGAATTTACTTTCGCTGCCTCGTTTTTGGGCGCTTATTTTGTTTGTTATTGGCACCTGTGTTTATGGGGTTTATGACCAACAGTTTCCCGTCTTTTTCTCATCGCAATTTGCAACCTTACAGCAGGGTAATGAGATGTACGGATATCTGAATTCATTGCAGGTATTCTTAGAAGCTGGTGGTATGTTTGTCGCGCCTTTTCTGGTCAATAGAATAGGTGCTAAAAACGGCTTATTACTGGCAAGCAGTGTTATGGCGGCACGTATTATTGGCTCAGGACTAGTCGAAGGGCCAGTCTTGATCTCTTGTATGAAATTATTACATGCTGTTGAGTTACCTATTTTATTAATTTCAATTTTTAAATATAACAGTCAACACTTTGACAAACGTTTATCTTCAACACTCTATTTAGTCGGTTTTCAATGTGTTAGCTCTATTGTTGCTACATTATTATCTCCATTAGCGGGTTATGGTTATGATCATTATGGTTTTGCACCAACCTATATGGTGATGGGATGTATTGTGATAGGGACAACACTTTTCTCAGCAATGTTTTTACGTTCAGATGCGGAAGCATTACTGCCACTTGATGGTTTACAACATGAAGATCAAAACAAAACACAGACTATTTAATCGCTGATTAATTTATCCTTTGTAGTATCGATTTGGGCTACCAGTAAAAATGTGTAGCCATTTTTTTATCATTAATTAAGTGAACATTTACGAGTTAAAGAATGTTGACTATATTTATTAATGCATATCATCCTAATTAATTGTTAATTAAGCAAAATCAATTAAATTTGTAAACTTTGCTTGTTTATTGACACGATTAAGCGATAATCTTAAACAGAACTATTTATCTTAAATATCAATTGTAAAGGTGTAGGAAATGGATAACGCAAACAAGCCGTCTTTCCAAAACGTACTGGAGTTTGTGCGTATGTATCGTCGTAAAAACAAAATCCGTCGTGAGATCACTGACAATGAGAAAAAGATCCGTGATAACCAAAAACGTGTTCTTTTGTTAGACAACTTAAGTGAATACATTAAACCGGGTATGTCGATTGAAGATGTATTGGGTATTATTGCTAATATGCGTAGTGACTATGACGATCGTGTTGACGATTACATTATTAAAAATGCCGATCTGTCTAAAGAGCGCCGTGAATTATCTAAGCAGTTAAAAGCGATGGGTGAAATTAAAAATCTTCCTGATCTAAAAGACTGATTGTTTTACTAAGAATAAGAAATCGAAGGCCTCTGAATTGAATATTCAGGGGCTTTTTTATGTTGGCTTAATAAATACTCAGTTAATTTGCTAATAGTTACCCAAAAAAAGAACCCACTAAAAAGTGGGTTCTCAATTTAGAAGTATTATCAAGATATTCTTAATAACACCTTATTATCAGTTTTGACTTTCAGCTTTAGTCATTTCTGAAGAAGAGTGATTAGTAGAACAATGTCCACCCGCACCTGTGCGGCCTTTCTTATCAAAAGCTGGACGTGTTTCCCATGCTTTGATTTCAATTGCCACAGGTGTTTCATCAGCGGCTGGCGCTTTTGTCATTGGTGAGCTTGCATGTAGTTGGCGTGCAACTGCAACAGGCTCTTGACGAATAACGACTTCAGTTGGTTTGCTTTCTGTTACCGTATCAATTTCCACCGCAGAGATTGCGTTTTCTTCTGGCTGGTCTTCAATAACAGTTTCAACAACGGTTTCAGCAGTAACTTCTTTATGTTGTTCAACAGTTTCTTCAGTAGCTACTATTACTGCTTCAACAGGCTGAGGCTCAGGCGTTGATATTTCACTCTCTACTGGTGCAACTGTATCTTGTGCAACTTTTTCTGGCGCGATGTTTGTTTCAGCCTGTTGTGAAGTTTCATGCATATAAGCTTCAGTGGTATTTAATACCGCTGAAATGTTCTCTTTACGAGTAACATGCTCTTCTGTGTTCACTTCATTAATGACATCACTGATAACGTTGTTTTCAATAATGTCGTTAGTTTCAACAGGCACAGCTTGTGGCTCTACTGCAATAATTTCAGTAACAGCCTCTGTGGTTGATTCAGTACTAACCGTGACAGAATAAGTTGATTCAGTCGATCCTACCTGTGCAATATCAGCAACAATGGCTTCTGAAACCTCTGGTGCGATAGCGACCATTTGTGGATCTTGATGAGTAATAATGTGGTTTTCAACAGAAACGTCATTGTTGTTTTCAGCATTATTCTCAATAAATGGTGCATCACTTATTGGTGTGATTGGATAGCGAATGAAAACTTTACCTGAAGCAAGTTCAGGAGAAGCCACCGCCATTGCCAGAGGCATTGGTGATACTGTTAAGGTACGCTCATCACGATAGCGACGACGACGTTGACCACTTACACGTAAATGACGAGGTGAACGGCGAGAACGACGTGGCATAACATTATCTTGCCCGTTATTATCTTCGTTTTTATTGTCATCTTGTGATTTAGTTGCATCAGGTAATGCTTTTACAGCTTGTGCTTCATTAGCTTCAACTTTCGCAACAGCGACTGCTTTAGGTGCTGATTTTTCTGTTGGCGCAACTTTAGTTTGTGTTGTTGCAACAGGAGGCTCAGAAACGGCTTTTTCAGTCACAACGGGTACAACAGCCAATGCATTATCATTGTCAATTACGCGTACAGATTGTGCTAATTGACGACGATTACGGCGTTGCATAGCAGGGCGACGAGGTTCTTCTTTCTTCTCATCAGCACTATCTTTTGCAACGGTATCATTTTCAGCAAGAGCCGCTTGTGCTTTAGCCGCTTCTTGTTGCTGTTGACGTTTTTCTTCTTGACGACGACGCTGTTCCGCACGTTGTTCACGACGCTGTTGGCGACGAGCTTCGCGTTCTGCAATCTCTTGCTCACTATTAACTTCAGTTGTTGGCGTTGTTTGTGGTTTTTGATTGCGATTTTTGCGATTGTCTTCGCTATTTGCGTTATCACGATTACGATCGTTATCACGGTCACGGCGATTATTGTTATTACGTCGATTATTGTTATTACGACGATCACGACGATTGTCGTTATTTTCTTTCTTATTTTCCTGTGGTTTTTCTGGTGTTACCACAGGCTCTGGTTCACTACTAAATAAGTTAGAGAAGAATTTTGCGATAGAGGCAAAGAAACCTGTACCTTGAGCTTGTTCTGATTTAACAGGTTTAGCTTGAGGCTGAGGTGCTTTTTTGCTTTTCGTCGCTTCAATCGGCTCTTCTTCTTGCAATCCAAAGGCTGAAATAGCAGGTTGTTCAGGCGCTTTGCGCTCTGTAACAACATCGTCCTCAGCTTCATTTAACTGGCTCTCATGGAATTGCGCTAAGTTGTAGCTCAGAGAGGTAATTTCTTCGCCTTTACGCACACGAATAACAGAGAAATGAGGCGTTTGCATTTGGTCATTAGGAACAATAACCACTTTGACATTAGATTGACGTAATTCAATGTCAGTCACTGCTTTACGTTTTTCGTTAAGCAAATAAGAGGCGATTTGAACAGGTACAATCGCATGTACTTCATGTGTATTTTCTTTAAGTGCTTCTTCTTCGATAAGACGTAACACAGAAAGTGACAGTGATTCGTTATCACGAATAGTACCGGTGCCTAAGCAACGCGGACAAACGTGATGGCTAGATTCACCTAATGAAGGGCTTAAACGTTGACGAGACATCTCTAATAAACCAAAGCGAGAGATGCGTCCAATTTGAATGCGAGCACGATCTTGGCGAACAGCTTCGCGCATTCTGTTTTCAACTTCACGCTGATGGCGCACAGGCGTCATGTCGATAAAGTCGATAACAATTAAACCACCTAAGTCGCGTAAACGTAATTGGCGTGCGATTTCGTCAGCCGCTTCTAAGTTAGTATTGAACGCAGTTTCTTCGATATCACCGCCACGGGTTGAGCGTGAGGAGTTGATATCAATCGCTGTTAATGCTTCAGTTGTATCAATAACTAAAGCGCCACCAGAAGGAAGGCGAACTTCACGCTGAAAAGCAGATTCAATCTGTGATTCAATCTGGTAATGGCTAAATAGAGGTACTGCACCTGTGTAATGGCGAATTTTGCTAGCAAAATCACCACGACCAATCGCTTCAATATGGCTACGCGCCATTTCAACGACTTTTGCGTTATCAATTAAAATTTCGCCAATATCAGGACGTAAGTAGTCGCGGAATGCGCGAACAATTACGTTACTTTCCTGATGAATTAAGAATGGCGCAGGGCGATTCTCAGCCGCTTTCTTAATAGCATCCCAGTGTCTTAAACGATAGCTTAAGTCTTGTTGTAGTGCTTCGGCAGATTTACCAACACCTGCTGTACGTACAATCAGACCCATACCATCTGGGATTTCAAGGCTTGATAAAGCTTCTTTGAGTTCAGTACGGTCTTCACCTTCAATACGGCGAGAAATACCACCCGCACGAGGATTATTTGGCATTAATACCAAATAACTTCCTGCAAGGCTGATAAAAGTGGTTAATGCTGCACCTTTATTACCACGCTCTTCTTTATCAACTTGAACAATAACTTCCTGACCTTCTTTTAAGACATCTTTGATGTTAGGACGACCATGGGAGTGATAATTACTAGGAAAGTATTCGCGGGCTATTTCTTTGATAGGAAGGAAACCGTGGCGTTCCGCACCATAATCAACAAAAGCGGCTTCTAAGCTGGGTTCAATTCTAGTGATTTTACCTTTATAGATATTCGCTTTTTTCTGTTCATGACCGGGGCTTTCGATATCCAGATCGTACAAGCGTTGCCCATCGACAAGGGCAACACGCAACTCTTCCTGCTGAGTTGCGTTAATTAACATTCTTTTCATATTGTGACTTACTCGTTATTTTCACGTTTTATAATGTGCCACTAACATACGTAATTACACTATTGATAACCGATGACCTCGTGTCTTTTACAAATGCGTCAACCTCACGGTTGTCGGTTGTATAGAGGTGCAATATGTCGGTGAGTCTGATTTTTAGTTCAAAAATTCAGCACTCTTTAATTGAACACGATGTTTCAACTCAATAAGCGATGTATTTATGGCATACTAAATTGTTTGATTTTCGACTATGTCTTACGCCATTGCTGCATTTTGAAAATCAAACAAACAAAATTTTCATAAATATACCTGATAAACATAATCAGGAGAGTCTGCATTATTCCATTGGTGTTAGGGTTATAGCAAGATGACTTTTCTGCTTTGGTGACTTTTTCTGTATAAATATGAGAGATTAGCTAATGTTTCGTCTTTTTCCCATTATTCGGGTTAAAATAGACGACAGATTTGATGTTATTTTGTACACCACAAAGTTGTTTGTTATTTTTATTTTAAGAGAGCCAAAGAATCGCCACTATGAAATCATTTAATCAAGTTCAGTTCGTCACCATTGATGGCGATGAAGCAGGCCAGCGTATCGATAATTTTTTACTGGCACGCTTAAAAGGTGTACCAAAAAGTATGATTTACCGAATTATCCGTAAAGGGGAAGTTCGAGTTAACAAAGGGCGAATTAAACCTGAATACAAACTCAATACGGGTGACAGCATCCGTATACCTCCTGTGCGAGTATCGGAAAAAGAAGAAGTCGCGGTATCACCAAAGCTTGATAAAGTCGCTGCATTGTCAAATTGTATTTTATATGAAGACGACCATTTAATGCTCATCAATAAACCTTCTGGTACGGCTGTACATGGGGGAAGTGGGTTAAGTTTTGGTGTGATTGAAGGTTTACGTGCATTGCGCCCAGAAGCGCGTTTTTTAGAGCTTGTACATCGTCTTGATAGAGATACATCGGGTGTTTTGCTAATTGCAAAAAAACGTTCAGCATTACGTGCTTTGCATGAGCAATTACGCTTAAAACAGATGCAGAAAGATTATTTAGCCTTAGTGCGTGGGCAATGGCAATCTCACACTAAAGTTGTTCAGGCACCGTTGTTGAAAAATATTCTTCAAAGTGGTGAGCGAGTCGTTAAAGTAAGCAATGAAGGAAAACCTTCTGAAACGCGTTTTAAAGTGGAAGAGCGTTTTGAATTTGCCACATTAGTGAAAGCAAGCCCTGTGACAGGAAGAACACACCAAATTCGTGTGCATACATTACATGCAGGTCATCCTATTGCATTTGATGATCGTTATGGTGATCGTGATTTTGATTCACAATTGGTAGGAACAAAACTTAATCGCCTATTTTTACATGCCAGTTCTTTGACATTTACTCATCCTTCAACGGGTGAACAAATGCGAATTGAAGCGCCAATGGATAATCAGCTACGCCATTGTTTGCAAGTATTACGTAGTCAAAAATCTTAAGTCGAAAATTTTTATTTCAACAGAAAATCCGAATACTCAATACGCCCAGTTTGTTGGGCGTATTGCTTTTCTTAAACCACAAAGAAAGTGAGTGGAAAATGGAATTAACCTTCCACTTTTGTCATGCATTGCTCAACAATTTTATCAATATCCCACTCTTTAGGCAGTGATTTTGAGCCGTTTTTGCGCATTTCCATATCTACACGGATAAATTCGTTAATTCCGTAATTTTTAATAATGCCGTCGTAAGTACATTCACACACTTCGGCAATTTGAGGAATTAGCGCATCATCAGTAATGCCCGAACCTAATATGCAGCTACTGACGAAATTCTTTTTAAATAAGGATTTGCTGTCATCTTTTTTGTCTGAAATCACACTGTCTTGGATAGTATTTGTCGTGTTAGTTGCTTTTGTTGTTGAAATTTCAGTGTCTTTTTCATCAGAACAACCCACTAATGCTGTTGCCATCACTAAAGCTGTTAAGACTGATGCTAATTTATTCATAATACGCTTTATCGCTACATAAGATTAAAAAATAAGATGACCAGATTCATTTGTGATCATCAGAGAAAAATAATGGGTTTATTCTTTGCGAGAGCAACATTTTATTCAATCGGATAAGTGGTAAACCAATTAAAGAATTTGGATCATCGCCGACAAGTTTATCAAATAGAGTAATGCCTAGTCCCTCAGATTTAAAACTTCCAGCACAATTGAAAGGCATTTCTTTATTTAAATAACTGATAATTTCTTCATCAGTTAAATGACGAAAGTAAACTTGAAATAATTCACAATGAGTTTGGTGTTCTAAAGTTAGGCTATTATATACAGTTAATCCGGTGTAAAACGAGATACATTGTCCTGAAGCTTGTTTTAATTGTGCAAAGGCATTATCAAAATTATGGGGTTTTCCCGTGATCTTTTTATTCAGTACACAAACTTGATCAGAGCCAATTATAAGGTGATGTGGAAATTTTGCTTGTAAAGCGCTGGCTTTTTCATAGGATAAGCGACTGACAAGATCTTGAGCGTACTCTGTGGGCATCGGGGTTTCGTCAATCTCTGGAGATGCCTGTATAAAGGGCATTCCAAGCTTTTTCAGCAACTCAGCTCGAAAGGGTGAAGTAGACGCAAGGACGAGTGGCAACATATTTTTTTTAAAATCCGTAGCAAAATGATGCCTGACATTCTAAACTATGCGCCGCTGATAAAGCGAATTTTGGTGGAAAGGTGTAGATAACCCGCCTTTTTCTTTGACTATATTCCATTACAAAGATAATATGCGCGCCTTATGCAAAAGGTAAAATTACCCCTGACCATTGATGCGCTGCGAGCAGCTCAAAAGAATTTAGACTATGACGGTCATTATTCTCCAGAGCAAGTAAGCCGCTTAGCTGAATCGGTGGTCAGTGTGGACAGTAATATTGACGTGGCTTTATCATTTGATATTGACCATCAACGTCTTGCCGTGATTAAAGGGCATTCCGATGTGGATGTGACTTTAGAATGTCAACGTTGTGGTGGCCATTTTCCGTATCATGTTCACGCAACATATTGTTTTAGCCCTGTTGTCAGTGATGAACGGGCCGAGACATTACCGGAAGAATATGAACCAGTTTATGTAAACGAATTTGGTGAAATAGATTTGCTGGCAATGATTGAAGATGAAATAATCCTCAACTTGCCGGTGGTTCCGGTACATGATTTTGAACACTGTGAAGTGTCCGACGCGGATATGGTGTTTGGTGAACTCCCTGAAGAATTATCAGAGAAGCCAAATCCATTTGCCGTATTAGCCAGTTTAAAGAAAAGTACTAAGGAGTAAGGTCAATGGCCGTACAACAAAACAAACCAACTCGTTCTAAACGCGGTATGCGTCGCTCTCATGACGCGCTGACAGTAACTCAAGTTTCTGTTGACAAAACTTCTGGTGAAACTCACCTGCGTCACCATGTAACTGCTGACGGTTACTACCGTGGTCGCAAGGTTATCAACAAGTAATTAGCTTTATAGCTCGTTGATACCTTGACAAATCTAACCATAGCGTTAGATGCGATGGGCGGGGACTTCGGTCCTCGCATCACAGTGCCTGCTTGTTTGCGGGCGCTGGCATCTAATCCTCATTTAAAAATATTGCTGGTAGGTCAACCAGACTCTATATCTCCTCTGCTTGCAAATCAAAATGCTGAGCTAATCTCCCGTTTACAAGTTATACCCGCAGAACATATTGTCGCCAATGATGCCAAACCTTCACAAGCTATTAGAGCAAGTAAAGGGACATCAATGCGAGTGGCACTTGATCTCGTGAAAACAGGGGAAGCACAGGCTTGTGTAAGTGCAGGGAATACTGGCGTGTTAATGGGATTAGCAAAACTTCGACTTAATGCAATTGATGGAATTGAACGTCCCGCACTGGTTTCGATATTACCTAATCAGAAAAAAGGCAAGACGGTTGTTCTTGATTTAGGCGCTAACGTTAACTGTGATAGCAAAATGCTGGTGCAGTTTGCGGTAATGGGCGCAGTTATGGCCGAAGAGATAGCAGAGATTGATTCACCGAAAGTGGCGCTTTTAAATATTGGTGAAGAAGAGAGCAAAGGATTAGATAATATCCGCGAAGCTGCTACGGTATTAAAATCGACACCGAATATTAATTATATTGGTTATGTTGAAGGTAATGAATTACTGACAGGCAAAACTGATGTATTGGTGTGTGACGGCTTCGCAGGTAATGTCTCCCTTAAAACGATGGAAGGGGTTATCAGAGTTTTCCTTTCATTGATTAAATCTTCTACTACCGAAAATAAAAAAACGTCGTGGTGGATGAAAATATTGAAGAAGTGGTTACAAAAGCGGCTAATTAAGCGTTTTGGACATATGAACCCCGACCAGTATAACGGTGCTTCTCTGTTAGGATTACGCGGTATCGTCATTAAAAGCCATGGTGGCGCAAATGAAAGCGCGTTTACAGCAGCAATAGAACAGGCTGTTCATGCCGTTGAGCGAAAAATTCCAGAGCGAATTGCTTCACGACTGACAACAGTATTACCCAAGAGCGATTGATAGAATGTATACAAAAATCTTAGGTACTGGTAGTTACTTGCCTGTACAAGTGCGAACTAATGCCGATTTAGAAAAAATGGTTGAAACATCTGACGAGTGGATTGTTACCAGAACGGGTATCCATGAACGTCGAATTGCAGCAGAAGAAGAAACTGTTGCCGTGATGGGAGCGGGTGCTGGCGAAAAAGCATTAGAAATGTCAGGTATTGATAAGCAAGACATTGGATTGATTATTGTTGCAACTACATCTGGCTCTCATGCATTTCCAAGTGCGGCTTGCCAAATTCAAAATGCATTAGGTATTAGTGATTGTATTGCTTTTGATGTTGCGGCTGCATGTTCAGGTTTTGTTTATGCATTAAGTATTGCGGATCAATTTATTAAAGCTGGCTCTGTTAAAAAAGCACTGGTTATTGGTGCTGACAGATTATCTCACGCTTTAGATCCAGAAGATCGCGGCACGATTATCCTATTTGGTGATGCGGCAGGTGCTGTGGTTGTTGGCGCATCAGAAGAAGAAGAAGGCATTATCTCTACTCATTTACATTCTGATGGCCGTTTTGGTGATCTATTAGCACTACCTTATCAGAGTAGAGAAAATGACGATTTACCTGCTTACGTGACTATGGCAGGAAATGAAGTTTTTAAAGTCGCAGTTCGTGAGCTTGCCCACATTGTGGATGAGACACTTGAAGCTAACAAAATTGATAAATCTGAACTGGACTGGCTTGTGCCTCATCAGGCAAATTTAAGAATTATTTCAGCGACAGCGAAAAAGCTGGATATGACAATGGATAAAGTAGTGGTGACATTAGATCGCCACGGCAATACGTCAGCAGCATCAGTCCCAACAGCATTAGATGAAGCTGTAAGAGATAATCGCATTCAACGTGGTCAGTTAATCTTACTAGAAGCGTTTGGTGGCGGTTTTACTTGGGGGTCTGCACTTATCCGTTTTTAATATTATCAGGAAAATAAACATGACTGATTTTGCAATGGTTTTTCCCGGACAGGGATCACAAGCTGTTGGAATGCTTGCAGAACTTGCAGAGCAATATCCAATCGTGACTGAAACATTTGCTCAAGCATCTGATGTATTGGGTTACTCTCTTTGGGACTTAGTTCAGAATGGTCCAGAAGAAGAGCTAAACAAAACATGGAAAACACAGCCAGCATTATTAGCAGCTTCTGTTGCTATCTGGCGTGTATGGCAAGAAAAACAAGGCAAAATACCACAAATGATGGCAGGTCACAGTCTTGGCGAGTATTCTGCTTTAGTGTGTGCGGGAGTTATTGATTTCGCTGCGGCAATTAAATTAGTAGAATTACGTGGTCAACTGATGCAAGAAGCCGTACCTGCGGGGACGGGTGCAATGTATGCGATTATTGGCTTAGATAATGACGCTATTGCAAAAGCCTGTGAAGAAGCAGCACAAGGACAAGTTGTCTCACCTGTAAACTTTAACTCACCGGGCCAAGTTGTTATTGCGGGTAACAAAGAAGCCGTAGAGCGTGCTGGTGTGTTATGTAAAGAAGCGGGTGCTAAACGTGCTTTACCACTAGCAGTAAGCGTGCCTTCTCACTGTGCTTTAATGAAACCGGCTGCTGATAAGCTAGCGGTTGCATTACAAGAAATCGAATTTAAACAACCTGAAATTCAGGTCGTTAATAACGTTGATGTGATAGCACAAACTGATGCAAATGCAATCCGTGATGCATTAGTTCGCCAGCTTTATAATCCAGTTCGCTGGACTGAAACGGTTGAACTTATTGCTGAAAAAGGTATCACACAATTATTAGAAATCGGGCCAGGAAAAGTATTAACTGGCTTAACAAAACGTATTTCTAAAGAAATGAACGCTGCAGCAGTTAATGATATTGCATCATTAGATGTTGCATTAGGAAATGACTGAGGGATCTCATGGGATTTGACGGAAAAATAGCGCTAGTTACTGGTGCAAGCCGTGGTATTGGCCGTGCGATTGCAGAAGATTTAGTTGCACGCGGTGCGACAGTAATTGGTACAGCAACGAGTGAAAACGGTGCGAAAGCTATCAGCGAATATTTAGACGGTAAGGGTAAGGGTTTTGTGTTAAATGTCACAGAAAACGACTCTATCGAAAAATTTTTAGCCGATGTGCGCGCTGAATTTGGCGAAATTGATATTTTGGTCAATAATGCAGGTATTACTCGTGATAACCTGTTGATGCGCATGAAAGATGATGAGTGGCAAGATATCATTGACACTAATCTTTCATCAGTCTTCCGTCTGTCTAAAGCAGTTATGCGTGCTATGATGAAAAAACGTTATGGTCGTATAATTACGATTGGTTCTGTTGTTGGAACCATGGGTAACGCAGGACAGGCAAACTACGCGGCGGCGAAAGCGGGTGTGATTGGTTTTAGTAAATCATTAGCACGCGAAGTTGCTTCCCGTGGCATTACGGTGAATGTTGTTGCTCCAGGCTTTATCGAAACTGATATGACTAGAGCATTAACAGACGACCAAAGAGCAGGTATTTTATCTCAAGTCCCTGCTAACCGTTTAGGTGATGCCAAAGAGATTGCCAGTGCTGTAGCTTTCTTAGCTTCTGATGAAGCAAGCTATATCACGGGTGAAACATTGCATGTCAATGGTGGCATGTACATGATCTAATTATGGGGACGTCTTTATATTTGCTTTTTGCGTACAATATAATGCAAAATATAGCAAATAAAGTAGTCCACACAGTCGGGATTGGTTAGATCTTTTCCTGTATTTATAAACTAAGAAAATCATCGCGCAAGCGAGTTTTGATAGGAAATTTAATAGTATGAGCACTATCGACGAACGCGTTAAGAAAATCATTGTTGAACAACTGGGTGTTAAAGAGGAAGAAGTTGTAAATTCAGCTTCATTTGTTGATGACTTAGGCGCTGATTCTCTTGACACAGTTGAGCTGGTAATGGCTCTGGAAGAAGAATTCGATATCGAAATCCCAGACGAAGAAGCAGAAAAAATTACTACAGTTCAAGCTGCTATTGATTACGTTGAAAACGCAGGTAAATAAGCTTGCTAATCTAGGCGGTCACTCGACCGCCTATATTTTTAATCCTAAACTTTTTCCCTCCTTGGAGGATAAGCGTGTCTAAGCGTCGTGTAGTTGTGACCGGACTAGGCATGTTATCTCCTGTCGGTAATAACGCAGAAGCTTCTTGGGAAGCAGTGTGTGCCGGACAGAGTGGTATCGGCCTTATCGAAGATTTTGACACCAGTCATCATGCGACTAAATTCGCTGGATTGGTAAAAGATTTCAATCACGAAGATTATAATCTTTCGCGTAAAGACGCGCGTAAGATGGATCTTTTCATTCAATATGGTATTGCAGCAGGTGTGCAGGCCATTGCGGATTCAGGTCTTGAAGTAACAGAAGCCAATGCAAGTCGTATCGGAGCTGCTATTGGTTCTGGTATTGGTGGCTTAGGCCTTATCGAAGAAAACCATACATCTATGATGAATGGCGGCCCTCGTAAAATTAGCCCATTCTTTGTACCTTCAACCATCATTAACATGGTTGCAGGGCATTTAAGCATTATGTATGGTCTTCGTGGCCCTACAATCTCTATTGCAACAGCGTGTACTTCAGGTGTTCATAATATTGGACATGCTGCACGTATTATCGCTTATGGTGATGCAGATGCAATGCTGGCAGGTGGTGCCGAAAAAGCAACCACACCATTAGGTTTGGGTGGTTTTGGTGCTGTTCGTGCATTATCAACACGTAACGACAATCCTCAAGCGGCTAGCCGCCCATGGGATAAAGATCGTGATGGTTTTGTATTAGGTGATGGTGCGGGTGTTCTTGTTCTTGAAGAGTACGAACACGCTAAAAACCGTGGCGCTAAAATTTATGCTGAAGTGGTTGGTTTTGGTATGAGCAGCGATGCTTATCACATGACTTCACCGGCAGAAAATGGCGAAGGCGGTGCGCTGGCTATGACAAATGCACTGAAAGATGCGGGTATTGCCTCATCAGAAGTGGGTTATATCAACGCACACGGTACATCAACAAATGCAGGCGATGTTGCTGAGGCACAAGCAGTAGAAAATGTATTTGGCAAAGGTACTGATGTATTAGTTAGCTCAACAAAATCTATGACAGGTCACTTATTAGGTGCTGCGGGTGCAATTGAGTCTATCTTTACAATCCTTTCGTTACGTGACCAAATCGTACCTCCAACAATAAACCTAGATAATCAAGACGAAAATTGTCATCTTGATTTTGTTCCACATAAAGCACGTAAAGTTGAGAACATGGAATATGCTCTGTGTAACTCATTCGGCTTTGGTGGTACCAACGGTTCAATTCTCTTTAAGCGCGTATAACCCGTTTTTTGTAGAAAACTGAAAAATACCTAAAGGCCCAGGATTATTCTGGGTCTTTTATTTTGTCCTTTTACTGCCAGTTGTTTTATCATGTACAGATTGATATCAATAACATAGATGTAGGGTGTGTTAGATGTATTGGGTAAATGGACAACAGCAACAAAATGTCGATGTAAGTGACCGTGCAATACAGTTTGGTGATGGTTGTTTTACTACGCTTGCCGTTGAGTATGGCAACCCAATTTTGTTACCTGCCCACATCAATCGCTTAAAACAAGGTTGTGATGCGCTTTTTCTACCACATCCTAATTGGTCTGACTTA
The DNA here is from genome assembly GCF_009914335.1 of Proteus columbae. Lineage (NCBI taxonomy): Bacteria > Pseudomonadati > Pseudomonadota > Gammaproteobacteria > Enterobacterales > Morganellaceae > Proteus > Proteus columbae. Next base: position 1,590,755 of record NZ_CP043925.1, read on the forward strand.
GAAAGGCACATTATAGATATTGCCTCAGACACTCAAACGAAAGGTGTTATTAAGGTTATCATTAGTCGTGGCTATGGTGGACGAGGATATTCCTCCAATGGATTTATAACGCCGACCGTAATAATGTCACTATCATCTTATCCTACCCATTATCTCCACCAGCAAAGTGAAGGTGTATCGCTTGGTATAAGTCCTGTTACCTTAGGGCAAAATCCTTTGTTGGCAGGGATAAAACATCTCAATCGCTTAGAACAAGTCCTTATCAAATATCATTTAGAAAAAACAGAATTTGATGATGTTTTAGTGTGTGATCATGAAGGATATTTAGTTGAAGCCAATGCGGCGAATCTTTTTTGGCGCAAAGGAAATAGGCTTTTTACACCAAATCTGACTAACTCAGGGGTAAATGGCATTATGCGTCAATCCATTTTTCAATTAGCTCAAAAAAATCATTGGGAAATTGATATTGTGAGAGAAAAACCTGAAACACTTTATCAAGCTGATGAAATATGGTTAACAAATGCGTTGATGCCAGTGATCCCCGTTTCACAAATCACTTTTTCAGATGATAAGCGCTATCAATATCCTAGTAGGGATTATTATCATGTTGTTTTACAACACAGTTTGTCACTTAAATAGAATTTAATGAGTTATAAATGAAGATAAAAAAAATAGTATGGATAGTTTTTTTTGCCTTATTAATTAGCCTTGGTGCAATGGCGTTATATGTGATGCAACATATTCGAGGCTTAGAAGAAAATGTTATTGTAAAACAAGATGAAATGTTACTTACTGTTCCAGCAGGAACGGGACGTGTTGCCATGGAGCAACTGCTAATAAAAAATAATCTGCTTAATGAAGGGGATTATTTCCAAATTTTGCTAAAAGCAAAGCCAGAACTAAGCCAATTTAAAGCGGGGACTTATCGCTTAACAAAGGGTATGACGTTACGTGATGTTTTACTGCTTATCAAAAGTGGTAAAGAGGCACAGTTTACAATCCGTTTTATTGAAGGAAGCCGTTTAAAAGATTGGCAATCTATTTTTGAGCAAGCGCCTCAACTAACAACCGTTGCACATACTCTGGACGCTGATAAATTACGCCAAGAAATAGGAATAAGATCTGAAATTACTAATCTAGAAGGTTGGTTTGCGCCAGATACATACCATTACACCGCGGGTACGACTGATGTCGCAATTTTAAAGCGTGCCTACCAACAAATGGAAAAAACATTAGAAGAAGAGTGGATTAAACGCGATAGTGACTTACCGTATAAATCCGCTTATGAAATGCTTATCATGGCATCAATTATTGAAAAAGAGACGGGTATTGATGCTGAAAGAACAAAGGTTGCGTCTGTTTTTGTCAATCGATTAAAAACTAATATGCGATTACAGACTGATCCAACAGTCATCTATGGTTTAGGTGATAAATATAGAGGCACGATTTACCGTAGTGATTTAAACGGCTATACACCTTATAACACGTATCAAATTGATGGCTTACCACCAACACCAATAGCAATGCCTGGTGTTGCTTCAATTAGAGCTGCTGCACATCCAGCGGATACACGTTATCTCTATTTTGTTGCGGATGGAACGGGTGGTCATAAATTTTCAACCACACTCAATGAACACAATAAGGCCGTCGCGCAATACCGACGCTTACAACAAAGATAATTATGAACAACAGCAAATTTATTGTAATTGAAGGATTAGAAGGCGCTGGAAAAACCAGCGCAATTCAAACGGTTATTGATACATTAAAAGAACAAGGTATCACTAATCTGGCTTTTACGCGTGAACCCGGTGGCACACCACTTGCTGAAAAACTACGTGAACTCATCAAGCAAGGTATTGACGGCGAAAAAGTGACAGATAAAGCAGAGCTTTTAATGCTATATGCAGCGCGTGTTCAGCTTGTTGAGAACGTGATAAAACCTGCGCTTGCAGAAGGTAAATGGGTGATTGGAGATAGACACGATCTCTCTTCACAAGCTTATCAAGGTGGTGGGCGCGGCTTAGATAAAGATCTTATGTTGTCACTTCGTAATACGGTTCTTGGTGATTTTCGCCCTGATTTAACCTTATATCTTGATTTAGATCCGGCTATTGGTCTTGCCAGAGCGCGTGCTCGAGGCGAATTAGACCGAATTGAAAAAGAATCAATGGATTTCTTTTATCGTACTCGTGAACGTTATCAGGCCTTAGCCAAAGGTGATGACTCTATTATCACAATAGATGCATCTCAAGCTATTGAAAAAGTACAAGCAGATATCCGTCAAACATTAACAACGTGGCTAGTTCAGCAGGAAAATAAATCACTATGAATTGGTATCCTTGGCTAAATCAGGCATATCGACAACTTATTAGCACGTATCAAGAAGGGCGTGGTCATCATGCTTTGCTTTTACATGCGATAGAAGGCATGGGAGGAGAAGCACTCTCTTATGGGTTAAGTCGTTGGTTAATGTGCCAGAATAAACAGGGATTAAAAAGTTGTAATGAATGCCATAGCTGTCGTTTGATGCTTGCTGAAACACACCCTGATTGGCATGTTTTGCAGAGTGAAAAGGGTAAGTCCTCGATTGGTATTGAAGCAGTAAGAAAAGTGACTGAAAAGCTGGAGCATCATGCTCAGCAAAGTGGTTTTAGAGTTGTTTGGATAAAAGACGTTGAAGCATTAACTGAAGCGGCAGCCAATGCATTGCTTAAAACGTTAGAAGAGCCGCCTAAAAACACCTATTTTTTACTGAATTGTCAGCAACCAGAGGTTTTATTAGCGACATTGCGTAGCCGTTGTTTTTATTACCATTTGGCAACGCCAGATCTCCAACACGCAACGCACTGGTTACAGCAACAATTACCAAATATACCTTATGCAAATAGTGTGACGGCATTAAATTTATCTCAGAATGCCCCCGTTTTAGCGCTTTCATTATTGAAAGATGAGTGGAAAGAAAGAGAGGCTTTTTGCCAAGCTTTATATACAAGCATCCAACAACGTGATTTATATGCATTTTTACCACAATTAAATCAAGATAATGCAGAACGTCGCTTGTATTGGTTATTATCACTACTGCTTGATGCATTAAAATACCAAACCAATGCACAAGTGTATTGTGTGAATCAAGACCAGCAAGCATTGATTATGGCGTTATCACAATGGCCTTCGGATATTTTATTATCCACTATTGATGGATGGAAACAGTGTCGTTATCAGTTAATGACCATTCCTGCATTAAATAGAGAGTTATTACTAGTAGAACAGCTACTAGATTGGGAAAATCAGCTAATCACAAAAAATTAATTAGCTATATATTAATTATGGATTAGCTGTAATAAAAAACACCTATACTCTAAATCATTCGAGTTGTAGGTAGGCGGCAAGCAAAGATATCCTGATGAGCATACTCATTTATGTGATTCGGATAGCTGAGCGTAGCCAACCCCCTGCAACTTGAAGGATGACGAGTATATAAGTCGTACCAGATAAATGAGAGTAAGTTATGTTTTTAGTTGATTCACACTGCCATCTCGACAGCTTAGATTATGAAAAATTACATGAAAATATTGATGATGTTGTCGAAAAAGCACAGCAGCGTGATGTTCAATATATGTTAGCAGTGGCAACCACATTACCGGGCTTTAAGAGTATGCGTGAGCTAATCGGTAAACGTGACAATATCGCCTTTTCTTGTGGGATCCATCCTTTAAATTTAGATGAAGGTCATGATATTGAAGAATTAGCACGTTTAGCCGCTGCCCCTGATGTTGTGGCTTTAGGTGAAACAGGGCTAGATTACTATTACCAACAAGAAAATGCGGCTTTACAGCGTGAAATTTTCCGTGAGCATATTCGTATTGGACGCCAAGTTAATAAACCCGTTATTGTGCATACACGCAGTGCTCGAGAAGATACTTTATCCATTTTAAAAGAAGAGAAAGTTCAAGATTGTGGCGGTGTTCTGCATTGCTTTACTGAAGATAAAGAAACTGCAACAGCATTACTTGATCTTGGAATGTATATTTCTTTTTCTGGCATCGTAACATTTAGAAATGCTGAACAAATTAGAGAAGCTGCTCGCATTGTTCCTCTTGATAGAATTTTAGTTGAAACAGACTCCCCTTATTTAGCGCCAGTTCCTCATCGCGGAAAAGAAAACCAACCAGCTTATGTCCGTGATGTTGCAGAATATATGGCTGTCTTAAAAGGCGTCAGTGTTGAAGAGTTAGCGCAACAAACAACACGCAATTTTGCTAAGCTCTTTCATATTCAAAACTTACCTGCTTAATAGAATTAATCAGGAATTAAAATAAATAATAAGGTGATGGAAATGGCAGAAGAAACAATTTTCAGTAAAATTATTCGTGGTGAAATCCCAGCCAATATCGTTTTTCAAGATGATACAGTGACTGCATTTCGTGATATTTCACCTCAAGCACCCACTCATATTTTAATTATTCCTAATAAACTTATTCCTACTGTAAATGATGTTACTGCGGAAGATGAGCAAGTATTAGGACACCTTTTTGTAGTTGCGGCAAAAATTGCACAACAAGAAGGCATTGCTGAAGACGGTTACCGCTTAGTGATGAACTGTAATAAACATGGTGGACAAGAAGTTTTCCATATTCATATGCATTTGCTTGGCGGAAAACCATTAGGGCCATTATTAAGCCAGTAATGGATGTGATGCTAACAGCAGGATAACAGGAAGTAATACATGATAAGACAAGGTAAGGCCATTTGTTCATTACTTATCGCTGTGTTTATGACGACATTGCTTTCAGGATGTTTATCATCTCATTCAGATAATAAACTCTATTTCAATCGTCAGCAGGCTATTATTATGGAGCCTTCGGTATTAGTTGTAGGCGTTGTTGCTGGTCAGCCAACCATTGAACACCATGCTAATGGCACAAAAGCGACAGTCATGTTATCAAATACACAATCTTACCCTGTTTCTATTCGCTATCGTTTTTATTGGTATAACGAACAAGGACTTGAAGTTTCTCCTGCTGGGAATGTAAATGATGTGACTATTCTTGGTGATGGTGATGCCGAAATTAGTGGTGATATACCAGATAAAACCATTAGTTATGTCAGAGTTTATCTCTTTACTTAGGATAAGGTAACACGATCATGAAAAGAGTTCTATTTGTGGCGATGTCTGTATTTTTATTAGCGGGTTGTCCATCTATGTTGCCACAACAACCGCCTGTACCTGTAGAGCCTGTGACACCTACAGAGCCAGTAGAGCCACCTAAACCGATAGAGCCACCAATTGAAGTTGTGCCAACGCCACCTAAAATCACGAGTATTAATTGGAATGCTGCTGTCACTCCTTTAATTAGAGAAATGGCGGTTACTGGTGATTTAGAGGCAGGTAAGCTTATCGTTGTTGATAATGTTAAAAATAATTCGGGTGGAAACATCCAAGCGGTAAATGCGACAAATACGATTATCGAATCAGTTAATAGTATTAGTGCGTTACAAACCGTGCCTTACACGCAAATGATGTCAGCACGAAAAGCCCTCGGTTTATCTGGTGAAGATAGTCTAGGTCTTCGTAGTGCAGCGATTGGCTTGGCCCGCTATTTGAAAGCTGATTATATTTTATTCTCAACCGTTGATGGTAAAAAAGATAACCGTGTGATCAGTATGCAGTTAATGTCGGTTTCTTCTGGTGAAATTCTTTGGAACGGGCGCCATAAGGTTGAGTGATCTGCATTACTCAAGTTTGCTTAATGCCTTGCAAGCGCTTTTCCCTGCAACGGCATTAAGCAAATGGAAAATCACAGCATTAGAAGGCGCTGGTGGTGGTGCTTTTCGCGTGCAATGTGCAGATATTGACTGGGTTGCTCGCTATTATGGCGATGAAAAAAAAGCGCTTTATGTACATGGAAGAAAAGAATACGCCATTTTAAAACAGCTATCAGGATCTAATTTATCACCTAAAGTTGCCACACGTTATAAAGAGTGGTTTTTTCTTTATTGGTTACAGGGCGAACATCTTACTCACCAATCACTTTTTAGTACTTATTTAAAACCGTTGGCTGAAAAAATAGCAATACTTCATCAACACACACCGTTAGGTTTTCCTCTTAACCTAAATCATGAATTATTAATTTATTGGCAGAGTATTGATAGAAAACGTTTATCTGCTAAATGGTTACGCTTACAACAACATTTTTTACGCCAACCGCGATGCAATCTCATAAAATACGCGCCTGCTCACATGGATTTGCATGTTGAGAATATTCTTCTTAGTGATTCCAGTATAAAATTTATTGATTGGGAATATGCAGCCGATATTGATACAGCGGATTCATTGATGACGTTCTTTGCAACAAACCAACTCAATGAAGCACAACAAAATACGTTTTTGGATTATTATTATTCGTATCATTGTCATTATGCTCAATCCAGAGAGACGGATGTTTATTCTGTGAAGGAATTGAGAAAACGTATTTTTTCAAGAGAGCCATTCATTTTTTATATGATGCTAATGTGGTATGAAGTCCGTTGGCAACAAACAAAAGATGGATCATTTTTAATAATGTCTGAACCTTTACGTCGCTATTTCAGTCTGACGAATTAAAGACATTATCTTGTCACAATTACAAAGAGAGGAATGTTATGGGTCCGGTAATGCTTGATGTTGAAGGATATGAACTCGATAGTGAAGAGCGTGAAATTTTAAAGCATCCTCTTGTCGGTGGATTAATCCTTTTTACCCGCAACTTCCACGATGCTGAACAATTAAATGAATTAGTTCGCCAAATTCGTGATGCATCTCATGAGCGCCTTGTGATTGCAGTAGACCAAGAAGGGGGACGTGTACAACGTTTTCGTGATGGTTTTACACGACTGCCTGCGGCTCAATCTTATGCGGCATTAAATGAAGGTTATCAAGCGAGCCATTTAGCACAAGAGGCTGGATGGTTAATGGCATCAGAAATGATTGCCATGGATATTGATATCAGTTTTGCACCTGTGCTCGACTTAGGTCATAACTGTATCGCCATTGGCGAGCGTTCTTTCCATGATTCACCAGAAATTGCTATGACAATGGCTGAGAGCTTTATCAAAGGTATGCGCTCTGCGGGTATGAAATCAACAGGCAAACACTTCCCTGGTCATGGTGCTGTAAGGGCTGATTCTCATAAAGAAACGCCTCGTGATGATCGCTCTTTAGATGATATTCGCCAACATGATATGTCCATTTTTAAAGATTTTATTCAACGCCAGTTATTAGATGCCATTATGCCAGCTCATGTCATTTATTCTCAGATTGATGAGCGTCCGGCAAGTGGCTCATCGTACTGGCTGAAATCCATTTTACGTGAACAATTAGGCTTCCAAGGCGTTATTTTCTCTGATGATTTATCGATGGAAGGTGCAGCTATTATGGGAAGTTACGCAGAAAGAGCACAACGTTCGCTAGATGCTGGTTGTGATATGCTTTTAGTGTGTAATAACCGAAAAGGGGCGGTGAGTGTGTTAGATAACCTGTCCTCTGTCAAAGCAGAACGCATTTCCACATTGTACCATCACCGAGGTCGTTACACATTGAGTGAGCTACAAACCTCTGATCGTTGGAAAAAAGCGAATCAGTTGCTGACCCAATTACAGGAGCAATGGCAGGAGCGAGCATGATTATATATTTACATGGTTTTGATTCCACAAGTCCTGGAAATCATGAGAAAGTTTTACAGCTACAGTTTATTGATCCTGATGTCCGCTTTTTAAGCTACAGTACGTTGCATCCTCGTCATGACATGCAACACTTACTGAAAGAAACGGATAAAGTGATTAAATCCACGAAAGAGCCAGTATTAATTTGCGGCGTAGGATTAGGTGGATATTGGGCAGAGCGTATTGGTTTCTTATGTAATATTCGTCAGGTAATGATTAATCCTAATCTTTTTCCTTACGAAAACATGACAGACAAAATCGACAGACCTGAAGAATATTTAGATATCTCAACGAAATGTATTAAAGATTTTCGTTCTAAAAATAAAGATAACGCTTTAGTGATTTTATCCCGTAATGATGAGGTTTTAGATAATCAGCGTTCTGCTGATGAATTATCACCTTATTACTCCGTAATTTGGGATGAAGTCCAAACGCATAAATTTAAGAGCCTCTCTGAGCATCTATTTAAAATTAAAGCGTTTAATCGCAAAGAGTAAGACTAAAGTCATATGTTTAAAATGGATGGTGTTTGTTCCATCCATTTTTTTTATCTAACGTAGTTAAAACGTTCATAGCGTCCTCTTTACCAATCTCTTTTCGACCCCTTATTTTTAACACCTCAATGATCACGACTGATTTTAACAATCCTTTTATGCTTATTTTTCTAGTTCATTGTATTAATTGATAAAACCAATATCCCTATGTTTTAAATGGTGATTTATTTGTCACTAAAAGGCAAAAAACGACTATTTTCTTCAAAAAATAGATATGAATATTCAAATATTTTTGATATAAATCAACTTTGGTATGACCATCTTTCCAATTAACTTGCTTAAGAACAAAAATAACAGCAGAAACGATTTAACTGTCATTATTTAAGTAGATTTCACTAAGGCTATTTAAATAACAACAGTAAATATCTTTATGGAGTGACGTTAAATGTCATTAAAAAAAATTGTTATTGTCGGTGGCGGCGCTGGTGGTTTAGAACTGGCGACCAAATTAGGCAATAAATTAGGACGCAGCAAAAAAGCAGAGATCACCTTAGTGGATCGCAACAACAGTCATCTATGGAAACCCCTTTTACATGAAGTAGCAACAGGCTCTTTAGATGATGGTGTTGATGCTTTAAGTTATCTAGCACACGGCTATAACCATCATTTTAATTTCCAATTAGGCTCATTAACAGGGCTTGATCGTGAGCAAAAAAATATCACATTGGCTGCTATTTATAATGAAGAGCAAGAATTGCTCGTACCTGAACGTACATTAGACTACGATATTTTAGTGATGGCGTTAGGCAGTAAATCAAACGATTTTGGCACACCAGGTATTAAAGAGAACTGTATTTTCTTGGACAGTCCCCAACAAGCACATCGTTTCCATAACGAAATGTTAAATTTATTTTTAAAATACTCAGCAGATACCAATGCACAAGAAGAAAATCGTAAGGTAAATATTGCGATTGTGGGTGGTGGTGCAACGGGTGTTGAACTTTCAGCTGAATTGCATAATGCAGTACGTCAGCTTAATAGTTATGGATTAAAAAAATTAGCACCTTCAGCATTAAATATTACTTTGGTTGAAGCTGGAGAGCGTATCTTACCGGCATTACCAGTGCGTATTTCTAGTGCTGCACATCAGGAATTAACCAAATTAGGTGTGCGAGTGATGACCAAAACCATGGTCACAAGCGCAGATGAAGGTGGATTAAACACCAAAGATGGTGAGCATATTGATGCTGACTTAATGGTGTGGGCAGCGGGTATTAAAGCGCCTGATTTTATGAAAGAGATTGCTGGCTTGGAAACTAACCGTATTAATCAGTTGGTTGTTAAACCTACCTTACAAACAACCTTAGATGAGTCTATCTTTGCAATTGGTGACTGTTCTTCTTGTCCAAGAAAAGAAGGCGGTTTTGTTCCACCAAGAGCACAATCCGCACATCAAATGGCAAGTCGCTGTTACAGCAATATTTTAGCAATGTTAAAAGATAAACCGCTAAAAGATTATGTGTTTACCGATCACGGCTCATTAGTTTCACTCTCTAAATTTAGTACCGTGGGGAGTTTGATGGGGAATTTGATGAAGGGGGACATGATGATCGAAGGGCGCATAGCGCGTATTGTTTATATCTCTTTATATCGAATGCATCAAATAGCGTTGCATGGTTATATCAAAACTGGACTTATGATGTTAGTCGGATCAATCAACCGAGTAATTAGACCTAAACTAAAACTTCATTAATTTATCTTTTGCTTTACAGATAAGACAAAAGTTACTTTTTTAAACCCTCATATTTTATGAGGGTTTTTTATCTATTTTTTATTTTAAATTAAATAATTAAATGAGAATATCCAAATAAAATAAATAATCACAGCATAAAGCACTAGATGATTTGTCTGCCCATATCAGAAATAACCGATAACGCTAAAACTCAATAGAGTAATGATAAATATAATTTTATTATTAAGGTTAAACTTGTAATATTAAAGATAACATTTATTTTATTTATTACGCTAAATTATTTAAGACTTTTCTTAAATAAAAAACGATGTTTAATTCATTAATTCATCAAATAAAATGTTATGGTGTTTCGTAGATTTGTATTAGAAAGATAATAAGTGAAAATTATTAGAAATAAGCTTAACTTGTTATTTTTACTCGTATTTAAATGGGTAAAATAATTTTACAAATCTTAAAAGTAAATTTTATAATATGCGTTAAATATGGAATATCGCCTATTTTTAGGCGACATTTGTTAACTTGGTGTTATCATAATGATGTATTATAAGTAGCATGACGATTTTTATTTTTTCAGCTTAATAAATTAAGATCTATCTTAATATAATGTGTAAGTCCTAAGAATGTAGTTAGTATTTAATTAAGTAATTAAAACAGAAATAAGTGGTGTATTTAACATGTCATAAATACGTGGTTTACTTATTATGTTAATCAGCATGGATGTTGAATTAAGCTATCAGATTAGAGAATTCATTTATTGAATAGTAAATATATTAGCCAGTTAGAGTGAAATAGTGGCTTTTATTACGTATCTGTGGCAATTAAGGATAAAACAAATAAAAAGGGGTAAAAGTGGGTGTTAATGTCAGAAAGTACACACTAATAGGACTAATCATAGTATTAGCTATTCTTTCATTTATTGCATGGAGGTGGGTATTTCCCCAGCCTCAATACGCTCATGTCGTTTCGGCTACGCCTATTAAATCGACCGTTTTTGTGACAGAAGAGTATTGTCACCGAATTGGCTTACCGACACCTTTTACACCAGAAAAACTGTCACGATTTCACCCCGCAGAGCAAGAGTGTCGAGTGTTTTATATGATTGAAGCACTCAATAACAGTAATATTGCTAATTTCCCTTATCCTCAATTTAAAGAGTGCATTCCGATTTATCGTCAAGAGCGTAGAATTGTTGGTTATGATGTGCTTTATACTATCGATGGAACACCGGGCAAAGTACGTACCACGTTTAAACCTGGTGAAATTATCGCATTAGATTCTGATGGTAGGCTGATTTTAGAACAAGAACCTTATTGTTCTATGAATGAAAAAGTACCTTGCCGTAAAGATTAAATCTAAAGAATAAAAAAGGCGTAATGAAGGAGTGAAACCACTTCAATTACGCCTTTTTACTGATTCAAAAAATCATAAATATGTGGTTATTTGATCTTATGATCATCGAACGCACTTAACATATCATCAATAAAAGTGAGTCGTTTCTCACGTTCAGTGAGATCTGTAATAAATTTCAGTTTTGATGGACCATCTAAACGGAAAATAGCAGGTTGTTCTTGAAGTAGGCTGATTAAATATCCTGGTTCAACCTTATTCTTTTCACCAAACTCAATAAATCCACCTTTATCATGAGCTTCAATTCGAGTGATACCCAAGCTCATTGCACTTAAGCGAATAGCAGCATTACGCAGTAGATAGCGACCTGCATCAGGCAGCTTACCAAATCTATCAATTAACTCGGCTCTTAGATCATTAAGCTCTGTTAAGTCGATCGCACTGGCAATTCGTTTATAGAATGAAAGTCTGACATTTACATCAGGAATGTAATCATCAGGCAACAAGACTGGCATTCTTAATTCAATTTCAGTTTGTTGATTGGTGAGATCTTCAAGTGATGGCTCTCTACCCTCTTTAAGCGCTTCTACTGCACTTTCTAGCAATTCCATATAAAGAGAGAAGCCGACGGTATTCATTTGACCGCTCTGCTCTTCACCTAATAGCTCACCCGCGCCCCGAATTTCTAAATCATGAGTGGCTAATGCAAAACCAGCACCCAGATCTTCCAGTGAAGCAATCGCTTCTAAACGTTTATGAGCATCCTTTGTCATTGCTTTAGGATGAGGTGTCAACAAATAAGCATAAGCTTGATGATGAGAACGACCTACACGACCACGTAACTGATGCAATTGCGCTAAACCAAAGTGATCTGCACGTTCAATAATAATGGTGTTCGCGGTTGGTATATCGATACCTGTTTCAATAATTGTGGTGCAAAGTAACACATTAAAACGTTGGTGATGGAAATCATTCATCACACGTTCAAGTTCACGCTCACGCATTTGTCCGTGACCAATACCAATACGTGCTTCAGGAACGAGTGTAGCCAGTCTCTCACGGGCTTTTTCGATATTCTCAACATCGTTATACAAGTAATAAACTTGTCCGCCACGCAATGTTTCACGCAAGATAGCTTCGCGCACCACTAAGTCATCATATTCTCGCACAAAGGTTTTCACCGATAAGCGACGTGCTGGTGGTGTTGCAATAATAGAAAGATCACGCATACCGCTCATTGCCATATTCAACGTACGAGGAATAGGCGTTGCTGTTAGCGTTAATATATCGACATTAGCACGCATGGCTTTTATTCGCTCTTTATGGCGAACACCAAAGCGGTGCTCTTCATCGACAATTAATAGCCCCAAATCTTTCCACTGAATATTTGGTTGAAGCAATTTATGTGTGCCAATGACAATATCAACTGTACCTTCGGCCAGTTTTTCTGTGATTTGCTGTTGCTCTTTTGCGCTACGAAAACGTGAGATCATCTCAATGTTAACGGGCCAATTAGCAAAACGATCACGGAAATTATCAAAATGTTGCTGAGCCAATAGGGTGGTTGGTACTAAAATAGCGACTTGTTTATTGTTGTTAACAGCAAGAAATGCAGCGCGCATCGCCACTTCTGTTTTACCAAATCCGACATCGCCACAGACGAGTCTATCCATTGAAATGGCTTGGCACATATCGCTAAGCACAGCATTGATAGCCATTTCTTGATCAGGTGTTGTTTCAAAAGGAAAGCTTTGGCGGAATGATTGGTATTGCTCTTTATCCATTTTAAAGGCGAAGCCTGTTTTTACTTCGCGTTGAGCATAAACATCTAATAACTCTGCTGCGACATCTCGCACTTTTTCAGCGGCTTTTTGGCGAGCTCTTACCCATGCATCGCCACCCAATTTATGTAGTGGGGCATTTTCATCTGCGCCACCAGAATAACGACTGATTAAATGCAGTGATGAAACAGGGACATAAAGCTTGTCATTACCTGCGTAGCTTAACATCAAATATTCAGCTTTAACGCCACCAGCTTCTAGTGTTGTCATTCCTTGATAGCGCCCAACACCATGTTGAAGATGAACAACGGGCTGTCCTATGCTTAATTCAGCAAGGTTGCGAATTAAGGTATCTGTATTAATAGCACGACGATTGTCTTGGCGACGACGATTAACGCGTTCCCCTAACATATCACTTTCACAGATCATGGCTAATTGACGATGGTTATCAATAAATCCATGTTCAGCAGCACCAATGATAAAGTAAAAACCTTTCTCTTGAGCATCAGATAATTCAATGATTTGCTTAGGTGCTATTTTTATCCGCGATAAAAGCTCTTGTACGGTTTCGCGTCGTCCTTCACTTTCAACAGAGAAAATAACACTACCTGAAAATTGTTCTTGGAATCGGCGTAAGTTATCTAAAGGTGATTTGCTTTGAGCGTTAATCGATAAATCAGGAAGAGGTTGATAGCCTAAATTGGTCTGTCCCGCTTTTTCTGGCAACGTTTCTGTTTTAAGTTGAATACGAGGCCACTGTTTTAATTCTTTATTAAATTTATCAACATTCAGCCAAATATCATCTGGTGGTAACAGTGGTCGCATAGGATCAACGCGACGGCTTTCAAAACGTTGATTAATATCTTGCCAAAATTTTTCTGCAAAATCTTGTAGATCTTGCGTCACTATCAATGTGTTTTTAGGGAAATAAGCAAATAAATTAGATAAAGGCTGTTCAAAAAACAGGGATTGCCAATATTCAATTCCCGTTGGCAATATGTGTTTACTTACTTGCTGATAAATATGTTCAGGATCACGTCTTACATCAAACCGTTCACGCCATTGGCTACGGAAAGTTTCTATCGCATTTGCATCTGTTGGGAATTCATGTGCAGGCAGTAAATTAATTTGATCAACTTCAGCTAATGTCCGTTGTGTATCGACATCAAAAGTACGCAGGCTATCTATTTCGTCATCGAAAAAATCAATACGATAAGGAAATTCACTTCCCATAGGAAATAAATCTAATAATGCACCACGCGTTGCGTATTCCCCATGTTCTAATACTTGTTCGACATGGCGATATCCCGCTTCATCTAATGTTTTACGTAAATTATCACGAGAAAGTACCTCTCCTTTTTGCATTACCAACGCATGACTTGCGAGATAATCCGTTGGGCAGACTTTCTGCATTAACGTATTGACAGGTAAGATTAAAATTCCCTTGAGAAGTGATGGAATACGGTATAGCGTAGAAAGGCGGTTTGAGATGATTTCTTGGTGAGGTGAAAAACTGTCGTATGGCAGCGTTTCCCAATCCGATAATGTCTCTACTGGATAATCACAAAACTGATGGATTTCATCTTGTAAACGCAATGCATTTTGCATATCACGAGTAACAAGAACGACTAATCCAGAGTGACGTTTGATGATCTCTGCACATTCTAGAGCACAAGCGGCACCAGTCAGTTGACCTAGCTGACGAGTATCCCCTTGTTTTATAGGAAGTTGATAACGATATTCTGAGGACATAAGCGTGTAATGTGAACTCTTTGTTGTAGTTAACTCCCAACACATCTTTAGCTTAATGGCTAAAGCTTAAACTGGCGGGCAGGTTAAGATAAAAGAAAAACCACAGTTTGGGAATAGAGTGGTTCCATTCAGTAAGACTACCCTTTATTATCCCTGAACACTTCGCATTAGCAACAGGAACAGCACAGATTTCATGTACAATTCTGTCTCATTTTATATAGGGCTCCGTTATATGCGGGGTCGTGCGGTCGATAAATTCGGTCGCTTCGTCTCATGGCTATCCGCTTTAGGGATTATGTTAGGTGTAGCGGCACTGATCACAGTGACTTCTGTCATGAATGGCTTTGAACGTTCATTGCAAGAAAGCATTCTTGCTTATATTCCACAAGCCATTGTGACATCACCTAGCGGACAATTACCCCGAGATCCAAATATAGCGGAAAGATTACTGACGCGTGAAGGTATCATAAACGTTACCCCTTTAGTAGAAGGCGATGTCGTTTTGCAAAGTAAAGACAATATCAGCGTTGGTGTCATGTTGGGTATAGAAAAAGAGCAAGATGAACCTTTAACGAAACATATTCGTTATGGCGATTTTTCTATGCTGAAAGCGGGTGATTATGGTGTGATTTTAGGAAGTGGCCTTGCTAAACAGTTAAAAGCAAAAGAAGGCGATAACATCCGCCTTATTGTGCCAAGCATAAGCCAATTAACACCAATGGGAAGATTACCTAGCCAACGGTTATTTACCGTTAAAGGTATTTTCCAAAGTGGTGGCGATGCAGATGCCTCACAAATCTTAGTTAATCAGCAAGATGCGGCACGTTTAATGCGTTATCAGCCGGGTAATATTACAGGATGGCGTCTTTTCTTTACTGATCCTCTCAATATTGAAAAATACAGTGCACAATCTTTAGATAAAAATCTAAGTTGGAGAGATTGGCGCGAACGTAAAGGTGAATTTTTCCAAGCTGTAAAAATGGAAAAAAATATGATGGGATTATTATTAAGCTTAATTATAGCAGTGGCAGCTTTTAATATTATTACCTCACTTTCTTTGTTGGTCATGGAAAAACAAGGTGAAGTTGCTATTTTGCAAACTATGGGTTTAAAACGCTCTCAGATTATGTCCATTTTTATGCTACAAGGTGCAGGTGCTGGTATTTTAGGGGCGGTAGCTGGTGGTCTGTTAGGCGCATTACTCTCAAGCCAATTAAACGTTATTATGCCAGCGGTAGGACTTATCCCTCAAGGTGTGGAATTGCCCGCAACACTTGATTGGGGACGCGTCTTTATGATTGGTTTCTCCGCTATTATCATTTCCCTTTTATCCACTTTATACCCGTCTTGGCGGGCCGCGGCTATTCAGCCAGCAGAGGCGCTACGTTATGAGTAATTCTTCTTTGAATAAACAACCAATGGCATCAGAAAAACAAATGCACATTAATAAAGATGGTTTATTGGATTGCCACGCCCTATGTAAACAATACCAAGATGGTTCTATTTCCACACAAGTGCTGAAATCAGTCTCTTTTAAAATGGATAAGGGCGATTTTCTTGCCATCGTGGGGAGTTCCGGCTCAGGAAAAAGTACCTTATTACATTTACTGGGTGGATTAGATTCTCCAACATCAGGTGAAGTCTTTTTTAAAGGGCAATCACTTAATAAATTATCCTCTTCTGAAAAGGCTGATCTACGTAATAGCCAATTGGGTTTTATTTATCAATTTCATCATCTATTACCTGATTTCACCGCACTTGAAAATGTTGCTATGCCACTGATGATCGGTGGCACGAGCGCTTCTGTTGCAAAAGAAAAAGCGATGTCTTTACTTGAAGCTGTTGGGTTAAAAGATCGCGCTCATCACCGTCCTTCAGAGCTTTCTGGTGGTGAGAGACAACGCGTTGCGATTGCGAGAGCATTAGTGAACGATCCAGCATTAGTCCTTGCTGATGAACCAACGGGTAATCTTGACCAGAAAAATGCAGAAGGGATTTTTGAATTGTTGATTAAGTTAAACAAAGAAAAACAAACTGCTTTTCTGGTCGTAACGCATGATTTGTCACTGGCGGCTCGTTTTCAGCGCCAACTTGAAATGAAAGATGGTCAACTACAGTCACAAAACGCAATTTCAGGAGTGAAATAATGGCGCAATTGCCACTTGCATTAGTGACCGCATTACGTTTTTCAAGAGGGCGAAAACGTGCGGGAATGGTTTCTTTAATTTCAGTTATTTCAACACTGGGTATTATGCTGGGTGTTGCTGTCTTAATTATTGGTTTAAGTGCCATGAATGGCTTTGAGCGTGAATTAAAAAACCGTATTTTATCAGTTGTGCCTCACGGACAAATTTATTCAGTAGAACAGCCATTTATACAATGGCAATCAGCATTACCTCGTATTGAAAATACTCAAGGTGTTGTCGCTGCTGCTCCTTATATTTTACTCACTGGATTGTTAGAAAAAGGAACAGAGTTAAAGGCAGTGCAAGTGATGGGTGTCTCACCTGAAAAACAAGGTGATATCAGCCTGTTGCCTCGATATGTACAAAACAATGCATGGCAAAATTTTAAGGCAGGTAAACAACAAATTATTATAGGGCAAGGTGTTGCCAATGCGTTGAAAATAAAACAAGGTGACTGGCTGACGGTATTAATTCCTAATAATGACGATCCTACTAAGCTTTTACAGCCTAAGCGTATTCGCTTACAAGTGAGTGGTATCTTTAAACTCAGTGGAATGCTTGATCACCAATTAGCCTTAATTCCTTTAGCCGATGCGCAACAATATATGGATTACGGCCAAGGTATTACAGGGATTGAAGTGAAAACGGTAGATCCTTTTTTCGCGAATGAAATTATTCATAATGCGGGTTTAAACAGTAAAGAATATGTTTATGCAAAAAGCTGGATAAGTGACTATGGCTATATGTATAGCGATATTCAGATGATCCGTAGTATTATGTATTTATCGATGATCTTAGTGATTGGTGTTGCTTGTTTTAATATTGTCTCAACGCTGATTATGGCGGTGAGAGATAAAAGTAGTGATATTGCTATTTTACGAACGTTAGGTGCACGAGATAGCCATATTCGTAATATCTTTTTATGGTACGGTTTATTATCAGGCATGATTGGTTGTGTCGCTGGTGTGATATTTGGTGTATTGGTTGCTTATAATTTAACGCCATTAGTGTCTGTTATTGAATCATTAACGGGACACAGTGTGTTGTCAGGCGATGTTTATTTCGTCGACTTTCTACCTTCAGAAGTTCATTTAATTGACGTTTTCTCTGTATTTATTACCACTGTGATCTTAAGCCTGATTGCAAGTTGGTATCCTGCACGCCGAGCCACTAAACTAGATCCCGCAAGAATTTTAAGTGGACAATAAGTTTATTGACATACAAAGAAGAAAAAACGCTTAAACTAGTGAAGATAAGAAACGCGATATTTAAATTTGAAAACCAAGGATTGTAATGATGAAACTTAAACTTCGTCATCGTCGGCTTAGGAAGTTTCGTAAGATCAAAAATTTACGTAGGCAGCATTCACGTTGTCGTTATTTTCATCTCACCCATAAAACGGAACATGAAATGAATTTACCCAAAGTTGTCGTATTAACAGGGGCTGGCATTTCTGCTGAATCAGGAATTAAAACATTCCGATCAGAAGATGGATTGTGGGAAGAACATCGCGTTGAAGATGTTGCAACACCTGAAGGTTATCAACGCAATCCCCAATTGGTTCAACAGTTTTACAATGAACGTCGCCGCCAATTGCAACAACCTTCTATTCAACCTAATGAAGCGCATTATGCATTAGCGAAACTAGAGCAACGTTTAGGTAAAGACAATTTTTTACTCGTTACGCAAAATATTGATAATCTGCATGAAAAAGCAGGTAGTAAACATATTTTGCATATGCATGGTGAATTGCTAAAAGTGCGTTGCCCTCAATCTCGTCAAGTATTTGAGTGGAAAGGGGACTTAGAAATAACCGATCATTGTCATTGTTGCCAATTCCCATCGCCACTACGCCCGCATATTGTCTGGTTTGGTGAAATGCCAATTGGTATGGAAGAGATTTATCGCGCTTTGGCTGAGGCTGATATTTTTATCTCTATCGGCACATCTGGAAATGTTTATCCAGCAGCTGGTTTTGTCCATGAAGCTCGGTTAACAGGCGCTCATACCGTTGAATTAAATCTTGAACCCAGTTTGGTTGAAAGTCAGTTTGAAGAAAAACATTATGGTCCTGCAAGTCAGGTCGTTGATGAATATGTTCATAAATTGTTTGAATTAATTAATGATCCTAAAGCTGATTTGACGCAATAATTATTTTATAGAGTTCCCTATTATTGTTCTTAGAGAGAACTTAGGGGGCAAAATGGATAAATTATTAGAACGTTTTTTTGAATATATTAATTTTGATACACAATCAAAACCATCTTCAAAAATGTCACCAAGCAGTGATGGACAATTAAAACTTGCCAAGGCATTGGCTCAAGAATTAAAAAAACTGGGCTTTTCCGATGTAATGCTCAGTGACAAGGGATGTGTAATGGCAAGTTTACCATCCAATGTATCTTGGCCAGTGCCAGTTATTGGCTTTATTTCGCATCTTGATACATCTCCTGACTTTTCAGGAAAACATGTAAAACCACAAGTACTTGAAGATTATCGTGGTGGTGATATTGCTTTAGGTATTGGTGATGAAGTGTTATCGCCAGTTATGTTCCCAATCTTACATTCAATGATTGGTAAGACATTAATTACTACAGATGGTAAAACATTACTGGGTGCGGACGACAAAGCAGGTATTGCTGAAATTATTACTGCGATGGTGCGCTTAAAAGAAACGAATCGACCTCATGGGGATATTCGTATTGCTTTCACTCCTGATGAAGAAATCGGGCGTGGCGCGCATTATGTAGACTTAAAAGCATTCGGTGCAAGCTGGGCTTATACCGTTGATGGTGGTGGTGTTGGCGAACTGGAATATGAAAACTTCAATGCCGCATCCGTGAATATCAAAATTGTAGGTAACAATGTTCACCCAGGCAGTGCAAAAGGGGTGATGGTTAATGCATTAGGATTAGCAACACGTATTCATCAAGAATTACCTGTTGACGAAACACCAGAAAATACCGACGGTTATGAAGGTTTTTACCATCTGCAAAGTATCAAAGGCTCGGTAGAAAGAGCGGAAATGCATTATATTATCCGTGATTTTAATCGTAACTTATTTGAAAAACGCAAACAGAATATGATTGCGATTGCAGAGAGAGTGGGTAAAGGCCTGCATCCTGATTGTTATATTGAGCTAACGATTGATGATAGCTATTACAATATGCATGATAAAGTTGTTCAATTCCCTCACATCATTGAAATAGCCAAACAAGCCATGATTGATTGTGATATTGAGCCAAATATCAAGCCTATTCGTGGTGGTACAGACGGTGCTCAACTTTCTTACCGTGGATTACCTTGCCCTAATATTTTCACAGGCGGTTATAATTTCCATGGTAAGCATGAATTTATCTCTTTAGAAGGCATGGAAGCGGCGGTGAGTGTCATTATGCGCATTGCTGAAATAACGGCTGAAAGAGAAAAGGCTAAAGTGGTTAGCTAATCGCTTATTGAGCTTCGAAATTAAAAATAATAGCCGAAATATCGGCTATTATTTTTTAGTAAAAAGAATATATTAAGTTTGTTTATTTACGCTTTTCGTAATCTTGTTCAACAGAAGATTTCCAATCTTGATTTAACTCTTTTCCTTCAATTTTAGATTGAACGGCTTTATTAACAGACTCATAGGCATTTTCATAGCCTTTAGCATCTTGGATATATTGAGTTGAGTTGGATGATTTAATGCCAATACTTTCAGCCGCACTTATTGCATCAATGTTGGCACCTAAAAAGATAAATTCCCAACCTTTCTCTTTTTCTGCTGAATTAATTAATGATTTTATTTTTTCTAGCGAATATTCACGGCTACTATTTTCTTCGCCATCGGTGATGATCACCATCATGACATTCTTATAGGGTGAATTTGGTTTATTTCCTTCAGTGATCGCATTTCCCACAGCATCTAACAGTGCGGTATTACCCGATGCAAAATAATCGTTAGTCGTTAAATTCTCTATCTTATTAATATCAATGCGGTTATGTAATTTTTTAGCCTGACTATCAAATAAAATAGTGGTGATATAGACTTTTTCAGGGCGATTTTTATTTTCCGCTAAAATAGTATTAAATCCACCAATAGTATCTTTTTCATACCCTTGCATTGAGCCACTTTTATCTAACACAAAAATGATATCCGTTTGTGCTGGTGGTGCCTTCATATTTGCTGTTTCTACTGTTTTTGCAAATACCACGGTCGGTAAAATAAAAGCAGCGATTAAAACAATAAACTTTTTCATAGGCGACTCCATTGTCGAAAAAATAAGTAAAGCAGTAAAAATCTAATTTTATCTTAGGGGCAATTGATCAAATAAAATAGGAGAAACGGCTGAAAAACAAACGAAACATTAATGAAAAAATTTACTTAATTAAAAATAGAGTGATTTTATAATAATGGACTAACATATTTTTTATTATTAAGCTTTTAATATAGGCTTAATATTAATAACTCTTTGATAAATTGAGTTTCCTGAATATCCCTTATAATTAAAGAGAAATAAATATAATATAAGGATATTGAATGGAAACCATAACAGGAAA
This sequence comes from Proteus columbae, assembly GCF_009914335.1. Lineage (NCBI taxonomy): Bacteria > Pseudomonadati > Pseudomonadota > Gammaproteobacteria > Enterobacterales > Morganellaceae > Proteus > Proteus columbae. The sequence goes on from NZ_CP043925.1 coordinate 1,612,311, forward strand.
ATTATTAAGACCTGTAATAGAAGAGCAACTAAGCTCTCATAAAAAGGAAGTGATTAAAAAATCTGAGCAACAATCATTTATTATTATTTTTAGTTATTTTCTAATCACTTATTTAATCTCATTTTCTCTTTATGTGACAAATAGCAAACATACATTATTACTTTTTTTCTTACAAAGTACATTTTTTGTTGTTATTCCTTTTTTCTTTCGTAATACAAGAATACTTTTAAAAGAGTCGATAATTTATTTAATTCGTTAGATATTAAAATAAGACTTATTTTAATATTTCTAGTAATAAAAAAGCCCTGCAATAATATGTCAGGGCTTTATAACTTATCATTGATAATTAATCTTCAAAATACCAATAACCTTGGTTTACCAAGTGTGTTAATAAACGTACAAATTTTGGATCGGTTAATGCATCACCTAAGTGTTGTTTATCAATATAATCATATTGACAAAGCGCATCAGCAGCTTCGATATAATCAGTATCTATCAACTCGCCATTAACAAAACAGCTATCACCAACACGTAGCGCACGAAGACCATTTAAGCGGTGAAGTTGTTCGCCTTGTTGCAGCAAATCATGAATTTCTGCGTTTTCATATAAAGGTTCTGGCACTGCAAGATCAAGCTCATGGCGAGATTGAGAAATAAACTCACCAAACCAATGACGGAATACTTCTGGTTGAGCAAGTAGATCTTCCATCATGTCATGAAGTTTATTTAACTCTTGATGTTGCACTAATGCTGGATTCTCACGCGGAGTTAGATCAGGATCGCTATAACGATAGCTACCTAAATCATTTGCTAACACATAGTCAGCGAAACCACTGAAAAGTTCACGAGCATTAGGTGATCTGAAACCAACAGAATAGTTTAGCGATTCTTCAATCGCATAGCCTTCATGTGGGAATCCAGGTGGGATATAAAGAATATCGCCCGGCTCTAATTCTTCATCAATAATTGCTTCAAAAGGATCAACTTGAAGCAGATCAGGGTGAGGGCAGTGTTGTTTCATTGGGATTTTTTCACCCACACGCCAACGACGACGGCCTTGTCCCTGAATAATAAAGACATCATATTGATCAAGATGTGGGCCTACACCACCACCGGGAACAGAATAAGAGATCATTAAATCATCAATGCGCCAATCGGGTAACACACGAAATGGCTTCATTAATGCCGCACTAGGAAAATGCCAGTGATCGACGGCTTGTACAAGTAAAGACCAATCTTTATCACCAAGTCCTTCAAAGTGCTCGAAAGGCCCGTGTTTGACTCCCCATTGTCCGTCTTGACAGCTAACAAGACGGCTATCTACTTCATCTTCCATTGCAAGACCAGCAAGTTCGTCAGGAGATAAAGGATCAACAAAACGAGAGAAGCCGTTTTTAATTAATAAAGGGCGTTTTTGCCAATGGCTTTCGAGGAATGATTGCCAATCTAAATTAAGTTTATAGTCCATTGTGTATATCCTGAATTCGGGAAGCCTGAAGCCATAGTATAATGAATTCTAACTTCCTGCTAAACATTCCTTTGAGCAATGTGAGTAATAGCGAGTAACTCGATAATAACTGAACAGATATCATACATAACGCCGTATATTTGGCGATAACTTTAAAAAGAGAGGTTTTTTTTATAAATAAGGGTTATTCGCGTTCTGTAGTGAGTTGTTGCTCAGCAAATGTCACAGTGATACGAGCGCCTCCTAACGGGCTATCGGTAATAGTAATTTCACCACTATATTGTTCAATAATATCCACCGCGATAGATAATCCTAAGCCTTGCCCAGGACGCAGAGTATCTGCTCTTGTTCCTCGTTGGAAAATGGTCTCTCTTTTTTCAGGGCTGACTCCTGGGCCGTCATCATCAACAATAATCATTATACTACTTTCATTATTGCTAACATTGATTTCAACAAATTCTAAGCAGTATTTACAGGCGTTATCAAGAATATTACCCATCACTTCCATAAAATCATTTTTCTCACCTAACCACATGATTTCAGGTGAAACATTGAGTGTTAAATCAATTCCTTTTGACTGATAAACTTTACTCAATGCACTGCAAAGATTATCTAGCAATCCTGACAGTGAATGAAGTTTTCGCGTGGTAATATCGTGATCACCATGGATGGATGCTCGGTGCAGATAATAACCGACTTGTTGCGAAATTCGTTCTATTTGATCGAGCATGATAGGTTCAGCTTGCTCTATCGTCATCTGTTTGCCCGAACGTAAAGAGCGTAATGTTGATTGCAACACGGCAAGTGGTGTTTTTAGGCTGTGGGTAAGATCAGATAAACTTGTGCGATATTTACTATAACGACTACGTTCATTACGCAATAACACATTTAAATTTCGGACTAAGCCTTTTAGCTCGGTTGGCGGGTTTTCATCCAAATCATTGCGAGTCCCTTTTTCTAATGCACTAATTTGTTCAATAACTTGTTTTATCGGTCTTAAACTCCAATGTGCAGCCAACCAAATTAAGGGTACAACCAAAAATAAATTTGCAAGAATGATATATAAGAACCAATCCCAAACTTGACTGACTTTTTGCATACGTTGAGGAATAGGATCGATAACCGCGATCGCCATATAAGGCATATTATCAGCTGCAGGATAATGATTAATCACAACTGAGTGAGTCAAAAATTCATTACTAGAGTATTCCTCAAGACGTTTGAGATAAACACGATATTGCGGTAACTGCTTTAACATTAACCGTGTTGTTTTGATATCAACTGAGATCTCAAATAAGCCTTCTTCATGACGCCATTTATGTTTAATGCTATCGGGAATGGCTTTGGGGAGATCGGGAGGCATCCATAATACATCGCCTTTATCATCAAAAATGATCACCAGTGAGGTGTTGTTATTATTGAGATTAGTTGGAAATTCAATGTTCAGCTTTCCCTTATTCCACTGCGTTAAGCTGTAATAAAGATTGCTTTGGCTACGCATTAGCATAAATGTGGTTTTATCTATACTCACAATCGAACCCACAATTGCTACTAACCCATATGAGAGTGTGAGTGCCAAAATAATGGCACTAGTAGCAAGTAAAAAGCGTGTTCGTAATGAGAGTGGGGAGCGCTGTTTTTTTTGCATATTAAGGTTTCATATCGAAACGATAGCCTTGTCCACGTACGGTAACCACCACATCATCAGGATATTTTTCTAAGATTTTTTTACGTAGTCGCCCCATAAGTACATCAATAGTATGGCTTTCTTTGAGTTCAGCATCAGGATATAGCTGGCGCATTAATGCATCTTTACTGACAACTTTATTTTGATTGCGCATTAATGTTTCTAAAATCGTATATTCAAATGCAGTTAACTTAATTTGCTCTCCTGAAATCATGAACTCTTTACGTGATAAATCCAACTCAAAAGGTTCAATGGCGAGTGTTTGTGAAGCAATTCCCATGTTTCTTCGCATTAATGCCTGAATACGTGCGACAATTTCCTCAAAATGAAAGGGTTTTGTCACATAATCATCAGCGCCCGCATTTAACGCTGAAACTTTTTCTTGCCAACTTTCGCGCGCAGTTAATACCATTATTGGCAGGGTAATATTATTATCCCGCCATCTACGAATAAGGCTAATGCCATCTTCATCTGGCAATCCTAAGTCCACAATGGCAACATCAGGTGTACCTTCTGCAATAAAATTATCTGCTTCTTTGGCATCTTCTGCTGCATCAACCTGATGCCCAGCATCACGAAATTGCACAGATAAATGATGGCGAAGTAAAATATTATCTTCAATAATTAAGATCCGCATTATCCCACCTTGAGTACAATCAGCAAAAATTCACTGTTGTAAAATAAATATAGGAAATGAATGTCATCCTATAAGATAAAAAATATATTGTTATCATAGTCAATCTATCACTTAAAAAATACCGTAGCGGGTAAAGTGTTTAAGTTACAGAGAGTTTTCTAATTTTTTGATATAAAAAAAGGCAGAGATTATCTGCCTTTTTAGAAAGATAAATTAGTTTAATTTATCAACAAGTTGAGTGGCAAAACCAATATAGCTTTCAGGTTTCATTGCTTTTAAGCGCGTTTTTTCATCTTCTGGTAGTTCTAAACCATCAATGAAAACTGCCATATCTTGTTCAGTGATGCGTTTGCCGCGAGTAAGCTCTTTTAGCTTTTCGTAAGGTTTTTCAATGCCATAACGACGCATTACAGTCTGAATTGGCTCGGCTAATACTTCCCAGTTACAGTCTAATTCTTCACGAAGGTGGTTTTCATTCACTTCAAGTTTATTAAGACCTTTCATGGTTGATTGATAAGCAATCAGCGCATAACCCATCCCAACACCTAAATTACGCAGTACCGTTGAGTCTGTTAAGTCACGTTGCCAACGTGAAACGGGTAGCTTGCTAGAAAGGTGTCCCATTACTGCATTTGCTAACCCTAAGTTGCCTTCAGAGTTTTCAAAGTCAATTGGATTCACTTTATGAGGCATGGTTGATGAACCAATTTCACCTGCAATTGTTTTTTGCTTGAAGTGGTTTAGTGCTACGTAACCCCAAATATCGCGGTCGAAATCGATCAAGATAGTGTTGAAGCGACTAATACAATCAAAAAGCTCTGCAATATAATCGTGTGGTTCAATTTGAGTTGTGTATGGGTTCCATGTAATACCCAATGAAGTTACAAATTCTTCACTAAATTGATGCCAGTTTACTTCAGGATATGCAGCTAAGTGTGCATTGTAGTTACCTACTGCACCATTGATTTTACCTAAGATCTCAACTTGTGTTAGTTGGCGATATTGGCGCTCCATACGGTAGGCAACGTTAGCAAACTCTTTGCCAATTGTAGATGGTGTTGCTGGTTGACCATGTGTGCGAGAAAGCAATGGTAAATCACGGTATTCTTGAGCCATTTTGCTAATGGTATCAATAATTTCACGCCATGCAGGCAGTAAGATCTCTTGGCGTGCTGTTTCCAGCATAATGGCATGAGACAGGTTATTAATGTCTTCAGATGTACAAGCGAAGTGAATAAATTCAGAAACCTGATGTAAAGCAGGGATAGTCGCCACTTTTTCTTTTAAGAAATATTCTACGGCTTTTACATCATGGTTAGTGGTACGTTCGATAGTTTTAATGCGTGCTGCATCTTCTTCATTGAAGTTAGCAACAATCGCATCAAGGTAATCGTTTGCGTTTTTTTCAAAGGCTGGAACTTCTTTAATGTCGGCGCAAGATGCCAGCTTTTGTAGCCAGCGAACTTCTACCTGTACACGGAATTTCAGAAGACCGAATTCACTAAAAATAGAACGTAACGACGAGGTTTTACTTCCGTAACGACCGTCAATCGGTGAAATCGCTGTCAGCGAAGATAATTCCATTGTTGGCAACTCCCAGGTTGAATTTAAAGTATTAACATTGAGCGAGAAAATCATCAGCTTGTCGTAGGATAGCCTTTTGATGCAGTAAAAAATCAAAACGACGACCACCGACTTGACGCCAGAGCACCGCACTTCGAATGCCAGTCAGTAATAACGCTCTAACTTTAGCTTGAATAATAGGGGTATTTAATAGATCAATCGAGCCATGAACCTGAATGCGAGAGCCGACAGGGCTAACTGCATCAACATAAACGCCAGCAAGGGCATTAAATACACCTTCGGACATGGGTTCAAAATAACTTTTTTGGCGCTCTAATTGAGAAATTTTTTGTGATAAATGTGAGCTGTAATTATCATTTTTGCTGATAATACGCTCTAGGTTGATTAAACCTTGTTGGTAAGTCATTAACTCAAGCGTTAACTTTTCTCTTCTCACCGCCTGATGAATGGCTTTCAATGTTTGAAAGCCTAATTTTAGGTGACTGATTTGGTTACCATAAACATCAAGTGTTGAAGTCGGATTGAGATTAAAAACACTGTTAACCATTACTTCAACATCATTCTCGTTCGCATTACCTTGGTAAGCAACTTGTTGAACAAGACGACTTGCTTGGCAGATGCCTGCCAATGCAAGTGTTATATCACGAAAATCTTTAGCCACGTCTACTCCTGAATACGGGTTTCAATGATACCGCCACCTAAACAGACTTCGTCTTGATAAAAGACGGCTGATTGTCCCGGAGTAACTGCTGCAACAGGATAATCAAAGTGGACTTCAATTTTATCTTCACCTAATGGTGTTACTGTACACGCAATATCAGGTTGGCGATATCGTGTTTTAACAGTACAGCGGAAAGCCTCAGTAATAGGTTCCCTTGATACCCAATGTAATTGTTGAGCAATCAAACCTACAGACATCAATCTTGGGTGTTCATGACCTTGAGCAACGATAAGAATATTGTTTTCAACATCTTTATCAACAACATACCAAGGGTCATCGCCACCGTCTTTCGTTCCACCAATACCTAACCCTTTACGTTGACCTAATGTGTGATACATCAACCCTTGGTGTTCACCAATGGTTTCTCCATCAACCGTGATGATAGGACCAGGTTTAGCAGGTAAATAACGCGATAAGAAATCGGTAAATTTACGTTCACCAATAAAACAAATACCTGTTGAGTCTTTTTTCTTTGCTGTCGCTAAATCAAGTTTTTCAGCAATTTTTCTCACTTCAGGTTTTTCCATTTCACCCACAGGGAAAAGGCTTTGTGCAATTTGCTCGTGACTTAACGTATATAAAAAGTAGCTTTGGTCTTTGTTGTTATCAACACCGCGAAGCAATTGGCTTTTGCCATCAACATCACGACGACGAACATAGTGACCTGTTGCGATATAGTCAGCACCCAAATCTTCCGCTGCATATTCTAAAAATGCTTTAAATTTTATTTCTTTATTGCAAAGAATATCGGGGTTAGGGGTACGACCTGCTTTATATTCAGATAAAAAATGTTCGAAAACATTATCCCAATATTCAGCGGCAAAATTGATGGTATAAAGCTCAATGCCAAGTTTATCGCACACAGCTTGCGCATCAGCAAGATCGGTAGATGCTGAGCAATATTCTGTATCGTCGTCTTCTTCCCAGTTCTTCATAAACAGACCAACGACCTGATATCCCTGTTCCTTAAGAAGATAGGCTGAGACGGATGAATCTACGCCACCGGACATTCCTACGATGACTTTTTTTTGGCTGTTATCTGACATGACTGGATCTCACTGCGAAAAAATAAGCGCCATACTTTACCATATCACTGACACAGGTGCATCATGTCTTACTCTGTTTTTGATGCTTTGTTTTTCCTTTAATATTATTTAATTAAAAGGAACACCAAAACTGCTTAATAGAGATAGAGGATAACGTTCACCTTGTTGATAACATAGCAGGCTTTCTCTGACTAAAGGTGAACGTAATTGTTGGCAATGAATAATTTCATCGGCACTGACCCAGTGACAACAATCAATATCACTATCATGAGGCTGAGTTTCATATTGCTCTTGCGCTTCAATAAGAAAAAGAAAACGCAGAAAAGGTGTTTTATCAGGCGCAATCCATTGGTGTAATTTTAGAAAATGTTGAACAGGAAGTGTTAACCCTGTTTCTTCCCATAATTCACGTTGAACCGCCTGAATAAGTGTTTCATTGGCTTCAAGGTGTCCAGCGGGTTGATTCCACGTTGCTTTTCCATTGACCGTTTCTTCAACAACGAGGAACTTATTTTTTGCATGAACGATACACGCGACAGTCACATTAGGTTTAAACAAAATCAATCTCCTTCCATTCACCGGGTAATAAATTATCCAATGTAATATTTCCCATACTAAAGCGGATCAAACGCAATGTTGGATAACCGATATGCGCCGTCATTCGTCTCACTTGACGGTTTTTACCTTCAAATAACGTTATTTTTAACCAAGTTGTCGGGATAGTTTGACGTTCTCTAATAGGCGGATTTCTCTCCCATAGCCATTCAGGTTGTTCAACTATTTCGACTTGTGCAGGTAATGTTTTGCCATCTTTAAGCTCTAATCCATTTCTAAATTGTTGTAATGAGGCTGCACTTGGAATGCCTTCAACCTGAGCATAGTAGATTTTTCCTGTTTTTTTACCCGGTTGTGTTAATTGTGCTTGTAGCTTCCCATCATTTGTTAAGACTAAAAGTCCTTCACTATCTCTATCTAAACGTCCTGCCGCATAAATATCACGAATAGGAATAAAATCTTTTAGTGTTTTTCTGCCATTTTCGTCTGTAAATTGCACAAGAACATCGAAGGGCTTGTTGAAGATAACGACTTTACGCTCACCTCTTGGGCGCACTGGTTTTCTTTGTGCGAGTAGCGTGTGATGTTTTCTCGATTTAGCGCTATTTTTAAGTTGATTTGCCATAGTTAATTTTTGTAAAAAATGGGAGATTGATTATACCTTAAAAGAGAAGCGATTGGCGTTAGCTGAATAATCAAGTAGTATTGACAGGTCTCTTACAAAAAATTAACAAAGCGTGCGCTTACATGAAAGGAGAGGTAAATGGAAAGCAAAGTAGTTGTTCCGGCTAATGGCGCTAAAATTACACTAGATGCTAAAGGTAAGCTTGTTGTTCCAAATAATCCGGTTATCCCTTATATCGAAGGGGATGGTATCGGTATCGATGTTACGCCAGCAATGTTAAAAGTTGTTGATGCCGCAGTTGAGAAAGCTTACGGCAAAGAACGTAAGATTGAGTGGATGGAAGTCTACACCGGTGAAAAATCAACGCAGGTATATGGTAAAGATGTTTGGTTACCAGAAGAAACCTTAGATCTTATCCGCGAATATCGAGTTTCTATTAAAGGTCCTCTTACTACGCCAGTTGGCGGTGGTATCCGTTCATTAAATGTTGCATTACGCCAACAACTTGACCTCTATATTTGCCTACGCCCAGTACGTTATTACAAAGGCACTCCAAGCCCAGTTAAACAGCCAGAACTAACCGATATGGTTATCTTCCGTGAAAACTCAGAAGATATTTATGCCGGTATTGAGTGGAAAGCGGGCTCAGCAGAAGCAGATAAAGTGATTAAATTCCTGCAAACTGAAATGGGTGTTACTAAAATCCGCTTCCCACAAGATTGCGGTATTGGTATTAAGCCTTGTTCAGAAGAAGGTACTAAGCGTTTAGTTCGTGCAGCAATTGAATATGCTATTGATAATGATCGCGATTCAGTCACATTGGTACACAAAGGTAATATTATGAAATTTACCGAAGGTGCCTTTAAAGACTGGGGTTATGAGTTAGCTCGCGAGGAGTTCGGTGGTGAATTATTAGATGGCGGTCCTTGGGTCAAAATCAAGAATCCAAAATCAGGTAAAGAGATCATCGTTAAAGACGTTATCGCTGACGCATTTTTACAACAAATTCTGTTACGCCCAGCAGAGTATGATGTTATCGCATGTATGAACCTAAATGGCGACTATATTTCTGATGCATTAGCAGCTCAAGTAGGTGGTATTGGTATCGCACCAGGTGCAAATATTGGTGATGAGTGTGCATTGTTTGAAGCAACACACGGCACAGCACCAAAATATGCAGGCCAAGACAAAGTTAACCCAGGTTCGATCATTCTTTCCGCAGAAATGATGTTACGCCACATGGGTTGGACAGAAGCTGCTGACTTAATCATTAAAGGTATGGAAGGCGCAATTGCCGCTAAGACTGTAACTTATGATTTCGAACGTCAGTTAGAAGGCGCTAAACTGCTGAAATGTAGCGAGTTTGGTGACGCGATTATCAAACACATGTAATTGTTGATTTGATAAATAGTTAACGGGAGCTTATTAGTTCCCGTTTATTTTTTGTACTATAAAATTCTTCCCCAAAATATCCCCAAAACTCTTCCCCAAAACTGTTCAATTAAACAGCAATAATTTGCCATTCTTTACCTCTATCGTCGTGGTATTTATCAGTCATATTTTGTGTTTTATGACCCAATAATTTTTGTGTATTAATTCCTTGTTCTCGATAAAGTCGCTCAGATAAAGATCGCTGTTCATGGAAAGTTGGTGCCGTACCTTTTTCCCAAGTTAACCCACATTTATCTCGCGCTTTTTTAAACGTTGTGGTTAATGTATTTGGTGTGACTTGTTCGCCTCGTTTCGCTTGTGCGGTGGTATGCCGATAATGCACTAGATATTTACTCACAACCGCATCACGACATTGAGCAACAACATCTCTTAAGGAGAGATTGATAGCCTCACATTTTAGTGAAAGAGGGATGGCCAACTTACTCCCCGTTTTTTCTTGCTGTATATGCAACATGTCATCCCAAATATCAGAGAATTTCATTTTACAGATATCACCGATCCGCTGACCTGTGGTTAAAGCCAATAACATGCCACATTGCAGGTAAGGAGGGTGGTTTTTAGCTTGCTGGTAAATAGTGCGCCATTCGTCCAATGTCATGCGTTCTCTTTTCACTCTGTTTCGTGGTTGTTTAGTTGCTTTCGCAGGATTGTAACCAGGCGGAACATAGCCTGCATGTTGAGCTTCTTTAAATACATCAATAAGCACCATGCGAACGACTTGAGCCATTCTTGAATGTCCTAATACTTTGATGGAATCTATTATTTCAGCGATATCTAATGCGGTTATCTCTTTTAATATTTTCGTACCACAATACTGACGGAATAAATTAATGGGTTTCATTTTTTGTCGATAAGAATTAATTTTTAATTCACCGATATCTAATCTTTCTTTTTGAATATCTAGATATTTATCCATCCATATATCGACAGATATTTCAGACTTGTTTGTCTTAATTTTTGATAACCGTTCATTAATACTTAATAACTGTCGAGTATGTTGTTCAGCAATAATTGTATTGGCTTGAATGGCGGTTTCTCTCGCTTCTTGCTCGTCGGTGCCTAAGCTATGAAATTTACCGGTGATGGGATGTTTATATTGCCAATAAATTTTGCCGTTACGTTTATCTAGCTTTCTATATAGATTAGGGATGATAATTTTATGGGTTCGTGGTCGGGCAGCCATCGGTAATTATCCTCTTAAGTCGTTCCGTTGATTTAGTAGGAATTTGGGGGAGAGACAGATAACCCACATAACGAGCTTCTCTATCAACCATCCACTTGCGGCCCACTTTCATTGCAGGTGGTGCAATAAGGTTATTCTTTGCGTATTTTTGTAATACCGTCATGCAAGGAGAGGCATCTCCAAATTCCAACCTTGCCCACGCTTCAAGAGTCACCATTCTTGACATATTTTCTCTCCACGTTATTTATACTCAGTTTAAATAAATATTAATTAGCGTAATCCGTTAAGCAGTATTTTAAATAATATGAATAGCGATACGAGGATAAGGTAATCCAATCGGCGCAAAAGGAATATCATCATCAAAGTCCATTGGGGGTTCATTATGTTTAGGAGATTGTTGTGGGCTCCATCCGTGTTGATGAGGTGATGGTTGTGATTTCTGGCTACCTGCCTGATTGTTGTTACCTAAAATTTGCATTGAGCCATTAATATTCACTACAACTTCCGTGCTGTATCTGTCTTGTCCATTTTGATCTTGCCATTTACGTGTTTGTAATTGACCTTCGATATAGACTTGTGAACCTTTACGCAGATATTCGCCAGCAATTTCGGCGAGCTTTCCAAATATCACAACTCTATGCCATTCAACACGTTCCTTGGTTTCACCTGATTGTTTATCTTTCCATGAATCGCTGGTGGCTAATGTAATATTAGTAACTGCATCGCCATTTGGGAGGTAACGCATTTCAGGATCTTGACCTAGATGTCCTATCAATAAGACTTTGTTTACACCTTTACTTGCCATTACATCGCCTCCAATTCTGATTTTCTGATGTTATATACTTCCTTTGCTTTTGATTGTTCAGGCGTTTTCCTGAGTAACTTCCATGTTTCACCAAATTCTTTTTTCAAAATATTGAGATCTGTAATAGCCATTGCTGAATTAGTAAAATCTTTCAATATTTGATCTGGTGTTCTCGGTGCTACATTGTGGACTTCTGCATCAGCATCGATTGCCGTTTCTTCGGTTGGTATACAAAATGTTTGGAAAGCTGCGTATTTATATGCAATAGACATGGCTTTATTTGTGGCTTTGTCTCCGCTATCCATTGCTTCACCATAAGTCACAACCGTGTGTTTGCTTCCGTCTTCAACAGAAACAAATTCAAACTCAGCTTTCACTACGACATAGAATAACAAGCCACCTCTTTGTGTTTGTCTTTCCGTGACGGTACGTTCAATGATCCGTGGAAGAATAAGCAATCCATGCTTAACTAGAGCAGGAGCGAGGGCATTATATACAGCGTCAATTCCTCTGAACATAAATCCTTGTTGCTGGTTTACACTTCCTTTTTTAATGCCCGTTTCAGCCATTTCTCTAGCAACATTACTAATAGCTTTGTATACAGCAGTCATATTAATCCCCTAAATATTGACCTTGACGGCGATCACTTCCGTAGTAATCGACTTCAAATTTATTACTAGGCGTATATGTCCTTTTTGAATCTCGTTGGGCTTGAATATGCTCAGGAAGAGGAGGATGATTCTTGGATGCATCTAAATTCATATACCAAAGCGTCATAGCGAGTCGCTGTTCAGCTATGCTAGGCGAATTGCTAGGTAGTTCTCCTTCAATAATAGCTATTGCATGAGCGAGAGCTTCTTTGAAATTCCTTTTCGGAGTAGGTGAACTTAGTCGAGGGTATTTATCATTTGGGTATATTTGATTATTAAAATTATTCACAAAAAATTACCTCTATCCATAGAGCCTATTCATCGGGATATTTATTTTTTTGCATACCTTTGCGTTGTATTGATGTTTTATGCCATAAGCCAGTTTTAATGTCTGATTGGCCTTATTCCATCCATGTTCATCTTTGAGAAAATGGGCGATCCCTGCTTGGCTTTGGGCTAAACAAAGTGTGTATTTATCAATGTTCATGTTTACCTCTGGATGTGCAAAATCCTCACTAATTAAGTGATAGTGGTAATGATTGATATTCTGGTGTTGGCGAAAAAAGATTTAGACGAGAGGGAAATATTTTTATTAATGTTTAACTTTGTTTACTAAGGTATTTAAAACGGCTTTTTTTAATGCCGTTTTTATCGCATTTTCTCCAATCAAATTATCTGAGAAGTCGCTTAGTAATATAGCTAACTCAGGGATTTCATCTGAAGCATTTATTTGAGTGTTTACTTCTACTCGATGTGGTTTATTTTCAATGTGATTTAAAGTTAATTTGACGTTAATAACGACAGAAGTATCTTGTTGAGTCATTTTTATTTTCCATTTATGATGTTTTGATAATTAAGATGATAAAAGTTATGGAAATATTACTCTTTAAGTAATTTTTTTAATTCTATAATTTTATCAATAAGTATATTTACCTCAGAGTCAGTAAGGATGTTACTGCTCAAAATTGAAATTTCTTTTTCAATAATTAATATTTCATCATCTATTGAGTTAGCTTTTGGTATCATTTCTAAATATATTTTTTTTACATCTTTATCCAAATCTTCAAATTCCTTTTTAAAGGATTTTATATCCGACAATGTTTTCATATATTGAGGTAATTGTTGTTTGTTAAGCTCATTTGATTTGAGTAAACATTTAATATTTTTTATCTCATATTCTATTGGTCGGTTATGAGCTCGTTTCAAACTGAATGCTTCAATTGAGGAATTAAGTTTTGCTAAGTTTTCATTTAATGATTCTAATATAGATGTAGTGTACTCTAAAACACTATTGGCACTATTAATTATGTCGAGAATATTTTTTTTCATTATTGAACCACATCGTTAGAATAAAATAGCTTAGATTATAGTATCTCCTTCATATAAAATATGAGATGAAAGTCAATCATTCAATTAATTTGATATACTGATCATCCAATATAAGGTGGTTTCTAATTTATCTTGCAGTGACACAAAATTTGTCCTTTGATTTTTTTGTTCTAACACTCGAAAACATAACTATGTTTGGTAAACAACAGTTATCAGGTGATGATTGATACTTAGGTTCAATATTTCTAGTCACAGGAATGTGGCTTAGCGATAGTGTCTTTTCAACGCGGTTTAATTTTTTAGTTTCTAGTTGAAATATTGAGTCTAGTTGCATCTCAATATCTCTAATTGCAATGGCTTCGACTTTCCGTCTGGCATGACGTCTATTTGCAGAGTTACCACGTAAAAAGTCTGGTTTGCGTGATTTCTTCACTTTTATAGTTGCCATATATCCTCCAAACAGTTGGCTTTAGTGATTGGTGATAAAATAATGAAACACCAATCCGAAAACCTTCTGAGAAGGTTGACGCTTTATCAGCGTCGCCGTTTTGATAGCTAATACACAGCTCGCTACCATCGTTGTTAAAGAACTTCAACGTGCTGTGTTCCGTTGATGTGCTTAGTTTATTAAATACTAAAATTTAGGTCAAGTATTTACTAAACATGATTTAGTTAATAATTAACAACACTATGAATGTTAAGTAAATTTATTTGTGAAAAATCGCAGGTTGTAATGTCGAACATTTATTTTGAGGAGAGAGGCACAAAAAAGCCTTCTCAGAAGGAAGGCTAGAGTCAGGCTAATTTTTGCTTAGCAAACTTAATTGCTGAATCTTTATCTTTAGCTTCAAAGTGAGTTATCTTATATTTATCTAGGGTGTACCTAATTTCATCAATAGCCTTTGACTCTGGGGTTTTTAATTTGACTTTGTGGTCAATAGTGAATAGTACATTATTGAATGTCAGTATTTTCTCATCAACAGCTCGTCTTATTCTAGCTACCCACTTATCACAATGCTCAAGCATTTTGCTTGGCTCAATTTGGTTGAATGCAAGTGGCTTTATGGCACAAAGAATCTCTTTTGCACTTGTCTCTGCTACTAGTGGCATTTCAAAACTAGTGAGCTCTCCCCCTAATCTGATTTTTTTAAATGCGCCTTTTAGCTCGCTGTGAACTTGGAATCTATGTCTTAATTCTGCGGCTAAGATGTCTTCTCTGCGCTCTTTTGTATTGCCTGTTTGTTTAATAAATTTGCTGTATAGCCTATCAAGCTCTTCATTTGCATTGTGAGCCATTAATACACGAACAGGGCTATAACAAAAAATAGACTCACGCTTTTCGGTTAAGTTAAAAAAGAAGTCTCTTAATCCTTCAGCAGAATTAAAGTTAGATGCAATATCTGATGCTACGTTTAATTCATTTTCTATTAATGGTTTAACCACTTTAAAGATAGAGTCATCTCTAAAAAAATTCTGTATTCTAGCATCGTTAGACTTCGTCAAACTAAAATGAAGTTCGTTGGTTTTCGGAGAGCAAATAACCACACCTACATTCGCAAATTCTTCAGTTTCTGCGTATGGAGCATATCTTATGATGCTGTAAAGTAATGGTATTTTCATATTATTGTACTCCTAAACTCACTACTTCTTCCTCTAGCTACGGTATGTAATATATTGTTAGAAATACTATTTTTGGATAACTCATCATCAACCCATTCAGTTGGTATTTCCTCTAGTGCATCATCGCATGAAGAGTTAATACATTCTATTAATTCTTCATTGGATATTGCATCGAACATGTCATATTGCCAACTCCTGTTTTTTGGTGAGAATACATGGAATTCAAACATGTCTATGTTGCAGTTTGGATCAAATGCAAGATTATGGTCTATTAAATAATAGCTTTGTTTTTTTACGTTATAAATAATATTTACATTACCACCAAGTTTGGTAAGCGACCTGTCTGAGTTATTTATCAATCTATCAAATAGGTATATTTCTTTTTGTTTTTGTATGTCAATAAGTTGGTGAGCCAATGTAAATGTAATACTAGCTGAGTCCTCGATAAATTGAGAAGCGAATGCATATCCACAGGAAAGCTTTCCTTTTAGATCAGGAGGTAAAAAATCAACAATGTCACTTGGAACATATACGATAGCAAAATCAGGGATCGGCAAATTGATTTTCTTTGCTATAGCTGATGCCACATATTCATGAATTAATTCTCTTCTTGATACAGATGCATTGCTTTTTATAACGTAAAGATTTCCATCATCACAAGAGCATAAAATAGGTTTTGTAGAGCCAGCGTCCATTTGGCGAATAGCCTCTGTGACTTCTAATTGATTATTATTTTGCATTAATCAAAATCTCGAATTTATCTACACCTAAAACGTGTTGTTAGACTGTTGGGAAAAATGCTTTACCTGTTTTTTCGCAGATATCAATAAACTTGATAGGTTTAACTATAGCTGCGACATAATGAATTGTATCTACTTGATCTGGTGATAACGTTATTGGTTTATGTGAGTTGTTGATACTGGTGAATTGATAGTCTCCATCTCTAGTTTTATTAAAGATTTTTATCATATTGTGACCATCAATCGTACGTACAAATACCTCGTCACCTGTTTTTACTGATGTATTCGGTTCAACGACAACATACTCACCTGATTGAATGCGAGGCCACATGCTGTCACCTTTAACTTTAAGCCCGTATGCATCAACATCATCACTGTATATTTTTAACCATCCACTATGGGCTTCAATCATATCAACAGCACCATCGACACCTAGAAATGCTTCGCCACGTACTTTGACTAAACCTGATGGTATTCTACCTATGAATTCAACCTCATCATCCTGAATATCTTGGGTATCCAGATAACCAATAGGCATCCCATAGTCTCTTTCTAGACGACGAGCAGCCTTCTCTCCAAACGATGATTTACCACTCATCAGTTGAGATATATAGCTTTTCTCTTTAGTGGGCAGGGTTTTACCTTTAAACCACTGTGAGAGTTTTATTTGTCTTAATTTTTTTATTTCCATATCTTTATTTTGATTAGTAATGACTAAACAAGCAAATACTTGACGTTTGGTTTAGTGTTTAATAAACTCCATGTTTGAAACTTATGGAGAATAAATATGGAGTTAAAAAAATATATAGATTCACTTGAGTGGGGGGGAGCTAAAGAATTAGCTGACCAATTGGGTGTTTCGAAGTCTTTCCTTTCTCAAATGGCATCTGGTGTTAGTGCTATTTCTCCTAAACGTTGTGTTGAAATTGAAATAGCAACAAATGGTGCAGTTACACGCAGAGATTTAAGGCCAGACGATTGGTATAAAATTTGGCCTGAATTAGAAACTGTATAGTTTTATTCGCTCTTTAACAATCGCAGTTTTTGACTGCTACGGAGTCGCTGATAAAGCGACAACTTTTCCCCCAATATCAACTCATACGGAACGAGCCACGGATCATTATTGTCCCTTAGTTAACTCATAAGGACTTTAAACAATGGAATGCGCAAATACACGCAAACAATTTAATCAATTTATCTCTAATCACCTAATAGCTTCAGCATTGCAAGCATTGAGAAATAAAACTCAATCTGCTGTGGCTAGAACTTTAGGTGTTCATGATTCAACAATCCTACGTCGAACTGAAAAATACCCTGAAATATGCGAAACACTTGTTGCATCGGGAATTATTGATTTTGTGATGGAAGGAGAACGAAAAATCTCAGAAGAAGAGTACCGATTTTTGTGGAAACAAATGGGTGAACTTTCTCAAATGAAAATAAAAGAAAACGCCTCGATTGCGGCAACAAACGAGGCGTGTTGTTCAATGGAATTCACCATTTAACGTACAAATATACTGTATCAACATCCAGTTTTTATCACAAGGGGAAACTTCGGTTTCCCTTTTTTGATACAGCTTTGGAATGGAGAAATTATACCATGAGACAAAGAATAAATCATGAATTTAATGGCTGTGATGAGCATAAAAACATCATGGAAAATAGGTTATTACAAGAAATAACCCCACTAGGTTGTCAGCGTTTAAAGGAAGCATTGAAAGACGCAAAACTAAGGAAAGCACATCGGGATAAGTTATTAGGAGAGCGAAAATGAGTATGCTTCTAATGGCAAAAGCCATGCAATTACAGGTGGGGAGTACAGCACAAAAAATGGTGCTACTGAAACTTGCCGATAATGCCAATGATAAAGGTGAGTGCTTTCCTTCTTATGAGACTATTGCACGTCATTGCGAAATTAGCCGTCAAAGTGCGATAAACCACATTAAAAGTTTATGTAAAAAAGGGTTTGTTCGTAAAGTTACGCGAAAAACAGATAAGGGGCATACTTCCAATTTATATATTCTGGATTTGGAGGCTAAATCTCTTGATGACGGTAGTCAAAATACAGTACCCCCTAGTCAAAATTCTGTACCAGAGGTAGTCAAAGAATTTGACCACGGTAGTCAAACGGTTGGACTAGGGGGTAGTCAAAAATTTTTACCCAGAACCAGTCAGTCTTTTAACCAGTCAATTAACCCTAAAAAATTATCGTCTGACGACTCGAAACCTGCAAAGCAGATTTCAATTAATCGGCAAGCTAACATTCCTTATCAGGAAATTATGCAAGCCTTCAACGAATCGGCAGGGGATAGATTACCCAATGCCGAATCACTGAATGACAAACGCAAACGAGCAATATCCAAATTCCTGAAAGAGCTCAAAGAACCCACAGTTGAATCAGCTAAAAATTATTTTGATTATTTTATGGAAACGGCGAGTGCTTGGTATTTCGGTGAAAATAATCGAGGTTGGCGAGCAAATTTTGATTATTTACTCAGACCTGAAACGGTACTCAAAACAAGGGAGGGAGCACTGTGATGAACCAAGTTCCGAATAATTTAATGGCGGAACAAAATGTGATTGGAGGACTCCTGCTTGACCCGCAAAGTGATAATGCGCAATCAATTTTTTCACTGCTAAAACCTGAAGATTTTTATGCCCAACACCATCAAATTATCTATCTCACCCTGCGAGAAATGTATACCCAACGTATGCCAATAGACATCATGACGGTGACGGATTGTCTGGAGTCAAAAGGGCGAGTTAATCAATCAGGTGGCTTTGCCTATCTTGCTGAGATGGCAAGAGAAACACCGAGTATTGCTAACATTATGGCTTATGCGAAAAAAATCCGAGAGTGTTCCGCACAGCGTTTTGTTATTGAAAAGACGGTTGAAATTCAAAAGCTCATGATGGTGCCAAGTGAGTTAAGTTTTACGGATAAAATTGAACAAGCACAACGCTTGCTTGATGAAGCCACTTCGTTTGGAAAAATGGGGAGAAAAACAGGGTTACGCCGAATTGATGATGTGCTGGATGATGTTTTTACCGACATTTGTGATCGACAAGATAATCCAGAGAAACATCGAGGATTAAAAACGGGATTTAAAGATTTTGACCGTCTATTAAGCCCAAAACAGATTGTCATAGGCTCACTGTTCGTGATTGGTGCTCGCCCTAAGATGGGGAAAACAACCGTTCTCACTGAAATGGCAAAGAATGTTTCACAACAAGGTAAGCCTGTATTGCTGTTCAGCATGGAAATGACAGACAAACAGCTTATTGAACGGACATTAGCCCAACAAACCCAGATTAATTCAGATAAATTTTACCAAAAGTTAGAAGAGCATGAATGGGATAGGCTTTGCAATGCCATAGGTCGCCTTAAAGATGAGCCCTATATTTGGGTGGATGATACACCTGGCATGTCCTTACAGCATATTCGCTCTGAAAGTCGGAAAATCAAACGCAAAGTCGGTGATATTGGGTTTATTGGTGTCGATTACCTCACCCTGATGCAAGCGGGAAAAGCTGACCGTAATGATATTGCCTATGGCGAAATCACTAAGGGGCTAAAGATATTAGCGAAAGAGCTCAATACGGTGGTTGTGTTGCTTGTACAACTGAATCGAGGATTGGAAAACAGGGCTGATAAACGCCCCGTACCAAGTGATTCAAGAGATACAGGACAAATCGAGCAAGATTGTGATTATTGGTTAGGCATTTATCGTGATGCGGTGTACCACGATAATGCGGATGAAACGCTGACTGAAATGATTTTAAGGCTCAATCGACACGGTAAAACAGGCACCGTGTATGTTGATCAACAAGGATTGAGTATTACGCCAGTTGATCAATATATGGCTGCATATCGCGCTCAACCGAAACGAGAGCCTAAAAGGTATTGTGAAAAATCGTTTTAACTCATAAAAGTAAAAAGGAGGCCTCGTGACAGATGATATCTGTCTCCATAAATCCAATCTCAACAGTATTTTCAAAGTGCTCTCCGAAATCGTGACAACAGGTAAACGCTATCGCATCAAAATCACCGAGTGGCGTGATTTAAGAACCATACCAATGAATAAAACATGGCGTATGTGGATGGAAACCACAGGCGAGTGGTTACGTGCACGTGGCGTTGTTATCGATATTAAAAATGGTGTCGGTGAAATCGTTTTATCAAAGCCCATTACTAATGAGGAAACGCATGAATATTTTGTTGGACATTGGTTAGGACGCAATGAAAACGGTGAGCGTGAAAAAACCAGCAAGATGGATAAGGCAAGGATGCTTTACATGATGGAGAAACATGAACAATGGTGCATTGAGAAGGGAATTCCCATCATCATTCCCAGTAATTCTGAATATATGAGTTTGAAAAGAAATCAAGAGGAATAATTGCTGATGGACAAATCAAAGGACAACAGAATGAAGGTGCTAAGGCGACGACGCTGTAAAATATGTAAGGAATGGTTTCATCCTAAATACAGTAATATTTGGTGGTGTTGCCCAGAACACGGAGCAGAACTGGCAATAAAACAAAGGAATAAGGAAAAAGAAAAAGCGTTAGTAAAACTCAAAAAGGCACAAAGAGAAAAGGAAATCAAAGCAAGAGACAAACTCAAAGCCCGCAAGTTAGCAGTAAAACCTACCTCATATTTTATCAAACAAGCTCAAACTGCGTTTAATCAATACATCAGGCTCAGAGATCATGATGAGCCTTGTATTAGTTGTGGTGAAACTAATCCTCCAGATTTACATGGAGGACAATGGGATTGTGGCCATTTTTTATCTGTGGGTTCACACCCTGAGCTGAGATTTGATGAACGTAATGCATATAAGCAATGTAAATCATGTAATGGTGGATCAGGGCGATTTACGCATAAAAATGCCAGTGTAAGTCAAAAGTATGAGGAAAAACTTATCGAAAAATTTGGTCAAGAATTAGTTGATTGGCTACGAGGGCCTCATGAGCTTCCGCATTGGCGACGCGAAGATTATATCCAGATACGAGATAAATACAGAGAGAAGGTCAGGCAATTAAAACGAGAAAGAGAGATGAAGGTGTAAGTGATTAATTAATAGGCAACAAGGTAACAAATGGTTTGGAGAAGTCTGTATGAGAGATATGCAGGAAGTTTTATCGCGTTGGGGAGCGTGGTGTGCTAATGAGGGAAATAGTATCGATTACTCATCAATTGCCGCAGGTTTTAAAGGATTAATTCCAAGCTCAAGACGAAGCCGAGAGCAATGTTCAGATGATGATGGCTTAAAAATAAATAAAGCGGTATTACATTTAAAGGTAAATAATAGTTACTTGTTTCAGTTGGTTATTATGTACTATGTGAAGAATTATCCTTTGCGTTCAATGGCTTCAAAACTCGGTATTTCTCATAACGAAGTGGCTAAGCGATTGCAGACAGCGGAAGGATTTATTGAGGGATGTCTATCGGTTGATAACGTAAAATTAGACATGGATAAAATAATTAGAAAACACCACATTTATAGTCTTGTGTAATTACAAAACACAATATATTGTGTTAATAATGATTTCAATGTTACATGATTATCTATTGAAAACCTCGTGAGTATAGCGGGGTTATGTTTTTTAGGGGCATACTTAACCTGATTTACCGCAAAAAAATAAAGTTTGCTATCTGAATTTTTCTATGGCTTAATAGCGTCACTGGTTTGGAAGTACAGGCCTATTTATGTTAGTCAGTTTAAAGTTGTTCCCGTTTAGCGTTATCCTCGATACCTCTTCATTGTGAATTCCTTCTAATTAATACCCATAAGTAAAAATACAAAACAAACCGCATATGCCTTATGGCAAATTAAATAAATTAAAGGAAATTCTATGTCTAATACAATGACTGGTACAGTAAAATGGTTCGATGAAGGTAAAGGTTTTGGTTTTATTACTCCAGCTGATGGCAGCAAAGATGTATTCGTACATTTCTCTGCAATCCAAAGTGATAGCTTCAAAACATTAGCTGAAGGTCAACAAGTTTCATTCACCATGGAAAATGGTATGAAAGGCCCAGCAGCAGGCAACGTGGTGGCTCTCTAAAGGCGCTATTACTATTCGCCTCTATTTTAAATGCCCTTGTTGTAGCGGTTCACAATATAGAACATCACAATTTGATGTCACAGTGAACAATCCACACGGCGCAAAATGTATCTTTTGCAAAAGTGTGATGACAGCTCAAATGAGTTAAGCATTAAATAGTTGAATATACAAAACCTCGCTTCGGCGGGGTTTTTTGCTATCTACAATCTCATATTAGTTAAAGATAAAAAATTTAGATTTTAGGGCTTGAAAAATACTTGCTCGTTCATATTTATATTTTGGGTAAATAAGATACCGCCCATAATTCACTAAATACTGAAGGAGGAGTTATATGCCTAACATTAAACCTTTTTCATTATTCCCAACATTATCTGACAACTTGCTTTCAAATCGTTTTGATCAGATAGATCGCCTGTTTAGTCAGTTAACAGGCAGTAAGCCTATTGCATCACCTGTACAGACTTATAACCTGAAACAGATTGATGATAACCATTATGAACTGACGGTGAGTGTGCCTGGATATCAAGAAAATGACTTATCGGTTTCATTGAAAGGAAGTCGTTTATTGATTGAAGGGAAAAAAGAAGAAAAATCAGAAGAAGACAATGATAAATGGCTCCACCGAGGCATATCTCAAGGGCAATTTACATTGCAGTTTGACCTCGGTAAAAATGTTAAAATAGATAAAGCGGATTTATCAAGTGGGCTTCTGACTATTGCTATTGAGTATGAGTTGCCTGAAGAAGAAAAACGGCAAACAATAGCGATAGAAAATAAAGATAAAAAATAATTGGGTTAGATAACGTGAATAAGATTAAGGCTACGCATAATGTGTAGCCTTAATTGTTTTTGTCAGGGGATAAATTGTATTAACTTAGATTTTGGTTGGCTGTGATCGAGGGGGAACACAACTAAATCTAATATAGGATTTAGTTGGTTCTGGAAATAACCTAAAAATTGCAAGGGTTAGTTTGAAATCTGTGGTGTACTCATTTGAGTTTCTCGGAAACTGTCGTCTAGCGCAAAGCGGATAGATGATGCGAGAGTGATAGTTCCGTTAAGGTTATTATATAACGGACCATTAAGCACAGACGGCATAACATATCCAGAAGGTGTAGTATTTCTAAACCCAGGAGAGCCCCAATAATCCTGCGCACGACTTAATAGCAAATCATCACTAAGATTTAAATCTGTAGATAGAACAGCCCAATTGTGTTGGCGAAGTAATGCAGCATAGCGTTCTGCAGTTGCCATAACTGTAGATGGCTGAATCTGAAAGCTGAAGCAGACACGAACAAAAGTCTCAAACTGTAGAGGACTCTTACCAGCTTCAATTTTCGTCCATGCGCTAGGTGTTTTACCTATCAAATCAGCTACTTGGGCTTGGTGTGTTCCTCGCTCTATTCGCAGTTCACGTAAAAGGATTAAGCAAATACTTGAATATGTTGTAATGTTTTCTACTCTGGACATGACAAAATTGTTCCTATTGATTTCAGTTCAGGTAATATAACACAATTGGTTCCGTAGTGGAATGTATTAGTTCCTGTGAGGAACTTGTTTGTTTTTATTTTGTTCGATTGATGGCTTTTCTGGGTAAACTGTGTTTTATTTGATTGATAGTTTTTTTATTAAATCATGAAGTAAAAGCGATGTGTTCATAGGCTGTTATTGTGTATAAAATCACAGAAATGTTGTCTTTAATATAGTAGGTGAACAATAATGTTTGCAACTTTGCTTTTAGTACGGAGTGGTCTGTCAGATTAGATTTATTTTTGTGTTATAACTATGTTATATCAAATTTGAACAGATACATTTGATTGTGAGGGAAATACTTTATACACAATAAAAAAATGCCGATACGCTAGGAGTCATATCGGCATATAAAATAAACGCAAGAAGCAATGTAAGTCATGTCGTACTAATTCATATCAAACCTGTCAATTTGATATATATTAATGATAATCATTCTCATTAATATATTCAACCCTAAATTAAATAAGGTTACCTTGTAGCCTTTCCGTCTACGCCGACCACAGAATCAACACCCACTTATACCGTTCACACAAGAGCTGTGAGTCGGCTCCTTATTAACTAAAATAAATCGGTAAATGTTATGTCAAAAGAGATAAGCGAATTACAGTTTAGTCTTCACTATGCCTCAGAAACAGACAGTGAAATGAATACTTCAGCCATTTTAACGGCGAATATCCATACGGCTGATGGTGAAACTCAACAACTGACACAACTAATTTGCACGACATCTCCCGCAGGTAAAAAGCAATATCGAATCGGCACACAAAAGATTAATGATGCAGGCGACCCATTGCTGGTGGCGATTGAATCTTATTGGCGCAAAAATACACAAGAGAGCTGTGTTTATTTGTTAGAGAAAGCGAAGCAATTTATTCAGGGACACTTACAACAAACGAATACATGGATATCCATGTACGGCCTTGTGATTGTTTCTAATGCGTCACTTGAAGAGCAGTTGCCTGAAGGTTTATTAAAAGCACTTAAAGTATCAATACCCGCCTAATTTTTATCGTTTCACTTTAACTCTCTCACACTAATTATCAACGGACACTCCTCAGGGGGTGACTATGCGTATGGAAAAATTAACCAATGTAACTTATGGAACCGCAGGCTTAACGGCATTTTTTGCCAGCCTCTCATTATATGAATGGGGATTTGTTATCGGGATGGCGTTTAGCATGGTTCTCGGTTTAGCTACTTATTTTATGACTCGTCGAGAGCAGCGAAAACGCACTCAATTATTTGAAGAGCTTGTTCGTCATGTTGATCCACAAAACCCGACTGAAACGTTAAAAAGGCTTGCTGAATTAATGGTGAAAGCGCCAAAGGATATTTAATGTCTCTCAAACAGAAAATAGCTGCGCTAACAACTGCGGGAGCAACAGCAATCGCGTTAGTTGTCATCGCCCATTTTGAGGGTGTGCATTATGAACCTTATCGTGATGTGGCAGGCGTTCTAACGGTTTGTTATGGGCACACAGGCAAAGACATTATTCAAGGTAAGATATACACACAACAAGAATGTGATACGTTATTACAAAACGATTTTATTAAGACACAACAGCAAGTCGATGTATTAATCAAAGTCCCACTCGATGACTACACCAAAGCTGCTTTATATTCCTTTGCTTTTAATGTGGGAACAACTGCATTTGCTCGCTCAACATTACTTAAGAAACTAAATGCGGGTGATAGAGCGGGTGCCTGTGAAGAAATAAAACGTTGGGTTTATGCAGGCGGAAAGGTTTGGCGAGGGCTTGTCAGTCGTCGAGAGGCGGAGTCAGCACTATGTCATGGAAACCTTTAATCGTCATTATCGGCTTTATCCTTGTATTACTCATTACAGTCGCTGGTGGCATTTATCTCTCGATTGATAACTCATGTATTAAAGATCACGTTAGTTTAGAAAAACGCTGTCAGATTGCACTCTCACATCATCGGTACTAATCATGAAATACGGGAAACTCTATGCTGTCATTGCGATGGTAGGCATTATTGTGGGTGGCTATTGGGTGATTAGCTGGCAAGCTAACAGGATTAATTTACTGATAGATACCAACAAAAAACTGACAGTGGCTCTTGAAGAACAGAAGTCTATTAATACTGATTATCAAGCACGCATAATGAGATTAAATCAGTTGGATATTCAATATACGCAGGAGTTAGCGAATGCCAAGAATGAAATTAGTCGCTTGCGTGATATTAGCGAGCGTCATCCTGAGCGGGTGTATATCAAAGCCGAGTGCCCAAAAAGCAAAACCACTTCCGCCACCAGCTTGGCTTCTGCAACCACCGCCCGACCTACTGACACCGCTATCCGGAATTATTGGTTACTCCGAGAGCGAATTGCAGAGTCAGAAAAAATAATTAGAGGATTGCAGGATTATGTAAGACAAGAGTGTGCGAAATAAAAAAGCCCTGCATAGTGAGTGCTAGGGCTAATTAAATTAATATGTAAAGTCACGTATTAGGCATTAATTCGCATAAGCTGTTAGCATTTCTTGTGCAGCAAGCTTACCTAGTGCATTAGCTGCAAAAGGGCTGTCGCCGGTTAAAAGCTTACGATCTTTATGTACTCGGCCAGTAATATCATCATTGACGATATTCATTCCCATTTTTTTCAGTTCTTCACCGAAGTACCAAGTTAGATGACCTGGCATATAGCCTATATCTGGTGTTTGTTTGTCCGCTGAATCTGGGAATGCACAAATCGAATATCCATTTAGCGGATTATTACCATGGCGAAGCGCAAGAAAAGCGGCTGGACCATGGCAAAGAGAGATAACGAAGCGATCATTTTCGATTGCCCATTGTAGTGCGATAGCAACATCTTTACTTTCAGGTAAGCCAATAAGAGCGCCATGACCACCGGGAACAAATATTGCTGCATATTCACTATTTGCATTTAGGTTTTGGACAATATCTGCCAATTTTTTTGGATTATGGAATTGAGATTTATGTTGTTCAAAAAATGAGATCACTTTTTCATCTTTTCGTGGCATAGCCCAGTATTCAAATTTTGTCATCAAACCCGAAATAGTCGCGACTTCGAATTCGAAACCAGCAGCATGCAGATGGTACAAAGGTAATAAGGTTTCAATCGGATGGTTACCCGTTGAAAATAACTTACCATTGTCTGTTGGCAAATAACGTTCGTCAGCAGCAATCACTAGAATTTTTTGCTTGCCAGTATACGGTTTTGGATAGTCCACCCCATCAAGATCAGAAACGGGATTGGTATATTGACTTAGTGAATATTCTGAAGGGAAAAATGCATTATCTTCAGCCATATCAATCTGTGGGTTCTTATTTGATTGAACGGTCATAGTCTATTCCTTATTGTTACTCTGGTCTGTGGTTACTATGTTTGCAACTATTAACTATTTTTAATCAAGGCAATAATGGGTGTCAATATCCTGAAAGGATAGGTAAGAGTCGTTGATTATTCTCATTTTTATTGTGATGTTTGATATTACTAGCAATGCTAACGTTAGGTAGAAGAACAGGCGTGACGATGGAAAGACATCAATATATTTAATTCTACAAACGTCATTCATTGAGTGGCGTATATGGATAGCCATCAGTTAATCGCTGGTGGCTTTTTTTATACGCATTTCATCGCTCATTCACAGAGCAATTCACAAACGTCGAATCCAATCACTTTGATATGAGCCTTCGAGGAAGTCAGTTATAGCTGGCGAGCTTCGACGGGCTGATTTTCTATGTGAACGAGGGTTCATTTCAAATGAAGGTAATACGCTATGAATAAATCCTTAGTTTTTAAAGGTCATAAAATCACCCCATTTGATAAGGGGGATGGAAAAATCTGGTTTACCAACAAGCAACTTTCAGAATTGCTTGGATACAAAGATGAATCATCAGTAACTCGTATCTTTAATCGAAATAAAGATGAGTTTACCGATGGCATGTCTCAGACGGTCAATTTGACCGTTAGTAGTAAAAACAATGAGATACAAAATAAAAGAGTGCGGATATTTTCGGTTAGAGGTGCTCATTTAGTCGGTATTCTCTCTAAAACTTAGATTGCTAAAGCACTTCGACGCTGGTTACTAGACTTAGCTGAGAAGGAGTCAAAACCTCAAGCAGAGCTAGCAAATCTTGATATGGATGAGCTCAAAAGCCTTACCATTAACGAAATGCAAAATAGATTAGTAGCGGCGGATAATTGGTCTTTTGAAAATTTTGGTAAGAAAGGTAGTGACCTGATGAATTTGCGCAAGCGTCATTTGAAGAAAATACGCAAAGCAAAGAAAGCCATTATTGATTTATCACAACTTACTTTACCTGATATGGGTGATTTTCCAGATGGAGGAGAACCCGCATGAACCACGAACAATTCATAGAAAAGAACATACAGGCCGAGTTAAAGAAGCTCGGCTTTTCTTTATCTGTCACCCAGAGAGCAAGCTACATGGCAGTAGATCATTATCGCCGAATCGCTCAAGCGAGTAAGAAAGGGCGAATGTTTGACGATTGCTTGCATATCGCCAAAGTATGGGCGAGTAAATTTGCTAAAGAGAAAACAAAATAGACCCTAGTGATCTTTTTTATTGGAGAACATTATGTCAGATAAACAGATTAACTATGAAGCCATAGGACGTTGTAAGGTCTTGCTTGACAAAATCAAAGTACAGCATCTTGAAAGATCTAAGGCTATAAATGAACTGCGAGCAGTAATCTATTCTCTTCACCAGAAAGGGAATATCAATCATGTTCCACCAGAAGTTGTTGTTTTTGATACTGAGAGCTTAACTTTCTTAGTTGATAAGATTGGACGGACGGATAGTGATCTCATGCGTGCTGTCAGTGAATATAATAATTGGTGTCATGAGGCTGGTGAGAAACCAGTTAAACTGATTGAGGTAGAATGAGCAGTAGAAGAGAATAATAAACAGAATAAACCATGAAAAAACGCAATGTCTATGGTGGTCGCTGGGCTAAAGTGAGATTAGCGTTTCTTAATGAGCATCCGCTCTGTGTTATGTGCCAAGAGCAAGGGCGCATTACTGCGGCCACAGTAGTTGACCACATTATTCCGCATCGTCTTAAAGAAGCGCTTGAATCAGGTGATAAAGAACGTATCGCAAAAGCCCAAGCTTTATTCTGGGATAAAAATAACTTTCAAAGCTTATGCGAACTGCATCATAACTCGACCAAACAACGTATCGAAAAGAGTGGCAAAGTCATTGGCTGTAATGCGGATGGTATTCCACTCGATCCCAATTCTCATTGGCATCAATAACACCATGAAATACAGGGTGGGGGCGGGGTAAAAGTTCAGACACTTTCGCCCTGATTACCTAGCGCCCTCATTTGTGTGTACAACCGCGAAATGAAAAGTTTTTTTCTGGGAGGTTCCGATGGCAGGAAGACGCCCGAAACCGACCCACTTGAAGGTGGTCACCGGTAATCCGGGAAAACGAAAACTCAACGATAAAGAACCCCAACCTAAACGTGAAATTCCAAGCCCACCCGAACATTTAACGGATTGGGGGAAAATGGCGTGGGCAAAATTAACCTTACTACTCGATGGAATGGGCGTTTTAACTGTGGCTGACACGCTGGCATTAGAACGGCTGTGTGATATCTACGCTGATATTCTTCAATTACGAGACACCATTGCCATTGAAGGTCGGACATACATCACAAAAACGCAATCAGGGGATTTTTTAATTAAAGCGAATCCTGCCGTAGCCATGTTGGCTGATGCAGATCGCCGCTTTAAAAGTTATTTAGTCGAGTTTGGTTTAACCCCCGCCGCTCGTTCGAAGGTGAAGATGGATGGTGGAGAAGAAGAGGAAGATCCGCTCAACCAATATTTCGGTTGATCCCGCAACGCAATACGCGCAAGACGTGCATCAAGGCAAAATCTTAGCGGGGCCTGATATTCGTCATGCATGTGCACGTCATCTCAAAGACTTAAATGAAGCCGAGCAACGAGGATTAGTCTGGGATGTTGAGGCTGTCAAAAGGGTGATCGACTTTTTCGCGAAAGTCTTAAAGCTCAATGGCGGGGAGCATGAAGGGAAACCGTTTATTTTATTGCCTTGGCAATGCTTTGTGATTGGCTCTATTTTTGGCTGGAAAATGACAGACGGCACACGCCGATTTCGCATGGTGTACGTTGAATCAGGTAAAGGTTCAGGAAAATCCCCGATGGCAGGTGGCGTTGGGTTGTATTGTTTAGTCGCCGACAGTGAACCGCGTGCCGAAGTGTATGCGGCAGCCACGAAAAAAGACCAAGCCATGATTTTGTTTCGTGATGCGGTGGCGATGGTTGATCAATCTCCCGCATTAAGTCAGCGGATCACCAAATCAGGCGGAACAGGTAAAGAGTGGAACTTGGCTTATTTGAAAACGAGTTCATTCTTTCGCCCGATTAGCTCAGATGATGGGCAATCAGGGCCTCGTCCCCATTGTGCGCTGATAGATGAAATTCATGAGCATAAAAATAATACCGCCGTTGAGATGATGCGAGCGGGCACAAAAGGTCGGCGACAAGCCTTGATATTTATGATCACCAATAGTGGGCATGATAAAACCAGTGTGTGTTATGACTATCATGAATACGGACGAAAAGTTGCCGAAGGCACTATCGAAGACGACAGCTTCTTTTCCTATATTTGCTCACTGGATGAGGGCGATGATCCCTTTAAGGATGAGTCTTGCTGGGGGAAAGCCAATCCGTCATTGGGCTACACCTTTTCTGATCGCTACTTACGTGAACAAGTGACACAAGCTCGAGGTATGCCCGCAAAAGAAAGCATTGTGCGTCGGCTTAATTTTTGCCAGTGGGTGGATGCCGATAATCCGTGGATTAACAGTGAAACATGGATGCAGTGTGAAAACACGTTCACCTTCGATGATCTTCAAGGTGAAGAATGTTATGGCGGATTGGACTTATCGGGAACTAAAGATTTAACCGCATTAGCCTTGTATTTTCCTCGCCTCAAACGTCTTTATGTTGAATTTTGGACACCCAAAGACACCTTATTGGATAGGGCGAAAACCGACCGAGTGCCTTATGACTTATGGGTAAGGCAAGGCTTTATGCATACCACGCTAGGGAATGCGGTGAGATATGAATTTGTGGCAGAACGTATCGCTGAGATGGCGATGCACGTCAACATGAGAGCCATTGCCTTTGACCCTTATCGCATTAAATACCTTGTACCCAAACTCGATGAAGTGGGGGTGACGGTTCCCTTAATCCAACATGGACAAGGATTTTACAAAGCCAAAGATTCAGGGCTGTGGATGCCACACTCTATCGAACTGTTTGAACAGCTCATTGATGACAAGAAGATTGAGATCCACGCCAATCCTTGTTTGAGATGGAATGCCGCATCCGCTGTGCTTGAGGCTGACCAAAAAGATAACCGCGTCTTTGCCAAGAAAAAAAGCACGGGTCGAATTGATGGAGTGGTGGCCTCTGCAATGGCGATTGGTGCT
Source organism: Proteus columbae (assembly GCF_009914335.1). NCBI lineage: Bacteria > Pseudomonadati > Pseudomonadota > Gammaproteobacteria > Enterobacterales > Morganellaceae > Proteus > Proteus columbae. The sequence goes on from NZ_CP043925.1 coordinate 1,643,489, forward strand.
GCGGAAGGGGAATTCGAGGATGAAGGGGATATTGATGGTTTCTTTGATAACCCAATTATTGTGGGGATCTAAATGCGTAACGTGAAAAAAAAGAGCCGAATAAAATCGGCGATCCTCAATTGGATGGGGATACCCATTAGTTTAACTGATGGCGCCTTTTGGGAAGAATGGATTGGAAAGAGTAGCAGTGGCAAGGTGGTCACCGCAGATAATGCATTACAGCTGTCTGCGGTATGGTCTTGCGTTCGGTTACTCAGTGAATCTATTTCGACATTGCCATTGAAAATCTATCAAACGAAGGCGGATGGCTCGCGCGAACTGGCGAAACATCATCCCGCTTACACCGTATTATGCCGAAAACCCAATGCAGAAATGACACCTTCTCGCTTTATGTTGATGGTTGTTGCCAGCTTATGTTTAAGAGGAAATGCGTTTATTGAAAAATGTTATATCGGGAAAAAGTTGGTTTCACTTCAACCGTTATTACCTCAAAACATGACGGTAAAACGATTGGAAAATGGGCAGTTGGAATATACCTATACCACGCCTAAATCGAATAAACGGGTTATTCCCGTTAAAAATATGATGCATATTCGAGGGTTTGGTATGGACGGTGTGTGCGGAATGATACCGATTCAGATTGGGCGTGATGTGATTGGTACCGCGTTATCGACGGATGAAGCGGCCGGAAAAGTGTTTGAAAATGGATTACAAACCAGTGGATTATTAACGTCAAAGAATGCCTTGAAAGCCGATCAACGAGAACGCCTAAGAAAGCATTTAATGACGTTTACCGGCTCAAAAAATGCTGGAAAGGTGATGATCCTCGAAGCGGATTTGTCTTATCAAAATGTCACCATGAACCCTGAAACTGCGCAATTATTACAAAGTCGCGGATTTAGCATTGAGGAAATTTGCCGTTGGTTCCGCGTTCCACCTTTTATGGTGGGGCATGCCGATAAGCAAAGTAGTTGGGCATCCAGTGTGGAAGGGATGAATATGCAGTTTTTGACTAATACACTACGTCCCTTATTGGTCAATATTGAGCAAGAAATTAATCGTTGTTTACTCGACAGTGATGATGATTATTATGCGGAATTTTCTGTTGAGGGCTTATTACGTGCAGACAGTGCAGGACGTTCAGCTTATTACACAACAGCGTTACAAAATGGCTGGATGAGCCGAAATGATGTTCGACGGTTAGAGAATTTACCGCCTATTGAAGGGGGCGATATTTATACGGTTCAGCTTAATTTAACGCCACTGGATCAGCTCGGAAAAGACATCACGAACAATGAAGCTGAAAAGCTCAAAGCACAGATCACTAACTGGTTATTTCCTGAAGGTGAGCCTGTAACCCCATCTCAATCCAATCCACCTCGTCCCGAGGAGTAATCGTTATGAAAAAAAATCAGTTGCCAGTCGCGCTGGAGGATCGCCCCTGCGCATCGATTCGCTATGAGCTGAAACCCAAAGCACTGGATAAATGGAATAGCCGTATTCGAGCATCCAATGCGGATAACTCGATTTCGATATTGGACGTCGTTGGAGAAGATTATTGGGGGGAAGGTGTCACCGCTAAACGGATTTCCGCCGCGCTTCGTGCCATTGGTGAGCAAGATATTGTCGTTAACCTCAATAGTCCAGGGGGCGATATGTTTGAAGGGTTGGCAATTTATAACTTGCTTCGTGCTCACAGTGGCAAGGTAACGGTCAATATTTTGGGCATTGCCGCTTCCGCTGCGTCCATTATTGCGATGGCAGGGGATGAAATAAAAATGGGGCGCGGTGCCTTTTTAATGATCCATAACTGTTGGGCAATGGGGGTAGGAAATCGTCACGACTTTGCAAAACTTGCTCATGATCTCGCTCCTTTTGATGCCTCGATGACCGATATCTATGTTGCACGTAGTGGGCAATCGAGTGACGTGGTGAGTCAGATGATGGACAACGAAACATATATCAGTGCGAGTGAAGCGATAGAAAAGGGATTTGCGGACAGCCTACTTTCTGCCGATGTGATTGACGAAGGTGATGAAAGTCCCCAAGCCGCGATCCGAAAACTGGATGCGCTACTTGCCAAAACCAACACACCTCGTGCTGAACGACGAAAACTAATTAGTGCATTAACCCGAAGTACGCCGAGCGCTACTTCCCAATCTAATGGTATGCCAAGCGCTACCTGCGATATTAATCCTGAAATCCTGTCAAAATTGGAGGAGGCGGTGACCGCCTTTGCCTGCGTTAAGTAATTGGAGTGACTATGTCAGAGACAAATGAATTATTAAAAAACCTATCGGCAAAAATTGAAGAAGCCAATCAGCATTTTAATGCCAAAGCTGAAGAAGCGTTAAAAGAAGCGCAGAAAGTAGGTGGATTAAGTGAAGAAACGAAACATGCCGTAGACAAAATGGCAACCGAGCTAAATGCGCTACGCGAATCTGAAAAAACACTGAAAGCCGCATTAGGGGATTTAGAACAACATGTTGCGCAAATGCCACTCAATAATGCGGTGCTGGTTGTAAAAAGTGTTGGTCAACAAGTGATCTCGGCTGAAGTATTAAAAGAGATCAATTCCAGCATTCAAGGGGGCAAACGTGTTTCAATTCCTGTTCAAGCAGCATTAACATCTACGGGCGTTGCCGAAGGCGTAGTTGAACCACAACGTTTGTCGGGTATCGATGTTGCACCGAAACAACGACTTTTTATTCGTGACTTAATTGCGTCAGGTAAAACGCAATCTCCCGCCATTTTCTGGGTTCAGCAAACGGGGTTTACCAACAAGGCGGCGGTTGCGCCTGAAAATACCACTAAGCCGTATAGCGACATTGCCTTTGCGACTAAAATCACGCCAGTGACGACGATTGCTCATATGTTTAAAGCGTCTAAACAAATCTTAGATGATTTTTCTCAGTTGCAGTCGTTGATTGATGCAGAAATGCGTTATGGATTGAAGTTTGTTGAAGAGCAAGAAATTTTATTTGGTGATGGCTCTGGGGCTCATTTGCACGGCATTATCCCACAAGCCACTCAATATAAAGCCTCCTTTACGGTTGAAAAACAAAACGGTATCGATGATTTACGGCTTGCCATGCTTCAAGCTCAATTGGCGCGTTTCCCTGCTTCTGGTCACGTTTTACACTTTATTGACTGGGCGAAAATTGAACTAACCAAAGACTCTTTGGGGCGCTATATTTTGGCTAATCCTTCCGCATTAACAGGGCCGACTTTATGGGGATTACCGGTTGTGGCAACAGAAACCCCCGCGTTTAAAGGGAAATTCTTAACAGGGGCATTTAATGCGGGTGCACAGCTCTTTGATCGCGAAGAAACGAATGTGGTGATTTCAACGGAAAACGCCGATGATTTTGAGAAAAACATGATCTCTATCCGTTGTGAAGAGCGTCTTGCTTTGGCGATCAAACGCCCGGAAGCCTTTGTTTACGGTGATTTTACGGTAGCAACGTCAAGTGATTAATGTAACTAAGGCGGTCTTTATGGCCGCTTTTTCTTTGGAGGTGATATGAAATTAGTCATCTTACGAGCCATTTATTTTGAGGGACGAGTGGTGTTTGAAGGCGAGCAGATTGATACCTTAGAGCAACATGGACGGGAGTTAATCCAAAAAGGCTATGCCAAAGAACAGGAAGAAACACATCTTGTTACCGAACCCGAACCCGAACCCGAACCGAAAAGAAATATTAAGGCGAAAAAGGAGAAATAATGCTTTCTCTCGAATTGGTGAAGCAGCATTGCAATATCGATCCTGATTTTACGGATGACGATAATTTATTGACGCTGTATATCGGTTCCGCCGTGAAATATGTTGAAAATTACACGCGTCGAACATTACATAAAACTCAGGAGATGGATAAAGCACAAGAAGATCCTGAAGCCTTGTTCTTAACGGATGATGTGATTGCGGCAATGCTCTTATTAATTGCGCAATGGTATGAAAATCGTGAGGGGGTGATTTCGGGGCAAGCTTTTTCTACACAACCTTTTGCGATCACCGCACTACTTCAACCTTACCGGATTTATGGGTTGTAGGAGGTTTTATGCGTGCAGGACGATTACGCCACTCTATTCATATTCAAAAATCAGTATTAGCGCCCGATGCCATCAGTGGCAGTGATGTGATTTGGACGGATCATGCGACGAAAGTACGTGCAGCGATCATGCCTTATCAAGGACGGGAATATTTTCAAGCTCAGCAAGTACAAAGCGAGGCCACAACGCGAATTCTTATTCGCTATATCGCTGATATTGATACCTCAATGCGTATTGTATGGGGTAAGCGAATATTTAATATTATTTCGATTATTGACCCTTATGAGCGTCATCGTGAGCTTCAATTGATGTGCAAAGAGGGCGTGAATGATGGGTGAGATTAAAATCAGTGGATTGTCTGAACTCGCTCAACGAATGCAAGACATTGCCCGTAAAACCAGAAATCAAAGTGCGCGTAAGGCGATGAATGCAGGTGCTTCGGCGTTAAAGCAGGAAATCAAACATCGAGTGCCTATCCTTAAGGAAACGGTGCCGCATCGACGCAAAGGCACCCTCAAGCGCAATATTCGTTCTAAAACGAAAGTGCAGCGCAATGGGCAAGTCAAAACGCGTATTTGGGTGAAATCATTATCGGGTAAAAAAGTGTCTGCCTTTAAACAAGCAACGGGGAAAAGTGCGGCATTGAACCCAAATGATCCGTTTTATTGGTGGTTTGTTGAGTTTGGTACGGCCAAGATGCCCGCACAACCGTTTATGCGCCCCAGCTTTGAAGCGAAAAAGGAAGCGACGGCTAAAGTGATTGTTCAAACACTCAAAGAGGATATTGAAAAAACAAGGTAGAGATCATGATACAGCAATTAAAAGAGACCCTTTCACCGCTTGTCGATGGAAGGGTTTTTTTTCAGGTATTACCCGAAGGCAAAGGGCATTATCCCGCCATAGTGATCCAGTTTGCCAGCATCACGCCTAACAGTGCGCTGGAGGATGCGGATTTAGATAACTATCGCGTGCAACTTGATGTGTATGCGCTCCAGCCACAGCCCCTTATGGTCTTGCGTAAAAAAATCGAGGCTCAGATTGTTGCGACAATCCCATTTGCACAACGGGTGAATGCGGTCTTTGGGTATGAAGCGGATGTCAAATTGCATCGGCTTGTTCTTGAATTAATGATTTCATCAGATAAATAAGGAATGGATATGGCAAAGTCAAAAAACCATAAAGCGACGCCTTTCCTCGGCACGAAGATCTTTGTGCAAACCGGCTTAGGGGAGGCGATGACCGTGACGGAAGCCACGTTATCACCGGCAACTATTACCATCGCCAATAATAAGTTGAAAGCGGATGACATGATTATGTTATCGGGACTCGGGGAGTTAGATGGGCGTTTCCCCATTGCACAGGTTGATGGCAACAAAGTGACCCTGTGCGACGAAGTGGATTGGAGTGATAAAACGTTACCCACGGATTTTGCAAACGCCAAAGCACAACGTATTCAATGGTCTAATAACTTTTGTGCGGTAAAAAGCTTCAGCAAAGACGGTTCAACGACTGAACAAATCGATGTCACCACCATTTGCAGTGATGGCAAAGAATATGAATCCGGCGATACGGAATACGGCTCAATTAAATTGACCTTTTTCTTACGGTATAGCTCCAGTGATGTGCAGCGACTCTTGCGTAAATATGAAAACAGCAAAGAAAAATTCGCAGTGAAAATGGTCTTAACGCGAGATGAAGGCTCCATGTTTTATTACGGCTCCGTTGAAACAGGCATGAACATTGATGGCAGTGTGGGGCAAATGATGGATTCGGGGATCTCGATTAAATTGTCTGGCCGTGATTATTTGAATGCGAAGAAATAACCCTTAATTCACCTCTTTCATTATTTTTCTTCTCCCTTCTCGATAAAAAATCTTAGGAGTGATTATGTCTAACGCGTTATTGCGTGAATTAGTGTTAAACCAAGCACTGAAAGTGACACCTTTTACCTATTTAGACAACACCTTTTATGTCAAAGAGCTGGATGTTGGCACCATGAATTACATTCAGCGTAAACTTCGTCAAATTAAAATTAAGCTTGCTGAGGCTCAGGACATTTATTTAGACGAAGACGATCCCGAACAATTTAATGAAGCGATAAATCGTGTCTACGATGAATATGATGTCGCCAGAATGTTGGCCTTTAAGTTGTGTGATGAAAAAGGGGAACTGCTTTTTGATGCTGAAAATGAAGAAGACTTAAAAGGTCTTAATCGTTTAGGGCAAGGATTCTCTAATGCGGTGTTTACAGCAGAAGCGGGGAACAGTGAAAAAAACTTGGAGAACGGCGACAATTTCAACTGATATTGTCGCTGGCACTGGGAAAAACGCTCGCAGAAATCGAACAAATGCCTGAAAGCCACTTGTGTGAATATGAGGCCTTTTATCGCAAACAGCCCTTTGGTTTATGGCGAGAGGATTATCGGATGGCACAAGTGGCACATCTTCTCGCGATGATAAATCGTGATCCGAAAACGTCTCCGCCTGAATTGGTGGATTTTATGCCGATGTGGAAGAAGAAAATTACGGAAGAAGAGCTGTGGGACAACGTCACTGAGAGTGTATTAGCTAATCGATAGCCCCACATGAGTGGGGCTTAATCGTTAACCACCGCGAGACATTTTCTCAATTTTTTTATCCGTATTGTATTGGGAAAGGGCATAAACCGACCAGATGGCCGCAGGGATCCATCCGATTAAGGTGATTTGGAGGATAAGGCAGAAGATGCCAGCAAATGGGCGACCAATCGTGAAAAATTGTAACCAAGGTAGCAATAACGCCAGAATAAGTCTCATAAATATCTCCTCTAGTATTCGAAATTTCAGTTTATCAATAATTAAATTAATAGTGAATATAATTGATTTATTACACATTTATGGTGTGAAAATCTTAATTCTATTCAGGTTTAGGAATTAATTTATGGCGGGAGCATTAGGTAGATTAAATATTGATTTGACGCTGAATACGGCAAATTTTACAAATGCGATCAACCGTAGCCAGCGCCAAACAGAACAATTTGGGCAAAGTATTCGCGTCAGTCTTCAAGCTATCACCGTACAACAAGAGCGAATGGTATCGCAAACCGCAAAATCCTCGGCACTCTTTACTCGTTTTGCGAGCGTCGCAGCAGGTGCATTATCTGTACGGCAAGTGATTAATTATGCCGATGGTTGGACGGAATTACAGAATCGACTGAAATTAGTCACAGATAGCACTCAATCGCTAAACAGAGCGACCAATGATGTTTATACCATTGCCCAAAAAACCTATCAATCATTGGATGCTACAACACAAGTTTATCAACGTTTTGCAGATAATGCCGATCGGTTAGGTTTAAGTCAGCAAAAAGTGGCAGAACTCACTGAAACCGTCTCAAAAGCCGTGGCGATTTCGGGAGCGAGTGCAACTGCAGCCCAAGCAGCATTAACCCAGTTTGGTCAAGCATTAGCCTCGGGGCAGTTACGTGGGGAAGAGCTGAATTCAGTAATGGAGCAAACCCCTGCGTTAGCGAAAGCCATTGCCGACGGCATGGGAGTCAGTGTGGGCGAATTAAGGAAGAAAGCCCAAGACGGTGAAATGACGATTGAAAAAGTCATTCAAGCCTTAGAGCGTGTAGCCGACAGTGTGGATAAAAAATTTGCTACCAGTGTGACAACCGTTAGCCAAGGTTTTACTAATCTTCAATCGGCGATAACAAAATTTATCGGCGAAGCGAATCAAGGTACAGGTGCGACTCAGCTTTTAACAACGGGGCTTTCTGCATTATCGAATCATTTTTCTGAAGTGATGAGAGTAACGGAAGCTTTAGCCATGACGACTATTGCAATAAAAATAGCCAAATGGACTCAAGCCACTTATGCACAAGCCGCAGCAACGAAATTAAAAGCTCAACAAGATTTAATCGCCGCTAAAGCCACAAAAGTCAAGATGACGGCTGAATTAGAGCTAGCCCGTTTTGAAATGCGTTCTTTACAAGCGCAACTTCAACTCGCTCAGACAGAAGCACAACGCAGTAGTATTCGAATGCGAATGAAAGCGCAGTCTTCCATTATTGTGTCAGCCACAAATGCAGAAACATTAGCGATACAACGGTTGAATGCGGCACAAAGAGCCAGTTCTACATTAGGGCGAAGTTTTGGTGGTGCACTTGCCTTTCTTGGTGGGCCTCTTGGGATTGCGACAGGATTATTGACCGCGGGGGCAATGGCTTACTATGAGTGGCAACAACAAGCAGAACAATCAAGACAAAAGACTCTTGAGTATGCAGAGTCATTAGACGTTGCAACGGAGTCATTAAACAAATTAAGTGATGCAGAGCGTCAAGCTTCAATCGGAAAACTGGCTGAAGGTTTAGATGCACAAATTGAGAAAATAGAAGAGCTAAAGAGAAAGCAAGAGGACTTAAAAAAATCATCGGATTTGGGTGGGGCAAATAAAGGTATCTCTTTTTATTATACAGGAGATTATGAGTCATTTTCAGCGGAAGTAGTTAAAGCTAGAAAAGATGAACTCCAAGTAACAGCTGATCTTGAAACAAAGAATAGAGAATTAGAAGTTACACGTAAAAAAATGGCATTATTGCTTGATGCTGAAATTCAAAAAAATGGGATGGTCTCTAATGCCTATGCGCTTTATGCCAGCCGTATTTACGATGCTTCCGTAAAATCTGATGAATTGATTGGTAAACTCCATCTACAAGGTTCTGCTTTTGATAATTTAGCACAATCCATTCGTTCAGCTACCCAAGAGCAACAGCAGTTTTCGGCAAAATCGTTAATTGTTGTTTCTGATGATGCACAAAAATCAATCGATGCTTCTCTTCGTACTATTGAAAAATCTAAAGCAGAAGGTAAGGCTTTAGCCAAACTCAATGCAGAAGATGTATTGGCGAGTAGAAAAATTACACCGGACATGATGGGGTATGACAAAGCGTTGCAAGCTGAAATTGAAGCCCAACTTGCTTTACAGTCTAAAAAAATTAAGCCACCCAAAACACCAAAATCAACCATTGATTACGCCAAGCAGTACACCAAAATCTTGACGGAATTGGAGGAAAAACAAGCCTCATTGATTGCGGATGGGCAAAGCATTCAGCTGTACGGCACTACCTCTTCCTTTAATGAATACACATCCGCATTAGCCGATATCAAACAGAATAAAGACAAGTTTGATGCCATCTTAAAAATCGATTCTAAAGCCATTGAGACGATTAAAGAAAAGGCGAAAGCCATTGATGATCTGGCGCGTGCCAATTCGGTTGCGCAATTTGCTTATGATCGCAGTAAAGAAATTGAGCAGATGCAATTTGAAACTTCCTTGATAGGAAAATCACGCGCAGAGCAAGAAAAGCTCAATGCCCTTCGTCAGATTGATGTGTTGTATCAGCAAGCCAGTGTGGATTTAGGTGAGAAAGAGCTGGCGAACTTACAACGCAATGTCGAACTCACTAAACAGCAGATTGAGGAAGAGCTTAGGAAACGAGAGGCCATGAAAGGTGATCCGATGGCGGGATTAAAACAAGGCTTATCGGATTTCAGTGAGTCAGCCATGGATGTGATGGAGAACGTCAGAAACGTCACTACCAATGCCCTTAATAATATGTCTGATGCATTAGCCGATTTTGCTTTAACGGGCAAAGGAAGCTTTAAAGATTTTGCCAATGCGGTGATTTCCGATATCACTCGAATGGTGATGAAAATGCTGATTTTCAAAGCCATTGAAGCAGGCGGGCAGGCAATGGGCTTTGATATGGGATGGATGAGCAAAGGGCATGCTTACGGTGGTTATACGGGGCATGGCGGAAAATTCGAACCTAAAGGGATTGTACATGGTGGTGAGTTTGTTTTTACCAAAGAAGCGACGGCTAAATTGGGTGTCGGCAATCTCTATCGCTTAATGCATGCGGCGCAAGGTTATGCTTCAGGTGGCTTTGTGGGGGCGGTCGCAGGGCGAATACCCGTTACACCACAACCGACGTTAGCCCGTGCAGGTGGTGTACAAATGACCGTCGTTAATCATATTACGGTGACGGGAAATGGTGACGCTGTACTTGCGCAGGCAATGAAAGAAGCCGCACAACAAGGGACAGAAGCTGGTGCACAGAAAGCTCACGCGATGATGTTACAAGACTTTCAAAGTAATGGCGCAGCACGTAGAACATTAGGAGTTTAAATGTCTATTCTTGAATGGCCAAAAGCGGTGATCCCCACACAGGAAAACTGGCAATTATTGAGTAACAGCAAAACCTTTACCTCGCCATTTAATGGAAGTAGTCAAACGGTACGCTTTCCGGGGAGTCGTTGGCGTTGTGAGCTGACATTCAATAATTTAAATGAAGAGAAATCGCGCCAGTTAGAAGCGCTGGTGGCTTCATTGGATGGCATGTCGGGGCGAGTCAAAATAGCCAGTTGGATAAGAAAAGGGCGTTATGGGTATGGTTCGCCTCGTGTTGCAATACCAAGCCAATTAGGTCATCGACTAGAAACAAAGGACTGGAAGCGCAATATGCGCGTGTTACAACAAGGGGATCGCTTAACTGTGGGCAATGAACTCAAAATGGTGGTGGCGGATGTGGTCAGTGATAATCAGGGGTATGCAAGTATCCCTATTTCACCGATGTTAAGAATGTCTCCTACCGTTAATGAAATACTCGAGGTTGAGCGACCTTTTGGGATTTTTCGGCTCGTTGATAATGAACAGGGTAAATTTCAGCATCGTCGCTTGGGGTATACCAATATCACGTTATCTTTTGAGGAGGTGTTGTACTAATGCAATATCATCCATTTTCTGATGCCATGGTCAACGCGATTAATGGGGGGGCTTATATCATTTTAGCCGCCAGACTCGATTTGAAATCAGGCGTCACCTGTGCGCATACCGGTGTTGGGCAACTGATTATTGCGGGGGAAACCTATTTAGGTGTAGGAAGTTTAGGTGAAATCAGTCAGCTAAAAGAAAATAAGACAACCAGTCCTCCACAATTACAGCTTAAATTAGCCGGTTTTGATAAATCGCTGGTGGGAATGGTGATGAATGAGCAAAGTCGAGGACGCGAAGTGCGATTGATGATGGTCGCCATCGGCGAAGAGGGGAACCCGCTTCTTGCTGAAGTCTTATTTGTTGGACAAATCACATCTATCAATGTGGTATCTGGCGAAGAAAATGCCGTATGTGTTAATGTTTCTAATCGATTCGAACGATGGTCAATCGGGTTACCCGATAGATTCACCGATGAGTCGTGGTCATCTCGACGGCAAGGTGATCGTATCTTTCGTTATGTTGCTCAAATGGCTGAACGGGCTATTTATTGGGGCAGCAAGAAAGATGCACCTGCATTTATTTATAAATAGTTATTTTTAAGAAAACGGGGACAACTGAAACGATGAATAAATTAGTTTTAACTTTTTTTGTATTCTCTTATTCCACCTTTTTTTTACAACCATCTTATGCAGAGGATAATTTTGATTTCGCCAACACAGCTAAATTGGTATGTGAATATGGGGAAAACCAAAAAAGAAAAAGTGTTTGCAAGGATATGGTAAACCAATCGATAGTAGCAGCGGTTGAAATTGGTAGAGCAAGTGCTTTCTGCGAAATAGCAAAAAATAATGGTGAAAAAATTAATAATAACTTAAAAGTAGAGTGTGAAAGAAAAATGAAAATGGTTGAAGAAATCCGTAATCTTGAAAATTAATTTAATGTTTAAATAAACTATACATGGAATAAATTTAAACCATTATAACTTAATTCTCGACCCTCTTTAGAGGGTCTTTTGTTTTCTAAGGGTCTTAATGAAACAACAAAACTGGACACTCCAGTTACCAGAAACCATAAGGGCGGCGATGAGTCGCCCTTTTTCATGGGGTGAATTTGATTGTTGTATTTTTGCCTCTGAATGTATTTACGCACAATGCGGTTTCTCGCCAATAAAGCCTTATCTCAATCACTATAAAACCAAAGCCGAAGCCTTCAACCTGATCAAATCTAAATTTGGCACATTAGAGAAAGCCGTTTCACGCTATTTCAAATCCATTGAGATTGAGCGTGTTCAGCGTGGTGACCTCGTACTGTTCAAAGGTAAGGACGGTGACAGTTTAGCGGTGGTCTGGGCGAGGCATTATTGGGGCGTAACCCCACAAGGCGTGAAGCCGGTGCAGATTAACCCAATCAAAGCGTGGAGAGTGGAATAATGGGTGGGAGTGGTGGATTAATTTCAAAAGTCGTGGGTGCTGGCTTAATGATTGCGGGGCTATTTACTGGAGGCGTCACCTCTGCGATGGGCATGGCGCTGATGGCGGCAGGCGTCGCGGTGCAAGTCGCGGGTTCGCTTATCTTTAAGCCAAAACTGCCTTCCATGAATTATCGAGATACGGGTGAACGCAAACAGATGTTACGTTCATCGTCTGCGCCTGAAACCGTAATTGTCGGAAAAACAGTGATATCGGGTTTGCTTTTCTTCGCCGAAGAAGAAGCGGGGGAACAAGATGAAAACGAAAAAATCACACTGGCATTAGCACTTGCTGGACACCCCATAGAGAAAATTGGGAAGATCTGGTTGGGTGATGATCTCATTGAGACGTTTGGTGATAAAGCCTCATGGGAATTACATAACGATAGGGAAAATGTCGATCCCTTTATGTTTAAAAATTGCCCGTCATGGAAAGAGGATATGATAGGTCGAGGTCTGGCGTGGTTACGTGTGACACTAACGTTTGACCAAGAAAAATTCCCTTATGGATTACCCAATGTGAAATGTGAAGTTTGGGGAAAACATCTGTTTGATCCTCGCACAGGGCAAACTGTGTGGAGTAACAATGGTGCCTTAGTGATTTTGGATTATTACCGCCATTATTTAAAAGTACCTGATACAGATATTGATTTTGACAGCTTTAAACAGGCAGCCGATTTATGTGATGAAAAAGTGAGTCTGCCAGAAGGTGGATTTGAGTCGCGATATACCCTTAATGGTGCCTATGACTTAAATGAAAGTCCATCCAGTGTCTTGGAAGCGATGCACAAATGTATTAACGCGGAACCGACATTCACCGCAGGAAAACACGGTATTCAAATCGGCGCTTATTATGGGCCGGCAATAAAAACCATTACCGAATCACAATTGATTGGCACTGTCACATGTACCCCTGAAACAGGTTTAAAAGACGCGACCAATGCGGTGTATGGCACATTTATTGATGCCGAACAGTTGTACACAAAAACCGATTTCACGCCTGTGATTGTGGACGAATGGGTGAAAGAGGATGGCTTAGAAATTCGAGAGAATATCGACTATCGTTTTGTCACCAGCCCTTATCAAGCCCAACGATTAGCTCGCCAATATCTTCGTAAAAAGAAAGCAGGAAGACGAGTTCAATTGACCATGAACTTAGACGGCTATTCTTATCGTCCTGGTGAAGTTGTGCTTTTAGAATTACCTTCTTTGGGGATTAGTGGGCTGGAATTTCGTATTGCCGAATGGTCATTTCATGCATTAGACGGTGTGGCTTTAACGTTGGAAGAGGATGGTGCCTATTTATATGAAGATGTGGTTGGCAAACCGTTTGAGCGTCCGCCATTTGTGAGTTTACCCGCTGGTGGTGTTGCTTCACCGATTAATCTTACCTTTGTTCCACTTGCAGTCAGTGACATCGTGCAAGGTACGCTTTCTTGGCAGAATGTGGCTTCTGATGTGCGTTATAACACTGTCACTATTCTTCAAAAAGGCAATGTTATTCAATCTATTCAGGTACCGGCTGAGCGTGTTGATATTAACGGATTAGCGCGAGGGACTTATCGTGTTGAAGTCAGAGCAACAAACGTTGCTGGTGCGATGTCGGCACCTGCTATTAGTGATTTTGCCATTCAAGCACCACCGCCTCCGGAGCATATTGATGTTACCTCTGGCTTATTTAATCTGACCGTTGCACCGAAACAAGGCGATAGCGCTGTCTTTGGTTATACCTTTGAGTTTTGGTTTAGTGAGGAAAAACTTGCTGATCTTTCTGAAAATGAAGTGATCACCAAAACAAACAAAGTTGGCCAAGGGAATTTCTGGACGCAAGAGAATTTACAAGCAGGGCATACGTATTATTTTTATGTTCGAACAATCAACAGCTATGGTAAATCACCTTTTGTGGAAGCTTCGGGGACTTGCTCTTCTCAAACGGATTTAATTCTTGAGGAATTAGCGGGGCAAATTAGCCGAGACCAATTAGCGCAAGACCTATTGGGTGAGATCAACAGCAAGGCTAACCAACTCGATATTACTGAATTACATGAGTTGATGAGGATAAATCATGACAAGATTTTATCTGAGTTGATGAGGCATGGAGCAACGATTGAAGAAAGTGAAAAAAAACTGGAGGAGGCAGGAAAATTACTGGCTGAGCGGATAAATCAAGTTGCAACGGCAACAGAAGCACAGGCTGCCGCAATTAAACAAGAGCAACAAGCACGTATTGAGGCTGATAAAACTGAAGCACAACAACGCCAATTCTTAGCCACACAACTTCGTGGTGATTATACTGGCAATGATTTATCGAAAGTCACCGCAGGACTTATCTCCGCTGAGAAGCAAGCGCGTGTTACAGGCGACCAAGCGGAAGCCAAAGCCAGACAGTCATTGGAAACACGGATGAATGGGAATGTTTCCGCGATTAATAAATCACTAGAAACCCTCACCTCGAAACAGCAAGCACAAACGCAAGAGATTTCAACGCTCAATTCAAATTTGAAAGGGAAAGCTGATAGTAGTGCGGTAAATACGTTAAGTACTCGAGTGTCGAATATTGATGGCAAAGTGACGTCTGCAACCTCTCAGGTACAAACGTTATCTAGCAAATTAGATAAAGTGAAAGCCGATTTAATGGAGTCTGTGGTGGTGGATTTAGATTTATCTAAACTCAATGAAAACACCTATTATCCGGTTATTTTGCTTTTAGTGACCTCTCGTCGTTATACCTTTAAGGTCTTTAGAACCTTAGGACAATATTCAGACAATAAACCTAGCTATGCGACGCACAGCACCAAAGGCTTTGCCATGATTGTGGAATGGCAAGTGAGTGCATCAGGATGGGGAACCCAGTCTGAAAACCGTATCATTGATAACTTTGATTGGCGATGGACAAATCAATCCCCTGTGATGGGACCAGCTCAATTAATAAATGGTTCTGTGGAATATATCTATTTGCGAGGAGGCGCTAAATACCAACTCACTAAGCATAAAAGTGTTAACCATCAAATTATCACCAGCACTTATACCAACAACAAGCAATCGGTGGCCCCAAAGGGGTTTTTGGCGAATGACGTACCTAAGTCGAGCGAACAGAAAGCCAATGCAACGGCGAATGCGGTAAGCCAACTTGAAACTAAAGTGACCGAGGTTTCAGGTAAGGTGACCTCTACCGCCCAGCAAGTCACTCGCTTAGAAAGCCAAGTGGGTACAAGTTCAGCTAAAATCGAACAAACTTCGAAAGTGGTCACAGACATAAATGGCAAAATTTCGGCATCATGGACAATGAAAGTCCAGCAGGATAGCAAAGGGAATAAAGTCATTACTGGCATTGGCTTAGGGGTTAATGCGCAAGGAAATAGCCAATTTCTGGTTAATGCCCAAAACTTTGCAGTGATATCGTCATTAAACGGCAAAGTGGTGACGCCCTTTGTGATCCAAAATGGACAAGCTTTTTTCAATGATGCGTTATTTAGTAAGGCAACCATTGATAAATTATCAGTGGGTAAAAAAATCACATCCACTAATTATTTAGCGGGTAAGAAAGGATTTAATATTGATGCCACAACAGGGAATGTGGAATTAAATGATGCGGTATTTCGTGGACGGTTAGATATTAATTCAGGCAGTACGAAAGGGCGGTTAGTGATCACCAATAATACGATTTATGTTTATGATGAAAATAATAAGTTGGTTGTTAAATTGGGCTACTTGGGTTAGTCGAATTCTTTTTCATAAAAAGGTTAATAAAATGCCATGGGGATTAACAATTTATAATGATAAAGGGGCGGTGGAAAACATCACCAGTTCATCATTTGTGCTCGACTTTATTAAAATTACAGGAGATGGAAGCAAACAATACACTGTTCCTAGTGGGTTAACATTGTATGCGACAGCAATTGGACGGCACAGTATTCGAACTTCTGTTTCAGGCAATACCGTCTATTGGAAATCCAATATAACCTCGCCATCGATGGATGGCATTATTATTGTGGGGTTAAAATAAATGAGTCAATATGGTTTGAAAGTATTTAATGGAAAAAATGCAGAGCATTTAAGTACATTAGAATCATTTGTTTTTTTTAAACGCATTAATAATATTAAAAAAGGAAATTATAATACAGGAATAAAAGAAACGGATGATCCGCCAATGGTATTTTCAAGATGTACATCAATACAATCTGTTATTCCTGCTTCAATTTCGGTTATAAAAAAGGATGGATATTGGAACATTACTTGTCAACAAAACGGTGATGTTCTTTTTGAGTGTTATTTATTCGTCAGAGCCTCATATTATAATAAAGTAAAACCCCAAAAATGGGGTGTTCAGATATTTAATAATAACCAGTTGCTTCAAGTCTCAGGAGCAAGACCATTAAGAATTCAGTCAATCACAGGGTTTTCTAATGGTAGACCTATTGGTAATGAATTATCGGTGGGTATCCAATGCGCTCCACTGTGTCGAGTTGTTGGATATTACTCTACACCAACATCTCCTTATCAACATGCCGTTATTGAAGTGGGAAGTTGCGGTTCAGGCACTAAAATCGTACCAATGCGATGGCAATTAACGGTATTGCCGGGGCCTAGTGCAAATTCAAATACAGATAATGTGGTGCAATATATTGATATTAAGGACTATCAATAAGGAATAGAGAATATTATTTTTAATGTTAGGAGTGATATATTTTTTTAAAATTTTAAAATAATTTAAATGACTTTATTCTGTATAGATAAAGTATTATAGTAATAGAAAATAAAATTAAGTGTAAGATGAATGAAATGACTATCAAATCTATTGAAATAAGAAATATTCTATCTTTTGATAGTGTTTTTATTAATGATATTAATGAAATAAACTGTATTGTTGGAAAAAATAATGTTGGAAAATCAAACATCTTAAAGGTGATACGCTTTTTTTATGATAGATTAGATGGAAAAAAACTCATTGGTTTAGAGTTGAATAATTCATATACACCATATGGTTGTATAAAAATAAGCTACGACCTATCTAGGATAAAAAAAATAGTCACATCAAAAAATAGTAATAAGAGTTCATATTTTAAACATATATATAATGTTTTTTTTAAAGGTGAATTAACTGGTGATGCACGGGTTTTTAGTGATGAACCATCAGAACCTAGTTGTATTTTTAGTCTAGAATTAATAATTAATAAAGATGGTATGTCAAAATGGTCCATCGATAATAAAGATAAATTAAAAGTTATAAGTTATCTATACCCTTTTTTTGATATAGAAACAAGACATATAAATTTATATGACTGGAATAAATTATGGATCATAGTTAGTCAATTGAAATCTTTTAATATGTCATCTTTTAATAAGGACAAATTAGTTGAGTTTATTAATGAAGAAATATCACCGACTAGTGATGGCTATAAAAAATATTTATCAGAAATTCAAAATGTAATTGACACATTTAAATACTCATATAAAGAAAAAATCCTTGGTTTAATTAAGGTTGGACTCAACGGGCATCGTTTTTCTATTGATGGAAATATTTTAGAAAAACAATCGGATGGAACTAATTCCTTTAGGTATATTAGCACTTTTTTAACATTAATTATTTCTTTGACTAGAAGAGAATTTATCACACCATTTATCTTTATTGATGAACCTGAGATAGGGCTACATCCTAAAATAACAGAGGAACTAATTTATAATATATTTGAAGTGGTAATTAAGTATCAAAAGAATTCATTGTATAATATAGGTAAATATAATACACCGTTACCAAAAATAATGTTTTCAACACATTCGCCAAATATTGTAAAAAGTATAATGAAATTGTTCCCTAATAATAATAGTATTTTTCATTTTTCAAAAAATGGAGAAGATGAAATTACAAAAATTAGGAAATTAAAAACAGATTATAGAGATGAACGGTTTTTAAATGCATTTAGTGATAATGAAGCAAGGTTACTTTTTAGTGATTTTATTTTTTTTGTTGAAGGGGCTACTGAGATAGAATTATTTGGTAATAGAAAGCTACAACGATATTTTCCGAAATTAAGAAAAATTGATTTTTATTCAGGTGATAATGTATTAATTGAAAATATTTCTCCATCATACACTAAGGCTGTAACTCCATATTTATTTCTTTTTGATATGGATAAAGCAATGGATGTTGTTAATGGAAATAACAAATTTAATAAAATAGAATTAAAGGGTAATGGGAATATTTTTACATTTAAAAATATAAATAAAGAAATTGAAAATAAAAAATATTCGTATAGCAAAGAGCATAATGAGATCTTCTGTTTATTTAAAAAAATAGTTAGTTATAATGGTTGGAGTATTAAAATAAGTAGAAAAACATTAAGTATTATTGATGGAAGTCATAGTGAATTTTTAGAGTTAAAAAAAGATATTCATAATTATTTAATAGAGAAAAATGTATATATTTTGGACGATACTATTGAAGGAGTACTTATATGTAGACAATCTTCAGAAATATTTTTTAAATGGCTGGAGTCTAAAGGGGTGCCTATCAACGATTTGATTAATAAATTAGACAATAGAAATTATCTAACGAAAGATTTGCTTCTGATTTATATTCGACTAATTTTTGGTGGTAAAAGTGAAGTTTTACAAAAAAGTAACAACATATCGAAATCTAATAAGATATATAAGTACGTAAATGATAATCTTATTGGAAATAGAGTATCAAGCAAAAAAACTAGTGGGTGGGTAAATGAGTTTTTAACTTATGCCATAGGTCATATTGAAAATAACTGTAAGGAAAATCATTTCTACACCCATTTTTCTAGGTATTTCCCTCAATTATCTGATATAATAAAAAATCTCCGGTTTTGATAGTTTGAAGGGCACAGTCACAGGAGCTTAACCTGATTGTGTGCTAGCTTAGGTCTGGCCTAGCCTGCATTAACCAGTTAGCTTATGATTTCCCTATTGGAATGTTAAAGGTTACCTTTTTAATTGCACAGAGTGAAAATCTGTTATTGGTATCAAGATCGGAGTTTTTTATGATTAAGTTGAATAGAGAATTTTTTACTTCTGACATTATAGTGTTAAAAAATAGTGAATCAGGGCTATCTGAGTTTATAAATTCAAATACTATTCCTTGGGATAATGTTACTGAAATAAAATTAAAAGGAAAATATTACTATTCTTTTTCTAAAAGAATAGTTCATAATATTGATTATGTGAAATCTCAAAGGAACATATATGATTATTTTTCTAATGTTATACCTCTAAATAATAATTCTTTTGCTTATAAAAAAGAAACGTGTTACTTGGATTATCTAAGACCTCACATTGGTAATTATTTTTTTTTGAAAATTGATATAGCATCTTTCTTTCATTCAATAAAAGAATCCTATGTTAGAAAATTATTTTATAATTATATTAATGATGAATTTTTAGATAATGACAAGAAGTGCTCTTTAATAGATGCATTGATAAAATTAACATCCATTGATATTCCTAGTGAATCAAAAAATATTTCTTATGTTAATAAAAGAGTTTTTCCAATAGGATTTTCTTCATCACCTATAATATCTGAAATTTATTTTCGACCTATTGATGTATTATTAATGAAGCTATGCTCAGATTTTGAACTCACCTATACAAGATATGCTGATGATATTTTGATTTCTGGAGGAATTAACAATAAATATATAGCTAATAATTGGGATTTTATATACAACCGTATTTTTGAAATTTTTAGTTATTATAAATTAAAAATAAATACAAGAAAAACTATAAATAAGAAAAAATGCTTATCTATAAATGGTTATGTTTTAGAGTCTATGTATTATGATAACCGGTTGTTATTTTCTGAGCTTAGAATTTCAAATTTCAAATTAAAAAAAATAAATAAAGCCTTATTTTATCTTGAGGAAAATACTTATATTAAGAATGAAACTATAAAGTATGTTATGGAAAAGGTATTTAATAGTAAGTTTAAAAAAGATAAATTTAAATATACAATTACACAATCATTTATTGATAGACATTATGTTTTTTCATTAACAAATAAAATGAGAGGCTTTAGAGCATATTTGCTTTCTTTTATTATCTACGACAGAAAATATATGATTTTGCAGAAAGAAACTAAAGATAAATATCTGAAAATAATTGGAAGAATAGAATTGATTATAGATAGGCTACTAAAAAAATAATGATTGAATTAATGTGATAATAACGATATGAAAAGGAGGGGGTAATTGATTTTCCCTCTTTGACTTTTTAATATTGGTATAATATGAACTAAAAATTTTATTTTATAGACAAAATTATAATAATCCACACTAATATTCTCCTTGAGAAATTGTATTTTTGATGTTCCTTACTAAATAAATATGATTGATGCTGTAAAAAAGGCTAGTATCACAGCTTCTGATTTAAAATAATCTTCCCCAAAACTCCCCCAATCCAAATTAAAAATCAACCAGTTACATACAAACCAAGATCACATAAAAAACAATTAATTACCCAAATAATTATAAATTATTTAATAAGTTACTTAATTATTATGGGTATAATGCTACGCCACATGGGTTGGACAGAAGCTGCTGACTTAATCATTAAAGGTATGGAAGGCGCGATTGCCGCTAAGACTGTCACTTATGATTTCGAACGTCAGTTAGAAGGCGTTAAGCTGCTGAAATGTAGCGAGTTTGGTGACGCGATTATCAAATATATGTAATTGTTGATTTGATAAATAGTTAACGGGAGCTTATTAGTTCCCGTTTATTTTTTGTACTATAAAATTCTTCCCCAAAACTCTTCCCCAAAAATGTTCAATTAAACAGCAATAATTTGCCATTCTTTGCCTCTATCGTCGTGGTATTTATCGGTCATATTTTGTGTTTTATGCCCCAATAATTTTTGTGTATTAATTCCTTGCTCTCGATAAAGTCGTTCAGATAAAGATCGTTGTTCATGGAAAGTAGGGGCAGCGCCTTTTTCCCAAGTTAACCCACATTTATCTCTCGCTTTTTTTAAACGTCGTGGTTAACGTATTTGGGATGACTTGTTCGCCTTATTTTACGGTCCAAGCTTCTGAGAAATTGTGCTTTGAAAATAATTCTGTTAACCCACAGATTTGTTTTAAGCGTAATACTTCATCTTGTGACATACCTAGTTCATCACCAATCCGTTTATCGCTCCATCCCAATCTGGATAGATCTCTAACTATATCTGACATAGCTGCGACTTGATGTTGTCCTCTTGCTCGATTATGACGAATAGTGGTTGCTATTTGATCTGATATTGTGTTGTTTTTAACATCAAGGATGGTGACTGGTAAATAATTATTAATTCGTTTTTTTAAGGCGTTTTCTTTACTTAATAAATAACGATGATAGCCATCAACGATTTGCCACTGCAATTGTTTAGTTTTATTTTGTTGTGCAGATAATACTACAACGGGTTGAGTATAACCGTCTTTTATCAATGAGGTTTTGAGTAATCTCTTTTCTGTGGGAGACATAACATTAGGGTTGTAGTCATTTGCTACGACTTTATTTTGCTTTATCCAAAGAACACAATCTATAGGTTCATTTTTGAATGGACTAATTTGATGAAGAAATAATTTGATTTTGTTGATAGCTTCGATTTTTTGCTCATCATTTAGTTTTAGCAGATAATCTTTTAGCGAAGAAAACACTGTTTCAATAGTCATATTCACCTCTTGTTAAATCAACTGCCAATTTTTACGTTTTTCCTGTATCCGTTTGCAATATCGGTCATAACAGTGTGATTTGGTAGGACTAAATGCTAATGTTCTACACCAAAAATCATTACGTAAAATAGTTTTACAGATCCGTCGCCAAGATGGGATTTGTTTACTGCTAGTATCACCCTCTTGTTCATCTGGTATTCCATTTGGATAATCTCGCTCAGCATACCAATGGAGATAAACTGCGATTTTATTTCGGTAATGTTCGGCTGTTTGTTCTGGTACGCTCGCTAGTAAAAAGTGGGCGTAAGATTTCCATGTATGATGGGCGGGTTTACTGATTTTACGTTGTCCAAAAAAACCTGATTTATTACGAGGGTGGGTGTATAACATACCCGCATCAGCACCACTCACTCGTTCACAGGCTAGACTCCACGTCTCAGGTTCTAATACATGGTATAACCATAGCCCTTTGCGTTGTTCAGGGCCAAATGGCTCACAAATGCGCATTTGACTTAAACTAACCCCAGCTTGGTGCATTAGACTATAAATAGAATTATAGGGTAGGTTAAAACGTGAAATGTATGTCCAAATATCTTTTACATGCCAGTCATAAATAGGATAGGCCATATAATAAAAACCTTCGGGTGATGCCGTTGTCCATGGGATATCGTCGGCATAACGTAGTTTTTGGTTGTTATTGATAGCAATAAAGCGATTTAATGATTCATCTGTCCTGATCCCTAATAAAATAACTGAACTACGATGATTTCCTGTGATCCACTGATTAAATGCAGGTGTGAAGTCTTCAAAAATCATATTCGGATGATAAAAAGGGAAAAAGTCTGGATCAGTGATTGCGTATTCTGGAGGTTGCCTTACCCATTTTTTTTCTGGTTCCCAAGCCGTCCAAATTGGTTCATATTGTGAGATCCCGCTTTCCGTCGTGATAGGTAATGCAATCCAGTAAAATCGCTCCGTACAGTCTTCATACAAAGATTTCATTTTTGCAACATGGCTAATGGTTGCGGAGTATTGCACTTCCCAGTCAAGAAACATGACATTGAATTTTCGATGTCGTTTTCTTGCTTCAGCAGCAACAAGATGAAAAAGAACAGTAGAATCTTTACCTCCAGAAAAGGAGAGAGAGATTTGTTCAAAAGTATCAAATAACCATTCAATTCGCGTTTGAGTAGCATCTAACACATTTATTCCAAGAGGAATTTTGTGTTTGCAAGACATAACTATCACCAGAATAAGTTAGTTAATAGTATTATTACTTAATCATATTTAGATTATAAAGGTAAGTTATGGTTGCTAGTTGTTACTGAGATTTACTTGAAAAAATAGGATAATAAATCATATATCATTGTTATTATTGATAGTTTCTAGTCATGAAAAAATTTTTTATAATTAAGAAAAATAAAGTAAGTGACTTAGTGAGTAGAGAATGTTTTAAAAATATTTCCTGATTTATTATTCGGGATTTTCAACTATTCATACAATAAATAAAAAATAAAATAGTCATTTTATGATAGGGTATTGTATGACATTAAGTACACATGATGGAGTCAAAGTATATACACCAGTGTCATTGAAGCTATATGATTGGTGGGTGCTTAATATTTCTAATAGCTATGCATGGCACTGTGATACGAATAAATATCTAATTCCACATTTTAAAAATCATCTCGGTGAGCGCCATATGGATATTGGCGTTGGAACGGGATTTTATTTAAAAAAATCATTAAATTATATAAAAGAAATCTCATTGACTGATCTTAATTTACACAGTCTGGAACATACTAAAAAGTATATACCTGATGATAAATTAATAAATTGCCTTCAGCATGATGTTTTTCAGCCTTTTTCTAATAAATTAAATGAATCTTATAATTCTATCTCATTGTTTTATTTACTACATTGTTTACCAGGAACGATGGATGATAAGAAAAAAGCGATAGAAAATATAAGTTATTTACTGACAGAAAAAGGGGTTTTATATGGCACAACGATTTTAGGGCAGGGAGTCAAACATAATTTTTTTGGTAAAAAATTAATGTCTATTTACAACAAAAAAGGTATTTTTTGCAATTATTCTGATTCGGTGGACTCTTTGGAAGAAATGCTTTCCTATTTATTTCATGACATCTCTATTCATGTACAAGGTACTGTCGCTTTGTTCACCGCAAAGAATAAAAAATAATAAGAAATATTATTCTGGATTAGAGGCCTTTTATCTTTATTTTCTTAAGGAATGGTATGTTAATGCGTAGCCTGTTTTTTACCTTTTTATTATTAACACCAGCGGCATTTGCCACAGATACATTAAGTCATGATATTGAATATTATTCTAATGTTACGTTAACGGATTTTAATTCGGGAAAAATTGAAGATGGTCGGTATTTTTGTGTTAAGGCCATGAATCATGGAGGTGAATTTATCGCCTGTGCAGTATCTAACAAGTCAGGTTGGGCTTCTTCTTATGATCACTTTTTTCAGCAAGCACATTATTACTACACAACAGGTAAAAGCTTTAGGTTATATGTTCAACCTAATGTTTGGACTCATCCCAAATTTACTCGAGTATATTCAAATAAAGCGATAGCAGGGTTCGCTAGTTGTCATAATAGTCGTTGCATGGGGCCAACAAAAGATAACTAATTGATTAATAGTAAATTTTATAAATTGGATAAATCCCATTAGAGTTTCAGATAGATTTTTTTAAATTAGTGAAGAGTAAAAGAATACTCTATAAACGCTAATTTAATGATATTTAGGAGACTATATGAAATTTTTATTTAAAAGTGTTTTTCTTGCAGTAGGTATTTTGTCTTCTAGTTTTGTTATGGCAGATAATGCTGATGAGATAACCAAAATTTCTTATGTGTGTGAAAATAATAAAGTGATGGAAGTTATCTATGTAAATACAGCAAAAGATAGCTATGCGATCATTAATCAAATGGATGAAATGATCCCAATGAAAATCATGAAAATGGCTTCTGGTGCAAACTATGAGGCGATGAATAAAAATTATACTTATAAGCTTTATACTAAAGGTGATAATGCCGATTTAGTCGAAGGAAAAGATAAACCAGTGTTGAGTGGTTGCAAAGCTAGTTAATTACCACTATTTTTTTGAAAATCATTTAGCGCTCTTACTAGAGGTCACTTCGGTGGCCTTTTTTTGTATATTTAGTTGATAAATTTGAAATTTAATTTATCCTTGCGATCACTATATGGATATAATTCACTATATGAAAATATAATTATTTTCTTACAATAAATAGGTTAGGGGTGGTATGAAAAAACACTCATATTCTCAGTTAGTTAGTTATGTATTTTCAATTTTATTTATTATAGCTGTATTTTTATATTGGAAAATTGAAATTAAAGAGTATGTTATAGTTTCAAATGTATCGATTAAAATAGCATTAGGGTTCTCTGTTATTGTCTCGTTAGTATGCTTTTTCTTTATATATAAAAAACCAACTTTTAATAAGGAAATAAAAAATTTATTAATTTTTCCTTTAGCATTAATTATGATTATATTTATTATTGTATATTTCATACTTTCTAATATTGTGTATTTTACTAGCGGAGAAATAAGTAGCTATAAGTCTAGTTACTCATACGTAGAAGGAAGAAGATCATGTTCTGGTATAAAAATAAATGATGAAAGTGAAGGCGAAGTAAAGATTTGTGCTAAAATTGTTCACGGTAATATTTATGAAACGGGAAATGCAGAAGTTTTGAAGAAAGCAAATGCAATAGGTTTTGAACTGATATCAGCAAAAACATACTAATATGAAACTGAAATAGAAAACCTCATAAGTTATGAGGTTTTTTATGTATTAATTTTATAAAATGAAAAATAAAATAGTTAAAAATTCATTCTAAATCCTGTTGTTACATATATCGGAGTTTCTATTTTATTACCATTTTGATAGTTTATTTCAGTATAGAAAAGAGCATCATTACCTATATTAGTTGTTAAACCAATGCCGTACTTACCAGTATTCCCAGAATAACGACTATCAAATGATACGTTATTAATTTCTATTTCATTATTTTTAATGAATTCACGAGATATTGCTGCTTTTAAGTAAGGCTTAATATTGTGGTTTGCAATCAGTAAATTACTTTCTAATGTGGTTCCTAATTCACCTTTTAAGCTATCCGCATTGTGGATGTTTGCTTTCATACCATTATCTAATAAATAATGCGACTTACCAATATGAGAATAAAGGATCTGGCTGTATGGTGTCAGTGTTAATGCGTTTGAGAACGCAATAGGATAACCTATTTCTGTTGACGTTGTAATCGCATTTTGATTGTAATTTCCTTTAACTCTTCTACCTTCATTCATATTAGTATTGATTTCATTATGAAGATGATTCATCTTAAATAAAGAGTCTACATAAAAACTAGAATGATTAATCCAAGTTAAATAAATACCACCACTATAGCTATTAATATCACCATTATTAATATTGTCAGATTTGATCTTACTCTTAGTGTAAGAAGTTATTAAACCAAATAGTAATTGGTCATTATTTATGGCTATCTTCTTATCTATACCAACTTGCATTCCATTTAAGTTTGAATGGAATTGACTATAACCTTTATCATTCAAATGAGAATTATGATTTAAATAGCGAACCCACACTCCGAGATCATTATTATTTTCACGCAAGAAGCCCATTCTTTGGCGTAAAGTACTCGTCTCAATACTCAATATGTGCTGTGGTGCTGAGGCCATATTAATAACGGCTTGAGCACTATTGCTTAATATAGGTTGAGTAACATTAGGCTGTTTAGAGGTATCAGGCTGTTTAGAGGTATCCGGCTCGCCTGATTTTCCACCTACAAGATACCACTCTGTATGACCATCATTAGTTTTGCTATTTAGTTTATATTTCCAAACACCAACTTCAACATTACCCTCTTTATTTAATAAATTAAAATTAGCATCACCTCTATTTACATAAACTAATTGAGTATTTTTAGGATCAGAAATTTCTTCTCCGCTATCATTTATTTTTAATCCAAAATGCCCAGTAGCATGATCTGAAATATAAATATTATCGCTTAAACCATTGGCTAAGCTGCTACTTAAAATAAAAGTACCTTCACCGGTGAGCGTTTTCAATTCAAGCCGATTAAATTGCATGCCAGAAATATAATGTTCCATTTCAAGTTGGCTACCAGATTGCATCTCTAGATTGTTAATATGAGTAATTAATTCTGGGCCTGGTTTTTCTGGTCTAGGAGCATTGCCATCATCACCATAATCTTCGTTCCATGAGGGTAAAATATATGTTTTACCTGCTAGTGTTAAGTTTTCTATAAAGATTTTAGTTGAAGGGACAGGATCATTTTTAGATACATCAGTAGATTCAGCATCAATGTTATCAATATATAATTCAGCATTTTTATCTATAAATAATTTGCCTATAGATGATGAACCTGCGCTCATATCAATATTACTTGTGCCTGTTACTATAGTATCTTTAATAGTAGGAATACCTATTTTTTTTGCATCATGAGCATACATACTAATAGTAGCATCGTCTTTAACGATAGTACCTATCGCGAGACTATCACCATTCATTCTTAATATTGCCTCGTTTGAAAGAGTAATATTTTGTATTTCGTGGCTTTTATCTATATAAAGATTTGTTGTATCACTGTAAGTAGAATTAGAAGTAATTTCATTATTGGAGAGAATAACACCTTGTATATTATTTTCTTTTGCATAAACAGAACTGGCTAAGAAAGATAATATACTTATAGTAATAATATTCTTACTAAAATGTTTATTCAATAGCATAAAAATGACCTTTTTTATTTTTTATTGTGTGAAAAATAATTAATTTATGCTTAATGATTATGTTATTTGTTTTTTTTATCAATTTAAATAACCGTAAAAAAATTTATTTAGAATATAATCTTTCTTAAGGTGAATTCTATTAAAGAAAAATATAATTATTTGCTATATAGAATAATATATCTTAGATGGGTTATTTAGCTTATGGTGTTTTTTATTTTAAAAAACACCATAAGCTAAATAAGAGAATATCATAATAGCCTAGCTATTATACTTTGGGGTTTCTGTATACTAAAATAGCAAAAAATAGAGCCCATAAGAAACTGATAACTTTAAACCATTTAGGATATTTTTTTTGTAGAGAAAACCAGCAAAAAATAAAGGGAGCAAAAAAAGTGGCAATTGCTAGGATAGCAAATTTTGTTTTATAAAATCTTTTTGCTTTAAATTCTTTTTTAACTCTTTTCTCAATTTCTTTGCCGTTTCTTTCTACTTCAGCTCTTTCATTATTCCATAATGGGTATTTATTATCTAACCAACGCGTTATCCCAAATAATGAGGTGGTAATTCTATTCTTTGCGTATTGACTTGTATCGCCAGAATATTTTATTTCTTGAATAATTTGAAAGAATGATACAGTAAGTTTAAGAAACTCATTGTCTAATTTCTCATAAGGCAGAGGCTTATCAGAGTTAGGGCTTTTACTTTTTTTCTCCGATCGTTCAAAACAACCAATCATTGTAGAGACTTCATCAACGGTTTTATCTGCAAATTTATTAAATTCTCTTTTTTGAATTTCTTGCGGTGACAGTCCATCATCAGAAAGACTAATTCTGTATGTAGTTCCCAAACTAGGAAAAATTGAGTTTCTTTTTCTTACATTAGCTTTTACGGTTCTTTTGGGGTTTAGAAACATGAATGATACCTATCTATTTTCTAATTTATCATGAATATATTAATGTTTTTTCTAAACTTAAACAACGAACTATATCGTAAATATCCTATCGATAATGTACTGCTAATCATCTTTAAATGATGATTTTGTAAAACCGTGTAAGTCAGACCGTTCTGTTGCTGTTTTGTGCCAATATTTTCTCTTTTACAAATGGGGAATTATTATGTCTACAATGAAAACAGAAGTTATTGTTATTCGTTTAACAAAAAAAGAGCGTGCATTATTGGATTCAATAAAAACAGCACCACTACTTGCAGATTGGATGAAAGAATTAGCACTTTCTAAATTACAAGAGCACGATATTTCATCTAATAAATAGTTACAAATGCCGGCAAAAAGGGAATTGAGTCGGCATCCTTATTTTATTACTTATACTATAAAATTAAGTCGTAACAGTAATAATGGATTATAGTTTATGTCCATTAATTTTAAGATATGGATATTAATAGAACTAAAAAAGCATTTGAGTAAAGTTAAAGAGATGTAAAGCTAATTGTAATGAGAAAATGATATCAACAACCATTGCCAATAAAAAAGCCCAATGTGGCGGCATTGGGCTTAGTGACTCGAATAGATGGGTATAAAAAACTATTAGAGATCGGTATAAATGTAGTGAATTTTCATTTTATAAATTAACAATAAATGCTTTTTTTTAAGTAAAAAGTGCTGTTATGCTTTATGTCGTCTAGTTTTAAAGCAAATTGATGTTTTTTCATTCTATTTAATTGTGTGGAGTTTCGTAGATCTACTCGTTTTCATACTTTTGGCTATGTGAATAGAGGGAGCGATGCGCTCTTTTATCAATACTTGGTAGATAACGATAAGTTAATTATAATCAAAAACTTATAAACTCTTTTCTCGAGTGCTTTTTGTAAAATTAAAGATATAATATGAATAAAAACAATAAGTTATTAATTTCTGAGCAACAGAACATAATGTGTGAAAGATATGGTGTTTTACCTCAAAAGCCAGAAGAGATGGTAGCGATTGCTTTGGATAACCTAAATGGTAATCCTATTTACGGTACACGCATAAAACACTTAGAAGGTGGTACTATAAGTTGGTTTTTCTATTGTGAGGAATATTGTGCAAAGGACGACTTTTATCAACCATTGCATACAGAACATTTGAAAGAATTACTACCTGAAGTAATAAATTATCTTTATCTACCAGAAGGATATAATTTTATTATTGATAGAGATGGATATGAAGATGTTTGGTTTGAAGAGATAAATTAATAAGTATTTATCATTATTTTATAATTTTTAGATTAAGTAGATTTACATTTTTATATGCTCTTACGTATTGAATTTTATAACTATGCTGAGAGTATATAATATAAAAATATTGAGCTATTTTAAGAATTAAAAATATTAATTGATGTTGGTCTTATTTTTAACATAAAGACAATGACAGATTAATCAGTTTGAGTAAATATTATAAGAGTATTTAATTCACTATTAATAAGGAAGGTAGCTATTTATGTTTCCAGAATATCGTGATTTAATTTCAAAACTTCGTCAGACTGATCCCCATTTTCGTGCTCTTTTTGAACAACATAACGAACTTGACCATAAAATTGTTAGATTAGAACATAAAGATAGAAGAGGATATGGTGAAGAAGTTGTTGAGCTCAAAAAACAAAAACTAAAACTGAAAGAGGAAATTCATCAGATCCTCAAAAACCCACCGGAAGAAGCGTGAGTAATAAAAAATAATTACTCTATAAATACATAAAGATGCAGAAACCATCCAACTAAAAAGGGATGGTTTTTCATTTTTAAAAAGATAATTTATTTTTAATTAAAAAATTATATAAACCATATAGTTATATATATAAAGAAAAGGCTACTATTGTAGCCTTTTAACTGTCTAGGTTCTAAATATAATAACTTAGTTATGTACTATGTTAAAACTCATCTTTCCAAAGCACATCAAAATGGTTTGAATCTATTTTATAAACAGCTCTAACGTTATCATTAATATACTGTTTATAAATTTCATCGTCAGAAAAATAAATGGATATGGCTAACTCACATTCTGACGATATTTTTCGTGGAGCATCAATAATTTTTGCGGAAAAATTATCTTGTTGGAGTTGTTGCTGAAGTTTTTTTACAGCGTATTGCTCATGAAAAAGGAATAAATAGTTATGCGCCATTTTTACTAATTCCATTATCTTTTGCTTTATTTGCGACATAGGTATAAATAGCAGCAACAATGACAGCAAACAATAAACCAATAATAACAACTAGCTTACCATTATCAGTAACTCCAGCAGGGCTTGAGGCATAAGTGAAGTTATGAGCAAATGCTGCCCCCACTAACATACCCATGACGCTTACAGCAGCATCTGAGTTACCTTGGCCAGCATTAGCTAGTTGTCGTAATGGGCAACCTGTAATGAGTACACCACATAAGCCTACAAGCGCCATAGAGAGAAAATTCCATAGACCATCGCTGTGGGCTATTGGTTGATTTTCAAAACTAAGATTAAACTTGCCTAAATAGAGATTACCCAAAAAAACAACGAGTGTTAATGTGATTACACCAAACGCCATATTGTAATTGCGCGATAAAAATACATGTTTGGCCATTCCAATAAAGCAGAATCTTGTGCGTTGAATAATAAAACCAATAATAAGCCCTGCGATGATAGACATCCACACTGGCGCATGACTTGCTCCAGGGCCTTTCACACTGGCATTAAATATATCACTATTCCATAAGAATAGAGCAAATAGGAATATACATATGATAGGTAAAATAAAACCTTCTATAGAAGATTGGTTATAATTTCTTGGTAGAGAAAATCCTTTTTTGACAAATAAACTACCTATGCCAATTCCTATTATTAATCCAACTAATCCTATAACAGCATTTAAATCACCGGCGCCGATACGAAGTACCATTCTTAATGGACAACCTAAAAAAACTAAGCAACCTATCATCATTAGAAAACCCAGTGTAAAACGAATAATAGGTGCAGAGCCTGCCTTTGGTTGAAATTCTTTGAAGATAAGTGCGGCAATAAAAGAACCAAGAATAAAACCAAATATTTCTGTGCGAAGATATTGTACCGTTTCGGTGTGATGCAAGCCCATACTTCCTGCGCTATCACGAATAAAGCACGCTACACAAACCCCCATATTAGGTGGATTTCCGTTAATACCAAGAAGTAACGCAAGAGTACCGATAATAAATCCAGATAGGATTAAAACCCATTTTATAGACATCAAATGCTTCCGTTGATGGGGAAGCCCCCTGACTAATAGAACCTATTAAGTACGGAGCAACTATATATAAGAATAACGTATGATTCTTTTATATAGATCACGTCAAAATTAATAAACTAGATAAGATAATTTTTAGAATCTAAGAATGTTAATTTAATGAGCAATAAGTTAATTATTGTTTAAATAACTTATTGCTAATAATGAAGAGTATAAAATGATGTTTAGAAAAGGATTAATTTAACTATTTATTTCTTTTTTCCACTTTGTATATGCATTTGTAATTACAGGTGCAATTTTTTCATCATTATCCCATGTATTTTCAACATAATATGAAGAAGATAACCCTTGGGCTAAAACACGCTCGAAATCTTCAAAATAGCTATTATTTTCTGATTCATAATAATATTGTGTAAATGCATATCCTTCATCACTCAAGTCATCACTAATAAATTTCTCGTCACAAACTTGGATAAGAAATGCAAGACCATCCATTTTTCTTTTACGCAGCATTTCTAGTTCTTTAGTTGCATCTTCTTGTAAATCCTAACTTTCTAAGTTATTTTCAATAATCCAAGTTAAATAAAACCCTATATGTATACCTCCATTTTCAGGTGGAAGGTCGTCAGGAAAATCACCATAAGCGTGCTAGTCGATTCTATCAATTGCCATTTTTCTACCTGTGTTAGTGAGTGGAGATTATTTTATTGTAACAAGTTATCGATATACAAATAGTAGCATTACTATAAAAATAAAATTATCAGTGGATAATAATAACAGATTAAATTAAAAAGAATAAACCAATGTGTTAGCTGATACGGAAAATAATAAACTAAATTCAATTATCATATTTTGATTCCACTTATTATAATAATCATTATTAGATTGGTATTTATTTTTTAATTAAGATAATACTTATCCCCATTTTATTATTCTTTGAGATAATACTGATTTAAAAGATAATGGAAGTAACTCTCTAACTGTTAACAATACTTAAAGTATATTTATGGAAAATTTTATTTTAGCTTTGGGTTTATTATCAATTTCTTCTATCGCTGTTTCTGCTGATTTATCTAAAACATGCGAAGACTATTTTAAAGAAACTGACTCTTATGTCGAATTAATGGCAAAAAATGATGCAACTAAAGCTCAAGCAGAAGCGATGAAAGCGCAATATACTCAAGCTAAAGAACAATTTGCAGCATTACCTAAAGATGTACAGGAAAGTACTTGTAAGCAAGCTTTAGATTCTTTAGAGCAAATGAAAAAAATGTCAGCAGGTCAATAAGTTTTATTTTATTTCGATAAGCCTTATAATAATTAAAGTTATAGGGCTTTTTTTATGACTAAAAGATAAAAATACTTTTTATATCGCAATATCTTCTTATTAAATCTAATTTAAAATTAAAAAATAATTTATTTTCATTACCTCTATGTTTGTTTTCAATTTTATTTATTTAATGTTAATATCAAATGCCTTCTCTAAGAATGAGTATTGACAATGAACATTGTGGTTTATATTGCAACAAGTTTAGATGGTTATATTGCTGATAAGCAAGGTAATATTGATTGGCTTACCAGTATTGAAAACCCTGAAAATTTAGACTTTGGTTTTTCTGACTTTCTTAGTGAAATAGATGTAATTATTATGGGAAGAACAACGTTTGAAACAATAATGGGTTTTGATATTGAGTGGCCCTATGTTCAGCCTGTTTTTGTATTAAGTAATACCATTAAAGAATTACCAAGCTCATTACCTAGTAATGTAAATATCTTATCAGGAAATGTTAGTGAAATAATAAAAAGACTTAAAGATGATGGATATAATAGAGTGTATGTTGACGGTGGAAAAACAATTCAAGGATTTATTAATAAAGGTTTTGTTGATGAACTTATAATAACTAGAATGCCTATTTTATTAGGTGAGGGCATACCGTTATTTATTCCAAATGATAAAAAAATAGAATTTACTCATCATAAAACAGAAGTGTATTTAAATTCTTTTGTTAAATCACATTATAAAAAACATAATTAAATATCAATTATTAAATTTGGAGGGCACCTTATTGGTGTCCTTTCTTATTTCTATATGATTAATAATTTAATATAGTTGGTTGCTATACATTTCCGTTGGATGTATTTTTGTTTATTCTTATTATTTTAGTTAAGTTATTTGTTTGTCTTGTATTTTTTATCAAGTTATAGCTTAAATCATTTTCTATCATCGATTTATGAGCATATTTCTTTATTTTTATATAAATGGGAAAATTTATTTTGTTGATGAATCGATTTTATGGAATAATTATTTACTCCTATTTCTTATTGATATTCAATTTATGCATTATTTTTTATTGTTATTACTTTCTGTATTTGTAAGTTCTGGATGTACCAATAATAAAGTAGCTCAGACTAAACTAATTGAAACACACACCGATAATTCCATTTCTGATAGTCACTCGGTTAATAATAACTTGGTTTTTATGTTAGGAAAGCAATCTCGTTTTGAAATGGAAGTTCAAGAAGAAAAACAAAGGCTTGGACAAGTTTTTAAGGTCGGTTTAAATGAGAAAAAACCATCAATCAACGATCAGTATTTAAATAATAATTCAACATTAAAGCCTATTCAAAAAATAAGTTTTACTATGCCAGTTGCTGAGCCTATTTGGAATGAAAAAAAACAAACTGTTGAATTCAAATGGAAACAAAAGCCACATTATACTTTTGATGCCTATTAATATTTTAATATCAATTTAAAATTTAATTTTATATGGATAAATTATGCGCATAGCAATCACCTTATTATTATCTTTTCTATTATTGGGTTGTACTACTGATAACGTTACTTTTAGTACGGGTAATTCAGGGAGCCATAGAATAGGCAGCCCAGTATGTTCTACATTAGTTTGTGGTAAGAATACTCGAACACCAGGAGAGCAAAAATCAATTAATGAGGCTGTTCATGAACAACAGCGGGCTATTATGCGAGGAGAAAAACCTGATTTGCAGATCATGGCTTCTTATTAGAATTTAACACGATTTAAATAGAGCTAGAAAAAGTGCACTAGCATTAAATGCTAATATAAATCTTAAGCCGCTTTATTTCATAGTTGCTCAAAAAAATAGCGTAATAATTTACGCTATTTTTAGCAGAAGAAATTTAATGGATAAAGATTAAGGGATACAAGGCTCTGGTGCATAGTTACTATTTGGAAAAGGATTTGGTAAATAGCTACATTTCTTCATCATTTGTTGTGAGCCTTCTTCTGATTCAAAAAGTGCAACACCAATTACCCCCATATTTCTTTTATCACCTTGAGCACTATAATTTACATATCCTTCATCAGGAGCGCCAAAGCGAAAAGCGGCAACTTGTTGCTGATTTTTTCTAAAACCTTCAACAAATAAAGTATCTCCAGGTCTTAATAAATAACCTCTATTTTGATAAGAGCCTGCTGTTCCACTAATGACATCTAATCCATCAACAGTAATAACAGCTTCATATATTATTTTATGGCTAGTGTTATGTAAGAAAATAATATAGCGCTCATTCTGTTTTCCATACAGTAAATATTGATTATTCTGTGTGTGATATAATGGCATTATCTTTCTGTATTCAGTCAAGATTGATATCTGTACTGGACTTTCACTAATACGCACAATTTTTGAATAAGAATTGGAAGGCACTCCACTTTGATAAAATATAGATGTTGTTTGTGAAGGTGTTTGTGATAATCGATACGCTTCAACACTTTCAGTAACAGAAGATAAACTTTCTCCCCATTTTGTTGAAAGGGCTCTATTTTCAGTTTGCTCATTGGCAATACTTAAGCTAGTGGGATAGTTTCTCTCAATTGTTGTACAACCAGAGGTTAGTATTAAAATACTACTCAATAACGAAAGTGATGCGATTGTTTTGAATAGATTCATATTCTTGCTTTCCTTAGTATTTATGCGAGATTTGTTTCTAAATTTTATTAATACCAAATTAGCGTGTGCTTTCTAATTTGTCTCTCAGCTAATTCTTAGGATAATCGTATTTAAGATAAACAGCTGTAATTTAGGATAATTTGAGACCAAATATTATTCATTTATGGGTTGGCGTAATAAAATAGATAAAAATAAAAAAATGATCTCATTATTTTGAGTTTTTATTTTCTCCTATTTCTCCCTATTTTCTTATTTAGGCATTTTATGCCTATGGCGGTATTGAATAGCAATTGAAAGAAGAAGAGTTTAATTCTATTATAGAACGTATATGTTTTATTATGATCTGTATATAAGGATTGGTGTGGGTATTGTAAAAATTTCTGATGAATTACATGAGTACTTGCGAAAAGCAAGTAATGTGATGTCACGCTCTGTTAATGCTCAGGCAGAGTTTTGGATAAAAATTGGCATTCAAGCAGAGTTAAACCCAGATAAGACATTTCCAATGATTATCAATGAAATGCTGGAAAAAGAAGCCATCAAGCAAGACGTAGAATAAGAGGAAAGAAGAGTGGATAAAATAACGATTAAAACGGCTGATGAAATTGAATTAATGCGTGAGTCAGGGCGTTTATTGGCGAAAGTTTTTACAATGCTTGATGATTTTATTGTACCTGGTGTTTCTACACTAGAGATTAACGATAAAGTTGATGATTTTATTGTCAATGAACTTCAATCAAGACCAGCAAGTAAAGGTCAATATGGTTATGAGTATGTGCTAAATACATCTATCAATGAAGTTGTTTGTCATGGTGTGCCAAAAGCAGATGAGCGCCTTAAAAGCAAAGATATTGTTAATGTTGATATTACACTAGAAAAAAATGGATTTATTGCTGACTCTAGTAAAATGTATATTATGCCAGAGGCATCTCCTATTGCGCGTAAATTAGCAAAAACAACGTATCAAGCAATGTGGGAAGGTATTAAGGAAGTAAAACCAGGTGCGACATTAGGCGATATTGGTCATGCTATTCAAAGCTTTGCACAAAGTCATGGATATAGTGTAGTGAGAGAATACTGTGGGCATGGAATAGGAAGAGAAATGCATGAAGCGCCACAGGTACTACATTATGGTATTAAAGGACAGGGCGTTGAATTAAAAGAAGGCATGACTTTTACGATTGAGCCAATGATAAATCAAGGCGGCGCTAAAATAAAAACCAAGAAAGATGGTTGGACTGTTGTAACAAGAGATAAAAAGTTATCTGCTCAATCAGAACATACTATTTTGGTAACAGCAACAGGGTATGAAGTGCTCACTTTACGTCCAGAAGAAGTATTACCATAATTGCTACTCTTTTATATTTATAGCCATTTTAAGAGAAAATATTTTTTATAATTTAAAAATATTTAAATTTTTAATTGAAGTGGCTAGTTGCATCTATTTTATTTTCCATTCCTATCAATAAATTAAGTTAAAAACTCAATATCTTTACAAACCAGAGTTGTAAATTACACGTTGTTCACTATATTAATATCAATATTCATTAAGTGTTAATGGAACATTGTCAAATGATTGCAGGATGCGATTATTACTTTATGAAAAATAAGGATGTTAATATGGAAAATATTTCAAAAATTTTAGAAGCGTGGGGATCATGGGTAGCTAATGATCAAAATGCTATTAATTTGTTGAATAATAAAGAAATCATTCCAGAGCGTATAAAGTTGAGAGAAAAATGTACTCATCATAATGCTAATATTATTAATGACTTAATGAAAAGATTGATGGCGCACAATAAAGAGGACTATCAATTGCTTATTAATTATTATATTTTTGGTAAAACGTTTATTCAGCTTGCAAAATATGATCAATGTTCGGATACATATATTGGAAAAAAACTGAAAAAAGCAGAAGGTATGATTGAAGGTATGCTGATTTTCTCTGGTATTAATTAAGACTATAAATAAAAAATCAAAATAATGCTTTACGATCGTAAAATAAAGATTAAGCTAAAAACACTTAGAATAATTAAGGTATAAAAATACGATGCTTACTATAATTTTTGTACTTCAAAGTTGTATTTTAAATTTTGTATTCTAAGTGTTGTTTTAAGTATTGCTAATAGGATGTTTAGCAAATTAAATAGATTAATTTAAACCCAAGGAGTGGAAAATATGTCAACTACATATCCAATTATTTTAGTTCATGGTTTATCTGGTTTTGATGATATCGTCGGTTATCCTTATTTTTATGGTATCGCCGATGCCTTAGAAAAAGATGGCCATAAAGTTTTCACCGCATCTCTTTCTGCATTTAATTCTAACGAAGTTCGTGGTGAACAACTTTGGGAATTTGTGCAAAAAATTCTCAAAGAAACGAAAGCAAAAAAAGTAAATTTAATCGGTCATAGCCAAGGCCCATTAGCTTGCCGTTATGTTGCTGCAAAACATGCGAAGAGCATTGCTTCTGTTACTTCTGTTAATGGTGTAAACCACGGTTCAGAAATTGCAGATTTAGTACGACGTATTATGCGCAAGGATAGTGTGCCAGAATATATTGCTGATGCAGTAATGAAAGCTATTGGTACTATTATTTCTGCATTTTCAGGTAATTGTGGCAATCCACAAGATGCCGTCGCTGCATTAGAAGCGTTAACAACTGAAAATGTAACTGAATTTAATAAAAAGTACCCACAAGGGTTGCCAGCTGTTCGTGGTGGTGAAGGTAAAGAAATCGTAAATGGCGTTCATTACTATTCATTTGGTAGCTATATCCAAGGTTTGATTGCTGGTGAAAGAGGCAATTTACTGGATCCTACTCATGCCGCAATGCGTGTATTAAGTGCATTCTTTACTGAGCGTGAAAATGATGGCTTGGTAGGTCGTACAAGTATGCGATTAGGTAAACTGATCAAAGATAATTATGCTGAAGATCATCTGGATATGGTAAATCAGGTTGCTGGGTTAGTAGGGCGTGGTGAAGATATCATCGCTATTTATACAAACCATGCGAATTTCTTAGCAAGTAAAAAGCTTTAATCATCCTGCATACTTGTTATGAAATAATCTAGTACGAATGGCTCTAATCAATTTAGAGCCATTTTTATTTTTTTAATTATTGTTGGTTAATATCTTTATTAACGCTGACAGAAATAGCATAGCCTAATAAATAAAGTGCTTGCTCTAGACTATCTACTTTTGAGGTTTGATTAATTTCAAGTAAACGCTCTATTTGTGCACTCGTTAAATTCATTTTTCTTGCAAGATCGGATTTTTTTGTCTTTGTTTCTAACATCGCATTATGTAATGCAATTTTTAAACAGCTAATAAGAGGTAAGTAGACAATAAAATCACCATCTTGGGCTTTGGATGGAGCAGGAATAGGCTGTTTACTCGCAATAAACTCCTCAAGACCCACATGTAAAATATCAGAGGCTTCTAGTTCAATATCATCTTCTGTATAAGCAACAGCGTGTATATTATCAAAATCACGGTAGGTAATTTCGTAAGTTTCACTTTCTTTATCAAAATGAGCGACTGCTGGATAGTTGAACATAAATAGCCTTTTATAAAGTTGAAAACTAGGTTTAACATGAAATTACACAATATAATGTGTTTTCAAAATTCTTGTGTATAGTACTAAAGTCAAACTCTATTTATCTATTTGATATTAAATAGTATGTTAAAGATTAAAGCATATTTATTAAAATTTATCTTCATTTCTTGCTAATGTAAGAAAAAGTGCAGTAGATAGTACATTGCTTGTTGGTTATTGCGTATTTTTACTGGAATTGATAATTAATTCTAGATAGATCTTATATTCAAGAAAAGCCATCTTATCGATGTTCATAAGGTGTTTTTAGAAAGGAGTTGTTTATGTATCCCGTTGATTTACATGCTCATACTATTGCTAGTACACATGCTTACAGTACAGTTAGTGAATATTTCCAGCAAGCTAAAAAGCAGGGAATTCAGTTGTTTGCAATTACTGATCATGGCCCAGATATGGATGATGCACCTCATGAATGGCATTTTTCTAACTTACCTGTGATCCCTCGTATTATTGATGGTGTTGGTATTCTTTATGGTATAGAAGCGAATATTAAAAATATTAAAGGTGAAACAGATTGTAGTGAGAAAATGAGCAAGAAATTAGATATTGTACTTGCTGGTTTTCATGATCCAGTAATGAGCTCATTAGGTCTTGTTGATAATACAAAAGCGTTAATTGCAACAATAGCAAGTGGCTGTGTCCAAATGATTACGCATCCAGGTAATCCGAAATATCCAATAGATATTGCTGAAGTTGCAAAAGCAGCTGCTACTTACAACGTTGCTTTAGAAATGAATAACTCATCATTTATTCATTCTAGAGTAGGAAGTGAGAAAAATTGCATAGAAATAGCGAAAGCAGTACGTGATGCAGGAGGATTAATTGCACTAGGCTCTGACTCACACATTGCTTCTTCACTAGGAAATTTTGATCGAGTATTAGAAGTATTAGCTCAAATAGATTTTCCACAAGAACGTATATTAAATGTAACTCCAAGAAGGGTATTAGATTTTCTAGAGTCACATGGTAAAAAAGAGATCCCTGAATTTAGCCATTTTTAATATTGGGTTAAATCAGTAATAAGAAAGCTATCCTAAGATTAAGATAGCTTTTATGCTGTGGGTAGACTTAACATTTACTGATGAAAAACAGTTAATTCTTGTTTTAGTCTATCTGATTGTGTTTGCAAAGAATCTAATGAACTGACTAATTCTCGTGTCATTGTTGAATTAGCTTGTGTGGTTTGATCTAATTGATTTATTGCATCTTCAATTTGGGCAATACCATTACTTTGTTCATTTGTAGAAATAGAAATATCGTGGATCATTTCATTAATATTTTCAGTATGTTTAGAAATATCTACCATATTATCGTTTGCGTCAGCGGCTAGCTGAAAACACTGATTTATTTTTTTACTTGAATTAGCGACAAGTACTTTTATCTCTTTTGATGCCAAATTACAGCTAATAGATAATTCTCTTACTTCTTTAGCAACAACAGCAAAACCTTTTCCGTGTTCACCGACTCTTGCCGCTTCTACGGCAGCATTTAAAGCCAATAGATTTGTTTGGAAGGCGATATTATCGATTGTAGAGGTAATGTCGTTTATTTGTTCAGAGAACGTGACAACTTCATGCATATTTTCAACAACGTTAGCGAGCATTTCATTGCTTTGATGGATCATCGTATCTGTTTTTGTTACTAGCTCACATGATGCTTGTGTATTTTCTGCATGTTGTTTTGATGTAACGCTTAATTGTCGTATTCCTGCGGAAGTTTCGAGCACAGCTGCTGACTGTTGTTCAAC
The DNA here is from genome assembly GCF_009914335.1 of Proteus columbae. Lineage (NCBI taxonomy): Bacteria > Pseudomonadati > Pseudomonadota > Gammaproteobacteria > Enterobacterales > Morganellaceae > Proteus > Proteus columbae. Next base: position 1,684,741 of record NZ_CP043925.1, read on the forward strand.
ACGAATAGCAAGATTATTGTTCATAACAGCAATATCACTTAATTCTGAATTAATAAGACCTGAGCTGTGATTGATGTTATTGACGATCCGTTTTATCTGATCTCGCATTTTTTGAATATTGGCAGTGAGAATATTTATTTCATATAGACCTTTTGTGGTGACATCGGTCGCTAATTCTCCATTACTAATATCTTCGATATTTTTCATTATAGCGTTTAAAGGTGAAATAAAGTTTTTTCGTAGTACAACTTGAACTAAGAAAGAAAAAATAACAATTAATATTGAAATGGCAATTAAGCTATAAATAATTTTATCGTACAGTAATTCTCCTTCACCCAATGAAGCCGTGTAATAATTTTCTAGCTGTTGATGATAGTTAGTATAAGCTTGCTCAAAATTGTCTTGATAGGTTTGTGTTGGTTGATTTAAATACTCGTATGTTTTGCCTTGTTCTAGAAAGGCTAAAAATTCAATGAGCGCTGCATTAAGCTCAGTATATTTCTGCTCTAATTGTTGTATATAACTTTGATCTTCAACATTATGAGGAAAATTCTTGAAACTTTCCCATCCATTTTCAACGTGCTGAAGTTTTTCTTTAGTTTGTTGTAATAATGAGGATATGTCAGTATTTGCGGTAGCCATTTTATTAATGATTAATAAGTGGCGAGAACTAGCCCTATTTAAGGTATTACGTGTTTGTAGTAGATTTTCCCAAGTATCACTTAGTAGTGATTGTTCATGGTAGATATTATTTAGTGTGTTTAAGTTTCTCTTGTAATCATTAACTGAAGAGAGAAATAAAACACAAGCTAGCCCAAGAAGTAAGATTAAAGAGCCTGTAATAAGCCAAACTAGGGTGGTTGTTTTTAAACTCGACATATTAAAAGAGACGTTTGGCAAATAACGTTGTTTGAAGTTCTTAAACATGTAATGTTATTTCCTTTTTCATAAAAATATAACTGTGTAATTTATTGATTTTTAAGTTTTATTTTTACTTCCTGTAACTGGTATAGACAAAGAATTAAAAAAACAAATGAAAATATGTTTTTAGGTCACTCTTTGATTTAATGCCATATATCCTTTTGATTTTTTCAAATACTAAAAAATAGTATCGGCATTTTATAAATATTCTTTATGCTTATTTATTGTTCTGATTAATAAATTTATTAAATGTATTTATTTATTTTGTAACACGTTGATTTTTAATTAATTTTTCTTAAATATTAAAAGTTAAAGATAAATAATAAAAATGATATAAAAGAGATCACCTTCGTGGAATATAGTTAACCTGTTGATTTATTATTAACTTTATGTGATTGACTAGTTTATTTTTGAACAATTAGATTTAAATAATGCCAGTGTTTCTATTTATAAAATAAAAAATTAATAATGATTAAAACAGCAATAAATTAAATTATTTTTTGTTTATTTAATAGAACAAATAAGAGAACTTAACGTTATAAATGAGAGGAAGATAAAAAGATTGCAATAGATAAAAAATAAGAAATCAGACGAAATCGCTATAAGCGGGAGGGTTATAACCCCTCCGCCTATAAATAAAGATCACATCAGGAATGATCCTAATGATGTATGAAAATTTCACATAAGATTAAAGATAAAAATAAGTTATTAAAGTGAAATGCCAGAGAATGACATAAAACCAAGTGACATTAATCCTACTGTGATAAATGTGATCCCTAATCCTCTCAATCCTTTCGGAATGTCTGAATATTTCATTTTTTCACGTAAACCTGAGAGGGCTATAATCGCAAGTAACCAACCTATGCCACATCCTGCACCATATATCACTGATTCAGTAAATGTGTAATCACGTTCAACCATAAAAATGGTGGCACCAAAGATAGCGCAATGAATAGTCAATAAAGGCAAAAAGATCCCTAATGAATGATAAAGTGAAGGGATAAATTTATCTAAAAACATTTCTAAAATTTGAACTAGTGCCGCTAAAACGCCAATAAAAGTAATATATCTAAGAAAGCTAAGATCAATACCTTCAACTATCGCGTCTTTCTTTAGGATAAAATGATAGATTAAGTTGTTGATAGGTGTAGCAATAATAAGTAAGACAGTAACAGTAAGACCTAGTTTTAATGAGGTTTTTACTTCTTTAGAAACAGCAAGAAAAGTACACATTCCTAAAAAGAAACTTAATGCCATATTCTCAACAAAAGTTGCCTTAATAAAGATATTAAGGTAATTTTCAAGCATAAACCCTCCTGTTAATATATTTTTTTACTAATTCTATTAAAAACAGTGTATTAATATAAGTGGTATTGCAAAAATATCTTTAAAATTAGATCTAAATGACATTTTTTGACTAAGAGTGAGATTTATTTAAGATAAGGAAAATAAAATTATTGGATAAATGTAATAAATATAGGATTCAAATAAATCTTCTATTTAAAACCCCATTTTTTATTGTTAGTGGGTAGGATAAAAAGCATTAGAAATGACAAAGCATCAATATCTGTTGATAGCATATCGATGCTTAGATGAGAAAGTTTTTAATTATTTTTATAGAGATGTTTACTGAATAAAATTGTTTATGATTTGAGGTTGTTTAACATGAGTGTTTTATAGTTATCTTTCTCAAGATCTTTTTCTGTAAAACCAAATTTTGCGGCTAAATGTCTTAATTGAACCGTGTAGAGTGATAGTTTGCTTTGGTCGTCCGTCATGATAGCAAACTCGGCAAATGAGCCTAATTTATCTAGTTTATCAATTGTGATATGAAACTCATCTAGAAAATAGATTTCTCTTGATTTTGTATAATTGAGAATACAATGGTAGCCAAGTGTCGTAAACATAGAGACTGTTTTTTCTGCATCTTCGATGCGAACGGCTTCACATTGTGATAAATCAGGGCCTTTAACGATAAGAAGATTTATTCCTGAGGGTAGCATTTTTCTTACGCATAAACTGATGGTTGGAGTTGAAAATTCAGTATTATCATGTTCCATGTACCAATCTGTTTCTTTATTCTCAGGTGTAAATAATGTGGCTCCTGATTTTTTTAATTCATTAATAAAATTTTGTGGATTTTGAAGGTGATATTTTAGTTCAGCTTCAAATTTACCTTGAAAGTGTTCAGACATACGTTTTCCCCAATTTAGCGTTAATGAATTATAGCGCATTAACAAGGTGCTCTTCTGAGATAAAAACGAACTTTTAGTGTTATTTCATTATTTTCTATTTTAGTAAATTAGATGAAAATATTTAAATAGAGTAATGGATAAAATTACTATGAAATAAGGATAAGAGGATATAGTGTTATTAAAAAAAGATATAAGGGAAAATAAAGGGGCGTTGCCCCTTTATTATTACAGAACACCTTCGAACGGGTTCCAACTTTGATCATTTTTGGTTTCTTTTAAGTAGTATGCATAGTTGGCTGTTATCGCCCATAAAATGTTAACTGCGATACCCACAGCATTGATAACACTATTGTTTACAGGTAAAAAACCAATAATAGTAAAAATGGCAATATTAATAGCAAATAATGTTAATGCCTTGCGCCATAAACCTAAAATAAGAAAGTAAATAAAACCAAAGAAAAATGCCCAGATATTCATTCCAATAAGAATACGTTTACCAAAGGAGAGTTCTTTATAAGCAGCTTTAAATTCTGGCGTTTTAGGTGAGCCATATTTATCAAAAAATGAAAAACGCTCTTGCCATTTTTCAGAAAGTTCTTTATTCATTTTAATTCCTTTTACTCTGTTGATTAAATTTAGCCTTAATAGAAAAGTATCTTTACATAATTTAACATCATGAACAATATAAATTTATTAAGAGATTATTAATATAAGAGTTTATATAAAAAGCATTAAAGTGACTGTATTTCTAGTCATTTTTTAATAATTATCTTATTGCTTCAGAATATATTTTTAATAATTACTCTTAAAAATAAACAGGATAAAATAAAATATCATTTTGAATGGATTTTATGGTGAAAAGAATAAGAAATCTGGCTTATGACGAATACCAGATTTCTTATGGAAGTAGGAAGTGAGTGATTAACGCACGACTAATACAGATGATTCTGCGTAACTAACCACTGAAGATGCGGTAGAACCTAGAAGATAAGTTTTCATACCAGGATTACGAGAACCAATGACAATCAGCTCTGCTTGAATTTTTTTTGCGGTTTCTAAAATTTTATCGCGAGGATTGCCTATAGACACGTAAAATTGAGTTGTACTATTGGGAATATCAATGTGCGATAAATTTTCTTTTAGTGTGGATAATGCAATTTCAATACGTTGTTTGTCACTTGCTAGTCTATCTTGGCCTGCGAATGCAAATCCGACAAAAGACTCATAACTTGGAATGACTGATAAAAAATGAATATTCAATTTGTCAGCGACAGACAATGCTTTTAGATGAGACACAACCTTGTCTAATAAACCAAGCTCTGTAAAATCAACGGGTACTAACACTGTTTTTGTCATAGTGGCTCCTAATTAACCTTTTATTATGATTAGGGCTTTTATATTAATTTTTTGTGCATACAAATATGAGTTGCCTACTAATCTTATCAGTCAAAATGAAAAACTGCACAAAAATTGGAATTATTTTTATTTTTTGAGAGTTATGTATTTTTTTATGTGAAAAGAGTGAAAAAAACTGCTGTCTGAAAAATAAATATGTAGCAATATCAAATAGAAATCATAAAAAAATAGGGAATGATAACAAGTAATAGAAGGATATTTTATTTTTCTAATGATGATTATTGTAGATATTACGTTGTATATATTTATTGATATATGGTAAAGCTTATTTTTGAATATTTTTTAATGGTTGGAATATGATTTTTATTTAATGCTAATTTTAATTTCTTGGATTATAAAGAAAAAGTTAATAAATATGGAAACTAAAATTAAAAGTCAAAAGTGAAATATTATATTTATATATTTCAATGCGTTAGGTTATTTTATGTAATGGTTAAATACATGTTTTATCTTAATGATAATAAATGCTATTTAGCTTTTTAATAGTATTAAAAGCATATTACAAATGAGATTGGTTTTTATTTTTATTACGGCTAATTAATTAAAAAAAATAAATAAAAGCACACTTAAATAGCTATATTTTTATTTTTAACTGTGCATAATATCCATAATGTTAATTTTCATCGCAAGGAACGTAAAATATGTTACATCAAGATATGATCAACAAATTGAATGAACAGCTAAATCTAGAGTTTTATTCGGCAAATCTGTATTTGCAAATGAGTGCTTGGTGCGACGATAAAGGGTTTGATGGGGCTGCTAAATTTTTAAAAGCTCACTCTCGTGAAGAAATGGAACATATGCACCGCTTATTTGATTACTTAAGTGATACAGGTGCAATGCCTTTACTTGGGGCGATTGAAGCTCCACCTGCTGAGTTTTCATCATTATCTGAGTTATTCGATAAAACTTACGAACATGAAAAACATATTACATCTGAGATTAATAAATTAGCGCATGTTGCAATGACAACTCAGGATTATTCAACATTTAACTTCTTACAATGGTATGTTGCAGAGCAGCATGAAGAAGAAAAATTATTCAAATCAATCCTTGATAAATTAGCAATGGTTGGTGACAGTGGAAAAGCTTTATTCTTGTTAGATAAAGATCTGAACACATTATCAACATCTGCACATGTCTAATTATTAATAAAGCTTTAAATAGCCTAAATTAATAAATGAATTATTGCGCTCTGCTGTGAATGAATAGCAGGGCGTTTTTTATTCTTCTATATTACCTCCCTTTCTATTGTTGCTATTCTTATCTCTTCTCTTACTTACATTGTCTGTTTTTTACCCTAAAAAATACCTACCCCATGTTATTTATACAGAGTGGTTATTTTACTTTTAGTTGTATTTGGTTATGTATTGAACTGTTTAGACTGTCAATATGGGTATTATATTTTCTCAAAGTGTAAAAATGGGTGATATTTGAAACAGAAACTGGTCTAAATAACATATATTTTGAGTGCTAGTTCACAACCTTTTATTTCTAATATCAAGAAGCGAAGATCTTGACGTAAATTTGCTATAAAATATTTTCATAAATAAAAAAATCACCTGTAATTTAAGAGGTTATTATGTCATTAAATACACTTAAGACATCTTGGGGTAAATTATCGGCTATTGCTGTTTTATTCCTTGGTATGTCATACCAACAAGCATTAGCACACGCACACTTAAAATCACAGTTACCTGCTGAAGGTGCTGCTATTGAACAAGCGCAAGCGCCTAAAGTTATCACACTAGACTTTTCTGAAGGTATTGAATTAGCCTTTAGCAAAATTAAAGTCACTAATAGCGACGGTAAAGAAATTACCGTAGGAAAACTGAGTTTAGATCCTGTTAACAACACTAAATTATTATTGCCTTTAGAAAGTGATTTAGCAGAAGGTAATTATTTAGTTAATTGGAACGTTGTTTCTGTTGATGGGCACAAGACAAAAGGTTCTTATCAATTTAGTGTAAAATAATGACACCTGAAGACGTTTATATTTTATGCCGTTTTTTCCATTTCGTGGCAGTCATGTTTATGTTCGGACTGAGCTTCTCGGCTGCCATTCTTGCAAAAGATAAGTTCATTCCTCTTATTCAAGTCCGTTTGCGCCCTGCATTAGCCATTAGTACCGTCACTGTCTTTATTACGACTTATTTATGGATGGTTGTGCAATCTGGTATTATGGGAAATGGATGGGAAGACGCTTGGTCATTCGAAATATGGAAAGCGGTATTAGGTACTTCTTTTGGTCAAGTTTGGCAATGGCAATTGGTATTAGCAACCGTTGCATTAGCCGTTTTATTTATACACCAACGTTATATTCGTAACTTCTCTTTATTAATTGTTGCTTCAATTATGTTGATCTTACATGCATCAATTGGTCATGGTGCCATGTTTGCAGGATCAGAAGCGATATTTTACAAAGTTAACCAAAGTATTCATCTTATTAGTGCTGCCTATTGGTTTGGTGGTTTATGGCCATTTGTTGCTTGTTTGCAATTTTTACGGAATAAAGACGAGCTTGCAGATGGAATGATCAAACCTATCATTAGTACAATGAAGCGATTTTCACTTTTTGGTCATATTGCTGTTTTATTGGTTATTATTACCGGTGTTATCAGTGCCGTTATGTTAATTCCAGGATGGCCAGCCGTACAATTATCATCTGAATATCAAAGTATGTTATGGCTTAAAATTAGCTTAGTGGTGTTAATGCTTGGCCTAGCTGTAATCAATCGTTATGTCTTAGTTCCTCATATCCGTAAGAAAAATAACTTTCAATGGTTGCTAGTAAATAGTTGGTTTGAACTATTACTTGGAACAATGGTTATTTTTACTGTAGCCATCTTTGCGATTAACTCACCCGTATAGATTGTTATATAATCGAAAAAACCTAATTTCTTAAGTGAGACATCCACATGAAACGTTTTTTATTAGCGGGAATGTTAATGCTTTTCTCTTTTCAAGCATTCTCGGCGGCACCTATTTCAACGGTCAGTAAACTTCAATTTGGTGACGATTGGCCATTTACTCGAGAAGAAGTGATGCTCAATTGCCGTGCTGATGGTGCTTGGTTTGTGATTAATCCAGCAACACTGATGCAGTATCCACTTAATGAAATTGCAATGAAACAAATGGAAAGTGGGAAAGTAAAAGCACAGTTAATTGATGTTATTTTACTGCCAGATCCTAATGCACCTGAAAAGAAAAAATCAGTAAAAGTGATACAGAATGCGATTAAGTTGCTCTGTGAGAGTAATTAATCAAGTGATTGATAATATGACTAAGGTTTTTTATTTTTATCGTATTGATTTTAATAATAAAAATTAAGAGCAAAGATTTTTTGAATAGAAAATGGTGTGCTACTAGGTTGTTTACTGGATCTTTACATATTGTTAGCTAATATTTAACAGTAGGTTGTGAGATAGAAAAGTCTGAGTTAGTCCTCGATTTTTGTTTATGCAGTAATCAACAATTACTTTTTAGCGCACGGCTCGCAATGAGCCATTTCCCTAAGCCAGATAAATGATTTATCTGGCTTTTTTTATGTTATTTCGCTTTAGCATCTCGTTATGCCACTTTTAAGATCCAGTGGTGATTATCTTTATCATAAGCATGACGATAAAGCAGAATATTTTTATCTTTCAATTGGGCTGGAATACTTGTGTTTTCATCCCATCCATCTAATTGCATGCAAAACTCTTTGTCATAATCACATGGAATATGAATATAAGTTAATTGGTTATCAGAAGAGTGTTTCAAAGTAATATCTTCAATTTCATAGCAAGCAATTTTCAACGTTGTCTTTTTCATAATAAAACTCCGGATTAAGCGATGTTGTGTTCTGTTGTGTATTGTTGGTGGCATTTATTTTAAAGAATGCTTTTTGACCGAACAAAATTAAGCATAGTATAAATGGAATCTATTTCCAAAATATTTTTTGGAAATAAAAAAAGCGGATCATTTTTTGTGATCCGCTTTAAATAAATTATCTGAAATAGGGCAGAATTGTCTAATTTTTAAGGTTTAGGTATTGCTGTTCCCCATTCATCCCAATCTTTGGGTTCTTTATCATTTAAAATGAAATTCTGTTCCTGTTTTGCTTTCGCTTGTAATGGTGTGGAAGGTGGTGTTGCAAAAGTGATCCCACCGCGTATAAATTGCTTGAATGTACCACTACGAATAACGCCGCCAGTTAAACCAAACGAGAAGTTATATCCAGATGAGAGCCAAAACTCAGTATTATTTCGAACTAGGTATTGGTATTTTTTACTAATACGGATGTGAATTAATACTCTGTCAGACATGTTTCCTAGTTCAAGACCTGTTACGGCGCCAACTTCAAGACCACGGTAGTAAATTGGTGTACCAATTTGTACCGAACCCGCTTCAGTGGCATTTAACACAAGATTTAATCCATCGAGATAGCGTGAGTCTGTAATGTTAGATGTTTGCAATTCAAATTGACGATATACGCCACCATTGCCAGGTTCTGCTTTAATATAAGGTTGTATAAGTGAATCTAAGTTATCTAATCCTGATGCTGTTAATTCGGGAGTAACAACAGCGAAGCGACTGCCTGATCTCGCAAAGGTTTTGACATAATCAGGGTAGAGAACAGCAGATACAGTCACTGCTTTTCTATCTGGTGAAAGGATTAATGATTCGACTTGTCCAATATCAATGCCTAAATAACGAATAGGCATTCCTTCAGAGAGTTTGCTTGCGTCATATGTTTTTAAAGTAATTTGAGCACCGATAGCTCGTGCGCTAGTTTCTGATGGATAGAGTTTGTAACGTGAAACGTTATTATTGATATTTTCGAAATTATCAAAACTGATTGCGCCTTTTAATGCGCGATTTAGTGGTGTTGCTTCAACAGTTAATCCTGAGCCATTAACAGATACTTTTGCTGCCCCTTCAGTCCAAAATACACTCTTTTCTGTAAGCAGATGGCGGTATTGCTTTGAAATATAAACATCAATATCAAATTCATCCATTAAAGGTCGAACATCAGTAATTTCACCGACTTGGAATTGATGATAAAGAACCACTGAACCTTTTTGTATCCCAGGAAGGCTTGCTGCTTTTAAAGTGAGTATCACGGGTAATTCATTACCATCAACACTGGCTTTAGCAAAAAAGTCGTTACGATAAAGGCGATACTGTTCTTTAGGTGTTCCTTTAGTACCTTGAATAAGATGAATGCCTCCTTCAAGCCATTCTTGAGGTGTAGCACCTTGAACTTCAATGCCATTTAGACCCATATTGACGTTAATTCGGCTATTAGCAACAAATTTACTATTTTCATAAATATAATGTTTATATTCAGGGGCAATAATTGCATCAAAAATAACTCCATCATCACTCATATTACGCTGAATGATTTGTCCAATAGTAATTCCTCTAAAAAGAATAGGTTGTCCTGCATCGACGCCCCAACTTTCTTCACTGGTTAGAGAAATGATTAATCCATCTTCGCCATATATTGCTTTACCCGCATCTACGGAGGTTGCTGATTGTAAAACAAATTGCTGGTTTTCTTGTGCTGGAGGGCTGTTTTCTGGGGAATCAAACGCAATTGCACCATTGATTAAAGCAGAAACACTTTCCATTTTTACTGATACGCCACTTTTTAAATTGAAATTACCTTGAAAGCCCGAGACGTTCCAGAAATGGCTATCTTGGCGAATTAAGTGGGCATATTGTTTATCAATACTAAGTTCAATAAAAATACCTTGATTATCAGGGCGAATCGCATAGCTATACACTTTACCAACAGGAACTTGGCGATAATAAACTTGAGAGTCAACATTGAGTGATCCAAGTTTTTCTGTCGTTAGCGTTATTAACTGCTGATTTTTATCAATATTAGCTTGAGGACGAACTTCCTGAGCAATAAATTTAAACTGCTTTTCACCGTCACCTGGTAACATGCTGATATAGTTACCACCAACTAAAGCATCGAGCCCAGATACGCCAGAAAGGCTGGCTTTAGGTGTAACTAACCAAAACTGTGTGTTTTTGCGCAGTGTAGTCGATAGATCTTTGCGGATATCAGCTGTAACAATAACTCGACGTAAGTCATCGCTTAAAGTGACATCTTTAACAAGACCCACATCAACGCCTTGATAACGAATAGGCGTTCTGCCAGAGACAATTCCTGATGCGGATTGAAAATCAATCGTGATTTGCACGCCTTTATCTTGCCAATGTTGGAAAAGCAACCAACTAGCAATAAAAATGGCGATAACAGGGAGTAGCCAAAATGTCGAAATTTTACGCTTGCGGCGTATTTGGGCTTGTGTGTCCTGAACGTCGTTTTCTTCTTGTTGCATAAGTATCCCATAGTAAACGACTATCCAACCATTCAACGGCAAGGATAGTAAGAATAACCGCAGTACCAAAATAAAAAGCCGCTGGTCCCATTGTGAAAGTCATCAATTGATCTCGATTAATCAATGACATCATCAGTCCAATCACAAAGAGATCAAGCATTGACCATCGTCCTATCCAAGAGACAAAACGGTATAGTTTCATTCGAAGTAGGGGGTCAATACGAGAATTAAAATGAATGCTTAATAATAAGCCCAGCATAATTATAATTTTGAAAAAAGGCACAAAAACACTGGCAATAAAAACAATAACTGCGATCGGAGTATTGCCTGAATTCACTAAGGAAAGTACACCTGAAAAAATAGTGTCTTCACTACGTCGGCCATTAAAATAGAAAATAGAAATAGGTAATAAATTTGCAGGTATGAGTAAAATTATTGCTGAAATTAATGCCGCCCATGTTTTTTGTAAACTCATTGGTTGTCTTGGGGTATAGCAAGATTTACAACGTGGGCAGTGTGTTGATGGTGTTCTTTTAAAATGATAATGACAAGCATGGCAAGTCGCAGGGCTTTTTTCTATTTCTTTTTGTGGATAAAAGCGTTGCCAAAGTTGGTCCATATTAATGTTAATTAGCATTAATAAGCTGAGTATCATTAAAGAAACAAAAGCAATTAAGCCATTGCCAATATAGACGGTTGCATAATCACCTAATTTTATTGTTGCAACACCAAGACCAATCAAATAGACATCTAACATTACCCATTCTTTTAATTTCCCTAACATTAATAAGACTGGGCGAAGATTAAGGCGTAAGCGAGATCCTAAATGAAGATATAAAATAGCGATGGGGAGGCTAAGTGGTGCAGCAACAGCACAAAAAGCTACCATCGTTGCTGTAAGAGGAGAGCCTTGCTCTGACATCATGCGAATACCGTCAAGCACATTCGCCGTTATCATCGTGCCTAATAGATGAATTTTAATTAGTGGCTGAGTAAATGCTATTGATGCCAAAATAAGCATTGTAATAGAGAGAATAAGTAGACGAGTTAATGACCAATATCGATAAGATGCGAGTTTGGCTTGGCAACGTGGGCAATAGGCATCCTCTCCACGCTTCAATGCGAGAGGTAGTGTCACGAGGTGATCACACTCCTGACAGCGTATTGATTTTTTTTCCTTTGTTGCGATATTGTTCACTATGTTGCTCGTTAATTCGCCTAAGTTGGTTTTCTCAAGAGTTATCGTTTGATTAAGCTAAAAAAAAGTACCTATACTCAATGGTTCACAAGTTATCATTTTTATTATATTTATGCCTTTCATTTTACAATACAAAGTGTCTGATTTTTTTTGTGGGTGTTAAGGGGATATTATCGTTTTTTTACCCAATTCTTGAAAATGGAGTATTCAACCTCAAGATAAAATAGGCTAAATTACGAGTATGTTATCTATTTTAGTTACGCAAATAGGGTTTAATGATGCCAAAATCGCTTTTTTATCAGGAACTCACTGATAATTTGTCAGCCTTGTTGTCTGGTGAAAATGATCTTATCGCATCACTTGCTAATACCAGCGCACTTCTTTACGAGAAGTTAGATACGATAAATTGGGTTGGGTTTTATCTTAATGATGGTGATTCATTAGTCCTTGGCCCATTTCAAGGCAAAATTGCTTGTGTCAGAATAGGTTTTGGGAAAGGAGTTTGCGGAACTGCATACTCTGAAAACAGAATTTTAAGAGTAAGCGACGTTCACCAATTTAGTGGTCATATTGCTTGTGACAGTGCAAGTCAGTCTGAAATTGTTCTCCCGTTAGAAGTGAATGGACAAATTATCGGCGTTCTCGATATTGATAGTCCTATTTTTGATCGTTTTGATAAAAAAGATGAAAATGGGCTTAAAGCGTTGTGTGACGTGCTCTGCGAGCATTTAAAAACTTGTCATACAGCAAAATATTGTGAATTTTGTGTAAGTTAACAGGCGTTTGCCATAGAAATTGTTGGCAACACTATTATAATGTCGCTTGTTCATGCCTGCGCTGGTTGGCAAAACCGTTGTAATCAGGAAATTTCATGGAAAATCAACCTAAGTTGAATAGTAGTAAAGAAATCATCGCTTTTTTAGCTGAACGTTTCCCTAAGTGTTTTATCGCTGAGGGCGAAGCTCGCCCTTTGAAAGTTGGCATTTTTCAAGATCTTGTTGAAGATCTAAAAGATGAAACTCAACTGAGTAAAACACAGTTACGTTCGGCATTACGCTTATATACCTCAAGTTGGCGCTACCTTTATGGAGTTAAAGAAGGAGCAAAACGTGTCGATTTGAATGGTAATGACTGCGGCGAACTGGAAGCTGAGCATATTGAACATGCTCGTACACAATTAGCAGAAGCTAAGGCGCGCGTTCAAGCTCAGAGAGCAGAACAACGTGCTAAGAAGCGCGAAGCTGAAGGTGATAAGGAGACCAGCAAACGTCCGGCAGCGAAAAAGCCAAATAATACGCGTCGTCAGCCACCTAAAGAGGGTGAAAAACGGCAGCCTCGTCCTCAAAAAGCGACTCAAGCACCTCGTAAAGCACCACCACGCCAAAATACTGAAAAGTTAATTCCAGTGAAAGACACATCAGTTCTTACTGTTGGTCAATCGCTGAAAGTTAACGTTGGTAGCAGCGTGATGGACGCGACAGTGCTAGAGATAGCGAAAGAGGGTGTACGTGTACAATTGCCTAACGGTTTGGCAATGAATGTACGCACGGAACATTTAAAGTTCTGATACGGAGGCCAACCAGAGCATGAACAAACTTTTAAATGTGGCTTTTGCAATCGGATTAACGTTAACAGGCACTTCTGTTGTGATGGCTGAGAAACCAGCCACCCCAGCAATGGTAACTATTGATCAGTTACCCGACTTAAAGCAAGAGCCACAGCATTCTACCGTGAGCGAGCGAGTAACCTCTCGTTTTGAACGCTCTCATTACCGTCAGTTCTCGCTAGATGCGAGCTTTTCTGAAAAGATTTTTAATCGCTATCTTAATTTATTAGATTATAGCCACAATGTGTTGCTAGCATCAGATATTGCCCAATTTGATAAAGAAAAAACCAAAGTAGGTGAATATCTGAAAAAAGGTGAGCTTCAGCCCCTTTATGATCTTTTTAATTTAGCGCAAAAAAGACGTTTTGAACGTTTTCAATACGCCTTAAACCGCCTAGATAAACCCATAGATTTAACTGGTCAAGATAAGTTTGAGTTAGATAGAACAAAAGCGCCGTGGCCGCAAACTCAAGCTGAGCTAGATAAACTTTGGGATGAAAAAGTAAAATATGATTGGCTAACGCTGAAACTATCTGAAAAAACAGATAGCGAAGTTAAAGAGACACTCACTAAGCGTTATAAAGCTGCATTACGTCGTCAAACGCAAAGCCAAAGCGAAGATGTTTTCCAAATCATTATGTCGGCATTCGCCCGCGAAATTGATCCTCATACAAGTTATCTATCACCAAGAAATACCGAAGCCTTTGACTCTGAAATGAGTCTATCCTTAGAAGGCATTGGCGCTGTATTACAGATGGATGATGATTATCCTATGATCAACTCTATGGTAACGGGTGGTCCCGCTGCAAAAAGCAAAGAGTTGAAAGTTGGCGATAAAATTATTGCTGTAGGGCAACAAAATAAAACGATGGTTGATGTTGTCGGCTGGCGACTTGATGATATCGTTGCTTTGATTAAAGGGCCGAAAGGTAGCCAAGTAAAATTAGAAGTTATTTCTGATGAGAAAGGCGCTAAACCAAGAACAATCACGTTAGTCAGAGAGCAAATCCGTTTAGAAGACAGAGCGGTTAAGCTAACTGAAAAAGTAATTAACGGTGATAAAGTTGCAATTTTGGATATTCCAAGCTTCTATGTTGGCTTAACCAATGATGTAAAAACACAGTTACAAAAAGTGGCGAAAGATAATGTTTCATCTTTGGTCATTGATTTGCGCGGCAATGGTGGTGGAGCATTAACCGAGGCGATTTCACTTTCAGGATTATTTATTCCAAGTGGTCCCGTTGTGCAAGTCAGAGATAATAATGGTCGTGTACGACAAGATTTCGATAAAGATGATGTCGTGTATTATAAAGGGCCACTGGTTGTTATCGTGAATCGCTTTAGTGCTTCTGCCTCTGAAATTTTTGCTGCTGCAATGCAAGACTACGGACGAGCATTAATTGTCGGTGAGCAAACGTTCGGTAAAGGAACAGTTCAGCAATATCGCCCATTAACCCGTGTTTACGATCAAATGCTAAGCCCTGATTGGCCTGGTTTAGGTTCAGTGCAATACACTATTCAAAAATTCTATCGAATTAATGGTGGTAGTACTCAACTTAAAGGGGTAACACCTGATTTGCTGTTACCAAGCTTTGATAGTGCTGAAATGGGTGAAAGTTTTGAAGATAACGCATTGCCTTGGGATAGTATCTCTCCAGCAAGTTATCAGCTATCTGAGTATTCAGACAAGCTGAAAGCGGCGTTAGCACCATTAACTGAACAGCATACTAAGCGCATTGCAAATGACAGAGAGTTTTCATACATCTTTACTGATATTCAGCGTTATAACGATGCTAAAGCAAAAGGTGAAGATAAATTTGTTATCTTAAACTTCGCTGAAAGAGAGAAAGAAAACAAAGAGCTAGAAGCCATTAAATTAAACCGCATTAATGAGCGTTTTAAATTAGAGGGTAAGCCTGCGTTGAAATCACTCGATGATTTGCCTAAGGATTATGAAGGGCCAGATCCTTATTTAGATGAAACAGCTGCAATTGCGGTTGATCTCTCAAAAGTGCTTAAGCCTAAGAAATTATTAAATTAAGTTATCAGTTATAACAACGGATACTTAAAGTAACCCCCCAATAGTTGGATAACCAATTGCTGGGGGGTTTTGTATATATATTGATCAAGATATAAGATTATCATTGCCAATCAATGCTCATCAGGCTTTTCATCAAAAATCTTCTTAACAAAACCAATAATATCTTCTTGGATAGAACCCTTCATATTTTTAGTTATTCACTATATTAAGTTACCAGTAATATAAATAATTATTAATAAATAGATATTTAAATTTTACTTTATGTCACTTAATTTTTAATTCGAAATATATCTTGAATAAGTTTTGTAAGCTATAAGAGAGAATACTAGGTTAATTTTTAGATAAGAAGTGAGTTTCTTATCTAATAAGTGGAATGAAAAGATAAAGGGATTATTTATTGTGATTAAGATCTCATTTGAAGGCATGTCTATTGTAATAAATGTAACATGTTGTGACAATGATCTCTAAAATTGACATAAGATTACTATAGTATACAGATTATGAAATATTTGCGTCATTTTTGGATATTGACGCGTTAGCTAAAATCTTACCTAAATGATGAGTTATCTTTATTCTATAAGTTCAAAAATATATTTTTAGAGCAACATATCATAACTAAAATAATATATTTTCAGAGTAAGGTTCTCTACGTAAGGGATAATGACTAAAGGCAAATAATCTATAATTTGCTTATAGGATTTTATTGCAAAAAAATAAGTGAATATAAATATGGTGAAGTATCCATATTGGATTTTTTATGCCAAAAAATGACTCTATTGCTTGAAAATGGTGCAACTATAAATTTAATCAAAGGTTATTTTTTAGCTAAATAAAGAAATGGTGTTTTATTAAACTTGCTGAATATAAGTCAGTATAACTTAATTCAAATATTTATTAACCAGGTTGCATTTAAATGAAAGTAAAAAAAATAGTATTGTTTATGTTGTCTCCTTGCTTCTTAGCGGTAAGCGCTGCTAATGCTGCGAATTGGGAAGACTCAATTAAAGAAAGCGCGTTTATTTCAGATTCAGAACTTGAACTTTCTACAATCAATATGTGGAAATACTTGAAAACTGAAAACCGCTTTGATAAAGAAGAGCAACGCTACAGAAAGCAAGTTGCTAATGCTTGGGGGCAAAACTTCCAAGCTGATTTCAGATCAGGTTATTTAGGTGGCATTCTAGGATTTGATGTCTCTTATTATGGTGGTATCAAATTAGGTGCAAGTAAAGACTTCGCCTCTCGTGCAATCTTATATAATGATGATGGCGAAGCAAAAGGCTATAACAAAATTGGTCAACGTTTTGCAAAAGTTAAATTCGATTTAGATCCTGTATTAATTAACGGTAAAGCGGGTTGGTTTACTCTGAAAAATACCGGTATTTTTACAAACTCACAGCGTTTATCATTAAACAGCTACAATGGTTATGCAACTAACACTGCAATGGGCGACTGGAGCCTAGATTTACTATTCCTTGACGGTAAAGTAATGCGTCGTGATAGTCCAAATATCGACAGAATGTATTTTAGCGATGGTAATGGCGTTAGACATAATATCGACCATGTGCTGACTGGTGGCATTAACTACAACTCCAAACCGTTAAAAGTATTTTATTTCTATGGTCAAGCGGATGATGTATTCCGTCAACATGGTTTAGAAGCAAAATATAAATTAACCTCAGATGTTACTGTTGGCGGTGTTGTTTATTATCATGATTACGGTAGTGATGGTAAACGTACATTAAGTGATGCCAATAAGGGTAAACGTAACTTTGATAATGACGCATGGCACTTTGCAGGTACTATGGAATGGCGCATTCCAGAGTCACCATGGACGTTACGTACAGGTGTGACATATACCGATGCAGAAAAAGCTAATGGTGTTGGTCAATTTGCTCGTAATCCAATTGGTAATACCCGTGGACGCTTTAACTCACCTGCTTACGCAGATATCGACTATGTACGTGATGGTGAGGTTATGGGTGCATTGGAAGCTGAATACAGAGTTAGCAAAGAACTGTCTGTTGGTGCGCGTACCAACTATAGTGAATTCAGCTATTCTGGCGAAAGATTAAAACAAGGACAGTTTGGTTTATTTAGCTACTGGAAACCAACCGCGAATCTTTCTGTTTCTTTAAGCGGTGGTATCGGCTGGCACCACCAGCAAGAAAACGACTATACCACACCAAAACTTTATGATGGTCACTCACAACGAGCTCACTCATTGTCTGGCTCTATGACAACAACATATCGTTTTAAAATGTAACCTATAGCGTTAATTGAGTTTATTGCTCATATCAGATGCACGACTTGCATACATTGTGAGTCGTGCATAAAAATACAGAGATAGCGGCTCTATCGATTATCGTAAAAGATGGCGTCTATATGCTAACTTACGCTGTTTTTTTATGGTAAACCCATTGTCATGATATTAAACAATACAAGCCTTTCTTAAATAAATTCCTTCCGTTCGACAAAACAGAAAATTCATATCATCTATTATCAATCACACTTTATACTTAAGTTTTAAATGATGCCTAATATTAGGTGTTCACTGGCTATTTTTTTATCAAAATGTAAAGTTATATCGTTTTTAATATTAAATAAGTTAAAAGGCTTGATAAAATCTAAAAAAGCCTTATTTATAAGACAGTTTTAGCAATGTGATAATTAGATAAAATAGGAACAGTATCAATATGATGAGAATTGCTTTATTCCTGTTAACAAACTTAGCCGTTATGTTTGTTTTTGGGATCATCTTATCTTTAACAGGTATACAAGGTCGTAGTGTTCAAGGCTTGATGATCATGGCGGGCTTATTTGGCTTTGGTGGTGCATTCATTTCACTATTAATGTCAAAATGGATGGCATTACGTTCAGTGGGTGGTCAAGTTATTGAAAACCCAACTTCAGAAGTAGAGCGTTGGTTATTAGATACGGTAAGACGACAATCTGAACAAGTCGGTATTAAAATGCCACAAGTAGCAATTTATGATGCACCTGATATTAATGCGTTCGCGACAGGTGCTCGTCGTGATGCGTCGCTGGTGGCCGTGAGTACTGGTTTGTTAGCTAGTATGAGCCGTGATGAAGCAGAAGCGGTTATTGCCCACGAAATTAGCCATGTCGCTAATGGTGATATGATAACCATGACCTTACTGCAAGGTGTTGTGAATACCTTCGTTATCTTTATTTCTCGTATCATCGCTCAATTTGTTGCTAACTTTATTTCTAATGATGAAGAGAGCGAAAATAGCAATGGAAACCCATGGGTCTATATGGGAGTTTCAATGGTTCTGGAAATTGTATTCGGTATTCTTGCCAGCATTATTACAATGTGGTTCTCTCGTTATCGTGAGTTCCATGCGGATGCTGGTTCTGCAAAGCTTGTTGGCCGTGAGAAAATGATAGCTGCATTACAACGTTTGAAAACGAGTTACGAGCCGCAAGAAGAAAGTAGCATGATGGCTTTCTGTATTAATGGCCGTAATAAGTCATTCAGCGAGTTATTTTTATCTCACCCGCCATTAGATAAGCGTATTGAAGCACTGCGCAATGGTGAGTATCTGAAATAAGATTGAGATTTTAATCGCCAACTCTCAAAAAATTAAAGCGCTCAATATGAAAGTATTGGGCGCTTTCTATTTGTGAAGAATAGGGCTTTAATCTAAATATTCGCCAAAGTATGTCACCACTTTTTCCTCATCAATTTTAAGGCTGCCTTTCCAGCCTGCCCACGGCATTTCCATATCAGAGCGACCTTTTGTGTTATTAAGTTGGTTTTCTGCAATGGTAATATCGCCGAAATTAGCCCAATGATCCAAAGATAATGGAATATACGCATTGGGAATAACACCAACTAAGGCAAGTGAGTGCAAAATACCTCGTTTGGTATATTTATCACCAGAAATTAATTTAGCTTCATTTAACCGCTTTTCAAACTTACCCGGAGTTTCATCTTCTGGAGATTGGCGTAATAAATGGAGTAATTGCTTAAAGATCTCTTTATCTGCGGATGTTGGACTGACTGGCGCGACGGTCAGTAGATGTTTTAAATTCAAGTAAGCATAAGAGGGATTGTCCGTATAAGAATTACCATAATAGAGGCAATATTGAAAATAGCTGTCATTAATATGTTTTTGTTGATCCCCATCACTACAAACCCAACAGCAGGCATATTGAGGTTTTTCTTCATAATTATGTAATGGCAAATTTTGTAATTTATGAAAAGCCCCTAGAACAGAGCGACCTCTAAGATAACTGCCTCCAACACCTGCAACAAAAGCATCTAAGCAACGCTTTTGGGTGAGTAATGGATTATTCTTTAAGCTATTTAATTTCGAAATAACATCAGTGTGATCAGCAAATTTTTCTATGATATTAGGTTGCCAATTGGCCTCAGATAACAAAGTTTGTTCCTTGTCTGAAAGAATATTAAGGGGATACAGTGAAACTTGGCGTTCTGGATCATATTGGCTATTTTCATATTTATAGAGTTTACGTAAAACTCGCATAATTTTTTGCACGATTTTACCTTGTTATGTTTATAGGTTTTTTATTGATATTGGTGAATTGCATAGATAGAAGATAGGTAACTTAATATAGATACAAAAAAAAGCCAGTTCAAATGAACTGGCTTTATCAATAGAGGTAGATAACGTTTATTTTACGGTAAGCTCAGTTTCTTCATCTTGGTTGAAGACAGCTTTGTCCGTTTGTCCCATAATTTGACTGGTGATTGTACCTGCTGTCATTGAGCCACTAACGTTTAATGCTGTACGTCCCATATCAATTAACGGCTCTACTGAGATTAACAGAGCAACTAATGTCACTGGTAAGCCCATTGCAGGTAAAACGATAAGGGCTGCAAATGTTGCACCACCACCCACGCCAGCAACACCAGCAGAGCTAACAGTTACGATAGCCACTAAAGTTGCGATCCACATTGGATCTAATGGGTTAATTCCCACGGTAGGCGCAACCATAACAGCTAACATCGCAGGGTAAATACCCGCACAACCATTTTGACCAATTGTTGTACCAAAAGACGATGAGAAGCTTGCGATAGATTCAGGTAC
The DNA here is from genome assembly GCF_009914335.1 of Proteus columbae. Lineage (NCBI taxonomy): Bacteria > Pseudomonadati > Pseudomonadota > Gammaproteobacteria > Enterobacterales > Morganellaceae > Proteus > Proteus columbae. The sequence goes on from NZ_CP043925.1 coordinate 1,705,534, forward strand.
ACCAACACGTTTAATTTGAGTTTCAATATTTAACGGAATACTTGCAGCACTTGAGCGGCTTGTAAATGCAAATGCTAATAAAGGCCCCGCTTTTTTGAAGAATTTAATAGGGTTTAAACCCGTGAAGCTGACCAGTAATCCATGAACAACAAACATTAAGCCAATAGCAACATAAGAGGCAACAACAAAGCTTCCTAATTGAATGATGTCGTGCATATTTGAGCTTGCAACAACCTTAGTCATTAGAGCCATTACACCATAAGGTGTTAACATCATAACAATACGAACCAGCTTCATGATCCATGATTGTAGGCAATCAATCGCGGCTAAAACTTTCTCACCACGAGGCTGGTCTTCTTTGAGTAATTTCAATGCAGCCATGCCTAAGAAAGTTGCAAAGATAACAACGCTAATAATCGATGTTGAGCTTGCACCTGTTAAATCAGCAAATGGATTTTTAGGAATAAATGACAAAATAAGCTGTGGCATCGTTAAGTCAGAAACTTTGCCCATGTAATTTTGTTCAAGCGCAATTAAGCGCTGTGCTTCTTGTTCACCTTGTACTAAGCCTTCTGCTGTTAAGCCAAATAGGTTAGCAATAACAATACCGATTAAGGCAGAAATAGCGGTGGTAAATAACAGTGTACCAATAGTGAGACCACTAATTTTTCCTAGTGATGATGCTTGATGCAAACGAGCTACGGCACTAAGAATAGAGGCAAATACTAATGGCATAATGATCATTTGCAACAGCTGTACATAGCCATTACCCACGATATTAAACCAAAGAATAGATTCTTTAATAATAGGATCGTGTGAGTCATAGAATGCGTGTAGTGCTAGTCCAAAAGCAACACCAAAAACTAAACCAACAAGAACTTTCTTTGAAAGGCTCCACTGACGTTGACTTAATTTAGCCAAGATGAGTAATAGCACAACAAAGACGAGTACGTTAATAATTAACGGAAAATTCATCTTAACTCTCCAACGAGATCTTTATTTATATAAATTCAACGATTGTATGCGATATGAGTTCTTAGGTAATAAGAAAGGATATAACAGCATCAATTCGTTATATAGTAACAGGGTTGTTAATAACTTTTTATAATTAATTAGTATTTTATATAATCGTTTGGTTATAAAGACAAGGAAAGTAGGTATAAAAAGATGTAAGAATTTATAAATAAATAGAAAAACGTAGGGTTTTGTCAAGGGATGTTAAAAGTTAGTGCGCTTATCGTGGTACATCTGTAACCAGTTGTTGACTTGCGAAGGCAGGGTAACAGTAAGGTGTGGAGGTAAAAAAAGTGCGCCAACAAGGATCAAAACAGAAATAAATCTCTCGCCTTTTTTATTATTCTTTTTACCTAAAATAGGTAATGCAAAACGCATTTTTAAAGGCCACAAGAAAGGAACGCCCGCAGGAGTTAACATATCGGCAATGAGATGACTAAGATAACCCAATAAAAGGGCATGGAAGATATCGGCAGAAATATCCCAACGTGGTGAAACTTGGGTTTCCCACAAAATAGCTAAACCACAAAACGCAAGTAAACTATGCGTAAAACCTCGATGACCACAGAGCTTTGATAGCGGCAGAGAAATAATACGGAATAATCGCCCAAGAATAGAGCCAGGGTGATCTAAATCAGGAAGAAGTGAGCCTAATAAGACAGCAGGGATCATGTGAAACCAATCACCATCAGCAAGAGCTGGTGTTATTTCAAGCTTCTGTGCTAACACAAGTGTTGCCACAGAAAAAAGTAGATGTCCTTCTGCTGTCATTCCATATCTGTTCGTTTGCTGTTCATTTATACAGTAATGAAGTATAAAAGGTTTTGACGATAACTAACAGACAAAAAAGATAAAAATTGTCTTAAATATTAAGGAATAACGGGAGTATTTTATTTGATTGATTTAAAAATGATCGAATTTAGGATAAGAAACTAAAAAGTAAGATAACAGCGAATGGCAGTAAGCAAAATATATAAGAGGAATACTTAAAAGTAGAAAATGGCTCGCGAGGCGATAAACATTAAAAATAGAACAAAAAGGATATCTGACAAGGCAAGATATCCTTTTTATTTATGGAAATTAGCCTAATAAATGCAGTTGTGTTAGCTCATTGAGTGATGCAATTTTTACATCAGCTAAGCCCCATTGTTTATCATTAAATTGTTCTGTTGCTGGTACAACGATAGAGCGCATTCTTGCACCTTTACAAGCAATCATACCATTGCGAGAATCTTCTAATGAGACACAGTGGATAGGATCAAGATTAAGTGCTTTAGCTGCGTTTAGATAAACCTCAGGGTGTGGTTTGCTGTGTGGTAATTCATCAGCAGACACGACGGCTGAGAAGTAATGGCGAATATTAAACAACTCAAGTACACGCTCAAGCATAAAATCAGGAGATGCCGATGCAAGTGCAATTTTTAACCCTGATGATTTGCAAAGTTCTAAGGCATGTTCAACACCTGGTAATAGTGGCTTTGTTTCTTCAACCAATTTGACAACACGAGAAACCATTTTTTGTTTTGCTTCTTGTTTTGAAACGCCTTGCCAAGGTGATGCTCTATACCATAAATCAATGACTTCATTTATTCTTAACCCAACCATATCGGGCATTGCCGATGCAAGGGATAAATCGACGCCTAATTCAGCAAAGACCTCATGTTCTGCTTGCTGCCAAAATGGTTCAGAGTCGATTAATAAACCATCCATATCAAATATTGCAGCTTCAATAGGGAATTTAAAAGACATGTTACTCTCCATAAATAAGGTCTATGTTGTCGAGTGGCGATTGTAGCAAGAGTTACAAGGAAAATCTTTTTAATCAGTTTCTTATTTATTTTGTAAAATAAATAGAGAGAATAGCTACTATTAATTTATTGTCGTATTAGCCGTTAACTAGACTACGATAAACAGATAAGATATTGACGAATTCTATTAGTGAGGATGTGATGAGTTATCAATATGCAGGATTGTATGCCATTTTAAATCGTGTACTTGGCTGGCTTATTTTTATTCCTGCCTTTATTTCGACAGCCGTATCATTGACAGGATTGGCTGCAATACAACGCCCAAGTGGTGATGGTGTAAATGCCGTAATTAATGACTTTTTTCGTGTATTAGCGGAAATGGTGCAATTTAACACACCTTTTTTAGGTTTTTTCTGGAGAAATTCACCTATCCCTAATACTCAAATGGGGTTTAGCCAAGAAAATATCACTTTTTTTGTCATTTTTCTTTTTATGTTTATTGGTTTAGCATTCAGCGCATCAGGATTACGAATTTATCGCCAAGTGAAATATTTGAAAGAAAATATACAAGATCAGCTTATTATCGAACGCGCAATGAAAAGTGGTGTGACGGCTGAGGAGTTGCAACAAAATATCAAATTACCGCGACATACTATCTTTACTCAAATTATGGTGCTTTATCTGTCACCTTTGGTTGTTATTGCAATAGGTTATTTCTTGATGAAATTTTTAGGATGGTAATACTGCTTTAAAGTGAACGAGGACGGTTCATTGATATTAACTGAAGGGAAAAATAAACCTCGCACAACCGAATCTGGCGAGGTTATATTTTTTAGTTTATGTATCTTGTCTCAGAGCTACTTCACACTTTTCCTATTAAGGTGTTGCTAATAGGTCATCAATTATTTTTCTGACTTCTAAATAATTTTCTTCGCCCCCAAATAAATTACAACGGTTGAGGAAGAAATAGAGTTGGTAAATAGGCTGACGTGATAAAAACTTATCTGATAATGGCCAAACGCTTTGATAACCATCGAAAATATTTGCAGGCACTGCTGTGCAAAGTGGTAACATCGCGATATCACACTCTCGATCTCCCCAATAACAAGCAGGATCGAATACCGTACCTTCTGATTGACCAATCGCAGCACAGTTTTTAGGCCATAAGTTGCCGTGAAGCAGAGAGGGTTGTGGATTATGATCAGCAAGGCGATGATTGATGATTTGAATTATCTCGTCGATATCCCCAAAAATCATGCCTTTCTCAGAAGCTAGTTGTAGCTGAAAACCAATACGTTTTTCTGAATAAAAGTGATTCCAGCGTTTTTCCCAGCTATTGAGTTGAGGTGTTGTATCGATTTGGGTGTCGAAATCAAAGCCATAGCTAGGTTGATCTTCCCACTGATGTAGTCTTGCTAGTTGTTGTCCAAAACAGTAGGCGCTATGAGGTGTAAATGGTTGAACAGGCAAAAATTCAAGGAGTAGAAAACTGGCATCTTTACTATTACCGATACCAAGAACCCGAGGTGTTCGAATGGTTTGACTTTTTGCCAACATTTCGAGTTGTTCTGCTTCATTTTTAAAATTAGGCAGAAATTCACGCAAATTAGATTTCACAAAAACTGGCGTTTCACCATAATAAATTTTCCATGTATGATGAATATCGCCACTAGAAAGGTGGATTTTTTCGTTTATCTTTGCTGAAAATCCTAAGTTTGATTCCAGTAAACGACCTATATTCTGCCACATACTTACACCTCGCAAAGTTGTTTACTTAGTAGACCCAAATAAAATAATAACGAGCGATGTTTATACTATGACAATAACACTTTAATTAAACCAATAAAGTATAAAGCTAAAAAACGGGATGATTATCCCGTTTTTGCTAAGATAAAGAATATTATCAGGCGTTAGCGGGTTTTGTTTGTCGCTTTATTTTTGCCAATTTTATCTGATTACAGAGTAACGCAATAATAAAGAATACAGCTTGCGTTAGCACAATACATGGGCCTGTTGCTCCATCAATATGGAAACTAATAAATGTCCCTATAACGCTAGATGCGACAGAAAATACAATTGCTAACATAATCATGCGTGAAAAACTGCGTGTTAATAAATACGCGGTGATCCCCGGTGAAATAAGCATGGCGACAACTAAAATAATCCCAACAGCCTGCATTGAAGCAACAATAGTTAATGCCAAAATAGACAACAATCCATAGTGCAATAATGTGACAGGTAAACCAACAATCCTTGCTTGGTTAGGATCAAAGCAATAAAGCATAAAATCTTTTTGCTTAACAAGCATAATAGTGATGGTGATTACACAGATAATACTAATTTGAGTTAATACATCAGGTGTAATGCCTAAAATATTACCAAATAAAATATGCATTAAATGTTGGTCTGTATCGACACTGGCAAAAATGACCAAACCCACTGCAAACATACCTGAGAACACAATTCCCATCACAGTATCTTCTTTAATGCGACTGTGATCTTTTAAATAACCCGTGGCAAAAGAGCAAAATAGACCTGAAAGAAAGGCGCCTACTGTTAACGGGATTGCGGTGACATAAGCAAGAACAACTCCGGGTAAAACAGCGTGAGAGATTGCATCTCCCATCAAAGACCAGCCTTTTAATACCATATAGCAAGATAAAATTGCACAGGCGATACCTATGATAATGGCTGCAATAATAGCGCGTTGCATAAACGGGTATTGAAAAGGCTCAATGAAAAACTCCATCAACTCATTCATAGTTTCACCTCTTCTGGTTTTGTTGATCCTTTATGCTGATGAGATTGTGTGATCAACTGTTGTGAACTCTGACGAGCACGACGGCGAGCGGCTAACATACCGTGTTTAGGGGCAAATAAGAAAGCCAACAAAAAGAGTGATGTTTGCATTGTGACAATCACACCACCTGTTGCACCATTAAAGAAGTAGCTAAGATAAGCGCCTACTGCACTTGTGATTGTGCCGATACAGATAGCAATAATGGCAAGTCGTTTGAATTGGTCTGTGAGTAAATAAGCCGTTGCACCAGGAGTCACTACCATAGCAATGACAAGAATGGCGCCAACAGTTTGAAGAGCCGCAACAGTACATGCGCTCAAAAGAGTAAAAAAGATAATTTTTAATTTTAGTGGCGATAAGCCGATTGATTTTGCATGAACTTCATCAAAAAAAACCACCAGCAAGTCTTTCCAAATACAAAATAAAACTAAGAAAGAGACACCTGTAATAATCACAACTTGCCATACATCTTCATCAGCAATACCTAAAATATTTCCGAGAATGATGGTCTGAACGTTGACGGCTGTCGGTTTAAGCGAAACCAGCAACAGGCCAAAGGCAAAAAAAGTGGAGAAAATAAAACCAATAACGGCATCTTCACGAAGGCGTGTGATATGACGAATAAATGTCATTGATAATGCGGCAAGCAAACCCGTAAAAAAAGCACCGACTGCATAAGGCAAACCTAATATATAAGCCCCCGCAACACCGGGAACAACTGAGTGGGAAAGGGCATCTCCCATTAACGACCAACCTTTCAAAATAAGATAGGATGAAAGAAAAGCGCAGACAGCACCGACTAAGGCACTCACCCAAATTGCTTTCACCATATAGTTATATTCAAAAGGTTGTAGGAGTAAATCTAGCATGGCTAATCTCCTTGTTTGCGCTGGCTTTGGTGCGCTGGAGTGTGTTCTTCTTGATGACCATAAAAGACAGCAGCACGTTCATCATCGGTAATGACAGTGAGTGAACGAGGATCGTCATCATCATGAAGATCAGAACCCGATAGGCTAATGTGACGTAAAACACCACCAAATGCGTGCTCTAAGTTTTTCTGTGTAAATGTCGTTTCAGTTGGACCACTGTCTAACACTGTTCTATTGATTAAAATAACGTGGTCACAAAATTCAGGTACACTTCCCAAGTTATGAGTTGAAACTAAAACTAAGTGGCCTTCTTCGCGCAAATTGCGCAGCAGCTCGATAATGGCATTTTCTGTTTTAACATCGACACCAGTAAAAGGTTCATCGAGTAATAAAACAGTACCTTCTTGAGCCATTGCTCGAGCTAAGAAAACACGTTTTTTCTGACCGCCAGAAAGTTCACCAATTTGGCGATGCCCTAAGCCTGACAAGCCAACGCGTTCTAATGATGCTTCAACAACTTCATGGTCACGTTTTGAAGGAATACGAAAAAATCCCATTTTTCCATAACGCCCCATCATTACAACATCAGAAACGAGGACGGGAAAATTCCAGTCAACTTCTTCTGTTTGTGGAACATAGGCGATCATATTTTGTTTTAACGCCTGCTGGATTGGGCTACCGTTTAACGTCACTTTTCCTTTAGAGGGCTTTACCAGCCCCATAATGGTTTTAAATAGTGTGGATTTACCACTACCATTGATACCCACTAGGGCACAAATAGTACCACCAGTGATAGAGAAACTTGCATCGAAAATAGCCGTATGACCGTTGTTGTAAGTCACTGTGGCATTATCAACAGTCAACGTAGGATTAGCTTTTATATTGTTCATTGCCCAAATCCTTTCGCAATTGTATCTACTGTAATAGTAATCAAATCAATATAAGTAGGAACTTCGCCACCTTCAGCGGAAAGTGAGTCAACATAAAGAACACCACCGTATTTTGCGCCAGTTTCTTTACTTACTTGTTTAGCTGGCTTATCTGAAATTGTACTTTCACTAAAGACAACAGGGATCTTGTGTTCTCTAACGGTATCAATCACATATTTAACCTGCTGTGGTGTGCCTTGTTCTTCTGCATTGATGGGCCATAAATAAACTTCTTTAAAGCCATAGTCATTAGTTAAATAGCTGAATGCACCTTCACTGGTCACTAACCAACGCGCTTCTTGTGGAATACGGGATAGTCTTTCTCTTAATGGTGCGTCAAGCTGTTTAATTTTTTCTGCGTAGCGTGCCGCATTTTGATTATAAATAGCCGCATTATCGGGATCGTGTTCAACAAGTGCCTTGCGAATATTTTCAATATAAATTAATGCATTATTCGGTGACATCCACGCATGTGGGTTAGGATTGTTTTTGTAAGCACCTTCCCTAATTGCCATTGGTGTGATGCCTTCAGTGACAACAACTGCAGGTACGTTACGTAACTCATTAAAAAAGCGTTCAAACCAACGTTCAAGGTTTAAGCCATTCCATAAGATAAGATCAGCCTTTTGAGCTTTTACAATATCTTTAGGAGTAGGTTGGTAATCGTGAATTTCAGCGCCAGGTTTTGTGATTGATTCGACAATAGCTGCATCTCCAGCTACATTTTGAGCGATATCTTGAATGATAGTAAATGTGGTGACGACTTTTAGTTTATCTTTTGCTTGTGTAGGTGCTGTTAAAAATACGGATGCCATAAGGCATAAAGCCGTAAGTGAAAGTTTGTTTACAGAGCGAAATATATCCATATTATTATTGCCTTATAGTTGCAGAGTTATTTTCTCAATTGATAATGATTATCAATATCATTTCAAAAAAGTCAAGTTATCTCTGTGTAAAAAGCTTCATTTGATAACGACCAGAAATAAGATAACAACATGTATTCCAATAAATGTTAAGTAGATTGTCGAGTTTTGTCACAAAAATTAACAATAGTTCGTAACTATTTGTGTAAAAGGTTATTTTTATTACGTATAAAAATACACTTTCCCTTATTAATCCAATGTGGATTATGTCTCTACAGTTTTTATCGCTACCTTTCAATATCGCTTTTACATTGCATTTAACGCACGTTATTTATTAAAAAATAAGCAATAACACAATATAAACCTGCTATGGCTAGATTCTATTCTGATTAATATATTTGGGAGATAATATTGTGAATAGGATAGATTTGAGATAAAACGCACACACTAGAAGTCGTAATAGATTGATTTATTTCTCATGTTTTGCCATATTTTAGCATGCATTTTTGCATGAAAATAGAATAATATATCTATAAATCATTGATATATAAAACATGTCTTCGTACAACCCTTTATGCAAAAGGATAAAACGTGAAAGTAAACATCATCTTTTCTTTGGCAATTTTGCTTCTTGCTGGTTGTGCTGATCATGCTCGTCAACCTGTTCAAAAAGAAACATCACGATTCTTAAGCCAAAAACCAGTAGAGAACCGCGTTAATAATGCTTCAATTTCAACGGCACAATGGAAATCAACACCTTTTGATAACCATATACAGCAAGCATCAAGCCGTTACGATGTTGATGAAACCTTAATTAAGGCGATTATCCAAGTTGAATCAAACTTTAGACCTGAAGTTATTAGCAAATCAAATGCAGTTGGATTAATGCAAATTAAAGCATCAACTGCGGGAAGAGATGTTTACCAAAATAGAGGTAAGGCAGGGCAGCCAACAACTGCTCAACTAAAAGATCCCGCCATTAATATCGATTTGGGTACAGCTTATATTCAATTATTAAGAGAGCGCCACCTTGTTGGTATTGCCGATCCTGAAACTCTTTATTACGCCACTATCCTTGCTTATGTGAATGGCGCAGGCGCTTTATTAAGAACATTTGATAAAGATAGAGATAATGCCATCGCTAAAATTAATTCAATGAGTGCGGATGATTTTTATCGTTATGTCGAAAAAAATCATCCAGCTTCTCAAGCGCCGCGTTATTTAGCAAAAGTGAGAGCGGCTTACCATGCAGGTGATAATTAATCTGGCAAATTAGCAGCGGCTTGAGCCTGTTTTAATAAAGCTGGCAAATCAGCAATAATTTCAAGAACGCCATTGATCATAAACTGAACGCCCATACAGATTAATAAAAATCCCATTACGCGAGAAATAGCGTCAATACCGCTGTGGCCTAAATACTTCATAATGCTGGTGGAGCCACGAAGTGATACCCAAACAATAACGCTAATTAAAAAGAAGCTTGTCACAGGGGCGATATACAATACCCATTGTGCAATATCAGTACGTGAGGGAATTGAAGCCGCCGTACTGATTATCATTGCAATTGTTCCGGGGCCTGCGGTACTTGGCATTGCTAAAGGAACAAAGGCAATATTAGGCTCTTTGGGATTACGATGTGGATTGTTATCGTCTGAAATAGGATCATCGACATTAGGTGTATTTGGAAACAGCATACTAAAGCCAATAAAGGCAACTATCATTCCGCCTGCAATACGAAGACCGGGGATCGAAATACCAAAGGTTGTCATTATGATCCGTCCCGCATAGAACGCGATGGTCATAATAAGGAAAATATACACACATGCCATTAAGGATTGTTGATTACGTTGTTCCTTTGTCATATTGCCTGAAAGGCCAAGCCAAAGAGCAACAGTCGTTAATGGATTAGTTAAAGGCAAAAGCAAAATAAGACCAAGACCGATAGCCTGAAAAAACTGGTAAACAGAGTGCATGGAATATAAAAGCTCCCAATAACAGGTAATTAAGGAGTAATTATGATAACAAATTAAACGAGATAAAAGTTATTTTCCTCGTAATATTCTTAATGTTTATTAGTATTTTTTCATAAGCCATTCTAAATGCATTTTTACCGATCCCCAGTCATAATCAGTAATGCTATAAACGCAAGTATCTCTTTTTTGTCCCGTCGTCGTTAATCTATGATTACGTAAAATACCATCCAGTTTTGCACCAAGTCGTTCAATCGCTCTACGGCTAGTTTGATTTAATATATGAGTACGAAATTCAACAGCAATGCATTGCAAGTCTTCTAAGGCATATTTAAGTAAGAGATATTTAGCTTCTGTGTTTATTCCTGTTCTTTGTACTTCTTTGGTATACCACGTTGAACCAATTTCTAATCTTGGAGTTTGGCTATCAATATTCATAAAGGTTGTTATGCCAACCACACGGCTATTAGCTTTAGAAATAATGGTAAAAGGTAACATTAATCCTTTTTGTTGTAACTGAAGTTTATGCTCAATATCGTGTTGTAATTCTGTTACTGAAGGAACGGTGGTATACCAAAGCTCATCGGGTCTATCTTTTTCAATTAGTTCATAGAGTTCTGAGTAGTGTTCCATACTTAGGGGCACTAAACGCACAAGTTTTCCTTCTAATGTTGTCCACTCTGTTATTTTTTTCATCATAAATATTCTCTGGGGGGAATAAAAACATATTTCTTAAGAATACTTTTTATACATAACAAATTTATGAATTGATATGGTTATTTAAAAAGTTATTAAAAAGTAGATAAATTTCAGAATGATGAAAATAGAGAAAAAAGAGTGTGAGTGACTCTTTCTCAACAGAGAATGACTGTCTCGCCACAGGTGAGCCAGCATCATGCGTGTTAATCTATAATTCAGTAATAGTGATATAACCATAAACACAATAGATTGGTAAAAAAATGACAGATTTAATTGAATGGGATGATTTTTTACGAGTAGAAATGAGAGTAGGAACGATTATTAGCGCAGAAATAAATAAAAAAGCGAATAAACCTGCTTATGTTATGGAAGTTGATTTAGGTGAATTAGGTATAAAGCGTTCAAGTGCTCAAATTACGGTAAACTATACACCTGAAGAGCTTGTGGGACGTCGTATTTTATGTGTATGTAATTTTCCAGTTAAACGCATTGCAGGTATAAAATCTGAAGTTTTAATTACAGGGGCACCTGATGAAACAGGAGCAATTGTATTGGCTGAGTTTAACTTACCTTTACCAAATGGCTCGCGTTTAGCGTAAATAAGTATCTTGATAAGACACTCTTAAATAGTGATGTTCGGCTGAGTTTTGATATAGTAATTATTCAATAGCAGGATGGATATAAAGGAGTGTCTTTTGTTATTACCTCAATTGCATTTGCGATGTTATACACAAGAGACGGTATCTCATCAGCATGATAATTTATGGCAGATTATTTTCGGGCTTTCGGGTTCGATGGAAGTTAATTTCAATCGAGAAGATTTTCTGATTTCCAATCAAAACTGTTTGATTATCCCTCCAACTATTCATCATGCCTTTTCAGGCAATATAGATAATAAAAATCTTATTCTAGAACTCCCTGCAACGTCTCAATGGCAATTAAGTGAGAAAGGTGGACAATTTGTGTTATCACCAGCAGCCATTGGTTTATTAGAGTGGCTACATCAATATCCTCAACCTCCAGATCAATATTCAACGATCACACGCTTATTACTCGCTCAAATGAAAATACAAAAAGGTTGGCGCGATAGTTTGGATGCTTGGTTAGTGAATAAATTACATACACCATTAACCGCATATGATATTGCTTGCGCTTTTAATACGTCAGTGAGTACGTTACAACGAAAAATGAAAGCAGAGGTGGGAGTATCTGTGATGCAATATGTCACTCAACAGCGACTTAGCAAAGCCGCTGAATTATTAAAATACACATCAGTAAATATTGAAAATATTGCTTTAGTTGTAGGATATGACTCGCATTCTGCTTTTAGTCAGGCATTTCGCCAATACTTTAATAAAAGTCCTACTGAGTATCGACAAGATTAAGCCGTTACACCACTTTATTTCCTGTTGAATAAACTCGAGGGCATAATTTATCGAAGGCGAGTGTGAATAAATAGGTATAGACAAAGAAGAACACTAATATAGTGATTTCCATACTAATTGCTTTGATAAAACCCACGTTATACCACCACATATAAAGTGGAATGGTAAAGAAGAACAGACCTAATTCAAAACTTATTGCATGAGTAAGCCGTACCATAACTGTACGCTTTTTGATTTTTAGTTTTGATTCAATCAATTCAAAGAAAGAATTAAAAATATAATTCCAAATCAAGGCAATAACAGAAACAGCGATTGCAACGGGTAGTGAATTATGTGATTGGCTTTGGCTTAATATCGCTAGTAAAACAGTGCTTAATAAAATCGCAAGAGTTTCAAAGGTAATGGCATAGACTAATTTACGAGAGCGGGGCTTTAGATAAAACACGTTACACACCTTTATATTAACAATGAAGATTCTGGTCCGCCCCAGAGAATGTTATTTTAAAAGCCACGGTTTCCGCTTGCTCGTTATGGTAGTCAAATTAAAGAAAAAATTCTATCTATCTCCCTGTATTAAAAAAAGAGATGTTAAAATTACCGATGAGATAAATGTATAAATCTTTATAGTCTGTGATAATATCCCCCCTGAGTTACGATAAGGCTCAGTGATGCTATGGATATTTATAAAATAAATATGTGTACATAACTGTGTGCAAACCTCGCGAGGTAAAGTGAGAAATTGTCGTAACGTACTGAATATATATGAAATAAAAAGCTTACAAGTGATCTTGCGTATGGGTCACCACTGTAAATAAGGATTTTAAATGCCAATTATTACTCTTCCTGACGGAAGCCAACGTCAATTTGAAAATGCAGTTTCTGTCATGGATGTCGCTGCAGATATCGGTCCTGGACTTGCGAAAGCATGTATTGCAGGCCGTGTTAATGGTGAGCTGGTAGATGCTTGTGAATTAATCGAACATGATGCAAATCTGGCGATTATCACCGCAAAAGATGATGAAGGTCTTGAAATTATTCGTCACTCTTGTGCCCACTTATTGGGACATGCAATTAAACAATTATGGCCACACACCAAAATGGCGATTGGTCCTGTTATTGAAAATGGATTCTACTACGATGTCGATTTAGACCATTCGCTAACACAGGAAGATTTAGACACTCTAGAAAAACGCATGCTAGAGTTGGCGAAAACAGATTATGACGTTATTAAAAAACGCGTAAGCTGGGCTGAAGCTCGTGAAACATTTGTTTCTCGTGGTGAAGACTATAAAGTTGCTATTCTTGACGAAAATATTAGCCAAGATTCTCAACCAGGTCTTTATCATCACCAAGAATATGTTGATATGTGCCGTGGACCACACGTTCCAAACATGCGTTTCTGTCATAACTTCAAATTACAGAAAATCGCAGGTGCATATTGGCGCGGTAACAGCGATAATAAAATGCTACAACGCATTTATGGTACAGCTTGGGCTGATAAGAAACAGTTAAAAGCTTACTTAGATCGCTTAGAAGAAGCGGCTAAACGTGACCACCGCAAAATTGGTAAACAGCTTGATTTATATCATATGCAAGAAGAAGCGCCTGGTATGGCTTTCTGGCATAATGATGGCTGGACTATTTTCCGTGAGTTAGAAACATTTGTACGTTGTAAATTAAAAGAATATGATTACCAAGAAGTAAAAGGTCCATTTATGATGGATCGTGTTCTTTGGGAAAAAACAGGTCACTGGGAAAACTACAAAGAAAACATGTTCACAACATCTTCAGAGAACCGTGAATATTGTATCAAACCAATGAACTGCCCAGGTCACGTACAAATCTTCAAACAAGGTTTACGTTCTTACCGTGATTTGCCATTACGAATGGCTGAATTCGGTAGTTGTCATCGTAATGAACCATCAGGTGCATTGCATGGTTTAATGCGTGTTCGTGGCTTTACACAAGATGATGCGCATATCTTCTGTACTGAAGAACAGATTTTAAGTGAAGTAAATGACTGCATCAAATTGATTTATGATGTATATTCTACTTTTGGATTTGAAAAAATCGTTGTTAAGCTGTCTACTCGCCCAGAAAAACGTATCGGTGAAGATGCATTATGGGATGTTGCTGAAGCAGACTTAGCAAAAGCCTTAACTGATAACAATATTGAATTTGAATATCAGCCAGGCGAAGGGGCGTTTTATGGTCCTAAAATAGAATTTACACTTTACGATTGTTTAGATCGTGCATGGCAGTGTGGTACAGTACAATTAGACTTCTCACTACCAGGTCGTTTAGGCGCATCTTATGTCGCCGAAAACAACGAGCGTAAAGTACCTGTTATGTTACACCGAGCAGTGCTGGGATCCTTAGAACGTTTTATTGGTATTCTGACAGAAGAATACGCAGGATTCTTCCCAACTTGGTTAGCACCACAGCAGGTTGTCGTGATGAATATCACGGATGGACAGGCTGATTATGTACAAAAACTCGTCAAAGAATTGCAAGATGCCGGAATTCGTGCAAAAGCAGACTTGAGAAATGAGAAGATTGGCTTTAAAATTCGTGAACATACTTTACGTCGTGTTCCGTACATGCTTGTCTGTGGAGATAAAGAAGTTGAATCAGGCAAAGTGGCGGTTCGTACTCGTCGAGGAAAAGACCTTGGCAGTATCGACGTTAACGAATTTAAAGAAAAGCTTCTGCAAGAAATTAGAAGCAGAAGTCTTCATCAGTTGGAGGAATAAGGTATTAAAGGCGGAAAAAGAATTCAATCAACGCGTCAGAATCGCATCAATGGTGAGATTCGCGCTCATGAAGTTCGTTTAACAGGTTTAGATGGCGAACAGATTGGAGTTGTTAGTCTGAAAGAGGCTCTTGAGAAAGCCGAGGAAGCAGGTGCTGATTTAGTTGAAATTAGTCCTAATGCCGAGCCGCCGGTTTGTCGTATTATGGACTACGGCAAATTCCTCTATGAGAAAAGTAAGACTCTCAAAGAACAGAAAAAGAAACAAAAAGTTATTCAGGTTAAGGAAGTTAAATTCCGTCCTGGTACAGATGAAGGCGACTATCAGGTCAAACTACGCAACCTGATTCGTTTTCTTGAAGATGGCGATAAAGCCAAAGTCACACTGCGTTTCCGTGGTCGTGAAATGGCACACCAACAAATCGGTATGGAAATGCTTAACCGTATCCGTGAAGATTTGGATGAACTGGCTGCTGTTGAATCTTTCCCTAATAAGATTGAAGGGCGTCAGATGATCATGGTGTTAGCGCCGAAGAAGAAATAGTCGGGCAATTCAAGTAATAGCGTCAGCCTTTAAAGGCTGATTGCTATTCGCCTTATTATTTTATGTTATTAACAATGCGAAGTGGATTATAGAAATGCCAAAGATTAAAACAGTACGCGGCGCAGCTAAGCGCTTTAAAAAAACTGCTGGTGGTGGCTTCAAGCGCAAACATGCTAACCTCCGTCACATTCTGACTAAAAAGTCAACTAAGCGTAAACGTCATTTACGTCCAAAAGGCATGGTCTCTAAAGGAGATTTAGGTCTGGTCGTAGCTTGCTTACCATACGCATAAGTATCACTTTTTTAACAGAATATAGACATTTAGGAGTTTAATATGGCTCGTGCTAAACGTGGTGTTATCGCCCGTGCTCGTCACAAGAAAATTTTAAAGCAAGCTAAAGGTTATTACGGTGCACGTTCTCGTGTATATCGTGTAGCTTTCCAGGCTGTTATCAAAGCTGGTCAATATGCGTACCGTGACCGTCGTCAGAAAAAACGTCAGTTCCGTCAGCTGTGGATCGCGCGTATCAACGCAGCAGCTCGTCAGAACGGTATGTCTTATAGCCGTTTCATCAATGGACTGAAAAAAGCATCCATTGAAATCGACCGTAAGATTCTGGCTGACATCGCTGTATTCGACAAAGTAGCATTCGCTGCTTTAGTTGAAAAAGCGAAAGGTGCTCTGGCTTAATTATTATTAAGCAATGGAAGAGGGAGTTTTCTCCCTCTTTTATTTTGTCTAAATTTGTGGCTTAATGATATAAATTCAATAAGTTAATATTTTAAGAGACATTATCAATGTTAAATATCGCTTTTTTCCGTTTCTTTTTTTACTTTAGCGCCTAATTCAAGGGGGCTTTTGCGCGTAAGAAAAGAAACGAAAAGTAGCGCCTGAGCCTCCAATATGGAGGCTTTTTTGTTTTCAGATCTCAATACTGGGTTAGAAACCAAAAAGGGCAATTTTATTCGTCATCATTGATAACAACTAATAGACCTCATCAGGTCAAAGGAAGAGGAAACGATGCCACATCTCGCTGAACTCGTTGCTCAAGCTAAAGCAGCTATCGAAGAGGCACAGGATGTTGCTGCGCTGGATTCGGTTCGTGTTGAATACTTGGGGAAAAAAGGTCATTTAACGCTTCAGATGTCCACGCTGCGCGACTTACCCGCGGAAGATCGTCCAGCTGCAGGGGCTGTCATTAATCAGGCTAAACAAGAGGTTCAGCAAGCGCTGAATACTCGTAAAGATTATCTTGAATCAGCATTATTAAACGAACGTTTATCTGCTGAGAAAATCGATGTGTCTTTGCCTGGTCGCCGTATTGAAAACGGTGGTCTACACCCAGTAACTCGTACAATTGAACGTATTGAAACTTTCTTTGGCGAATTAGGGTTTTCTGTAGAATCTGGCCCTGAAATCGAAGATGATTATCATAACTTTGATGCGTTGAATATTCCTGCACATCACCCAGCAAGAGCCGACCACGATACTTTCTGGTTTGATGCGAAGCGTTTACTGCGTACACAAACATCAGGTGTACAAATTCGTACCATGCAAGATAAACAGCCGCCTATTCGCATCATTGCACCAGGCCGTGTATATCGTAACGACTACGATCAGACTCACACACCAATGTTCCACCAAATTGAAGGCTTAATTGTTGATAAAGACATTAGCTTTACCAATTTAAAAGGAACACTTCATGATTTCCTAAAAAACTTCTTTGAAGAAGATATGGAAATTCGTTTCCGTCCTTCTTATTTCCCATTCACTGAGCCTTCAGCAGAGGTCGATGTAATGGGTAAGAATGGTAAATGGTTAGAAGTGTTGGGTTGCGGTATGGTTCACCCAAATGTATTACGTAATGTAGGTATCGATCCTGAAGTTTATTCAGGTTTTGCGTTCGGTATGGGTATGGAACGTCTGACTATGTTACGTTACGGTGTCACCGATTTGCGTTCATTCTTCGAAAATGATCTTCGTTTCCTCAAACAGTTTAAATAAGGTGGGATTATCTCATGAAATTCAGTGAACTTTGGTTACGTGAGTGGGTAAACCCAGCGATTAGTAGCGAGGCGCTTTCTGAACAACTGACAATGGCTGGCCTTGAAGTTGACGGCGTTGAAGCTGTTGCCGGTGATTTTCACGGTGTGTTTGTAGGTGAAGTTGTTGAATGTGGACAACACCCTAATGCCGATAAATTGCGTGTAACGAAAGTTAACGTAGGCGGTGACAGATTACTCGATATCGTTTGTGGTGCACCTAACTGCCGACAAGGCCTAAAAGTTGCAGTTGCAACTGTTGGGGCTGTATTACCAGGCGATTTCAAAATTAAAGCAGCAAAACTACGTGGTGAACCTTCTGAAGGTATGCTGTGCTCATTTTCTGAATTAGCTATTTCAGAAAATCATGAAGGTATTATTGAATTACCTGCTGATGCACCTATTGGCATGGATATTCGTGAATACTTAAAATTAAATGATAATGCGATTGAAATTAGCATTACACCAAATCGTGCGGATTGCTTAGGCATTTTAGGTGTTGCTCGTGACATCGCTGTTATCAACAAAATGGAATGCCAAGTACCTGATATGTCGCCTGTTGCGGCAACTTCTTCAGCAACATTCCCTGTGCGTGTTGAAGCGCCAGAAGCGTGTCCACGTTATTTAGGTCGTGTTTTCACTAATATGAATGTGAAAGCAAAAACACCTTTATGGATGCAAGAAAAGTTACGTCGTGGTGGCATTCGCTCTATTGACCCAATTGTTGATATCACCAACTTAATCCTACTTGAAATGGGTCAACCGCTACATGCGTTCGATCTTGATCGCGTTGAAGGTGCTGTTGTTGTTCGTATGGGTAAAGAAGGTGAAAAACTGACTTTACTTGATGGCAATGAAATTACATTAAAAGAAGATGTATTAGTTATTGCTGACGAAAAACAAGCATTAGGTATGGCTGGTATTTTCGGTGGTGAATCATCAGGTGTTAATGAAGAAACGAAAAATGTTTTCTTAGAGTGTGCATTCTTCTCTCCATTATCCATCACAGGCCGTGCACG
Source organism: Proteus columbae (assembly GCF_009914335.1). NCBI lineage: Bacteria > Pseudomonadati > Pseudomonadota > Gammaproteobacteria > Enterobacterales > Morganellaceae > Proteus > Proteus columbae. The sequence continues at coordinate 1,724,169 of NZ_CP043925.1, forward strand.
TCGTTATGGCTTGCATACTGATGCCTCTCATCGTTTTGAGCGTGGTGTTGATTTTGAGCTGCAATACAACGCAATTGAGCGCGCAACTAAGTTACTGTTAGAAATTTGCGGTGGTGAAGTTGGTGAAGTGATTGATGTAACCAATAAAGCACATTTACCAAATATTGCACCAGTTAAATTAACACGTAAAAAATTAGACCGTTTATTAGGTCACGTAATTGATGATGCACAAGTTCTGGATTCATTAACTCGCTTAGGTTTCAACGTTTCTGTTGAAAATGATGGCTGGTTAGCAACAGTTCCTTCTTGGCGTTTTGATGTTCAAATCGAAGAAGATTTGATTGAAGAAGTTGCTCGTATTTATGGTTACAACAATATTCCAGATGTACCATTACGCGCTGATTTGGTGATGACTAATCATCGCGAAGCGAACTTGTCATTAAAACGCGTTAAAACAATGCTAGTAGACAACGGCTTCCAAGAAGCAATTACTTATAGTTTTGTTGATCCTAAGATCCAATCTTTACTACATCCAAATGAAGAAGCATTAATTCTGCCTAATCCAATTTCAGCGGATATGTCAGCAATGAGACTGTCTTTATTAACCGGATTATTGACTACGACTGTATATAATCAGAACCGTCAACAATCTAGAGTTAGGTTATTTGAAGCAGGTCTGCGTTTTGTTCCTGATAATCAAGCAGAATATGGAATACGTCAGGAACTTATGTTAGCTGGTGTGATCGCGGGCAACCGTAATGAAGAACATTGGGGTTTAGAGAAGCAAACTGTTGATTTCTTTGATTTGAAAGGTAATATTGAATCAATTCTGGAATTGACAGGCCAGCTAGATGAAATTACATTTAAACCAGCTAATCATTCAGCACTTCATCCGGGACAAAGTGCTGGGATTTATCTGAGAAATGAATATATTGGCTGTATTGGCGTTGTTCATCCAGAGCTTGAACGTAAACTTGACTTAAACGGTCGTACGGTAGTATTCGAAATACGTTGGAATGCAATTGCAAATCGCAGTTTACCACAAGCAAAAGCAATTTCTCGTTACCCTTCGAATCGTAGAGATATCGCTGTAGTTGTTCCGAATGATGTTGCTGCAGAGGATATTTTAGCCGAATGTAAGAAAGTTGGCGGAAATCAAATAGTTGGCATAAACTTATTTGACGTGTATTGTGGTAAGGGAGTAGCAGAGGGCTATAAAAGCCTCGCTATTAGCATAATCTTGCAGGATATCGAGCATACACTGGAAGAAGATGAGATTGCTGCAACAGTGAGTAACTGTGTAGCAGCATTGAAACAGCGATTCCAAGCATCCTTGAGGGACTAGACCTATGGCGCTTACAAAAGCTGAAATGGCAGAAAATCTGTTTGAAAAACTTGGTGTTAGCAAACGCGATGCAAAAGACCTTGTAGAATCCTTTTTTGAGGAAGTGCGTCGTTCTCTTGAAAATGGAGAACAGGTGAAGCTGTCTGGATTCGGAAACTTTGACCTGCGTGATAAAAATCAGCGCCCAGGTCGTAATCCGAAAACTGGGGAAGACATTCCTATTACAGCTCGCCGTGTTGTTACTTTCCGCCCAGGACAAAAGTTAAAAAGCCGGGTTGAGAGCGCAACACCAAAAGAATAAGATTTAAAAAACATCCAAAACGGCTTTCTTTGAAAGCCGTTTTTTTATCATTATTGTCTGTATTTAATTTTGATGATAAACGCATTAGGATGTTTATATTTATCGATATAGTCTGAATGGATATTTCTATTTGGATGGAAGGTTTTTATTTTTTAGTTATCTTTCTTTTTATTCTCATTTCTTATTTTGACTCTTTCTTTTCATCTCTTGCCTATATCAACACTGTGATAGTTAATCCCAATTTTTTCTTTATTATTAGAGGCTGGCTTACATGTTCTAAATTTAGTTTTTCATCATTGAATACGAACATGTTATGTTGCTAAAAAATTATTTTATAAATAAAAACAGTAAGAGCCGTTGTTGCATGGATAGGGAATGAAATGAATAAAGAAATAAATCCTCTGATTAAATTTACTAAAAGACAACGCATTGACGACAGAAAAAAGCTGTTTCTAATGGCATTTGTATTATGTTTCTTGTTTGTTTTTTCCCTCTCTGTTGGTGAGATTACGTTATTTCCACATCAATGGTTAACAGATGAAGCCCATTTATTTGTTTGGCAGATCCGTTTACCAAGAATACTTGCAGTAGTGACTATTGGTGCCAGCCTAGCAATTGCAGGCGCTATTATGCAGGCACTATTCCAAAATCCACTCGCAGAGCCAGGATTACTAGGAGTAAGCAGTGGTGCGGGAGTGTGTGTTGTATTAATCATTGTTTTACAAATTGGTTTAAGTCCTTGGTTAATAAGTAGTGCGGCGATACTCGGTGCATTAGGGATCACTCTCTTATTAATGTTTTTTACCCGTATAAGAAAGCTGTCTAATGCTCAGTTATTATTAATTGGCGTGGCATTAGGTGTTATGGCAAGCGCGATAATGACTTGGTTGGTTTATTTCAGTTCAGCTTTGGATTTAAGACAATTAATGTATTGGTTGATGGGGAGTTTTAGTGGCATTGATTGGCGTCATCAAATCTTATTTTGGGCTCTTATCCCTATTGTCTTAATTCTTATTCTACAAGCTGATGTTCTTAATTATTTATCTTTGGGGTCATTCAGGGCAAAGCAATTAGGTATATCCGTTAATCAATGGCGAAATTGGTTTATTTTAGCCGTTGGGATATTGATAGGGCTGAGCGTTGCTTTAGCGGGCGCTATAAGCTTTGTAGGGCTTGTTGTACCGCATTTATTAAGACTATGTGGAATAACCCATTATAAAACGTTATTACCCGCGTGCGCGCTTGCTGGTGGTGGATTGTTATTGCTTGCTGATCTGCTATCTCGCTTGATTTTAAATGGTGCAGAAGTTCCGATAGGAGTGATTACAGCAACGCTTGGTGCCCCTTTATTTATCTGGTTATTGGCAACAAAAGAGATGGGGCGTTTGTAATATGGCGTTACTTAAACTTGATAATTTAAGTGTTAATGATCGACTTAACGCATTTACAGAACAAGTAAATTATGGCGAACGTGTTCACTTAATTGGCGCAAATGGCGCAGGAAAGAGCACACTTTTAATGGCAATCGCAGGAGAGCTTCCATTTAATGGTGAAATCATTCTAAACGAAACTTCAATAAGACATTATAAATATGATGATCTTTCTAGAATGCAGAGCATTGTTATACAACAATTGGAAGCTTTGTCATTTATGCCTGTTTTTCATTATCTCTCGCTATATCATAAATTGTCGAAAATGGATGTTCAACAATTAAATATGCTGTTAAATGATTTTAAAATTGACAAATTATTGTCAAAAAACATTCATCATTTATCAGGAGGCGAATGGCAGAGGGTTAGAATTGTTGGCGCATTTATCCAATTATGGTCAAGTTATGATTTAAAAGGAAAATTAATGTTACTTGATGAACCAACGAATAATTTAGATGTCGTACAGTTGGCAATTTTGGATAAATGGGTTGATAAATTTTGCCAACAAGGTGGTGCCGTTATTATGAGTACACATAATTTAAATCATTCTTATCAAAAAGCAGGCAGAGTTTGGCTCATAAAAAATGGATATTTGGTTAATTCTGGCGCATCTGCACTCTTATTGGACGAAAAATTATTATCAACTACATTTAATTCAAATATCAAGTGCATCAATGATGTTGATCATATTGATTGGCGGGTTTTGCAATAATATGGCTATTGTTAAGCTTATCCCCAAGTAATTATTAAGGGTTTTTTAATATTTTCTTAATAAGACGGATGTCGGCGAACAATAGTTTGTATATAATTGTTTTTTATTCATTCATTAACTAGGCTACATTTTTATGAGTCACTTCCTTCCTTTCTCTCGCCCTGCGATTGGCGATGAAGAAATCAAAGCCGTTGAGGATGTACTGCGTTCAGGTTGGATTACAACAGGCCCTCAAAATCATCAATTAGAGCAAGATTTTTGTGAAAAATTTGGTAGCAAACATGCTATCGCAATTTGCTCTGCCACTGCGGGTATGCATGTTGTTTTAATGGCGATGGGAATTGGCGCTGGTGATGAAGTTATCACACCATCACAAACTTGGGTTTCGACGATGAACATCATTACATTACTTGGTGCAGAGCCAGTGATGATTGATGTTGACCGTGATACTTTGATGGTGAGTGCAGAAGACGTCAAAAAAGCGATTACACCTAGAACGAAAGCAATTATTCCGGTTCATTATGCGGGGGCACCTTGCGATCTTGATGCATTAAGAAAAGTTGCACAAGATGCAGGCATTCCTCTTATTGAAGATGCAGCGCATGCTATTGGTACTCGCTATAAAAATGAATGGATTGGTGAAAAAGGAACCTCCATTTTTTCTTTTCACGCGATTAAGAATGTAACTTGTGCAGAAGGCGGATTAGTTGTTACTGATAATGACGAATTAGCCAATAGAGTACGTTGCTTAAAATTCCACGGTTTAGGGGTAGATGCCTTTGATAGACAAATTCAAGGTCGTAAACCTCAAGCAGAAGTTGTTGAACCTGGCTATAAATACAACTTATCTGATATTCATGCGGCGATTGCTGTGGTGCAATTAGGGCGTTTAGATGAAATGAATGCTAAACGTGCTGAGTTGGTTGCACTGTATCGTGAAAAACTCAAAGATTCTCCATTAGAAATGTTGAGTGTCCCTGAATATTCACATTTACATGCAAATCACCTGTTTATGGTGAGAGTTGATAAAAATGCCTGTGGTATCGATCGTGATGCTTTTATGGAGAAATTGAAGCAAAAAGATATTGGTACAGGGCTTCATTTCCGCGCAGCGCACACCCAAAAATATTATCGTGAGCGCTATCCTTCTTTATCCCTTCCTCAATCAGAATGGAACTCTGCAACGTTATGCTCGCTGCCGCTGTTTCCTGATATGAGTAATGAAGATGTTATTCGCGTTGTAGATGCGATCAATGAAATTCTTTCGGAGCATATTTAAGTGTCAACATTTGATAAAATCAAGAAAGTATCGGTTGTAATCCCCGTTTATAACGAGGAAGAGAGCCTTCCTCAGCTTTTAGAACGTACAATTAAAAGCTGTAAACAATTAGAACAAGAATATGAACTGATCCTTGTTGATGATGGTAGTAGTGACAATTCAGCTAAGATGTTAGAAGAAGCGGCTGCCATTGAAGAAAATCACGTTATTGCAATTATTTTAAACCGTAATTACGGCCAACACTCCGCAATTATGGCTGGTTTTAATCAGGCTGATGGTGATTTAGTGATCACATTGGATGCTGATTTACAAAATCCACCTGAAGAGATCCCAAGACTTGTGGCGACTGCTGAAGAAGGGTATGACGTTGTCGGAACTCGTCGTCGTAACCGCCAAGATTCATGGTTTCGCAAAACCGCTTCAAAAATGATCAACTCAATGATCACTAAAGCAACGGGTCGCTCTATGGGAGACTACGGTTGTATGTTGCGTGCTTATCGTCGCCATATTGTTGAAGCGATGTTACAGTGTCACGAAAGAAGTACATTTATTCCAATTCTTGCGAACACATTCGCTCGTCGTACTATTGAAATTGATGTTGCACACGCAGAGCGTGAATATGGCGATTCAAAATACAGTTTTTTAAAGCTGATTAATTTAATGTACGACCTATTAACTTGTCTAACCACGGCACCATTACGTTTATTAAGCATTGTCGGCAGTGTGATCGCTGTATCTGGCTTTGTCTTAGCCTTACTGTTGATTATTTTACGTATTATTTTCGGTGCAATGTGGGCTGCTGAAGGTGTATTCACACTTTTTGCAATCTTATTTATGTTTATCGGTGCGCAGTTCGTTGCAATGGGCTTATTAGGTGAGTATATAGGCCGAATTTATAATGATGTAAGAGCGCGTCCTCGGTATTTTATCCAAAAAGTGGTTGGTATTAATAAACCCAACGAAGATCAGGAAAAAGACTAATGAAAGCAATAGTATTTGCCTATCATGATATTGGCTGTGTTGGTTTAAAAGCACTTGAAAAAGCAGGTTATGATATTCAGGCTGTATTTACCCACACTGACGATCCTAATGAAAATCATTTCTTCTCATCTGTTGCTCGTGTGAGTGCAGAAATGGGATTGACAGTATTTGCACCTGAAAATGTCAATCACCCATTGTGGATTGAACGTATTCGTGAAATGAAACCTGATGTCATTTTTTCTTTCTATTATCGTCACATGTTAAGTGATGAGATCCTGAATTTGGCACCAAAAGGCGCGTTTAATTTACACGGTTCTTTATTACCAAAATATCGCGGCCGCGCACCAATTAATTGGGCGATTGTGAACGGTGAAACAGAAACGGGTGTTACTCTGCATAAAATGACAGCGAAAGCTGATGCAGGTGATATCGTTGCTCAAGAAAAAGTCACTATTGCAGATAATGATACTTCTCTGATTTTACATGAAAAAGTAAGAGAAGCCGCTGATAAGTTACTTTCTAGTGCGTTGCCACATATCGCATCAGGTGATTATTCAACAACTGCACAAGATGAAAGCCAAGCAACTTATTTTGGCCGTCGTTGCGCTGATGATGGTTTAATCGACTGGAATGCAGATGCAAAAACAGTCCACAACTTAGTACGTGCTGTTACAGAACCATATCCAGGTGCATTTACTTTCTTAGGTGAACGCAAAATGATTATCTGGCGTTCACGCGCTATTGCTGATAATCAAGGCAAACGTCCTGGTACTGTCATTTCAACAGAACCTTTAGTGATTGCGTGTGCGAAAGGTGCAATCGAAGTTGTTACTGGTCAAAGTGAAAATGGTCTTTATGTTCAAGGAAGTCGTTTAGCGGCAGAAATGGGCATTGTGACTGATGTTCGCGTTGGACCCAAAGCAACGGCACAAGTAAAACGTCGTAAACGTGTTCTGATTTTAGGTGTGAATGGCTTTATTGGTAACCATTTAACAGAGCGTCTATTGAAAGATGATAACTATGATATTTATGGTATGGATATCGGTTCTTCTGCAATTGAGCGCTTTATTGGTAATCCACGTTTCCACTTTATTGAAGGTGATGTGAGCATTCATACAGAATGGATTGAATACCACATTAAAAAATGTGATGTTATTCTGCCATTAGTGGCTATTGCAACACCAATTGAATATACCCGAAATCCATTACGTGTATTTGAATTAGACTTTGAAGAAAACTTAAAAATTGTACGTTATTGTGTTAAATATAATAAGCGTATTATTTTTCCATCCACATCAGAAGTTTATGGTATGTGTGATGATAAAGAGTTTGACGAAGATAATTCACGTCTGATTGTTGGCCCAATCAATAAACAACGTTGGATTTACTCTGTATCTAAACAGTTATTAGACCGAGTTATTTGGGCTTATGGTGCCAAAGAAGGTTTGAAATTTACGTTATTCCGTCCATTTAACTGGATGGGACCTCGTTTAGATAACTTAAATTCAGCACGTATTGGTAGCTCTCGTGCAATCACACAATTAATTCTGAACTTGGTTGAAGGTTCTCCAATTAAATTGGTTGATGGTGGTGAGCAAAAACGTTGTTTCACTGATATCAATGACGGTATTGAAGCTTTATTCCGTATTATTGAAAACCGTGATAACAAATGTGACGGCCAAATTATCAATATCGGTAATCCAACTAACGAAGCAAGTATTCGAGAATTAGCAGAAATGCTGTTAGATTGCTTTGAAAAACATGAGTTACGTGGTCACTTTCCTCCATTTGCAGGCTTCAAGAAAATTGAAAGTAGCAGTTACTATGGTAAAGGCTACCAAGATGTTGAACACCGTAAGCCGAGCATTAAAAACGCAGAGCGTTTATTGGATTGGAAACCAAGTATTGAAACTCGCCAAACAGTAGAAGAAACATTAGATTTCTTCTTACGTGGCGCAGTTGAAGAATTAGGCACTAAATAGGAATAAATAATGAAGAAAGTTGGTTTGAGAGTTGATGTGGATACTTATCAAGGAACGAAACAAGGTATTCCACAACTGCTGGATGTATTTGCCAGACATAACATTCATGCCAGCTTCTTCTTTAGTGTGGGTCCAGATAATATGGGGCGCCATTTATGGCGCCTTTTAAAGCCTAAATTTTTATGGAAAATGCTGAGATCTAATGCTGCATCACTGTACGGCTTAGATATTTTATTAGCAGGAACAGCATGGCCGGGTAAAAAAATTGCTAAAAATTTAGGTTATTTGATGAAAGAAACCCAAGATGCGGGACATGAAGTTGGATTGCATTCATGGGATCATCAAGGCTGGCAAGCAAAAGTCGGGCGCTGGTCAACAGAAGAATTAATGCAACAAGTTCGTTTAGGTGTTGAAGCACTGGAAAAAGCACTTGAAAACCCTGTAAAATGTTCGGCAGTTGCTGGATGGCGAGCAGATGAACGCGTATTAACAGTGAAAGAAACTTTTCAATTCGATTACAATAGTGATTGTCGAGGAACGCATCCTTTTAGACCCATTTTAGAAAATGGTTCTATCGGTACGGTGCAAATTCCAGTAACATTACCAACTTATGATGAAGTTGTTGGTACAAAGGTAAAGGATGAAGATTTTAATCAATTTATTATTGATGAAATCAAAAAAGACAGTGGAATACCTGTTTATACTATTCATACCGAAGTTGAAGGAATGTCAAAAGCCGCTCAATTTGAGCAGTTACTGGCAATGATTGCAAATGAAGGCATCGAATTCTGTCCGTTAAGCGATTTATTACCACTAGATAAAGAAACGCTTCCGATGGGTAAAGTTGTTCGATCTGACTTTCCAGGTCGAGAAGGCTGGTTAGGGTGCCAACAAGAGGTCTAACGAAACTATGTTGAATAACCGGGCGAGTAAAATCGGGGCCATCCTCTTGGCTCTTTTTTTTGTTCTTACCTACTTATTTCCATTGAACAGCCGGTTATTATGGCAACCAGATGAAACCCGTTATGCGGAAATTAGCCGTGAAATGGTGGTGAGCGGGAACTGGATTGTTCCTCATATGCTCGATATTCGCTATTTTGAGAAGCCCGTAGCAGGTTATTGGATCAATAATGTTAGCCAATTAATTTTTGGCCACACCAATTTTGCTGTACGTTTTGGCTCAGTTATTTCTATTCTCTTAAGCACATTACTTGTCTATTTATTGGCAAGAATGATGTGGCGTAACCGCCAAGTCGCTTTTGTTTCTAGTTTAATCTATTTATCCATGTTCTTAGTGTTTAGCGTAGGTACTTACAGTGTATTAGATCCTATGCTGGCACTTTGGGTTACCGCGAGTATGGTTTGCTGTTTTTGGGCGCTTAAAGCTACCACAGTAAAAACACGAATATTGGCGTGGATAACATTAGGGCTTGCATGTGGTATGGCATTTATGACCAAAGGATTTTTAGCGTTAGCTATTCCGGTCATTGTTATGATACCTATCACGCTGTATCAAAAACAATTTACGCAAATGTTGCTCTATGGCTTACTTGCCGTATTTAGTGCAGCATTAATTAGTTTGCCGTGGGCATTGGCTATTGCTAAGGCAGAGCCAGATTATTGGCACTACTTCTTCTGGGTTGAACATATTCAGCGTTTTTCGGGTGAAGATGCTCAACATAGTTCTCCATTTTGGTACTACATTCCTGTTGTATTACTCGGCGTTATACCGTGGCTTGGTCTATTGCCTGGAGCATTAACTAGCGCATGGAAGAAAAGACGTAAGCGTCCTGAATTATTTTTCTTATTATGCTGGTTTGTCGTTCCATTCTTATTTTTTAGTATTGCGAAAGGTAAGCTACCGACGTATATGCTGCCGTTTATGGCGCCGCTAGCAATGCTAATGGCGAAATATGGCGTAGATTGTGCACGCAAATTTAGAATGAAAGCGCTGCGTATAAATGGTTATATCAATATCTTTATTGGTGTTGCTGTTGTTATCGCTATTTTAATTATCCAACTCGCTTCTTCAAAACCTATATATATGCCATATGAATGGTCTAAATGGGTATTAGCTATAGTGGCATTTTCATTATGGGGCATTATTGGTTATCTTTGCTCTACACTTAATGGAAAACACTGGTTATGGGCGGCGTCTTGTTCGCTAGGTGTTAGCTTATGTATCGGTCAGGCAATACCAAATAGCAGCGTAGATGGAAAGTTACCTCAAGAATTTATTCGCCAAAATATAGAGACATTAAACGCAAGCAAATACATTGTGAGCAATAGTGTTGGTATCGGTGCGGGATTAGCGTGGGAATTACAGCGTAGCGATATTTACCTTTATGAAAGAACAGGCGAATTAACTTATGGTGTTGAAGAGTACCCTGATTCACAGCATAAATTAATTAAACCTGATAATTTTGCTCAGTGGTTAGAAGAAGCAAGAAAAGAGGGGAATGTTTCAGTTGTTATTACCTTTAAAGATCCTAAGAAACTAGCACAATTACCAAGACCTGAAGAGCTGGTGACAAACCATCGAGTTGCTATTTTAACTTATGAGAAGCGTAATTAATGTCATTTGTTTTATTGCTGATCGTGAGCTTTTTGACCTGCATAGGGCAAGTTTGTCAAAAGCAAGCGGTGGTTAGCTGGCAAAGTGACTCATTAACAAAAGCCAGAAAAACGATTTTCTGGCTTTTTATTGCCATTGTAATGCTTGGTTTGGGGATGTTGTTTTGGTTACGGTTATTGCAAATTCTGCCTCTTAGTATTGCTTATCCTATGTTAAGTATTAACTTTATTGTGGTGACGTTAATTGGCCAGTTTGTTTATAAAGAGCCCGTTAATGTAAAACATTGGATTGGTATCGCGTCAATTATGGTTGGTATTATATTGATGAGTATACAAGTATGAAAGGCTATCTATGGGCAATTGGAAGCGCATTATTAGTGACAGCGGCTCAATTGTTGCTAAAGTTTGGTATGTCTGAATTACCAGCTTTACAGCTAGAAAAACAGTGGGTTGATTTCTCATGGTTGTGGGTCAATGTAACGCCACTCGCTATCGTGTTTGTTGGCCTTGTCGGTTATGTTCTTTCTATGGTTTGCTGGCTATTCACTTTACGTACCATTCCTTTAAATAAAGCCTATCCGCTGATCAGCTTGAGTTATGTGTTTGTTTATATTCTTGCAGTGATATTGCCTTGGTTTCAAGAAACACCATCATGGACAAAAACAGCGGGTGTAGCATTTATCATGGTCGGAGTGTGGTTAATAAGCCAAAAAACGAAAGAAGCACAATCACACTAACTTAATGATTGCAGAATTTATTTTCTGATCCCTGTTGTTAATTGTGCGATTTATTCTACCAATCATCACTCATTTATCTTCAATAACTTGTTTTTGCTTAAAAAAGCAGATAGATTTTAAAATCTATGGTAATAACAATGGTGGATGCAATGAGAAAGTCCGTTTTTTATCCTTTCTTACTCTGTATTATTCTGCTGGCTGGGTGTTCATCTAGTCCATCTAAGCGTATTCCACCTGCGCCTCCCTTAAAAACACAACTTTCCGATCCCATCATGGTGATAGTGCAATTAAAATCGCAACTTGAGCAATGGTATGGTACGCCTTACAGCTATGGTGGAATGACGCCTTCTGGTATTGATTGTTCAGGCTTCGTGTATAAAACTTACAGTGATCGTTTTGATATAAAACTTCCTCGAATGACCATTGATCAAACCAAATATGGTACACAAATCAGTAAAAGTGATTTAATGCCTGGTGATTTGGTTTTCTTCAAAACGGGCGGTGGTGAAAATGGGCTTCATGTCGGTATTTATGATACTGATAATACATTTATTCATGCATCAACTAGCAAAGGGGTAACTCGTTCATCCCTTGATAATGTCTATTGGAAAAAGACATTTTGGCAGGCTCGCCGATTGTAGTTTCGTGCCATTTAACAGCCTAATATATTGAGAGTTATGGTATCGTATACCTTATTTTCTTCATATAGGTATTCCTTATGTCAGGCAAATTGCGTCTGTTAATTTCCGAGTCTTATGATCCTTGGTTTAACCTTGCTGTTGAAGAGTGTATTTTTAGACAAATGCCCGCTGATCAACGCGTACTTTTTCTTTGGCGTAACGATAATACGGTAGTTATTGGTCGAGCACAGAATCCATGGAAAGAGTGTAACACCCGTAAAATGGATGAAGATGGTGTGAAATTAGCTCGCCGTTCAAGTGGTGGTGGGGCTGTTTTCCATGATCTTGGCAATACCTGTTTTACCTTTATGGCAGGAAAGCCAGAATATAATAAAACAATTTCAACTCAAATTATTCTTGATGGATTATTAAAAGCAGGCATTAATGCTACGGCATCAGGACGTAACGATTTGGTGGTTCCTCAAGATGATGGTGAAAGAAAGGTTTCTGGATCAGCCTATAAAGAGACTAAAGATCGTGGTTTTCATCATGGTACATTATTAATAAATGCTAACTTATCTAGATTAGCTAATTACCTCAATCCAGATCCGAAAAAACTTCAAGCTAAAGGTATCACGTCTGTTCGCTCTCGAGTGGCTAATTTGATCGAGCTTCAACCTAATATTACCCATGAAAAACTTTGTGAAACTATCACTGAAAGCTTTTTTGAATACTATGGTGAACGAGTAGAAGCAGAGATTATTTCACCGCAAAAATTACCTGATTTACCCGGTTTTGAAGAAACTTTCACTAAACAAAGTAGTTGGGAGTGGAATTTTGGACAAGCACCTGCGTTTTCACATCTTTTAGATAATCGTTTTAAATGGGGGGGCGTTGAGCTACATTTTGATATCGAGCGTGGCAACGTTATTAGAAGTCAAATATATACAGACAGTTTAGATCCTGCGCCATTAGAAGCATTATCAGAGATGTTGGTAGGGCAACGTTACACACCCGAGTCTCTAAAAGCGCTTATTGAGCAACTCACTCAGCGATATCCTAATAATAAAATAGAGCTTAACGAGCTTCAAGAATGGCTTGTGACAGCGATAGCGTAATTTTTATCAACGTTAGAAAACGATAAACAATAAGCATAAAAAAACCAGCTAAAAAGCTGGTTTTTTTATGAAGAATAATGTGATGCGAAATTGATTAGTGATTTTCACATGACATAAAGCAATGAGTGTCTGGCATTTTGCCATTTTCTCTAAATTTAGCGGGTGTAGTATTGAAATGCTTTTTAAAGATACGTGTAAATGTTGCTTGAGAGCTAAAACCATACATTAAAGCGATATCTAAAATAGACATATCTTTTTCTTGTAATGATTTAGCAGCTTCTAATAAGCGACGTTTGCGAACATATTCGCCTAATGTGCAGCCTTTAAAATCTTTAAAAATGCGTTGCAAGTGCCACTTAGAGTAGCCACTTTTATTTGCAATCGTATCGATTTTTATACCTTCGTTACGTTGTAACTGGGTTTCTAACCATTTCAGAATATCATTAACGACATTTTCAGCCATAAAACCTCCCACAAAAATGGTGGGGACACAGTGCCCAAGTAAATAGAATAGTAACGTATGTTATTTATAACCTATTTTAAGCATGAGGAAAATAACAGGTAGGCAAAAAGTGCTTTTCGTGATTGATAATCATTATCACAACGATAGGTGTGACTTATATAGTTTAAGTAAGGTTCAGTTTGCTGAATATTTCTGATTAAAAGTGATATTTTGTATGACTTTTACTTTGTTGAATTTATTGATTTATTTTTTTAGTTTAATAGTTCTGTTATACCTTTTATTTTTCGCTCTGTTATGCTTTTTGGTGCGAAATACAAGCTAATCATTGATTAAGGTGTATTTGAAATTCAATTTATTTGACTGAGTATCGAAAAATTAAAATAAGATTTATTAATCAATCGATGTGATATTACCTTCACCATTTTATTTTCAATTGCTAAGTTTATTGATAATAAATTAACTAAGCCACCTATTAGAAAGTAATGCTAAAAGGTGGCTTGGTAATAAAAATTTAGGTAGTGCTCTTTTTAGGGGCGTAGAAAAACTTGAGGATATATATGTTCTGGATGAGTATTAACACTCACATCTGCACCATACCATTTTTGTATATTTTCTGTTGTGAGTACGCTGTGTGGTGTACCTTCACAAACTAACTTTCCTTGATGCAGTAATAAAATTCTATCAGCATAAAGAGACGCTAAATTAAGATCATGCAAAACACAACACACCATAAGATTTTGTGTTTTTGCCAATTTTTTTAATAAACGTAAGCTGTGTTGCTGGTGGTAAAGATCAAGTGCGGAGGTTGGTTCATCAAGGAACAATACGGCTTCTTGTGGTGTAGGGTGCCATAATTGCGCTAACACTCTAGCAAGTTGTACTCGCTGTTGTTCTCCCCCCGATAATTGACGATAGTCTCTATCTTTAAATTTTAAACAGTCTGTTTGGAGTAGTGCGGTTTCAATTGCCATTTTTTTATGTTGTTGCCCATGAGGTGTTCTTCCCATAGCAACCACTTCTTCGACTGAAAATGAAAATGAGAGCTGACTATTTTGTCGCATAACAGCACGGTTTTGCGCTAATTGCTGGCTATTCCATTGTGAATAGTTTTTTTGTTTAAAATAACATTGACCTTGTGTTGGTGTTGTATAGCCTGTTAATAAGCGTAATAGCGATGATTTTCCTGCGCCATTAGGGCCAATAATGGTAACTAATTCCCCAGCATTAAACGAAAGCGACACATCATCAATAATGGTCTTATTGCCGATTCGGTAAGTTAAATTATTTCCATAGAGTAATGGCGTGTTTTGTTTTTCAATCATGACATTCTTCCTGCGGGTTGTCGTAAGATCAGCCAAAGGAAATAAGGACCACCAATTAATCCTGTAATGAGCCCCACAGGGATTTCTGCTGGAGATACCAATGTTCGTGATAATGTGTCAGCAGCGAGTAATAGTGTCGCACCACCTAAAATAGTGGCAGGTAATAGCCATACATGATTACTCCCAATGCGCATACGAATAAGGTGCGGAACAACAAGTCCAATAAATCCAATAACACCACTCAGTGCGACAGCACAGCCAATTAAAATGGCGCTAAGAAGTAACAAAATAAATTTGGTTCTTCTTACATTTAGCCCTAAGTAATGCGCTTCTTCATCACCAAGTTGTAATAGGTTTAATTTATGGCTTTGCCAACATGCCAAAATGCTAACAGGAATGATCACAAGGGTTGCAATAGATAAGGTTTTCCAGTCAATCTGGCTTAATGAACCCATCATCCAAAGTGAGAATTGACGTAACTGTTGGTCGGTACTGATGTAACTTAATACACCAATAAAAGACATACATAGCGCATTGATAGCAATACCGGCAAGCAATAACCGCGCTAAATTACCATCACTTAATTGATGCAATGAGAAGATAATCATTGCCACAATTAAACCGCCAATAAAGGCGGCAACAATATGACTGTAAAATGCAAAGGCTGGTGAAAAAGAGAACGGTAGAATAATCACAATGGCAACCATTAGTGCTGCACCGCTACTAATACCAAGTAGACCAGGATCAGCTAATGAGTTTCTAAATAATCCCTGCATTATCGCGCCTGATATTGCTAAAGCTCCTCCAACAAGAATGGCTAATAATACGCGAGGTAGACGGATATCTAGCCAAATTTGCCATTCCATATCATCAAAAGAGCTATTCCATAATGTATGAAACGAAAGGGCTAATGCACCGCTATTCACAGAAATTAATGTAACCGTAGTGAGTAAAAAGAGTAAAACTAAAATACTCATCCACGGTGAACGAAAACGAGACATTATTGCTCCAATGCTTGACGAATTTGATGCATGACTTCTGGTGTTGAAAGGGTAAAGCCTAATAATCCCATATCATCAACAATAACATAATGCTTGTTTTTACCCGCTGGTGTGTATTTTATGCCAGGTAACTCCCATAGTTTTTCAATTCCGCCAATACCTTTAATACCTTCTTTGGTTACTAGCAAAATATCAGGTTGGCTTGCAATAACACCTTCTTGAGAAAGTGGGCGATAGCTTGTAAACCCTTGCATGGCATTTTTACCGCCAACCAGTGAAATAATGGTATCCGCAGCTGTATTTTGACCCGCAGCCATTGGAACAACACCACCATGACTCATGATATAAATGACTTTCTTATCGATAGGAGTGGTTGAAATTTGCTTAATAGAGAGGGCGAGTTTCTCTTTTAGTTGATTGCCTTCTTGTTCTTTATTTAAAACTGTCGCAATGGTGTCTATTTTTTCATTAATGGCTTCTAATGAATGTGTACCTGTAATCGTTTTAACAGCAACTCCAGCCTCTTTAATACGACGTAATGCTAAAGAAGGGCGAGCGAGTTCACTGGTAATGATCAACGTTGGTTTGACAGATAAAATTCCTTCTGGGTTTAGCATTCGCATATAACCCACATCAGGAAGTGTTTTCACTTGTTCAGGAACTAAACTGGTGCTGTCTCTTGCAATAACTTGCTCACCTGCACCTAATGCGAAAACAATTTCTGTAATATCGCCACCAATAGTAACGATACGTTCATTGGCCGAAGTGATGGACGATATGACGCTACACAGGATCAAAAGAAGCCATTTTTTCATTAAATCATTCTCCGATTAGGCGATTTTAGTGAGGGTATTCACTTGTTCACGCCACTGTAGTTGCTCAGCAGTACCTTCAGTGCGTTGTCCGTAGAGTTGAGCAATTTGCTGCCCCTTGTTATCAAAGATTTCAAGGCTGGTAACAAACCCATCTTGAGTAGGTTTACGTGTTACCCAACTCTCTGCAATTTCACTTTCAATTAAATGAAGTGTAAAAGCAGGATTGAAAACGTTGATCCAAACTTGCTCACTATTTTCAAATTGATGCGGTACTAGACGATCAATTTGGCCTGTAAAAATTTGTACACAGCCACGGCTACCGACAAATATCATGATCTCGTTTTGCGCTTCTTTAGCGAGCTCTAATAAGGTTTTCAGTGCGTTGTTATCAACTTGATAAGCAAGGTCATCAGGAACCGCTTTGAATGCTTGTTGACGACTTAAGTTATTTTCTTTTAGTAATTTGAAGAATTGGTGAACGTCAGTCATTGAACGCCATTGTTGTTCAAGTTGTTCCGCTAATTCATTACTAACAGGTGTGTTTGAGTATGGTTCAACAGGAGTGATATCTAAAACGGGGTTTTCTTCAGATAAAAATGCTTGAATAAGTGCATTCCATTCATCCATATTCGTGTTATCTGTTGCATAGACTTTATGTAATGCATCACCATGCATATCAAAGAATTGAATGCTATAACGCGTTCCTTTTGATGTTTCTTCGGCAAGTGCAAAAATACTTGACCAATAAGCGAAGAAAAAGCGTAAATCCATTGCACGCGGATTTAAGATTAACCCTGCGTGATCGTTAAAACGGGCATTTGTGTATTCACCAAGGTGTTCATGAACGGCAATATCATTACGAGTAATCGCTTTGACTTCACCTACTTTACTCAATGCTTTTAATAATTCTTGTACATCATTGCGTAGACGCTTTGCATCGTGTCCTACACGGGCATGAGTGAGTTCGGCTTCACTGACATTTAAGTAAGTAGCGAGATCTCGTGCATATGATGCTTTTTTGTCCGCTTTAGCTTGCAGGTAGCTCTCATAAAGAGGTTTATTCACAGAAACTCCTATTATATCGTTGATTTTATTGTTAATTACCACTGATAACTCACAAGTACTTTTGCATTTCGTCCTTCTTGAGGAATACCTGCAGAAGAGTAATACGTTTTATCAAATGCGTTACCCAGTACAAATGAGGTTGTTAATCCTTTTAATGAGGCATTACCTTCATAACGAAGGTAGAAATCATTAACGCCATAACCTGCTTGTTGGCGATTGGTTGGGCGATTAAAACGGTCATGCTTGGTAAAGTCCGTTTTTTTGGTAAATTGACCGACCCAACCCACAGAAAAATCGGTACTTGGTACAGGAACATCAAAGCGACTGGTTAATGTATCTGGCTCAATTGAGGTAATTGAGGCATTTGTCGCATTATCTTTTCCTTTGGTATGGTTATAAGCTAAATCCCAATTAAAGAATTTTGATTGATAGCTCATCGAAACATCCCATCCCCAAATAGTTGCTCTTGGAATATTTGTTGACTGTGTATATCCCTGAAAAATAGCAACATCTGCATCAATATAATCTTTTGCGCGAGTATTGAAATGGGCAGCTTTAATTTTCAGATTATCATTATTAGATAATAAGTCGTCGAATTGAAAACCTAACCCATATTCAGTAGTTGAATTGGTTTCAGGCTTTAAATTAGGGTTTGGACGCCAATAGTTTGTTGGCGCGCCAGGGAAAGGTGCATCAAAATGTTTTGCATCGTTATACATCTCACCTAAAGTTGGCGCTCTAAATGCTTGTGAGTAAGAGGTATACAGCATTGACCAGTCAGTTGGTGTGATACTGATTGCCCCTTTTGATGACCATTTATCCGCAGTAATGTCATCATAACGATCGTTTTGGCTCTTATATTTGTCAAAACGTGTTCCTAAAATTAGGGAGACAGGTAAATCACGTAAAGTGACTTCATCTTGTACCCAACTGGACATAAAACGGATATCGGCTTGTGGGAAGCTTTCTGCATTTTGGCTTGGTGATTGTTTTTGTTTATAAACCTCGCCACCATAAGTCAATCCATGTGATGCAAAGCTGTACGTACCCACTTGTGAGCGGTTTTCGAGTTTTACGCCATAGGTTTTTTGCTCTCGACCTTCAAATCCTTTTTGTACCGTTTTGGCATTGATATCAACTTCACTGTAATAAGCCTGTGTTTTCAAATTAATCCATTGTGAATCTGAAGGATCAAATTGATAGGTTAACTGAACATCTTTTTGTGTTGTGGTGCGATCAGTTTCTACGTTTGCAGGTGTTGGGCCACTGGCAACTTGAGGGTTTTTAGGTTGATTTGTATTGTTATGGTAATAGCGGAATTGTCCACTTAATGTGTTGCTATCATCAATTAGCCAGCGCCCTTTGGAAAGTAGATTGATAATGGTTTCATCATTTTGAGCACGATAACCCCCACCGTAACGAGTATCACCTTTATCACGGGCTGAGAATGCGACGAGTCCATCAAGGTTATCGTGTCGGCCAAAAGCCGTAACACCCATACCTTGACTGTGCTGGGCGGTATTACCAAGACCAGTAACACGTACGCCACCTTGTTCGTGTTTTGAAAGCAGATCGCTTGCATCAACCGTATCGTAAGCGATAACACCGCCAAGGGCACCGCTACCATATAACAGAGCAGAAGGACCTCGAATAACTTCAACTTGTTTTATAAGCAGAGGATCAACAAAAATACTGTCGATATGACCGGTGTCTGTTCCTTGGCGAACGCCATCTACAAGTGTCAGTATTCCATTTTTACTGTATCCTCGCATACTGATGGTTTCACCATTAGTACGACCTGCGCCTGAAATTGAAATGCCAGGCACATGGCGAAGTAATTCAGAAGCACTTCCTGCTGTTTCTGACAACGCATTGTTATTTTTTATAACTGTTGACATCATCGGTAATGTAAAGCTATCACGCTCATTACCCGTCGCATAAACTGTAAGCACTTCTGTTTTTTTCTTCTCATTAGTTTGCGTCTTCTCTTGTGCAGATACACAAGCAGAAGAAACTGCAATTGCCAGCAAACTGAATTTAATCAATAGGGATGACTGAGACATGCAGATGGATCTCCGTTATTTAATGGGCTGTTAAAATACAGCCCTTTGTTATGTAAATTATTGCTCCTCATCTACCAGCGATAACTGATGGACATTTTGATATTTCGACCTTCTTGTGGCACACCTAATGCCGAGAAATGTTCTCGATTAAACGCATTGGCGAGCACTAACGCGGCTTGAATATCTTTATTGTTTTGAGATTGATAACTAATTGAAAAATCGTGAATACCATAGCCCGGATATTGGGTAATAAGTTCTTGCATTCGATTTGTAGTTTTGCCTTTTACATGAGGCGCTTGTCCTCGATGTGTGCCTTTATTCGCGGTAGTACCAGCGAATTTTCCTGACCACCCTAATGAGAATGGGGTTTTAGTAACAGGAAGTTGAATAAAGGTCGTCAGTATTTCAGGGCGAACAGGCGAAATGGTTTCATGTGTGGTTAACTCAAGGGTATGAGTACGGTTATAACTTAAACCTAGAGAAATTAATGGGTGTGAATAACGCAGACTAAGATCAATACCTTCAATCATTGCTTCGGGAATATTAAATGCTTGGAGATTTAATTTACCCGCAAATGAACTTGAATGCCAAGGACCATAAGTAATGTAATCCTTTGATTTAGTATCAAAATAAGCTGCTTTTAAAATGAGTTTATCTTGTTGTGATAAAAGCTGTTTAAATGAGAAATCAGCGCCATATTCCCAAGTGCTATTTCTTTCAGGTTTTAAGTTTGGATTAGGCACCCAATGCGCATTAAAAAAACCCGCTTTAAAATGGAATGAATCATTAAACATTTCATTTAAAGTTGGCGCGCGAAACGCAGTTGAATAGGTAGAATAAAGTTGTAACCAACGTGTTGGTGTGAATGTTAACGTGATATTTTCAGTTGTTCCTCGATAACTCGATGTATGTTTTTCTGCTTGTAATGTTTTAGCCGAAAATTTACTGAAGAAAGGATCAAGCCCTTCACCAGGTATATTTTTGTAATAGTGATAACGTATACCCGTTGTGAGTGTGAGAGGGAGTGATGGTGTACTGAGAGAACTTTGCAACCAACCTGCGATATAATTCATTTTCGCTAAAGGAAAGTTTTTTGCTTCTTCATTTGATTGCATTTTCTGCTGATAAGCTTCTGTACCAATAATCACAGATTGATTGAATGTGTCAAACCAATTGATACTGGCATTATCTTCAAATTTAAGCCCGTAAGTCGATTGTGTACGTGCTTCGTATTTACCTATTTTACCTTGGATATTTTTTTTTAAATCTGACGTTGTTAATTTAGTATCCGTTAAAAAAGTTTGGTTAATATCAAACTGTGAATAGTAAAGATAAGTGGTTAAATCTAACCATGAGTTTGTATCAGAAACATAGTGGTGAGTGAGCGCATAATTTTTTTGCTGAGTGTCGCGCTGCATCTGGTTACTTTCATTCTTGCCAAATCCGCCCATTCGATGCAAAACTTCTCGTTGTTCACCTGAATTATCATAATGGCGAGCTGAAATAATAAGCGTTTGATTTTCAGTTGGATAAAAATAAGCTTTTGCAAAGAAATTTTTAATATGCTCGTGATTTTCTAATTTATCACCATTAGCAAGACGAATAGGACCACGTTGACGTTGGCTATACGCAAATAAACCTTCTACAATATCGTGTCTTGCTGCAATAATGCCACCATAAGAAAAATGGCGATCTGCTGATGAAACTGAGCTAAATAGTTTTGCGCCTAATTTTTTATCCGTACCTAATATGGAACGAGGATCAAGAGTATTAAACGCGACAACTCCTCCCATAGCACCTGCACCATGCAAAGTGGATGCGGAGCCATGTTTTACATCAACACGTCTAATTAAAGAGGGATCAAGAAAGATACCACCTAAATTATTTATGGTGTTCTCTAGTGGTTGATGAATTCCATCAACGAGGATCTTGATACCTTTTTGGTCGTATCCTCGCATCAAAATATTCGAGCCATTCGTGATACCCGTTCCTGATAACGTCACACCAGCAACATCTTTTAATATTTCACCAGTAGTTGATGCGGTTTGTGTTTTAGCCGAAGAAGTATCAATAACAGAGTGAAAGTCTGAGGATCGATCGTCGTTATAGCCAATAACAGTAAGAGAGTCCGTTCCTGTATTTTCAGGGTGTGCAGAGGCAATAGGGGAATACAACAGACAAAGTGCTGTTGCTATACCTGAATATTTGAAATGTTTTTTCAGCATACACATACCATAAATATCCATAAAAAGTCCTTGTATATGGAGTTATTTAGCTGGCTGCCTAGCTGAGTTGATAGGTGGCTTGCACGTTATTGTCAAAAAAGATTATTTAGTCAGGATAAGTTTTCCTGCTTTAGTTTGGCGTAGTTGGTACAACTCTCCGTTATGTTGAATGTAAACCATGCCATCTTTACCTAATAACTCAATACTATTAATCGATTGAATTATTGAAGAATGAGAATTCTGCTTAGTTAAAGAACTATCCAAATTATTAGCTTTTTTATTCATAATACACTAAGAGTAATAAGCGTTATCATTATGATAATCATTATCGTTAACAAAAGTGTTTAGACAAGCTTTTTTTAACGTAAATAAGTAAATTTAAGTCATATTGTGAGTAATAGAGAGGTAGGTGATGAAATTTAAAACAATGGAATAAAATAGGCTGATATTTTACCTGAATATAAAGTCAGGAAGAGGGAAAATCAGGAGGAACATAATGAATATAAAAGATAAAAGGGGATAAGGATATCCCCTTAAAAAAAAGACTATTGAAATCGGCTCTCAACGGCTTGTGCTAATAACTCAAGAAGTTGTTCTGTATCATTCCAGCTTAAACAAGGATCAGTGATTGATTGCCCATAATTAAGAGGTTTATTTTGCACAACTTTTTGGGAGCCTTCTTGTAAAAAGCTTTCAGCCATCACGCCAACAATCGCTTGTGAGCCATCTTTAATTTGTTGACCAACATTTCTGGCTACTTCTAATTGACGACGATGAATTTTTTCACAGTTGCCATGGCTAAAATCGATAATAAGATGCTCTGGTAAATCCACTTGTTTTAGTGCATCAACCGCGTCAGCGATATCGCTTGCGTGATAATTAGGTTTTTTACCTCCGCGCAGAATAATATGACCATACGGATTACCACTGGTTTGGTAAATTGTCATACGACCATTTTTATCTGGCGATAAGAAGGTGTGACCAACACGAGAAGCACGAATAGCGTCAATCGCAATACGGGTATTACCATCAGTGCCATTTTTAAAGCCAACAGGGCAAGAAAGCGCGGAAGCCATTTCACGATGAACTTGGCTTTCAGTCGTTCTAGCACCAATGGCACCCCAACTAATTAAATCTGCAATATATTGGCCTGTGACCATATCGAGAAATTCAGTTGCAGTGGGTAAACCTAACGCATTTATTTCAATTAATAGCTTTCTTGCAAGGCGAATACCTTCGTTGACGTTACAAGAGTTATCGAGGTAAGGATCAGAGATTAAACCTTTCCAGCCAATGACCGTACGTGGCTTTTCAAAGTAGGTTCTCATGACGATTTCTAAGCGGTCATGATAACGTTCTTTTAGCTGATTAAGCTTAGTGGCGTACTCTTTGGCAGCTTTAGGATCATGAATAGAGCAAGGCCCTACAATCACTAATAGTCGCTTGTCTTCTCCGGTAAGGATCGCTTCAATGCGTTTACGTGCTGATGTGATATTTTGGATTATCTCATCAGAAATGGGGAACTCTTTTGCTAAGGTTTCTGGTGTTACCAGACTGTCTAAAGCCTTAGTCCGTAGTTCGTCTGTCTTTAACATAATTCATCTCAATAAATATACAGGGTAAGTCTACCCAGTGATTAAGATCACAATAAACGAAATTCAGCTAATTTCAACAGCGTTCACAGAGAAAAACGAATAAAAAAGTCGCTATAAAGGGTTAAAACATTCTTCTTGCTAATCCCATAGAATCAATTACCTTGGTTGAAATTTCTTCAACAGAATAATTCGTGGTGTTGAGATAAGGGATATTGTTTTTTCTAAAAAGCGCTTCTACTTCGGACAATTCAATTCTGCATTGACGAATAGAGGCATAACGGCTATTTTCGCGGCGTTCACCACGAATAGCGGCAAGACGTTCTGGCGCAATGGTTAAGCCAAATAATTTATGCTGATATTCTTTTAGTTCTGCGGGGAGTTTTAGGAAATCCATATCATCCGCAGTAAATGGATAGTTAGCTGCTTGAATACCAAATTGCATTGCTAAATAGAGGCTGGTGGGTGTTTTCCCGCAACGAGAAACACCAATTAAGATCACTTGTGCTTGATCGAGATTACGTAATGATATGCCATCATCATGGGAAAGAGTGTATTCGATGGCGGCAATACGAGCATCGTATTTACTAAGATTTTTTTCAGTCAGTCCATGAGTTTTATTTAATTTTGGCGATGCCTGGATCCCTACTTCTTTTTCAAGTGGTATTACGAGAGATTGCACAATATCCTGACAAAAACCTTCACTGCTATTTATTATCTGTTTAACTTCAGGGCTGATAATAGAATAAAAAACAAGGGGCTTAGCGCCACTCTTTTTATAAATTTCAGAGATTTTCTGTTTTATTTCTTCAGCTCTTTCCACAGTAGAAACAAAAGGTAGTGTATAACTTTTCATTTTTAATGGAAATTGAGAAAGTACCGCATGGCCTAATACCTCAGCCGTAATCGCTGTACCATCAGAGATAAAAAAGACTGTTCTATCAATGGGTTCATTATTATCACAATTAATAGAATTCAAGCTTAATATCATAACGCTCACCTTTTTTTAGCTGAATTAGCAAATCAAACAATATTATCTAAAGCATTTTTAGTGATTATAAAGGATAAAAAAATAAAGTTTTCTGGTTGATCGATTCACCTTTCTATATTCAGCATCACATTGTGATACGCTTATTTCAGTTGTCGTTTTGACAGCGGGTTTTTCTTTTTTTCTCTCTCTCATAATTGTTTAAAAAAGGATTGTTCTCAATGTCCAGCAATAGCCTCACCCCGTGCAATGTGCTTTGGTATAACCAATTAGGTATGAATGACGTTGATCGTGTTGGTGGGAAAAATGCTTCCCTCGGTGAAATGATCACAAACCTAGCGGAACTGGGTGTTTCTGTTCCTAATGGGTTTGCTACCACAGCGCAAGCGTTTAATGATTTTCTGGAACAGAGCGGTATCAATCAGCGTATTTATGAATTGCTTGATAGCGTTGATGTTGATGATGTTAATCAACTGGCTCAAGCAGGAAATCAAATTCGCCAGTGGGTAATTGATACACCTTTTACGCCTCAGTTTGAAAAAGATATTCGCGATGCTTATCTCACATTAAGTGAAGGTGAATCTGAAGCTTCATTTGCCGTTCGTTCATCTGCGACTGCAGAAGATATGCCTGATGCTTCTTTTGCAGGTCAACAAGAGACGTTTTTAAACGTTCAAGGTATTGATGCCATACTCGTTGCAATCAAACATGTATTTGCCTCGTTATTTAACGATCGAGCAATCTCTTATCGTGTTCACCAAGGTTACGATCATCGTGGTGTTGCATTATCTGCGGGTGTTCAACGTATGGTGCGTTCTGATCTTGCTTCTTCAGGTGTGATGTTTACTATCGATACTGAATCTGGCTTTGATCAAGTTGTCTTTATTACATCAGCTTATGGTTTAGGTGAAATGGTAGTACAGGGTGCTGTTAACCCAGATGAGTTCTATGTACACAAGCCAACTTTAGCAAAAGGTTTACCTTCTATTGTTCGTCGTAATCTTGGCTCTAAAAAGATCCAAATGGTTTACGCGGATAGTGTTGAACATGGTAAACAAGTTCGTATCGAAGATACACCAGAGTCACTGCGCAATCGTTTCTCTTTGACTGATCATGAAGTTCAAGAGCTGGCTAAACAAGCTGTATTGATTGAACGTCACTATGGTCGTCCAATGGATATCGAATGGGCTAAAGATGGACATAATGGTCGTTTATACATTGTTCAGGCACGTCCAGAAACAGTTCGTTCTAACCAACAAGTTATGGAGCGCTATCAGTTAAATGAAAGTGGCTCTGTTATTATTGAAGGTCGTGCTATTGGTCATCGTATTGGTACAGGTGCCGTTAAAGTTATTCATAACTTAAGTGAGATGGATAGAATTGAAGCGGGTGATGTGCTGGTTACTGACATGACAGACCCAGATTGGGAACCTATCATGAAAAAAGCCTCTGCGATTGTAACTAACCGTGGTGGTAGAACATGTCACGCTGCAATTATTGCCCGTGAATTGGGTATTCCAGCTGTTGTAGGTTGTGGTGATGCAACAGAATGTATTGCTGAAGGACAAGTTGTAACCGTTTCTTGTGCTGAAGGTGACACAGGATTTGTTTACGATGGCAAACTGAATTTTTCTATTCAAAGCTCCGCAATCGATAATATGCCTGAATTAGGGCTCAAAATTATGATGAACGTCGGCAATCCTGATCGTGCATTCGATTTTGCGGGCCTACCAAATGATGGTGTCGGTCTTGCGCGTTTAGAATTTATTATTAACCGCATGATTGGTGTGCATCCTCGTGCATTATTAGAGTATGACGACCAAACTGAAGCACTGAAAGCCGAAATCAATGAAATGATGGCGGGCTATGACTCTCCAGTTGAGTATTACATCAGTAAACTAACGGAAGGGATTGCAACATTAGCAGCGGCATTCTGGCCTAAACGCGTTATTGTTCGTTTATCTGACTTTAAATCTAACGAATATGCCAACTTAGTAGGAGGCGATCGTTATGAGCCAGATGAAGAGAACCCAATGCTAGGATTCCGTGGTGCGGGTCGTTATGTTTCTGACGATTTCCGTCGCTGCTTCTCCCTTGAGTGTGAAGCAGTAAAACGTGTTCGTAATGATATGGGCTTAGAAAATGTTGAAGTCATGATCCCATTTGTTCGTACTGTACGCCAAGCTGAAGAGGTGATTGACGAATTAGCGGCAAACGGTTTGAAACGAGGTGAGAACGGCTTAAAAGTCATTATGATGTGTGAAATTCCATCAAATGCCTTATTAGCGGATAAATTCTTAGAACACTTTGATGGTTTTTCTATCGGCTCTAACGACATGACCCAATTAACATTAGGTCTTGACCGCGATTCTGGTGTGGTTTCTGCACTGTTTGATGAACGCAATGATGCAGTGAAAGCCTTATTATCAATGGCAATCCAAGCCGCAAAACGTAATGGAAAATATGTGGGTATTTGTGGTCAAGGACCTTCTGATCATGAAGATTTCGCACAATGGCTAATGGAAGAGGGAATTGATAGTTTATCGTTAAACCCAGATACCGTAATTAAAACTTGGGTAAAATTAGCACAATAGAATTAATATCATCGTTATAAATAAAAAGCTCACAATATTACGTGAGCTTTTTTTATACAATTATTAAATAATAGGCAAAAAAAAAGCCTATCATGGGCTGACAGGCAAAGACTACACACAGCAATATTTTATATTCTTTAATCCCGCCAATTAATCTATTAATATGAACGGCGAAATTATTAATTCGATGAAACATTTGTTTCGTTGATATTTATATTAAGAGAAATGCGTTAATTATGCTCTAAGAATTATCTCAATAAAAAGAATATTGGTTTATTTAAAATTGAATATAACTTGCTGGTAACAAACAGGTTTAAAAAAATGTAATTTGTTTCAAGATGTAAGTTTTAATATAGAAATATAATGATTTATTCCTAAATTGATAATCTTTATTAAACTTTGCTCTGTTATTTTTAGAGCATGTAAGTAGCTACACTTACATGCTCCATTATTATTTATTCTTTTTCGATAAAGTTTTTATTCATAAATTCTACTGTTTCAGTTAAATCAGGATTAGGTTTTGGTACTTCATTAATCCATGCATTTAATAAACTATGTGCAACAGCGAGAACAACAGGACCAATAAATAAACCAATCATACCTAATGTTAAAATCCCACCAATAACGCCTGTGAGAATTAATACCATAGGCAAATCGGCACCCATCTTGATTAAATAAGGTCGTAATACACCATCCATTGTTGCAACAGCACCACCCCAAATCACCATGACAATGCCCCAAGTGGTATCACCCGTCCAAAATAGCCATAAAATTGAAGGGATCAATACTAATAAAGGACCTAATTGAGCAAGGCAGCAAATAAACATAAGGACGGTTAATACCGTAGCATAAGGTACGCCAGATACAGCAAGGCCGATACCACCAACAATAGCCTGAATTAAGGCAGTTAAAACCACACCTAATGCAACGGCGCGAATAGACATAGATGCAAGTAAGATTGCGGCATCACCGCGTTGGCCTGCTAAGCGAATAGCAAAATGACGCAACCAAGATACGACATTTTCACCTTGTAAAAACAGTAAGCCGGAAAATAACAACATCACCCCCAAATGTAGGGCAAATCGACCAATATTTAAGGCTTGAGCAAAAAACCAGTTTGCAGCTTGCCCAACATAAGGTTGGATTTTTGAGATTAACGCATTACCCCCTGAGACAAGAATAGAGTGCCATGTATCATAAAGCTTACTCCCTATCATAGGGATATCGTTAAGCCATAATAATTGCGGTGGCTGAATATTCGACGGTGATTTCGCTAATTCAATTAAGGGGGCACTATTATCAATGACGCTACTAATTAATAAGATAATAGGGATAACGAAGATCAGTAATATCAAAATCATCATTATCATGGTTGATAGCCAACGATATTTTACCCGTTTTTCAATAATAAGAAGTAAAGGCCACGTTGCTACAACAATCATTCCAGCCCAAATAAAACCCACAATAAAGGGATTTAGTATCCAAAAACTGGCGATAATAAAAAAAGAAATAAAAAGAACAGTGAATAAAACTTTGGGTATATCTGTATGGATCTGCGGTTTTTCCATGGTTTTAAATCCCTACACGAATAAAAATGCTAGAAGCAGATGAATAAACATTGCAAATATCACGTTGTTTATATCACTACGCAATTTGCCAGAATTGTATGATAAGGTGAACAGGTATCGGTCTGAAAGTACAAAATGAGGCAAAGTACCTCTTAGCATACATTTCAACATCTAAAATTAAGCAATGTGGACTATTAGATTAAAGAGCTATAACAAATGATCCCACGTATATCGCAAGCACCGCAAGTCAGTGAACTCACAACAGAATTTCTTGATACCCTTCGAAAAAACGGTTTTACCGGTGATGTCTCCAGCAGTTACGCTGACAGACTCACTATGGCAACAGATAATAGTATTTACCAGTTATTGCCACAGGCGGTTGTTTTTCCTCGCTCAACAGCCGATGTAACTATTATTGCTCGCTTAGTTGATGAGCCTCGATTTCATTCTCTTTCTCTGACTCCAAGAGGAGGAGGAACAGGGACTAATGGACAGGCTTTAACAGATGGCATTGTTGTTGATTTATCTCGCTATATGAAACGTATTATCGAGATAAACCCAGAAGAACGTTGGGTAAAAGTGGAAGCTGGTGTCATTAAAGATGAATTAAACCTCTTTTTAAAACCGTATGGCTTCTTTTTTGCACCTGAGCTATCTACCAGTAACCGCGCCACATTAGGCGGAATGATAAATACTGATGCATCAGGGCAAGGTTCAATGGTTTATGGTAAAACCTCTGATCACGTTCTCGGTGTTAGAGCGGTTTTATTAGGTGGTGAACTGCTTGAAACGCGGGCTATGGATACCGCGTTAGCAGAAAATATTGCCCAAGAGAGCTCTGCAATCGGTAAAGTTTATCGTACTGTTTTATCTCGTTGCAAAGAGCAGCGAAAGCTTATTCTTGAAAAATTTCCTAAATTAAATCGCTTTTTAACTGGGTATGATTTACGTCATGTCTTTAGTGATGACATGAAAAGATTTGATTTAACACGAATTTTAACAGGCTCAGAAGGAACACTTGCGTTTATTACTGAGGCAACGCTGGATATCACGCCAATTCCTAAACAGCGCAGTCTAGTCAATGTAAAATACGATTCTTTTGACTCAGCATTACGTAATGCACCTTTCTTAGTTAAAGCGAATGCACTTTCTGTTGAAACTGTTGATTCCAAAGTATTAAATCTCGCTCGTGAAGATATTGTGTGGCACTCCGTTAAAGAGTTGATCACTGATATCCCTGATAAAGATATGCAAGGCCTTAATATTGTTGAATTTGCGGGTGATGATGAAAATCTTATCGCTTCACAAGTCGCATCATTATGCCAACGCTTAGATTTATTAATGAAAGAAGGTCAGGGTGGTGTTATCGGTTATCAAGTCTGTGAAGATCTGGCAGATATAAACCGTATTTATGCCATGCGTAAAAAAGCGGTTGGTTTATTAGGTAATGCAAAAGGGCAAGCAAAGCCAATTCCTTTTGTAGAAGATACCTGTGTGCCACCAGAGCATCTTGCTGATTATATTACAGAATTTAGAGCATTACTTGATAGCCATCAGCTCAATTATGGCATGTTTGGACATGTTGACGCAGGCGTATTGCACGTAAGACCTGCGCTTGATATGTGTGATCCACAACAAGAATTATTGATGAAATCCATCTCAGATGACATTGTCATGTTAACAGCCAAATATGGTGGGTTACTCTGGGGTGAACATGGAAAAGGCTTTAGAGCGCAATACAGCCCCGAATTTTTCGGTGAAACGCTCTATCATGAACTGCGTCAAATCAAAACGGTGTTCGATCCTCGAAATAGACTGAATCCTGGGAAAATATGCCCTCCATTAGAGGTCGATGAACCTATGAAGCAGGTTGATACTATCAAACGAGGTACTTTTGATCGCACAATTCCTTTATCTGTGCGTCAAGATTTCAAAGGTGCATTAGATTGTAATGGTAATGGACTTTGCTTTAACTTTGATGCCAAAAGCCCCATGTGTCCTTCAATGAAAATCAGCGGACAACGCATCCATTCACCCAAAGGACGAGCTGCACTTGTAAGAGAGTGGCTACGCTTATTAACAGAGCAAGGCGTTAGCCCAAAACAACTTGAATCTAGCCTTGAAAATAATAAACCTAGCTTAAGAGGTTTAATTGAGAAAACACGTAATACTTGGAAAGCCAAACGTGGCGAATATGACTTTTCTCATGAAGTTAAAGCAGCAATGAACGGTTGTTTGGCTTGTAAAGCTTGTTCAACGCAATGTCCGATTAAAATTGATGTGCCATCGTTTCGTTCTAAGTTTACTGAGCTTTATCACCAGCGCTATTTACGTCCGTTAAAAGATCATATTGTCGCTAATGTTGAGTTAACTACGCCGATTATGGCAAAAGCACCGGGATTCTTTAACTTTTTTATGAAACAACCGTTGGTGCAATCGTTAAGTAAACACGCTATTGGTATGGTCGATTTACCTTTATTGTCATCACCGACATTAAAACAGCAATTGGCTGGGCATAAAGCGTTAGATATGACGTTAGAAGACTTAGAGCGGTTATCTGAAAAGCAACGTAGTCATCATGTGCTGGTGGTTCAAGATCCTTTCACCAGTTATTACGATGCGAAAGTCGTCGCTGATTTTATCAAACTGATTGAAAAAATTGGATTTAAGCCTGTTTTATTGCCATTCTCACCTAACGGTAAAGCACAGCATATTAAAGGTTTTTTACAGCAATTTAGTAAAACGGCGCAAAAAACCTCAACCATGCTTAATCGTGTTGCAAAATTAGGTATCCCTATGGTGGGAGTCGATCCTGCATTAGTGCTTTGTTATCGTGATGAATATCGTGAAATACTGGGTGATAAACGTGGGGATTTTAATGTTCAACTTGTTCATGAATGGCTAAGTAAATTGGTATCTGAGCCAATAGCAGTTCGCGATGATGCTGAAAAATGGTATCTTTTTGGGCACTGTACAGAAGTGACGGCACTACCACAAAGTATGAAACAGTGGCAGGTTATTTTCCAACGTTATGGGCAGCAACTCGAATTTGTGAGCACTGGATGTTGTGGAATGGCAGGTACTTATGGACATGAACTAAATAATTATGAAAACTCGTTGGGCATTTATCAACTCTCATGGGGTAATGCATTAAAAACGTTACCAACAATGCGTTGTTTAAGCACCGGTTACTCTTGTCGTAGTCAAGTGAAACGTATTGATAATATTGAGCTAAAACACCCACTACAGGCACTTTTGGAGATTATGCCATGATATGGAAACGTGAAACGACACTTGAGCATCTTAATCATATTGGGCAAAATAATATGATGAGTCATCTAGGTATTGAATTGACCTGCCTTGGTGATGATTATCTTGAAGGAACAATGCCGGTTGATCATCGTACTAAGCAGCCTTTGGGGCTTTTGCATGGTGGTGCTTCTGTTGTTTTAGCTGAAACATTGGGCTCTGTTGCGGGTTATCTTTGTACTGAAGGCGAACAGAAAATTGTGGGTTTAGAAATTAACGCTAACCACATTCGTTCTGCTAGAGACGGTAAGGTAAGAGGTGTATGCAAACCTATTCATTTAGGGCGCTCACACCAAGTTTGGTCAATAGAAATATTTGATGATGAAGGTCGTCAAGTGTGTATTTCTAGATTAACAACATCTGTTATTTCTTAAAGAATAAAAAAGACATATGCACAAAGTGAAATACTCGCTTTGTGCGTTTTTTTATGTTTATAGATAATGTCAAAAAGAATAAAAATAGAGAGAGAAAATAGAATTATTTCTTTATTTAGATTTTATTTTTAATGATAATCATTATCTTCATAATAAAAGATAAGACGATCAATAATGTTAACTATTTATAAATTCAACACTACAGTATTATTAATTGCAGGTTTATTAATCAGCGGATGCGATAATAATTCTACCTCTGAAACGAGTAATGATATAAGTAATATTCCAGTACAAACTGTTTCTGGCTTTAATATGGCTTATCCCACTTCATTTACAATGAGCAGAGAAGATACTGAAAATTATTTTAAATCATTACCAGATAATATTCAGGACGTCACAACAGAAATGATGGTTTATAAATCAGAGCCTATTTGTGATTTGACAGAAGTTCGTCTGGTTTATTTTAAAATGATTGATGCAATGAGTTACGATGTGGATGCGGGAGCACAAGGCATAGTTGATAATATTGCGGTAATAGATGGTATGAATGAAATATCCACATTGATAAAACCATTAACTATCCCAAATGTGGAAAGCCGACATGTCTTTTTTGAAGGGAAATACGCAAAAGAGAATGTGAGCTATGAAGGTGTTTTAGCGGCTGATCTTAAAACGAACCGAGTATGGCAACTACAATTGATTAGCAACTTCAATAGCCAATCGAACAAACAAAAAAACAGTCAAATCCTTGAATGTACAAACAAATATATTCAAACCATCACTATCAGTAAATAAGTTCAAAGAGCACACAATCCAATAAGAGGTCATCGCATAAGTGGTGCTATCTTATCCTTCATAATAAGCATAAAAGTGAATGTAAACAGAGCTAATAGGCTGTAATGTAAAAATACATTTTTATGCTTTTTTCTCTAAATTTCAGTGATAACATATAAAGTGTATTTATATTGCAACTTATGTGCGTATTGTGCGAAATATAAGAAAAATTAAAAGTTTTATTTTTTGTAATGAAAGAGCGGAAAAGTGTTATATTACATTGCGTTAACATTAATTGTTAACAAGGTAACCCTAAAAATAGAACAAAAAATACACATTTATAGAATATCCTTTCAAAAGACATGGTTGAAGTGATAAGGGTTATCATTACCATTAGTGTCAGGAAAGATATCAATCTCCTTTCGAAATGAGGTCAGAAATGACAAACAACGTTGAAACTTTTTCTCTTAATGACACAGCTTGGCAAGGCATTGTATTAACGGATAATGCAGCAAAGCATATCTGCCATTTAGTTGAGAAAAACCCAGAAAAACAAGGGCTTTCCTTAAGTATTAAACCCTCTGGTTGTACAGGGTATGGTTATGTTATTGAACTCGCTACTGCCCCAAATGATGATGATCTTGTTTATGAACATAATGGAGCAAAACTCTTTGTCTCATTAAAAGCAATGCCATTTATCGATGGGTTGGTTGTTGATTATGTTCGTGAAGGACTTAATCAAATGTTTAAATTTAATAATCCTAAAGCTCAAAACGTCTGCGGATGTGGTGAGAGCTTCGGGGTATAACATAGTGAAGTCAGATTATGTCTCAGAGCAATGTTGAAATTGGTGATGAAGTTCAGGGATGGCTAAGCGATCACCACTATAAAGAAGGTTTTTATACCGATATCTCAACCGATACCTTAGAAAAAGGATTAAACGAAGCGGTTGTACGTGCAATATCGGCAAAAAGAAACGAACCAGAGTGGATGCTGGAATTTCGTTTAGATGCTTATCGCCATTGGTTAGAAATGGAAGAGCCTCATTGGCTAAAAGCAGATTATCCATCGCTTAATTATCAAGATTATAGCTATTATTCAGCGCCATCTTGTAGTTCATGTTGTGCTAATGGCAGTTGTGCTGGTGGCTCGAATGAAGCTGTTATGAGTGATAAACAAGCCACGCAAGATTATTTAACCAAAGAAGTTGAAGATGCTTTTAACCAACTCGGTGTACCTGTAAGAGAAGGGCAAGCCGTTGCTGTTGATGCTATTTTTGATTCTGTTTCCGTTTCAACAACATATCGTGAAGAGCTTGCTGAACATGGCATTATTTTCTGTTCATTTAGCGAAGCTATTCAAGAATATCCTGATTTAGTGCGCCAATATTTAGGCACCGTTGTATCAAGCCATGATAACTACTTTGCTGCATTAAACGCTGCGGTCGCATCTGATGGTACTTTTGTCTATATTCCAAAAGGGGTTCGTTGCCCAATGGAATTATCGACTTATTTTCGTATTAATGCGGCTCAAACAGGTCAATTTGAACGAACTATTTTGGTTGCTGATGAAGGTAGTTACGTCAGTTATATCGAAGGTTGTTCAGCACCTGTTCGTGATAGCTATCAGCTTCATGCCGCTGTGGTTGAAGTTATTATCCATAAAGATGCCGAAGTAAAATACTCTACTGTGCAAAACTGGTTCTCTGGTGGCGATAGTGAAGGCGGCATTCTTAATTTTGTGACTAAACGTGCTATTTGCGAAGGCGAAAACGCCAAAATGTCATGGACGCAATCAGAAACCGGTTCTGCGATCACATGGAAATATCCAAGTGTGATTTTAAAAGGGGATAATTCAAGCGCTGAATTTTTCTCTGTTGCCTTAACCAATGGCAATCAACAAGCAGATACGGGCACTAAGATGATCCATATCGGCAAAAATACCAAATCAACCATTATCTCTAAAGGTATTTCTGCAGGTAAAAGCCAAAACAGTTACCGTGGACTCGTAAAAGTACTCCCTAGTGCGCAAAATGCCCGTAACTTTACCCAATGTGATTCCATGTTAATTGGTACGCAGTGCGGTGCGCATACTTTCCCTTATGTTGAAGTAATGAACAACTCAGCACAGCTTGAACACGAAGCGACAACGTCACGTATTGGTGAGGATCAGTTGTTCTATTGTCGTCAGCGTGGATTAAGCGAAGATGATGCAATCTCAATGATTGTAAACGGGTTTTGTAAAGATGTGTTCTCAGAATTACCGCTGGAATTTGCTGTGGAAGCACAAAAATTATTAGCAATCAGCTTAGAACATAGCGTCGGTTAACTATTAACCAAATTCTGAGTATAAAGATACCGAAGGCATATATTATGTTAGAGATTAAAAATTTACATGTCAGTGTTGAAGGCAACGAGATCCTAAAAGGATTAGATTTGCAGGTTCGTGCAGGTGAAGTTCACGCGATTATGGGGCCAAATGGCTCGGGTAAAAGTACCTTATCAGCAACACTTGCTGGTCGTGATGAATATGAAGTCGATGAAGGTTCAATCACCTTTAAAAATAAAGATTTATTGGAATTAGAACCAGAAGATCGCGCAGGTGAAGGCATCTTTATGGCATTTCAATATCCTGTTGAAATACCCGGTGTCAGCAATCAATTTTTCTTACAATCTTCTGTAAATGCAGTGAGAGAATATCGTGGTCAAGAGCCATTAGATCGCTTTGATTTTGAAGATTTTATTGAAGATAAAATTAAATTGCTAGATATGCCACAAGATTTGTTAACACGCTCAGTTAACGTGGGATTTTCTGGTGGTGAAAAAAAACGTAACGATATTTTGCAAATGGCTGCGTTAGAGCCTGAATTATGTATTTTAGATGAAACAGACTCAGGACTTGATATCGACGCATTAAAAATCGTTTCTAATGGTGTTAATAGCTTACGTGATGGTAAACGTGCTTTTATTGTTGTAACACATTACCAACGCATTCTTGACTATATTAAACCTGATTTTGTACATGTGCTTTATCAGGGAAAAATCATTAAATCTGGTGATTTTTCATTGGCGCAAAAATTGGAGGAACAAGGTTATGGCTGGCTTATTGACCCTCAATGAAAAGCGTGAAAAACAGCGCCAAGTTGAACTGCGTAATCAACAAGCATTAAAAACGTTTTCAACGTTATATCATCAACGTAAAGGTGACGAAAATCTGAATGCACGTAATCACTGGTTACAAGTTGAAAAAATAGGCTTTCCCGCTTATCGTCATGAAGATTGGCACTATACGCCATTAGAAGAAACGTTAAGCCAAAGTTATCAACAATTGCCGCCTTTTGATGTGCAAAGCTTAATAGCTAAACAAGCTTTATCTTTTGATTGCTATCGTATTGTAATGGTGAATGGCTCATTCTCACCGACAGAAAGCAGTAAAGATTTTGGTCCTTATCAAGTGACGTTACTTGATAATCAAAGTGAATTACCTAAAGCGGTAAATGGTGAAATTTTCCTGCATTTAGTTGAAAGCTTAGCGCCACATCCTTTGTTGATTACCCTGAAAACGGGTGTTATTGCGGATAAACCACTTTATATCCTCAATATTACTCAAGGTGATCAAAGCGCAGAGGTAAATAGTGCAAATTATCGTTTTCACCTTGATGTTGGTGCAAATACTCAGATGCAAGTGGTAGAGCACTATATTAGCAGTGACAACGAAAACCGTCATTTTACA
Source organism: Proteus columbae (assembly GCF_009914335.1). Classification (NCBI taxonomy): domain Bacteria; kingdom Pseudomonadati; phylum Pseudomonadota; class Gammaproteobacteria; order Enterobacterales; family Morganellaceae; genus Proteus; species Proteus columbae. The sequence goes on from NZ_CP043925.1 coordinate 1,761,133, forward strand.
GGGGCAAGATTAACCGCAGCGATTGGTGATAATGCCTTTTTTAACCATATCAAATTAAGTTTTGAGAATGGCGTAAGTCAGCATTTTGCTCATAACGATCTGACAATAGGTCGTGATGCTCGTGTCAATAGTTATGCTTTCTTATTAGGCGCTAAACTTAGTCGTCATCACACGAGTTCGGCACTAAAAGGTGAAAATACAGAGCTTTCAATGAATAGCGTTGTATTACCTAAAGCAGGCGAAATAGCGGACACCCGTACATGGCTGGTTCATAGTGAGAAAAATTGCCAGAGTCGTCAACTGCATAAAAGTATTGCGATGGATGCGGGGAAAGCTGTATTTAACGGTATGATCACGGTGACACCTCAAGCCTTAAAAACAGATGGTCAAATGACTAATAATAATCTGTTGCTGGGTGAGAAAGCGCAAATCGATACTAAACCACAGCTTGAAATCTATGCTGATGATGTGAAATGTAGTCATGGAGCCACTGTGGGGCGAATTGATGATGAGCAACTATTTTATTTGCGTTCACGCGGTATTTCTTTAAGTAACGCCCGTAAAATGATCATCCATGCATTTGCGGCTGAATTAACTGAATCGCTAGAAAATAGTGTGATCAAGGCGCATGTATTAGACAGAATTAATCAGCGCTTATTAGAGGTATAAAATAGGGCATTATGACGCACTCCATTGAAAAAGCGCGAGATGATTTTCCAATTCTTTCACAGCAAGTGAAAGGAAAACCTCTGGTTTATCTCGACAGTGCCGCAAGTGCTCAAAAACCGGCTTGCGTCATTGAACATGAAAAACAATTTGCCTTAACACAATATGCCGCGGTTCACCGCGGCATTCATACCTTGAGTGCAAATGCGACAACCTTAGTTGAAAATGTCCGTAAAAAAGCCAGTGATTTTTTAGGTGCCAATAGCGAAGACGAGATTGTTTTTGTTAAAGGAACAACCGAAGGCATTAACTTAATTGCGAATGTTTATAGCCAACGATTTTTGAATGATGGTGACAATATCATCATCACAGAAATGGAACATCATGCAAATATTGTTCCTTGGTATATGTTGGCAAAACAGTATGGTTTTAATGTTCGTGTGTTACCGCTATTACAAGACGGCACGCTCGATTTAGCTCAATTACCTCGCTTAATCGACGAACGAACTAAATTATTCAGCCTTACGCACCAATCAAATGTATTGGGCACAGTGAATCCTATCGCTCAAATTATTCGTGATGCTCGCCAATATGCTATTGATCAAGGAGGGGAGTTACATATATTGGTTGATGGGGCGCAAAGTGCCATGCATCAAACAATTAATGTTTCACAACTTGATTGTGACTTTTTTGTTTGTAGCGGCCATAAACTTTATGGACCTACTGGCATTGGTTTGCTGTATGGTAAAAAAGCGATACTGGATGAATTACCGCCTTGGGAAGGCGGTGGCGCAATGATAAAACATGTTCATATTAATGGTGATATTACCTACGCAGATGCACCTTGGCGCTTTGAAGCGGGAACACCTAATATAATGGGAATGATTGGCTTAGGTGCTGCATTAGATTATCTTTCACAGTTAGGTATGAATAATATTGCTGAGTATGAAAATAGTATAATGAAGTATGCCCAAGAGCAGTTGCAAAAAGTAAAATCTTTAACGCTTTATGGCAATGATTCTCGACAAGGTGTGATAGCGTTTAATTTAGGTAAACACCATGCTTATGATGTTGGGGCATTTCTTGATAATTATGGTATTGCGATTCGTACAGGGCATCATTGTGCAATGCCAATTATGGATTATTACCAAGTTCCTGCAATGTGTCGTGCATCTCTTGGTTTATATACCAATAAAAATGATATCGATGCGTTGGTTAATGCGCTATTACGTGTTGAAATGTTATTAGGTTAAAGATTAAAAAAGAGGTTATTCATGGCAGTGGCCAATTTGCCAGATGAAGCAAAATTATTACGCAATTTCTCTCGTTGTCAGGATTGGGAACAACGTTATCTCTATATGATGGAGTTGGGCGAGCGCCTTCCACCATTAACAGATGAACAACGCACTTCAGCTAATTTTATTGAGGGTTGCCAAAGTCAAGTGTGGATCGCTGTTGCTCTTAATGAGAATAAGCAACTCATTCTCGCTGGTGATAGCGATGCAGGTATTGTCAAAGGCCTTGTTGCCTTGGTAATTATCTTATTTCAGGGGAAGACGCTCGAACAAGCATTAGCCACAGATGTAAAACAGTATTTTTCATCACTAGCGCTAGAAAGCCACTTAACACCTTCTCGAACTCAAGGCTTGCATGCGATGGTCACGACACTGATTAAGCGTTTTTCAGAATACGCTGTAGCATAAATGTTACCTAATCCCACATTAATGTTCTAAACTGACTTATTATATGAATGGCATAACAATGATAATGTTATCATCATAATAGTCAGTTTATTTTATTTCTAACACACGGGATAAATGATGAATAAATGGTTAACCCTATTGGGAGTATCGCTGTTAGGGATGAACAGCCACTTATCTTATGCGACAGAATACCTGTTACCCACTGATGGTCAGCGTATTATCGGCGAGAATGTTTCGTATATCGTGCCGGATGATAAGCGTTCACTAGAAGCTATTGCGTCTGAATATCAAGTGGGATTGCTTAATATGATGGAAGCAAATCCTGGTATTGATCCGCTTTTACCTGATGCAGGTAAAACATTAAATATTCCATTGCAGATGATTTTGCCTGATACGGTACATAAAGGTATTGTCATCAATCTTGCCGAATTGCGTCTTTATTATTACCCGAAAGAGGGTAGCACCGTTGATGTTTATCCTATCGGCATTGGTCAATTAGGACGAGAAACGCCTGAAATGGTGACGTCCATTTCTCAGTTGATTAAAGATCCTACATGGACTCCGACAGCAAATATTCGTAAAAACTATGCAGCAAAAGGGATCTCGCTCCCTGCGGTCGTTCCTGCTGGCCCTGAAAATCCAATGGGAGCTTATGCATTAAGATTGGCTCATAGTCGTGGCGAATATTTAATTCACGGTACAAATGCAGATTTTGGTATTGGATTAAGAGTGAGTTCAGGCTGTATTCGTTTAAGACCCAATGATATTGAGACGTTATTTAACGTAGTGCCTAAAGGTAGCCGTGTTCAGGTTATCAATAAGCCGATTAAATTTACTGAAACTGCGGATGGTAGACAGTTTATTGAAGTTCATCAGCCATTATCACGTAATGAAAATGACGATCCACAAACCATGCCTCTTACATTCACGAAGCAATTTAATACTTGGTATGAAAGTGGCAAAGTCGATAAAAATAAAGTCGATGCAGAGCTTATTCGTCGTTCTGGTATTCCTGTAGAGGTTACAGCCTACTAAGTTTGGATGATATTTTATAAATAGCAAAAGACCTCTTTATAAAATCAATAGCGTTAAAGATACCTTACTATAAGTCATATTATTTTACTGATAATAAGGAAATTTAGTGAGAGTTGCAGTTAATAATGAAAATCTGATAAAGAGAAATAACACTATCACGCCTAGCATGGCGGATAATTCTGGTTTGCTATTTAATAAGTTATCTCAGGCGAGAAATAGCTGTAAAACGTTTTTAATTGGGGATAAAAAGCTAAAAAGTGAAAATATTCAATTAATGTGCGAGGAGCTTCTTCAACGAGTCATTCCTAAAGAGGGATGCAGAGAATATGAGTTAATTGAAATAGAAACTTTGCCTGATCTGGTTAGCTCAAGAGTATCTTACTCAAAGTATTCAAAGTCAGTGACAGAGTTATTTAATATTCTAGAGAATGAATTAAAAAAAGTCAGTGGCATGGAATATTTTGTACTGACGAGATCTCAACAAAAAAATGTTGATAAAATTAAGGATACATTCAGTCAGATATCTACTCAAACAGATAAAAACATCAGATATAACTCATACCTAGCAACGAATCTTAATTTAAATGAGCGTATAAAAACCCTTGGTATCGACACACTTAACAATTAATAACCTTATAAAAACCAAAGCCCTAACAATGTTAGGGCTTTGTGATTAATGCTTACCTAAAGCTGTTTTCAGCCTATCAGTGAGTCAAATTACTTTTTATAAGTAGTGACTTGGTTATCTAAACGCTGATTTGCGCGAGCTGCTTCGTCGTAAGCTGATTTAGCTTCAGCGCGAGCAGATTGTACATCACCACTTAGTTGCTGAACTTGAGTATTCAGGCGGCTTACATCAGAAGAGATTTGATCTAATTGTGCATTATTACTAGAAGAACAACCCGCTAATAAGCCTGAAGCCAGAATCACCGCACCTAGTACAAGTTTCGCTTTCATAGTTACAACCTCTATTATTAGTTTGTGTAAAGGAACAAGTAGCATTTATATGAAACCATTAATAAGTATGGCACATATATAGGAAAATGCTGGATTTATTTATCACATTCTACGGAGCTATTAGTTGAACAATAGAAAAAATAACACCTAAAACGCAAATATTCAGTACAAAAAATGCGTGTTATTTCACAAAAGATTTTTATTCATAAAAGTCTGATAGAAAAACATTTTATCTACATTGTTCTATTGTTACTTATATTTATAGCTATAAAGCACCACCTAAATTTACTTTTATGAAAATGGGTTCTACTTCATTTCTAAACGATTCAAGTGTAAATTTTTGGAAGTTGAGATCGTTGTATCCCCTAAAGAAGAGTATTCCGCGTTCTAAATCCGTTAGTGTTGTCCATACTGAAAATTCACTAGTATGAAGTGCTTTTAACGTATCGTGACCTAATAGGGGATCAATAGTGGCGTTTTTAGGTCGATCGAATCTATTCATGATATGTGCTAATTCAACTAACTGTGTATCCGGATCAGACACCTTGTGATAGTAGGTTGTGTAGTAAACAGCACGAATAAATCTATCTACAGAAGTGTCAGAATTGGGCAACGAGGCTAAAGCAATTCCACTGTCAGGTTGTTTTATTTTCATATTTCCTAATGTGCTGGTGGAAATATTAACATTCGAAAGATGGGTGTAATTATTTAAATTGGTTAAATGCCATGGAAATAACGGACCATTGGTCATGCAATAAGTAGGATTATCATAAATATGTAATTTTCCATCAGAAACTTCAATAACAATACAAGCTCCTGTTTTGTCATAAAATGCATAATGGAAAGGGCTGGGTAAGTTACGTAAAAGGAGTAGTTTTTGTGACCAAAATACCGTTTTAGGGATCGCGAGTTTTAATTCTTCAACGGTTTTATATTGTGCTAACGCCCATTCACCAATTGCCGCGATAGGCACTGAAGTTGCGTAATCTTGTGGGCTAATATCATCGAGATTTGAATCGGGTAACATATTTAAGCTAAAAGAGAGTCCCTGAGAATTAACACCTTCAAGTACGTCTTTTGTGCCTTCTAAATTGATTGGCGCAACGATCGCCATAAAAGGATATTTGACAGTATATTTTAATCCAAGGGTGCCATCAGGGGCCTTTTGCTGGAAAGTATGTTCTTTAGGATAATATGCAAATATTGAAGCAGGCTTGTCTACTGAAAATTCCATTGTTCTACCATGATAAATACGATTTTTCTTATCTTTAATCGCGAGGGTAGTGCAAGCGAATACTCTACTATCAATGTTATTTTCTGGCATAGTTTATTCCTAATAGAATTAATTCAGTATTTGTAATACATAGTATTGGATATAGCCATTTATATAAGATATTTTTTATATTTGTTTAATATAGCGTTACTTTTGTATTAGACCAAACATAAATCTCATAGGGTAAAAAATAATAATAAGTACTAGATGAGGGCATTTTACTCAGTAAAATGGCGCTGTTTTTTTATGATGTTAATGTTGTTTTTATGATAATGAAATGTTTTTATGATAGGTGTTTGTACTTATAATTTTTGTTATTTCAATGTTTTACATTGAAGTTTGATTTTTTTTTAAAACAAAATCTCGCATTAATTGTAAAGTTCAAAAATTAAATTTGAATTTTATTTCTCACTTTTTATATTGTTGACTATCTTTAATAAATAAGCATTAAGCTTATTCCATGTCTTATAATATTTATTATTGTAGGGTAATAATATGAAAAACAAATCATCAAATTATAATGACCTAGATGATGTATATGCATCTCTCGATCTCTCTCAATCCTTACCTAAAACAAAAATTCCACAGAAAGAAAATAATCCACGTAACGTTTTTGATGCTGTTCGTGATGAATTAATGTTAGATGGAAACTCAAGACAAAATTTAGCGACATTTTGTCAAACTTGGGTTGATGATGAAATACGCGATTTAATGGATCTTTCTATCGATAAGAACATGATAGATAAAGATGAATATCCGCAAACAGCTGAAATTGAAAATCGTTGTGTTCATATGTTGGCTGATTTGTGGTGTTCGCCTGATGCATTAAATACATTAGGTTGTTCTACTATCGGTTCATCCGAAGCCGCAATGTTAGGCGGGTTAGCATTAAAATGGCAATGGCGTAAAAAACGTATTGCACAGGGAAAACCGACTGATAAACCGAACTTGATTTGTGGTCCTGTTCAAATTTGTTGGCATAAATTCGCTCGTTATTTTGATGTGGAATTAAGAGAGATCCCTTTAGAAGGTGATCGTTTAATGATGAGCCCAGAAGAAGTCATTAAGCGTGTGGATGAAAATACCATTGGGGTAGTTCCAACATTAGGCGTTACTTTTACCTGTACCTATGAGCCTGTTAAAGCGGTTCATGACGCATTAGATAAACTTCAAAAAGAAACGGGATTAGATATTCCAATTCACGTTGATGGTGCAAGTGGGGGCTTTTTAGCACCATTTTGCGCACCTGATATTGAATGGGATTTCCGTTTACCACGAGTAAAATCTATTAATGCCTCGGGGCATAAATTTGGTTTAGCACCATTAGGTGCGGGTTGGGTTATTTGGCGTGAAGCAAAAGATCTTCCTGAAGAGCTTATTTTTAATGTGAACTATTTAGGCGGCAATATGCCTACTTTTGCGCTGAATTTCTCACGTCCTGGTGGTCAAATTATCGCTCAATATTATAACTTCTTACGCTTAGGCCGAGAAGGATATGCAAAAATTCATAATGCTTGCTACTCAACAGCACAATATTTAGCAAGGGAAATTGAAAAGTTAGGCCCTTTTGAAATGATATTTAGTGGTGACTGTAAAGAAGGTATCCCCGCATTAGCATGGAAACTAAAAAAAGGGGCTAAAGTCACTTACTCTTTATACGATGTTGCAGATAAATTACGTAGTCGTGGTTGGCAGGTTCCCGCTTACTCTATGCCAGCCAATCGGGAGGATTTAGTGATCCAGCGTATTTTAGTTCGCCATGGTGTAAGTCTAGATCTTGCTTCATTACTAGTGGATGATTTCAAACGTACGCTAGAGTATTTTGATAAGCATCCTGTCTGCAATCCTCTATCAGCAGAAGATGGTAGAGGTTTTAACCATAGCTAAATTCTGTTCGTTTTGAGGTTGAGGATCTTTATCTATTCTCAACCTCTTTCTCGATAATAATTAGACTGTAATTATTTTTCTGAATAAAGTTCAGGAGGATTGTATGACTACATCATCAACAAATTCAGCACCAAAACAACTTACATTAGTTGGTTTTTTTGCTATTACCGCTTCGATGGTTATGGCGGTATATGAATATCCGACTTTTGCCACATCTGGTTTTAGCCTTGTTTTCTTCTTACTTTTAGGTGGATTGCTGTGGTTTATTCCTGTTGCGTTATGTGCAGCTGAAATGGCTACCGTAGAAGGCTGGCAAGAAGGGGGAATATTTGCTTGGGTATCGAATACATTAGGAGAACGCTGGGGGTTTGCCGCCATCTCTTTTGGTTATCTACAAATTGCTATTGGTTTTATTCCTATGCTTTACTTCGTCTTAGGCGCGCTTTCTTATATTCTCAATTGGCCTGAATTAAATACCGATCCAGTAATTAAAACAGTCGCAGCTTTAATTATTCTTTGGGTATTAGCATTTACGCAATTTGGCGGTACAAAATATACGGCATCTATTGCCAAACTTGGTTTTTTTGCAGGTATTTTATTACCTGCTTTAATTTTAATTATTTTAGCTGTTAGCTATTTAATGAGTGGAGCACCATTAGCGATTGAAATAAGCGCAAAAACCTTTTTCCCTGATTTTACCCAAATTGGAACATTAGTGGTTTTTGTTGCATTCATTTTAAGTTATATGGGCGTAGAAGCTTCAGCAACTCATGTTAATGAGATGAAAAATCCTGGACGAGATTACCCCATCGCCATGTTTTTACTCATGATAGTGGCAATTTGTTTAAGCTCTATTGGGGGATTATCTGTTGCAGCAGTGATACCTAATAATGAAATTAATTTATCAGCAGGCGTGGTACAAACGTTCAGTGTTTTAGTCTCCCATTTCAGTAGTACACTTGATTGGACGGTTAGGATTATTGCTACGTTATTATTGCTAGGAGTTTTAGCTGAGATAGCTTCTTGGATTGTAGGGCCTTCTCGTGGCATGTATGTTGCCGCTGAAAAAGGAATTTTACCGAAAGCGTTGGCGAAGGTGAATAAAAACGGAGTACCTGTTGCTTTAGTGATTTCTCAATTATTGATAACAAGTATTGCGATCATTATTCTGACTAACACTGGTGGTGGCGGTAATATGTCATTCTTGATTGCTTTAGCCTTAACGGTCGTTATTTATCTTTGTAGTTATTTCATGCTTTTCTTAGGGTATATGCAACTTACTTGTAAGCAAGTAGATAAAAAACGGGCATTTAGTATTCCTGGTGGTAAAAACGTTAAACTTATTGTTGCAATGGCTGGTTTATTACTCTCTATTATTGCGTTTGTGGTTTCTTTTTTCCCACCAAGCTCTTTGCCAAACGCAAGTAGTGATAAAACGTATGTGACCTTACTGATAGTCGGCTTCTTTGTTATCTTTGCTTTACCCTTTATTGTTTACGCGTGTCGTTCTAAACAAGGTAAAACACTCAGCAACGTGTCTTTAGTTCACATTAAAAGCCATAATGCGCCAGCAGGGCACTTTTTTATTCATCCTCGTGCTCGTGCAACACATTATCTGTTATTAGAAAATAAAGAAGAGACAAATAAGAATAACGTGTAATAAAAAGACGAACAGGTAAAGGAAATTGTCACTAATAAATAAAGCATTAAAAAAACACCACTTCAAATATTGAAGTGGTGTTTTAAATTGTAAAGCGACTAAATGAATAAAGAATTACAGAACGTGAACAGATGAAGTATTTGTTGTACCGCTATCAACTAATGCGCCAGTTACCATAACAACACGGTCACCTGAATGAGCTAAACCACTTGCTAATGCCGCTTCTTTACCAATACGGTAGAAGTCATCAGTAGAAGAGATTTCGTTAACTAATTGTGTTGTTACACCTTTAACTAACAGTAACTGACGAGCTGTTTCTTCGTTGTTTGTTAATGCTAAGATTGGTGCAGTTGGGAAGTATTTACGGATAGAACGAGCTGATTTACCACCGAAAGTTGCAACAACAATCAGAGGTGCATCTAAGTTTTCAGCCATTTCTACCGCACCGCGACAAACTGCTTCAGTTACGCGTAATTTCGCAGCTGTTTGTTTGTAATCAAGGCGAGATTGCATGATACGGTCTGTACGCTCACAGATAGTTGCCATGATAGTCACAGCTTCTACTGGGTATTTACCTTTAGCACTTTCACCTGACAACATAACAGCATCAGTACCATCTAAGATAGCATTCGCAACGTCACCCGCTTCAGCACGAGTAGGGCGTGGGTTTTTGATCATTGAATCTAACATTTGCGTTGCAGTGATAACCACTTTACGCGCAGCGTTACATTTTTCGATCATCATTTTTTGTGCAAAGATAACTTCTTCAACTGGGATTTCAACACCTAAGTCACCACGAGCAACCATGATGCCGTCAGAGGCTTCTAAGATCTCATCAAAATTGTTTAAACCTTCTTGGTTTTCAATTTTTGAGATGATCATAATGTTTTCGCCACCGTGTGCATTTAAGTGAGCACGCATTTCTTCAACGTCAGAACGTTTACGAATAAATGATGCAGCAACGAAATCAACGCCTTGCTCGCAACCAAAGATAAGATCTTGTTTATCTTTTTCAGCTAATGCAGGTAAACCGATAGAAACGCCAGGTAAGTTAACACCTTTGTTTTCACCTAAGTCACCGTTGTTTAAAACTTCACAAACAACTTCTGTATCAGTTACAGCCGTTACTTTCATGCCGATAAGACCATCATCAACTAAAACAGTGTTACCAACAGTTAAGTCTTTAGCGAAACCTTCGTAAGTTACAGCAACGCGGTCTTTGTTACCCACAACAGTTTTGTCTGTGGTGAAAGTGAAAGTTTGACCTGCAACTAAAGTAACATCATTACCACCTTCTAATTTGATGGTACGGATTTCTGGGCCTTTAGTATCTAATAAGATAGCGGCTTTTTTGCCTGTTTTAGCGCAAACGTTACGCAGGTTTTTGATACGGTTGCCATGCTCTTCATAGTCACCGTGAGAGAAGTTTAGACGCATAACGTTCATGCCTGCGTCTAGTAATTGATTCAGTTTTTCTTCAGATTCGGTTTTTGGCCCGATGGTGCAAACAATTTTTGTCTTTTTCATGGCAGTCTATTTAATGGTTGTATTGTAATGGATGAATAAGGATTAATGTCGCCGTTTTCTATTAACTGTATCAACGGTGCAAAACAGGATGTACATACTTATCTCTAATGGAGTAAGTTGCGCAACATGTTAATGGTTCAGCAACATCATAAAAATCTTGTCACTATTTTGTTTCAAGGGTTGGTAGACATCTTACATTATAGTCTATCACGATTCATTTGTTCTGTTTTCTAAAGATGCCCGTAAATCAATACGCTGAAACCTTTCAACAAAATTATGTTTCGTATTATAGAGGTTAATTTCTATGAAGAAAATCGAAAAAAGGTAAATTTAAGTGATGTGATCAAAATACAGCGCTGACTGCTTGTTTTTTAAACAATTTGTTGCGCAATAAAATATTGCAAGCTAGATTAATTATTTTGTAGGGTAGGTAAGATGAACAAAAATAAGAAAATATAGAGAAAGAGAAATGGTGCGTCCAAGTGGACTCGAACCACCGACCCCCACCATGTCAAGGTGGTGCTCTAACCAACTGAGCTATGGACGCACTGTATTGAGATGTTGCCGAAAAATAAATGGTGCGTCCAAGTGGACTCGAACCACCGACCCCCACCATGTCAAGGTGGTGCTCTAACCAACTGAGCTATGGACGCATTATCTATTGGGTGACAACGGGGACGAATATTAACGAGATGATTCGATTCTGGCAAGAGGAAAAACACAAATTTATATTCAACTGCTCGTATTTAAAGCTATTTGTTGATATTTGTGTCATTCCCTTGCCTAAATAACCGTTTATCTTTAACGCTCAGAGCGTAATAACACCACTTCATCAGATTGGCGTTGGATCCACCAAATACGGGAACCCATCATAATTGCTGAGGCAGTTAAACCTAGAATAAAGCCAATCCAGAAACCAGCAGGTCCCATCGCTTCAACAACGTAATTAGTACGCCCTAAGATATAACCAGAAGGCAATCCGATTACCCAGTAGGCAATAAAGGTAATAAAGAAGATAGAGCGGGTATCTTTATAACCTCGTAATACACCTGAACCAATAACTTGCACAGAATCTGATAACTGATAAAGCGCAGCGAATAACATAAGATGAGATGCTAATGTCACCACTTCAATATCATCGTTATACATTAATGCGATTTTTTCTCTAAAGATGATAGAGAAAATCGCAGTACAACTTGCCAACATTAGCCCAACAGCAAGTGCTGTAATGGCTGAAGTGCGGGCTTGTTCTGTGGAGCGTTGTCCTAAGTTATGACCAACACGGATTGTTGCCGCTATTCCCAATGACAGAGGGAACATAAACATCAGGGAACTAAAGTTAAGTGCTATTTGATGACTAGCAACCGCAGTAACGCCTAAAGGTGAAACTAATAATGCAACAACAGCAAAGAGTGTTACTTCAAAGAATAAGGCTAAACCAACGGGTAATCCTAAAAATGTAATACGTTTTATTGTGTGGAAATCAGGACTTACTAAACGTTTCTTTGGCATAACATCACGTTGTGTCGGTGCACGACGCACGTAATAACGCATCATTAAGAACATAGCCCAGAAAACAGAGGCCGTTGCAACACCGCAACCAATACCCCCTAATTGTGGTGCGCCAAATTTACCGTAAATAAACGCATAGTTAACAGGGATATTAATTAATAAGCCAATAAAACCAATTATCATGCCGGGTTTTGTTTTAGATAATCCCTCACATTGGCTTCTTAGTACCTGATAGTAAAGGCAACCTGGCGCACCCCACATAATGGCGTGAATAAATCCAATGGCCTTTTCGGCTAATTCCGGTTCGATATCATGTTGCGCTTCAATAATAAAACGGCTGTTATAAAGAATAGCAATTACCATGATTGATAAGAAAGTGGCGAGCCAAAAACCTTGCTGTGTACGATTAGCAATGTGTTTTCGTTGTCCTGAACCATTTAATTGTGCAACGATTGGGGTTAATGCCATTAATATGCCTTGGCCTAACAAAATCGTTGGTAACCAAATAGACGTACCTACTGCCACTGCCGACATTTCTGTGGCATTTACAGCACCCGCCATGACAGTATCAACTACACCCATTGCTGTCTGGGAAAATTGCGCGATGATAACGGGGATACCGAGAGCAAGTAAGCTACGCGCTTCTCTTATGTACTTCTGCACGCATACACCTTTATTTATTATAAGAAAATGAAAGGAAGAGAACAAACGTCGTATTGTTAAAATGACGTAAAGAGATCCTCAAGACCGCTTATTCTAATGATAAAAGTTTAATTAGCAACGAAAGAAGTTTAGCTTTTCAAGCACAGAATTTTGATAATTTATTAGGTGTTTTTACGTTATATTTAACGGCAATAATCGATAAGGAATAAATGCGATAATTGTTCCTTTGTATTAATACGAGCTATGTTATCCTTAATAGCATAAACATAAATTGAGTTTACCAGTTTATCGATCCAAGGAGATGTAAGATGTTTACAGGTATTGTTCAGGGAAAAGGGCGGGTTATTGCTATCGAAGATAAAGGCGATTTTCGTACCCATATCATTGAATTACCCAGCGAGTTAGTCGGCAATTTAGAAACAGGTGCTTCTGTTGCAAATAATGGTTGCTGTTTAACGGTCACTAAAATTGAAGGTACACATATTAGCTTTGATTTGGTGAAAGAGACATTACGTTTAACTAACCTTGGTGAATTAAAAGTCGGCTCCGAAGTAAATATTGAACGTGCGGCTAAGTATGGTGATGAAATTGGCGGGCATGTGATGTCTGGTCATATTGTAACAACTGCCGAAGTTGCCAAAATCATTACCTCAGAAAATAATCTACAAATATGGTTTCGTATCTTTGATAAAGCATTAATGAAGTATATTTTACACAAAGGTTTTATTGGTATTGATGGAATAAGCTTAACTGTGGGCGATGTGGTGAATAACCGTTTTTGTGTCCATTTAATTCCAGAAACTCGAGATAGAACAACATTAGGTCGTAAGCGCCTTGGTGATAAAGTCAATATTGAGCTTGATCCTCAAACTCAAGCGATTGTCGATACAGTAGAGCGCGTTATGGCACAACAAGCACAGCAACAAGCTTTATTTGCAACACAACAAATTGAAAATAAAGAACAAGCTTCACACAATTAATGATTAATGTTGTTGTTCTTAAAAGAGAACCAAAGAAAAAGCCAGTTTATCAATCAAACTGGCTTTTCTCTTGTTATAAAAAAATAATTAACGAGGGATCTGTAAACCGCCAATATGGCCTTTAGGGCTTAGTACTATTTGCCATAACTGAATATCTCTGGCACGAAATGCGCCAGCACAGGCATTAAGATAATAGCTAAACATACGTTTAAAACGCGGTGTGTAGTTAGATTCAATATTCGGCCAACACGCTAAAAAACGCTGATACCATGCCATTAATGTTTTATCGTAATCAGCGCCAAAGTTATGCCAATCTTCCATCACAAATTTATTGTCCATTGCATGAGCAATTTTTTGAATAGACGGTAAACACCCATTAGGAAAGATATATTTGCTTATCCAGCTATCTACATTCACTTTATCGCGGTTAGAACCAATGGTGTGCAATAAAAACAGACCATCTTCTTTTAAATTATGACGAACTACATCAAAATAAGTTGCATAATTTTTAGGCCCAACGTGTTCGAACATCCCCACTGAAACTATGCGATCAAATTTTTCATGTAAATCACGATAGTCTTCTAAAATAATATTAACATCAAGTCCTTGGCATCGAGCTTGTGCTAGTTTTTGTTGCTCAACAGAAATGGTGACACCCGTAACAGATACGCCAAAGTATTTGGCTGCGTAGCCTGCTAGTCCACCCCAGCCACAGCCAATATCCAATAAGGTCATACCTGGCTTTAAATCTAATTTTCGGCAAATTAAATCTAATTTATGCTCTTGGGCTTGGGCTAAATTATCTGCATTTTTCCAGTAACCACAGGAATATTGCATATTAGGATCAAGCATGGCGGTAAATAGATCATTACCAAGATCGTAATGCTCTTTACCTACCATCCATGCGCGTTTTTGTGTTTGCAGATTAAAAAGGCGGGCTGTCGCAATCTTGAAAATATCACGTAGATTTTGTGGGAGCTTATTTTCAAGACCAGCACGTAAGACTTTATGAAAGAATATATCCAGCCGCTCACAATCCCACCAACCATCCATATAACTTTCGCCGAGACCTAATGAGCCTTGCTGTAATACTCTTTTATAAAAATTCTGATTATGAACCTGAATATCATAAGGTTCTGAACCATTAATTCGAATATCTGTGTGAGCTAACAGTTCTATTACGATCTTTTCATAAGGATCGTTGGAGGTCTTTCGGCCTTCTTCTACACAAGATGTACTCATATACTCTCCGCGTAAACTAAGCGGGTTTTGAAACATAAAGCTAAGAAAGGATGTGTACAGATTGATAGTATTAAAATGGTATTGTGTTCATTATGAATTGAACGAATAGAATTAATAAAACAACTAATCTGACATAATCAGCAAATAATCTGTTTAATGTCTCAAAATCCGAAAGAAAAATAAACAAAACGCTATTACAGCGTATAGGTAAGTATAGAGACGT
Source organism: Proteus columbae (assembly GCF_009914335.1). Taxonomy (NCBI): domain Bacteria; kingdom Pseudomonadati; phylum Pseudomonadota; class Gammaproteobacteria; order Enterobacterales; family Morganellaceae; genus Proteus; species Proteus columbae. The sequence continues at coordinate 1,776,461 of NZ_CP043925.1, forward strand.
AGCATATTTTTCTCTAGAAAAGAAAAAGGCCATTTTTTATAAAATGGCCTTTTTAAGATGATTCTTAAAATAAGGAGAGCGATTATTCTGCGGTTTGAATCGTGTGCTTGGTAACAGATTTATTGCGCTGAATAAAGTAGCCAACCGCCATTGGAATTGCTGTTAACGCCATAATTGCAGTGGTGTTAATCAGAGGTTGTTGGCTGATAAATGCGGACACAATAAAACTTGCTAAGCTACAAAGACCCAGTTGAAGTGCATTTTGTAATGCAGCTGCTTTACCACTAATTTCAGGGTAAGCAGATAAAGCATTAGATACTGCGATTGGATATGATGCACCATTCATTGCAGCCATAATACAGAATGGAATTAAAATAGTCGTTAATGTTGGCTCAGTAAATTTAGCAACAAGGTATAACGCAGTCATACTGACAGCATAACCAATTAACAACAGTGGCAGTAGCGTTTTACCTGTCATTTTTGACAGTAAAATACGACAGCCATAACCACCTACCATAAATGCAATAGTTTGTGGAATATAACTTAAACCGATATCCTGTGGAGAGTAGCCCATCTTTTCAAGAATGATTGGTGAGCCAGCTAACCAAGCAAAGAAACCTGCACTACAAGAAGCGTAAACTAATACGTTACCTGTGTAGAGAGGGGATTTTAGTAAAGTCGTAAATGAAGCGGTAGATTGGTTTTCATCAGTGACTGATTTTTGTTTAATGTTTTTTAGCATTAATGTCGGTAACATTAGAACTAATGTTACAGCCATTAACACCATGAAAATCATACGCCAGCCACCGTGATTTAATAACGAAGCACCGATTAAAGGTGCAAGTGCTGGTGATAATGCAACCAGTGGCATAATTAAAGCAAAAACGTGCTGAGCGCGAGATTCATCAAAACGGTCGATGACAAGAGCTTGCCAAATAACAGCGGCAGAGCAAACGCCGAAAGCTTGTAGGAAGCGCATAGCAAGTAAGCCAGTTGCACTCTCAACCCACAGCATACCAAGACAGCCTAAAGAGAAAAGGCTTAAACCAATAAGTAGAATAGGCTTACGACCGACTTTGTCAGAAAGAGGTCCCCAAAGTAATTGAGCAACAGCAAAGCCAAATAAAAAGATACTTAAGCTATTACTAATAGCACCTTCGCTGATAGAGAGTTCACGCTGCATCATACCAAATGCAGGTAAGTACATATCAATAGCTAAGTAACCTAGCATACTCAAACCCGCTAGGTACACCATAAAGCTCATAGGTGTTTTTGATTGTGTGGAAGTTTTAGAATTCATTTTATTTTCTATGCTATGTGATGTAGAACATTTTATGTATTGTAACTAAGACCTATTTTACTTGTGAAACGGGAATATTTGGTTAATGCTGTGAAAAATTTTCAAAGGAATAAACTCTATGTGGTCAGAATACTCTTTAGAAGTTGTTGATGCAGTTGCAAGAACAGGAAGTTTTAGCTCCGCTGCTCAAGAATTGCACAGAGTGCCATCCGCCGTTAGTTACACTGTTCGGCAATTAGAGGAATGGCTTGCCGTTCCTTTGTTTGAGCGCCGTCACCGTGATGTAGAATTAACCGATGCAGGTAAAATTTTCATCAAAGAAGCACGATCTGTTATCAAAAAAATGAATGACACTCGGCATCTTTGTCAACAAGTTTCTAATGGGTGGCGCGGTCAATTTAGTATAGCAGTTGATTGCATTGTTAAACCTGAAAGAACACAACAACTTATTCTCGATTTCTACCGCCATTTTCCTGATATTGAGCTGTATGTCTACCCTGAAGTGTTTAATGGCGTATGGGACTCCTTAGTTAATGGTCGTGTTGATTTAGCGATTGGTGCAACAAGAGCCTCACCAATTGGTGAACGTTATAGTTTTAGAGATATGGGATTTATGCCTTGGCGCTGTGTTTGTCATGTTGATCACCCTTTAGCGAAAGCACAACATCCATTAACGGATGATGAGATGCGACCTTATCCAAGTTTATGCTTAGAAGATACTTCACGCAGTTTACCAAAGCGTGACACTTGGGCGCTAAATAATCAGCGTAGAATGGTTGTTCCGACATGGGATATGGGGCTTGAATGCTTGTTAGCGGGATTATGCGTAGGAATGGTGCCTTGGCATCGTGCTGAACCTTTAATTGAACAAGGTAAGCTGGTTACTTTACAACTGGCACAACCATTGCCAGACAGCCCATGCTGCCTGACGTGGGTCGATAAAAGTGAATCACCCGCTTTGACATGGTTGTTAGATTATCTTGGAGATAGCCAAACCTTAAATGAGGAATGGCTTCGCTAGAAATCAGATAGCCGAATAAATCTGAATTAACGACGGTAGTCAATAAAAGGACCGTCAGCAACTGAACGGCGCTCAACTAATCGTGGATGAACTTCGATTGTTTGGGCGTCTTCGCGTTTGTTGACGATGCGATCAAGCAACATTGACAAAGCCATTTGACCTAAACGCTCTTTTGGCTGGTGGACTGTGGTTAATGCTGGCGTAAAATAACGCGCATTACGAATATTGTCGTAACCCACAATGGAAATATCGAAAGGAACACGTAAACCTAGCTCATCAGCGGCACAAATTGCGCCCATTGCCATCACATCACCACCACAAAAAACAGCAGTAGGGCGATGTTTTTGATTTAGCATCTGATACATGGCTTTATAACCAGATTCTGGCTCAAAGTCGCCTTGTACAATCCACTCATCTTTTACTGTGATTTTTGCTTCTTCCATGGCTTTTAAGAAACCTTGTAAGCGACCACCACCGGTATTACGTTCTAATGGACCAGGGATAATACCAATATCACGATGACCACGTTCAATAAGGTAACGACCCGCAATATAGCCACCATGAAAAGCATTATCGATAATCGTATCGGTAAAGTCACCACGCGCCTTACCCCAATCCATGACAACCATTGGAATATTACGATAGCCTTCTAACAGTGTCAGAAGGTGATCGGGGTATTCAGAACACATGACTAATAACCCATCAACACGTTTTTGTGCCAGCATCGCTAAATAGGCTTTTTGTTTATCGAGGTTATTATGTGAATTACATAAAATCAGTGTGTAGCCTTTGCTATAACAACTATTTTCAACAGCTTCAATCACTTCAGCAAAGTAAGGAGCTTCACTGGACGTGGCTAACAGGCCAATAGATTTGGTGTGATTGACTTTTAAACTACGCGCAACGGCACTAGGCGAATAATTTAATTCTTTTATAGCGGCCCAAACTGCTGCCCGTGTGTTCTCAGCAACAAAACGTGTTTTGTTGATCACATGAGAAACAGTCGTGGTTGATACGCCTGCGCGTTTTGCCACGTCTTTTATTGTTGCCATGGTGTGGAAAACTCCTGACCTTCATTGGTCTCTTTTATCTAATTTTATGGTTTAACTGCCAGTATAGTCATACATAGGGCAAACACTGGCAATAATTTAGCGATTAGCTGTGAATTTTGTATGATCTAGCTCAAAAGTGAAAGTATTAATCAATGTTATAAATTGTGCACTAGTCGCTATTTTAGCAAATTTTGATATGTGATAATAATTAACCATGACAAGGTTATGGTTAAAAAAGTGTATTATAATCATTTTGAGGGAGAAATAGATGGATACGGATCTGAAATTTGGTTTGAGTACAGCAGTAGCAGCGCTTGTTATGATTGTTTTATTTTCGACTATGTTGTTCTAATCACTGCTTTATAGAATATCCGATCAATTTAAATAATAGATTATCGAATATCTGAATATAACAAAGGGCTCAAGGCCCTTTGTTATTTTGTCACCAAAAATGAATCTCAATCACTCACCTTTGATTATCAAGCTCAATTAAGCAAGGTTAGCTTCAACAAATGACCAGTTAACCAGTGCCCAGAACTCTTCTAAATATTTAACGCGCGCATTACGGTAGTCGATGTAGTAAGCATGTTCCCATACGTCTACTGTTAACAGTGGTTTGTCTGCGCCTGAAACTGGAGTAGCAGCATTAGACGTGTTAACAATCGCAACTGAACCGTCTGCTTTTTTAACTAACCAAGTCCAACCTGAACCGAAGTTTTTAGCTGCCGCATCATTAAATTGCTTTTTGAACTCTTCAAAAGAGCCGAATGCTTTGTTGATAGCATCAGCAACTTTACCTGTTGGTGCGCCGCCTGCATTTGGTGCTAAACAGTTCCAGTAGAAAGTGTGGTTCCATACTTGAGCTGCATTATTAAAGATACCACCATCAGTAGATTTGATGATTTCTTCTAAGGATTTGCTTTCTAAATCAGTACCTTTAACCAGGTTATTTAAATTGGTTACGTAAGTTTGGTGGTGTTTGCCGTAGTGATATTCTAAAGTTTCTTTAGAGATGTGTGGCTCAAGAGCATCTAACGCATAAGGTAATTTTGGTAATTCGAAAGACATTGCGTACTCCTTTAAACTATCTATTTCGGGTTTTGTGCCTGAAATCATTCCATCAAAATCATTTGAATTGATAGAATGAGGCAAATGAATCACTAAGTTGTTACTATTTTGCTAATTATTTTAACAAAAATCTGCTGAAATAACAGCTAAATATCTTTTATCTATAGTTATAAGCCATATAGATTAATTATACTCATAAGAGTATATCCCACAGAGCAACTCGTAAAGCAGTAAAATATCGACTGTGTTTAGAGCCTATATCCTCTGATTGTTGCATTTTCTGCTTACTCTATCATCAGTGTATACATCATTTTCACTACGACTAAGAATAGAAATAATGCAAATATTTGGCGAACTCTTGGAATAGGTAGGCGATAAGCAACTTTTACACCGACAGGGGCGAAGAGAATGCTGGTAATGCTTATTCCAATAAAGGCAGGTAAATAAACAAAGCCTAAATAATAGTCATCAATATTTGTTTGATTCCAACCATAGATAATACCCATGATTGTGCCAATGGAAGCGATGATGACACCAATCATTGAAGAGGTTGCAATACATTTGCGTGTATTAAATCCCCAATGACTTAAAAGAGGAATGGTGATAGTCCCACCAGCAATGCCGATAAAGCTGGATATAAAGCCAATTAAAGAGCCACCACTGGTTAATGCCGGTTTTGAAACAACAGGATCTTTCACATTTTCTATGCGTTCTGCTTCTTTCTTTTTGGTTAATAATCCATAGATGGTATATACCATGAAAATACAGAACACGATTTGCAATATCGTGTTTGACATTTTTTGTACCAGAAATGTCCCAACAAGCATACCAATGATAGTGCCGATAGATAATAGAGGAAATTGCTGCCATAAAATGGCTTTATGTTTGTTATGTGAATACGCTGAAGATGCTGTGGAAAATATAATGACAGAGAACGAGGTAGATAAGGCAATTTTCATCACCATATCTGTTGGGATAGCTTGTTGACTCACTACATACATAACTACTGGAACAATGATTGCACCGCCTCCTATGCCAAGTAGTCCAGCAAAAAAGCCAGTGATACATCCCACTAAAAGAAACAGCAAAATCATATCCATAGTTAATACTCATCAAGGTTTATAACAAACTTATTTATATACATTATATCCTTTTAATAAAGTAGCGTTTTATCTTAATGTATAGATTATGAAATTTAATATATTGATTTTGATATAAAAGTGACTTGTTCTTTTCTTCTTGCTTATTCTATAAACCAACACCACCTAAAGCCGTTGTTATTTCATTTCATAATAAAGCAGTGCTTTATATACTTTAAAATCAAGTGAAGAAAAAATGCGCTTAAAATTAAGAAAGGAAAAACTGCAAAAATAAAAAGGGAGCTAATAGGATAAAACACACTCATAACCATCGGTAACGCATTGATTTATTTTTTATGCTTTATTGTGTTTTTTCTCATCAATAATCTCATAGATTAATACCAACTTATTGTTTTATATCGAGAACTAAACTTATATAGAGGTTTCTAATATAAAGTGGTATTCTTCTTTCATGTTTTCCCCTATAAAGCATATCGAATATAAAAGGCTGTAAGGACTTACAAATGACGACTATTGAAAAAATTGAACGCCAGATCAATGAAAACCCAATTATTTTATACATGAAAGGTTCACCAAAATTACCAAGTTGTGGTTTTTCTGCTCAGGCAGTTCAAGCTATCTCTGCTTGTGGTGAGCGTTTTGCGTATGTTGATATCTTGCAAAACCCAGATATTCGTGCAGAACTACCAAAATATGCACACTGGCCAACCTTCCCACAATTATGGGTAGATGGTGAATTAGTCGGTGGATGTGACATTATTTTAGAAATGTATCAGCGCGGTGAATTACAGAAGTTATTAAAAGAGACTGCTGATAAATACCGTGGTGAAGAAGAAGCACAGTAATTAATTTTTATTGTTTCGGTATTGAAACGCATAAAAATAATGAGATCTTCGATAAAAAAGCCAGTTCATCATTGAACTGGCTTTTTTCTGTTATTCATAAATGTATCAGCGAAATCATAGTTTCAAGGTGTAGGCAATGGCCATCCACCAAGCTTTTTCCAACGGTTAACTAATTCACAAAAAAGTAATGATGTGCGATTAGTATCGTATAATGCACCGTGCGCTAATTTGCTATCAAAGGGAATGCCAGCAGTGATGCAGGCTTTAGCCAAAATTGTCTGCCCTAATACCAATCCACTTAAAGCCGCTGTATCAAAGGTGGCAAAAGGGTGAAAAGGATTACGTTTTAATCCAGCACGCTCAGCAGCAGCCATCACAAAGCTGTGATCAAAATTTGCATTATGAGCGACAATAATAGCGCGATTACAATCTGCATCCTTCATTCCTTTACGTACCATTTTAAAAATGGCATGAAAGGCTTCATATTCACTGACTGCGCCACGTAAAGGATTAGTTGGATCAATACCTGTAAACTCTAAGGCTGCTGGCTCTAAATTAGCCCCTTCAAAGGGTTCAACATGAAAATGTAATGTGTTATCAGGTTTTAGCCAACCTTGCTCATCCATTTTTAGTGTAATGGCGGCGATTTCAAGTAAACCGTCTGTTTTCGCATTAAATCCACCTGTTTCAACATCAATGACAACAGGGTAGTAACCCCGAAAACGGTTACAAAGCTTATTGGGATTATTTATATCAGGCATTAAGTTGTACTTATCCGATAAAAATAGAATATCGGAAATTGATAATCAGTAAGGCCAGAAAGATACACATGTTATCTTTCTGGTTTTAATAAATATTAGTTACCTAGAGCGTGACTTGCACTTTTGTTTTCGATGAGCTCGATTTTATATCCATCAGGATCTTCAACAAAAGCAATAATTGTTGAGCCACCTTTTACTGGACCCGCATCACGGGTAACATTACCGCCAGCTTGGCGAATGGCTTCACAGGTTGCGGCAACATCATCAACACCTAATGCTACATGCCCAAAAGCGGTTCCCATTTCGTAGCTGTTTACACCCCAGTTATAGGTTAATTCGATAACCGCACCAGTGCTTTCATCACCATAACCAACAAAAGCTAACGAGTATTTATATTCCTCATTCTCGCTAGTGCGTAGAAGTTGCATACCTAAAACCTTGGTATAAAAGTCGATAGAACGTTGTAAATCGCCCACACGGATCATGGTATGAAGTACTCGCATATAAACCTCTTGTGTTTTTCTAATGATTAAACCCTACAGTTAAACTGATGGCGGAGTACTATAACGCGTTAAAGCCCTAAAGTTCAATTTTACTACGCCTTTAACAGTTCAATAAATCATGTTGTGCAGATAATATCTCTATTAACTATACTCTATTGTAACAAACAATAGGGAGGGAAAATCAAATGCAAGAACAATTAGAATTTTTTGATATTCCTAGTCCTTGTATTGGGCGTTGTGAAATGAATGCGCAAGGATATTGCGTTGGGTGCTATCGCAGTCGCCAAGAGCGGTTTAATTGGTCAACAATGAATCAACAAGAGAAAAGAAATATATTACGACTTTGTCAGCAACGTTATTTAAGAACATTAAAAAAACTGAGTTCTTCAATTGAAAGAGAAAATGATCAACTCAATTTATTTTAAATGTGCTACTTATTTTTTAATATTAAAATAATAATTAACTATCTTTTTAATTCATTATTGTTATTTATTGTAGTTATGTGGTTTATTATTTTTTCTTTATTAATATAAAGTTATAACTTTAAAGTGTTATTGCTCTATTTTTATTTGCAATCAATTGATAAAAATGGTTTTTTTCTTGGTTTTAGTGTTGGATTTAAAATAATAATAATTATTATGTAAAAAAATATAGATTAGTTTTTATAACAAGGTTATTCTTTATGAACTTTCTTTGCTAGAAAGAAAAGCTTTAATTATATCTGGAAAATAATTACTTATCTAATAAATGGGGTTATAACTATATTAGTTATTAAAGGTAATGTTTTAATTAAAAAGAATAGGTAAATATTGTATTAAAAATGAATATCTAAACTTTGTAATAAGTTGACTGAAAATGCTAATTAAGGAGAGATAAGTGGAATCAACATTAGGAGCTGATTTAGCGCGTTTAGTTCGATTATGGCGTGCTTTAATTGATCATCGTCTCAAACCATTAAAATTAACCCAAACCCACTGGGTTACTTTGTACAATATCAGCCAATTACCTCCAGATCAGTCACAAATTCAATTGGCAAAAGCAATAGGGATCGAGCAACCGTCTTTAGTGAGAACCTTAGATCAACTGGAAGAAAAAAAGCTGATATGTCGGCATACATGTGCAAATGATCGTAGAGCAAAACGTATAAAATTAACAAAAGAATCTGAGCCTTTTATTAATGAGGTTTATACTGTTATAGAAAAAACGAGACGAGAAATATTAGGTGGTATCCAACTAGACGAAATCGAAAGGCTAATAGGTACAATCCAAAAATTAGAAAAAAATATAAATAGGTTAAATGACTAATAATTTCAAATTTAATATATATTCTATTTAAATAAGATTAATGACATGATAATAACTATACTCTAAATAATTTGATGTTCAGCTAGATAACAAGTGAATGAGTCACTAGGGATATATAAAATATGTCACTGGTGCGAGTAAACGATGTCAACAATACTGAAATTTGAAATATGACGAGTATATAACAAAAATCATTATATAATCCTAATTGTCATAACTAGATTATATATTCGTTCTCTCTTTAGGTTACTTATTATTGAGTCATAAAATAAAACAGGCAACTTTAATGTTGCCTGTTTTTTGTTGTTCATTAGCGAGGAGAAACAGTTAAGTTATTTCCGTTGCCAATAACTGCAACACGTTGACCTTGGCTATAAACAGTATTATCTGCTTTTTGAACGATAGCGACAGTTCTACCACTATCTAAACGGACTTCAATTTGAACACCCTTAGTGGTATTTAAAGCGCCTTGTGCTTGTTGTCCTGCCATACCACCTGCTATTGCACCCGCGGCTGTTGCAAGATTACGACCTGTACCACCCCCCACAGTGTTACCTAGCATACCACCAAGAACGGCACCACCGATAGCGCCTAAAATATTCTCATCGCTACCCGCTTGAATATTTACTGCACGCACAGAAACCACTGTACCATAAGTAATATTTTGAGCTTGTTTTGCTTGGCTTGCGGTATAAGTGTCACCAGATAGTGAATTTGTATTCACACAACCAGTAAGTACAGTCATTGTAAAAAGACCAATAAGTAAATGCTTAAACATAGTCACTCCTAAAGAAAATCTGAGGTAAATTGTTCAGATTATACCAATGTTATCTAGTATCAGTTATAGCTCGTTTTTTGCGTATGTCGACACTGATTTTAATAATATATAGCTTACTATATAGTAAAGGCCGATCGTAAAAACAGAAGAGATTTCTGAAAGAAGAGAATATAACATTATATGTTAAAAATTTGCATCATCTTGATTATAAGGAAAAGAACATGATAGCAGGGCGGTATATTGGCGTGATGTCTGGCACAAGCTTAGATGGTGTTGATGTTGTATTAGCTGCAATCAATAATAAGTTCGTAGCACAACAAGAAAATCACTTTCTGCCTTATCCACAAAATCTACGCCAACGAATTTTAGCTGTTTGCCAAGGGCAACCTACTACCTTGCATGAAATCGGCCTATTAGATGCCCAACTGGGCGAACTTTATGCGCAAGCAATTATAGAGTTACTCGCAAAAGTAAAACTTAGCGCGAGTGATATTACGGCGATAGGGTGTCATGGACAAACCGTTTGGCATGAGCCAGAAAGTGATATGCCATTTACTATGCAAATTGGTGACAACAACCGTGTTGCTGCACTCACAGGAATTACGACAGTTGGTGATTTTCGTCGCAGAGATATTGCTTATGGCGGACAAGGTGCACCTTTAGTACCCGCTTTTCATCTTGCCGTGTTAGGACACTCTGTTGAAAAACGTGTTATTTTAAATATTGGTGGTATTGCCAATATCTCATTGTTATTACCTGGTATTGCAGTCAAAGGCTACGATACAGGGCCCGGAAATATGCTATTAGATAGTTGGAATTGGATCCATAACCAAACACCCTATGATGATAATGGTAAATGGGCTGCTACCGGCACTGTAAACGCAACTTTATTGAAAGATATGCTTTCAGATCCTTATTTTTCGCGTTCAGCACCTAAAAGTACAGGGCGAGAATATTTTAATACACAATGGCTAAATTACCATTTAGCAAGAGTACCTAATGTTTTTCCTGAAGATGTACAAGCCACTTTAGTTGAATTAACCGCGATAAGTATTGTGCAACAGATCCAATTAAACGGTGGATGTGAACGTTTACTCGTTTGTGGTGGTGGAGCGAGAAATGGACAAATTATGCATCGTTTAGCTTCATTATTACCAGGTACAGAAGTCGCAACAACGGATAAATATGGTTTAAGTGGCGATGATATGGAAGCGTTGGCATTTGCTTGGTTAGCCGCTCGAACTATTGCAAATGAATCAGGGAATTTGCCTTCTGTAACAGGGGCATCAAGAGAAACCGTTTTAGGGGCGATTTACCCTACAAATCCTCGTTAAGCGTGATATGCTGAACGCAGTTTCTCAAAAGAGAGAGTGAAAAATGACAGAACTTGATTTTATTGATGTTGCAGATTTACGCCGTGAATATATGAAAGGCGGATTACGACGTCATGAATTAACAGAAGAGCCATTAGTCTTGTTCGAAAAGTGGTTAAAACAGGCTTGTGAAGCACGTTTAAGCGATCCTACTGCCATGTGTGTCGCCACAGTTGATGAAAATGGACAACCCTATCAACGTATCGTGTTACTAAAACACTTTGATGAGAAAGGGCTCGTGTTCTATACCAATTTGGGTAGCCGCAAAGCCAGTCATTTAGAGCATAACCAAAAAATCAGTCTGTTGTTTCCTTGGTATCCCTTGGAAAGACAAGTTTGCTTTTTAGGTAAAGCAGAGAGGCTCTCTTCACTCGAAGTGATTAAATATTTTCATAGTCGTCCTAAAGATAGTCAAATTGCAGCGTGGGCTTCTCAACAGTCTTCTCGCATTTCCGCAAGAGGCGTATTAGAAAGTAAATTTCTGGAATTAAAACAGAAATTCCAAAATGGAGAAGTGCCATTACCGAGTTTCTGGGGTGGATATCGTGTGACATTTGATTCTGTTGAGTTTTGGCAAGGACGAGAAAATCGTCTACACGATCGCTTTATCTACCAAAAATCACCACAAGGATGGGACATTGAGCGATTAGCACCTTAATGCTGTGTTAATAAATTTGCCTCAAAAAGTCTTTTTCTACTGGTACTTAATGTAGTGGCGCTTTATGCTATACCACTTGTGTTTCACTTATATTTTAATAGACAAAAAAACAATAAACCGATGGAGTCATTGATGTCTAGCAAGAACCTAATCACACAATTGCAGGAGCGTGGGCTAATCGCTCAGGTCACGGATGAGGCAGCTTTAGTAGAGCGTTTGGAGCAAGGTCCTATCGCTCTCTATTGTGGCTTCGATCCTACCGCTGATAGCCTGCACTTGGGGCATTTGGTTCCTTTGCTGTGTTTAAAACGATTCCAACTAGCCGGGCATAAGCCTGTGGCGTTGGTGGGTGGTGCAACGGGTCTAATTGGTGATCCTAGTTTTAAAGCCACTGAGCGCAAACTGAATACCCAAGATACTGTTCACGAATGGGTAGAAAAAATTCGTAAACAAGTGTCACCTTTCTTAGATTTCAACAGTGGTGAAAACAGTGCGGAATTAGCAAACAACTATGACTGGTTTGGTCAAATGGATGTGCTGACATTCCTGCGTGATATCGGTAAACACTTCTCTGTGAACCAAATGATCAACAAAGAAGCGGTTAAACAACGTTTAAACCGTGACGATGTGGGTATCTCTTTTACTGAATTTGCCTATAACCTATTACAAGCTTATGACTTTGCGTCATTAAATACGCATTTAGGTGTTGAATTACAGATCGGTGGCTCTGATCAGTGGGGTAATATCACTTCAGGTATCGATTTAACCCGTCGTTTCAATCAGAAACAAGTATTTGGTATGACTGTACCATTAATTACTAAATCTGATGGAACTAAATTCGGTAAGACAGAAGGCGGTGCGGTTTGGTTAGATCCTAAGAAAACAAGCCCATACAAATTCTACCAATTCTGGATCAATACAGCAGATGCTGACGTTTATCGCTTCTTAAAATTCTTCACATTTATGAGCATTGAAGAAATTAATGCACTTGAAGAAGAAGATAAAAATAGCGGTCAAGCGCCTCGTGCTCAACGTGTATTAGCAGAACTAGTTACTGGTTTAGTTCATGGTGAAGAAGGTTTAATCGCAGCTAAACGTATTACAGAAAGCTTATTCTCTGGTGCAATTGCAGACTTAACACAAGCTGACCTTGAGCAATTAGCACAAGATGGTATGCCAACAATTGAGTTAGAAAAAGGCAGTGATTTGCAACAAGCACTGGTTAACGCAGAATTAGTTCCTTCTCGCGGTCAGGCTCGTACAATGATTGGCTCTAACGCAGTTTCAATTAATGGCGAAAAACAAGACAATCCTGAATACGTCTTTGAAGAAAAAGATTTCTTATTTGGTCATTACTCCATTTTGCGTCGCGGTAAAAAACATTACTGCCTCGTTATCTGGAAATAATTGACAGTAAAGGGCAGCCGGTGAGTTGCCCTTTTTCTTAATAACAATAAATAAACGTATATACCTCGCCTATGATGATAAAGCTTGGGTGTTGTGTGTATTCACAATAATCGGTTTATGTCATGAAAAATATACTCTCTATTCAGTCACATGTTGTTTTCGGTCATGCAGGTAACAGCGCCTCTGAGTTTCCAATGCGTCGTATGGGGGTAAATGTTTGGCCTCTAAATACAGTGCAATTTTCAAATCACACACAATATCCAGAAAAATGGACTGGCTGCGTCATGTCAGCAGAACATATTACTGAGATTGTTGATGGTATTGCCGCAATTGGTAAACTTTCACAATGTGATGCCGTACTAAGTGGTTATTTGGGATCGGCTGAACAAGGTTTACGCATTGTTGATATCGTTAAAAAAGTAAAACAAGCGAACCCTAACGCCTGGTATTTTTGTGATCCTGTAATGGGACATCCTGAAAAAGGGTGTATCGTGCCGCCAGAAGTATCTGGTGTACTGTGTGAAGAAGCGTTACTTATCAGCGATATCATTGCGCCTAATTTGTTAGAACTTGAAACATTAAGTGGTGGCAAAGCCCTTCATAATGTTGATGAATGTGTGAAAGCCGCTCGTGAATTGTGCAAACAAGGTCCAAAAGTCGTATTAGTAAAACACTTATCACGCGCTGGATATCGTCATGATCGCTTTGAAATGCTGCTAGTTACCGCAGAACATAGTTGGCATGTGAGCCGTCCATTAGTTGATTTTGGTGAGCGTCAACCTGTGGGTGTCGGTGATTTAACCAGTGGTTTAATGCTAGTGGATTTACTTAAAGGTGTTGAATTACAAACTGCATTAGAACACGTTGCCGCGGCAGTTTATGAAGTGATGCTAAAAACGAAAGAGATGAATGAGTACGAACTGCAACTTGTTGCTGCTCAAGATCAAATGGTGCATCCAACACACAGATTCTGTGCAACACAGATAGATTAAACCACACAAATCCTAAGAAAAGAAAAAGCGGATATGAATATTGCGTCCGCTTTTTTATTGTATTAAGTTTATTTTTTATTACGTTTTAACTTACTCTTTAATTAACCCTTCAGTGACCAGTGCGCTATGTACATTAGGGCGTTGTGCAATACGCTTTAGGTAATCTTGCAGATGTGTTAAGTCAGTTAAATCTAAACCGACATGCGGTGCCCATTGGCTTAATGTAAACAAATAGGCATCAATAACCGTAAAATGCTCACCACATGCACATTTTTGCTTGCTTAATACATCATTAATATAAGCAAATTTACTTTTTAATTTAGTTTTAATAACAGCCACATAGCTTTCAGGTGTATCTGGTGAAAATAGAGGGCTATAGCCTTTATGTACTTCACTGGCAAGAAAGTTTAACCACTCAATTTGATGGTAACGTTCTAGCGATTTTGGCGGTGCAATTAAATTCCTATCTGGTTTTAAGTCTGCAAGGTATTGAACAATTGCAACACCTTCAGTCAAAATATCACCATTATCTAATTGAAGAACAGGGACTTGGCCTTTTGGGTTGATGGTTAGAAAATCTTTCCCCGATTCTGTTTTCTTAGCACGTAAGTCGATGCGCTCTATTGAAAAATCTAAACCGGTTTCACGTAAAACGATATGAGGGGAAAGCGAGCAACTACCTGGCGTGTAGTACAATTTCATATTGAATAGCTCCCTATCAATGAGGTGGTGAATTAACTTACAGATATCAGAATATCTTCACTAATATAAGATGATAAGAGGTTCTAAGAAATTAGCAAACTCAAATGGTGCGAATAAAAAAGGCTTTTGTAAATCTGTGAACAAGGCAGTTAATTGATGAAAATACACGAAAACAAATGCCCCTTATATTAATAGGATATAAGACGTCTTCAATTATGACTCTTCAAAGGAGGGTAAAAAAGAAATATCAAGGTAATAGATTTTTGGATTTCGTTTATCAACATAGACTGTAACAAGCTCTTTATTAATATAAGGCGTGGGATCAAAAAAGATATAACCACTTTTATAACGAATTAATCGATTGTTTAATGTATCATGATAATCAGCAATAATTTGATAGGGAGAACGGTGATTAAAACGAATATGACTATTAATAATAATTTCGGATATTTTTACATTGATAGGCATCCCATCACGTTTTAGTCGTTGATCCCTTGTTGCTCTTCTTCTGATAAAATACAAAGGGATAAGCCCTGTTGATGCAAATACCAATCCAAAAATACTTAATATAGTACCCGCGCCATATAAGCCTAAAAAATTGTTTATTGTTGCTCTTTGTGGATCACTTGGAAGATAAATAACGTTAATCTTTTCACCAAGATAAAAGCGGGATTGATTGCCACCTTCCGGTGAGCGAAACGTTATTTCTCTATTATCTTCAGTATTAAATCGAATAATAGGGTGATAAATACTTCTATCATCCGAAGATTTACTCACACTTTGGTCAATAACAACACCTGTTGTCTCTATTCCATTTCTTACTACATTTAATTCAGATTTAATAACAAACAACGCCACAACAAAAATAATTGCACCAATAAGAGCAAAAATATAAAACAGAAATCTAAATTTCTTCATACATTAAGTCCTTTTATTAATAGGTGATTATTTTAGCGCTAGTATAAAAAAAGATTATAGGAATAAGCTAAAAAATAGAAGAAAAAAATCAATTAAAAAGTAAGGATAAATAGCAGCATTGTTATAATAAAAAAGCCAGCCTTAACAGTAAGACTGGCTTCTATTTATTTATAGAACAGAATTATTTTAATTCTAATTCATTCATTGCAGCGATGCTGAAACCACCATCTACGTGAATGATTTCACCTGTGATACCACCAGATAAGTCAGAGCATAAGAATGCGGCTGTATTACCCACATCTTCCGTTGTTACAGTACGACGCAGAGGAGTTACTGACTCGCAATGGCTTAACATTTTACGGAAATCTTTGATACCAGATGCCGCTAATGTACGGATCGGACCTGCTGAGATACCGTTAACACGAATACCTTCAGGACCCATAGCATTTGCCATATAACGAACGTTAGCTTCTAAAGAGGCTTTCGCAAGACCCATAACGTTATAGTTAGGGATCGCACGTTCAGCACCTAAATAAGTCAGAGTTAATAGAGCTGAATTTGGATTTAGCATTTCACGGCTTGCTTTCGCCATAGCAACGAAGCTGTATGCACTGATATCGTGAGCAATTTTAAAGCCTTCACGAGTTACGGCATTAACGTAGTCGCCATCTAATTGGTCAGCAGGAGCAAAACCGATAGAGTGAACAAAACCATCGTATTTTGGCCAAACTTTTGCAAGTTCTGCGTACATGGTATCGATGCTTTCGTCTTTTGACACATCACACTCTAATACGATATTTGAGTCTAATGATGCTGCAAATTCTTCAACGCGTGGTTTCAGTTTTTCATTTTGGTAAGTAAATGCAAGTTCTGCACCTTGGTCACGCATAGCTTTGGCAATACCATAAGCAATTGATAATTTACTAGCAACACCAGTAATAAGAATGCGTTTGCCGGTCATAAAGCCCATAGCTGTATCCTTGTTTTTTCGTAAATCGCGATAATAACATCATTCACAGTTTTATTTATCTGTTAGGTTATCACGCTTATTGTTAATAAACGTGGCTGATTCTACCACGACATTTGTAAATTTGTTTAATTTCCCTAGCACCTCCGAGGAGTTAAGGGAAAAGGGTGAAATAATGTGCAATCAACATTATGCTTATATTGTTTACACTTAAGTCAAATCTTGACGCCAAGCTTCTGCTGTTAAGGCTTCACCAAAGTGACTTGCTACCAATCTTCGAGTAACTTCATGTAATGGTGACGCAAGGACTTCTGCTGTATTACCACGTTCAACGACTTCGCCATTATCCATCACTATGATTTTATCGCTAATATGTTTTGTCATGCCTAAGTTTTGTGTCACATAAATATAGGCAATATCATGGGTTTCTTGCAGTTCTAACATCAAGTTTATTATTTGTGAGCGTAAAGACATATCCAGCGAAGCTATTGCCTCATCGGCAATAATGACTTGAGGTTGTAATATCAATGCTCGTGCAAGCGCAATTCGTTGGCGCTGACCTGATGCAAACATATGAGGATAATAGTTTGCATGTTCAGGTAAAAGACCCACTTGGCGTAATGTTTGATAAATTCGTTTTTCACGCTCAATCGCACTTAAGTCTGTATTCAGGCGTAAAGGGATCTCTAATGTTTGACCAATACGCTGGCGCGGGTTTAATGAGTTGGTGGGATCTTGAAATATCATTCTAATTCGCTGACTACGATAAGGGTAATCACCAAAAGTCAGTTGATGCCCATTAATAAAAATATCGCCACCCGTAGGCTCTGTCACACCTGATAACATTCTCGCTAGTGTAGATTTTCCCGAACCATTAGCGCCAATAATAGCTAAAGTTTGCTTGGGTTCTAGCGTAAAACTCACAGGTTTTACGGCTTCTAACTGCTGACGCCGAAATAATCCGGTACGATAGCGAAATGTTTTTGATAGATTTTTCACCTCAAGCAGCTTATCGAACATCAGTTGGCTCCACATTTAACGGAAAATGACAAGCCACGGCATGGTTTTTAAATAAACGTAACCTAGGTGCTTCAATACATTGTCGCTGCGCATAAGGGCAGCGAGGTCCTAAGCGGCACCCCACCGGTAAATGCTCAAGAGAGGGGATTGCGCCGGGTAATGTATTTAAACGGCTCTTATGTGCCAATGAGTTGGTAAAATCGGGAATAGAGCGGATCAAAGCCTGAGTATAAGGGTGATAAGGTGTCACTAATAACTCGTCAGGGGATGCTGTTTCGACGGTTTGACCACAATACATAACCGTAATTTTATTCGCCAATTTGCTCATCCATTGCAAATCATGGCTAATCAACAAAATGGTCATATTGTTATTTTGATTAAGTCGAGTCAGTAAACGAAAAATTTGGGTTTGTGTTGCCGGCTCCATAGCGTTAGTCGGTTCATCCGCAATCAGCAATCGAGGCTGATTTGCAATGGCAATGGCAATCATCACCTTTTGGCATTCACCCTCGGTTAATTCATAAGGATAACTGCGCATAATATCTTTGTGATCTTTAATACCTACACGGTGCAATAGTTCAATTGCGCGACGCTTTCGCCAATGAAAGCGTTGCCACCAATGGCCTTTAAAAGTCCAACCAGGAATTGCCTGTATAAGTTGCTGCTCAATTTTTGTAGCAGGATCAAGACAAGATTGTGGCTCTTGGAAAATCATTGAAACATTATGACCAATGACACGGCGTCTAGCTCTTGGTGATAATTTAAGTAAGTCGATATCATCAAAACGAAAGCGATCGGCTGTCACACTGATATTATCTTTTGTAACGCCACAAATCGCTTTTGCAATTAAGCTTTTACCCGACCCTGATTCACCAACAAGACCTCTCACTTCACCTTCATTTAAGGTTATAGAAACACGATCTACCGCTTTTACTGGACCATCGGGTGTCATAAATTCAATGGTTAAATTGCGTATATCTAATAAAGGCATTATTCAACTCCCTCATTTATTGCACGCTGTAAACCATCACCTAAAAGGTTCACCAGTAAAACGCTTATCATAATTGTGGCGCCTGGAATTAAGACTGTCCAAGGAGCAACATATATTAACTCTAACGAATCACCTAACATCGCTCCCCATTCTGGTGAAGGAAGTTGGGCACCTAAATTGAGAAAACCTAATGCTGTAATATCAAGAATAGCAATTGAGAAAGCGCGTGTTAATTCAGAAACTAATACAGGCGTAATATTAGGCAGTACGGTATACCATAAAATGGAAATGTTCGATGCACCATCAAGTCGAGAAGCAATAACATACTCTTTGTTTAATTCATCATTAACCGCAGAGTAAATCATTCTGACTAAACGCGGTAACAGCGCCAGCCAAATCGCTATCATCGCATGACCAAGACTTGTTCCAACAAAAGCCACAACAATAATAGCAAGCAGTAGGGATGGAATTGATAACAGGGTATCTAATATATGATTGAGAATAGCGGATTTTAAGCCATGAGTCATACCTGCAAAACAACCGATAATTAATCCCATCAGTGTCGCTGCAAAAGTAACAATAAATGCACCACCAAAGGTCATGCTTGTACCAATTAAAATTCGGCTGAATACATCACGTCCTAAATCATCTGTACCAAAGAAATAAGAGACATTGCCGTTTTGATACCAAGATGGTGGAGTGAGTTGATGGCCAAAAAATTGTTGGTCGAGTGCATAAGGCGCAATATAAGGGCCTATAATACTGAGCACTAAGAGAAAAAGAACGCCATAAAACCCTACCATTGAGATAACGTCTTTAGAAAAACATTGCCAAATCACCGCAGCGGGTGTGGGTGTTTTTTTCTCTTTATAAAATTGGCTATCTAAAGGCATATCCCACCTTGTGTTTCATTGGGTTGCTCATTGCGCCCACAATATCTGATAAAACGTTGACAATAATGACCATTGAACCCACCAACATTACACCAGCTGAAATAGCAGAGTAATCTTGTTGACGGATTGCTGTAACCAACCAACGACCAAGCCCCGGCCAGTTAAATACAATTTCTGTTACCATAGTTAGCGTAAGCATGGTGGAGAACTGTAAGCCTAATTTAGGGATGATTGGAGGTAAAGCATTATGAAGAATATGGCGACGAATAATTGTAAAACGTGAAAGACCTCGAGTTGCGGCTGCTTTCACATAGTTCTCTGACATAATTTCTTCCGTACTGTTTCGCATTAATCGAATAACTTCGGTTGTTGGCGCAATAGCCAGAGTTATTACAGGTAAAATTAAATGCTGTAATACATTAATGATCATTTGTTGACGATAAGGTGAATCAGATAACCACGCATCCACTAATGCAATGCCTGTAATAGGCTGCAAGTTATAAAGCAAATCAATACGGCCTGAAACAGGTAGCCAACCCAATTTTAGTGAGAAGAAAAGCGTTAGCAGCAATGCAAGTCCAAATACTGGCACAGAGAAACCTAAAAGCGCGAAGTTACTGATAATAATATCAGCGGATTTATTACGCCAAACTCCCGCAATAATACCAGCAGGAATACCTACAATAAGGGCAAAAAGAAAAGCTAATGTACAAAGCTCCATGGTCGCTGGAAGTGCCTCTACTAATTGCGCTTTGATAGGTTCACCATTGATAGAGGAAATACCAAAATCAAAATGGATCATATTATGGGCATAAAAAAAGTAGGCATCGGTGAGTGATGCACCACTTAACGGGGCATTTGGTGTGTAATAACTTAGGCTAAAGCTCACTAGCGACAAAAAGAACAGTGTCACAAGCAATAAAAGCAATCGACGTATTGAATAAATAATCATGGATTATTTTATAGCCTCTTTCTTGTGATTTTGTTCGTCTACTTCTGCCTCTCGATAAACACCAGCAAAAGACGCATTACCAAAAGTACTCAATACCAATCCTTTAATATCATAACGATATGCTTGCATACGTAAAGAGTTTGCTAAAGGCAACACTGGTAACTCTTGAGCAAGAATATCTTGAGCTTCATGATAATAATCCATTCTTGAAGCAAGTTGCTGACTATAAAGCGCTTTTTTCAAAATATCATCAAAGTTAGGTAAACACCAATGACTTAAGTTAGTTTGTGAGCCAATGGCTGCACAGCTAAAGAGAGGACGGAAAAAACTATCAGGATCGTTACTGTCAGTTGACCAACCAGATAAGGTCATATCATGAGTGCGATCCATCATACTCGTTTCTTGATATCGTCCTTCAATAGGACGAATGCTCATTTGAATACCCACTTGCGCTAAGTCTGCTTGAATAAGTTCCGCCATTTTTAATGGGCTTGGATTATAAGATTGTGAGGCGCTAGGTACCCAAAGATTTAATTTCAGCCCATCAAGGCCTAGCTCTTTAAGAATTTGTTTCGATTTCTCAGGATTATATTCTGTAATTTTTGCTCGGTTATCATAAGCCCAAGATGCGCGAGGAAGCACTGATGCTGCCGTTTCTGCCGTACCATAATAAATAGATTCCATTAAACGTTCGTTGTTAATGGCATAAGCAATAGCTTGACGAACTTTAAGATCATTTAGGGGTGGTTTGCTGGTGTTAAAGGCTAAATAAGCGATATTCATACCAGAACGCAACGTTAATCTTAGTCGTGGATCGTCACGTAAGACTTTTAATTGGCTTGCGGCAGGATAGGCTAAAACATCACATTCACCAGTGAGTAATTTAGATATACGGCCTGTACCACCTGCACCCATATCAATAACAATCTGTTGCATTTTGGGTTGGCCTTTCCAGTAATCTTTATTTCTAAATAAACGAACAAATTGCCCTGGTTGATATTCATCTAAAAAGAAAGGGCCTGTTCCTACTGGTTTCCAATCAAGCTGTGTTTGATCGCCTGATTTTTCTAAATTTTGGGCGTATTCGGCAGAAAGAATAGGGGCGTAATGTGTTGCTAAATGCCATAGAAAAGAGGCGTCAGGCTCTTTTAAGCTAAATTCTACCGTGTATTGACCTAGTCTTTTTATCGATTGGATATTATTGGCAAAACTTAAGCTGTCAAAATAGGGGTATTTCCCGCCATTAATTTGATTGAAAGGATTTTGTGGATTGATCATCCTTTCAAAACTAAAAATAACATCATCAGCGGTAAGTTTACGTGTTGGTGTGAACCAAGATGTTTGTTGAAAGGAGACATTTTTACGTAAATAAAAGCGGTATGTCGCGCCGTTATCTAATGTTTCCCATCGAGCTGCAATTTCAGGGATCAGGCGATAAGTGTAAGGGTCGACATCTAAAAGACGGTCATAGAGCTGTGCAGCTAGAGGATCAATAATTAATCCACTACTTGATAGTTGTGGATTAAAGGTATTTACACTGCCATCAACACAGTAAACAAAGCCATTTTGATTAATTGGAGTTGGCTCAAGCGTTATAGATGGTGCTTGTGTTTTTGGTGCTACATCCGCAATACAAGTTACGCTTGTAAAGGTGAGTAGCAAAGTACCAATAAATAAAATAGGGCGCATAAATAATGTCTTTTAGAGAAACGATTTTGCTATTGTAACTTAAAAAACTTTCTATCCCCAAATAGTCAAAAAAACAAAGTGAGAAAAATTCTCAATAAAATGCTTTACAAATGCTAATGATAAAGATTATCATCCGTATTGTCCTTCGGCGGTAAGAGGTTTTCCGCAGAGGGCACGACATTGCTCACATTGCTTCCAGTATTTTTTACTAGCCAGCTCGGGTGCTGGCTTTTTTTTTTGCCTATTGTTTACACCCCTCCCAGCCTAGGAGTTAAAAAACTATATTTATCAATAAATTAAGTTATTATTTGATGTTTTTTAATTAGCCCTCTAAATTGATCGTAACTTAGTGATAATTTTTCAGCCGCCTCTTTCTGGTTATATAAGCTCTCTTTTAATGCACTATTTACTAATTTTTTTTCTACATCATTTTGCCACTGGCGTAAATCCAACGGTAATATGGGTAGTGAAAAATTTTCTTTTGGTGATTTTTTTAATGTGGGGGTTTTTGGCGACTGAAGGCCAGCAAAGGGATCAATAATAATATTAGTGAGTACGTTGTCGCAGGTTCCATGACGATAAACTGAGCGTTCAACAACATTTTTTAGCTCACGAATATTACCTGGCCATGAATAATCTAAAAGCACTTGGCGCGCACTATCACTAAAACCAGGAAAAAAAGGTAAACCTAACTCTTGGCACATTGAGATAGCGAAGTTTTCAGCAAGCAACATAATATCTGCACGTCGCTCTCTTAATGGCGGGAGTCTAATAACATCAAACGCCAATCTATCGAGTAAATCGGCACGAAATTTACCTTCTTCCGCCATTGCGGGTAAATCTGCATTTGTCGCGCAAATAAGCCTAACATCCACATGCAGAGATTGACTTCCCCCAACGCGCTCTAAATGACCATACTCAATGACGCGCAGAAGCTTTTCTTGCACAAGCATGGGAGCAGTCGCCAGTTCATCAAGAAAAAGAGAACCTCCATCCGCACGTTCAAAACGCCCTTGATGGCGATTTCTAGCACCAGTAAAAGCGCCTGCTTCATGACCAAAAAGCTCAGAATCAAGTAAATTGTCATTGAGCGCAGAACAGTTGATTGAAATAAAAGGTCCTTGCCACCAAGGAGCAAGATAGTGTAATCGATGAGCGATCAACTCTTTGCCTGTACCTCGTTCACCAATAATTAATACAGGCTTTTTTAATTGAGCAAGTGCTGAGGTTTGTTCTAATACATCAATAAATTGACTATCAACGCCGATTATTGTCTCTAAATTCTCATTCATTGGTTAAATTCACCATATAGAGGTATTTTTTACCAGTCTATCAGGTGTTCGAAAAATAGGCGAACAATATAAATTACCTATTATTAATAGCTTAAGTGAATTTTAAAAGTTGGCACGCAAATTGTATTAACTAAAGTATGCCGGCGTTACGACAGTGCGCCATTACTGAAATAATTTAACGTCACTAATTAGCATAGCTATTAAGGATAACATCATGGGTATATTTTCACGTTTTGCTGACATTATTAATGCCAATATCGCTTCTTTATTAGATAAAGCGGAAGATCCTGAAAAAATGATCCGCCTAATGATCCAAGAAATGGAAGATATGTTAGTTGAGATCCGTACAACTTCTGCACGCACTTTAGCTGAAAAGAAAGGATTAGAGCGCCGTATCGAACAAGCTGAAAAACAGATGAAAGATTGGCAAGATAAAGCAGAGTTAGCTCTTATCAAGGAAAAGGAAGATTTAGCTCGTGCAGCATTAATCGAAAAACAACGTGTAGCATCAGTTAATGACACATTGAAACACGAACTGATTATTATTGATGAAACGCTAACTCGTTTAAAAGGCGAAATTAGCGAATTAGAAAACAAGCTAACTGAAACACGCGCAAAACAGCAGTCTTTAGTTGTGCGTCATCAAGCAGCAAATTCATCTCGCCAAGTTCGTCGCCAATTAGACAGTGGTAAAATGGATGCAGCAATGGCGCGTTTTGAACAATTTGAACGCCGTATTGACCATATGGAAGGTGAAGCTCAAAGTTATGGTTTAGGAAAGGAAAAATCTTTAGAGCAACAGTTTGCTGAATTAAAAGCTGATGATGAAATTAGCGCGCAATTAGCGGCATTAAAAGCTAAAATCAATATCAATAAAGAGTAACAGCAAGCGTAATAACCATCTTATAAAGGATATGTAATGGGCTATATATTTCTGGGAATACCACTGACAATTTTCGTTTTATTTATTCTCCCTATTTGGTTGTGGTTGCACTACAACAGTCAGAAAGGTGGAGGTAATGTTCAGTTAACCCATCAAGAAATGCAGCGACTGAGCGCGCTGGTGGATAAAGCTCAGCAAATGCAGGAACGCATTAAGACGTTAGAACAAATACTTGATGCAGAACATCCTAACTGGAGGCAATCACAATGACGATGCAAAGCAAACAATTGTATCGCTTGCCACAAGAGGGCATGATCCGTGGTGTATGTGCTGGGCTTGCCCATTATTTTAATATTCCTGTTTTGCTTATCAGGGTTATTGCGGTGATTGCGCTGTTTGCTGGTTTTTTCGGTTTAACTATTGTTGCTTATTTTGTTTTAAGTTTCTTCATGGAGCCAGCTCCTGCTAATTACCAGCAAGGTGAAAATCAGCAAGAGAGCTTAAAAGACATTTTAAGCGGGGTAGATAATCAATTGATGCAAGGTGAAAAACGTTTACAACAAATGGAACGTTATATTACTTCTTCTACTTATCAGTTAAATAAACGTTTTCGAGATTTGTAATATTTTTGCCATTTAATCTGATAAGACGCTCCATTTTAGGAGCGTCTTTCTTTCAGCCCGTTTATCTTTTTCAACGCTTGTATTGTGAGAGAATAAAATTTCTGATTGAGGAGCCTATTGTGAATTTCAATCAAGTATTCGTTTCTTTAAAAACAAATAAACTCGCCCAATTAGCCAAAAAAGGGTTAACATTTGGGTTAATGTTATTCACTTTATTTGGGCCAGCCGCAATCACAGGCGGTATATTAAAACGAGTAAGTAGCAAACCGTTACGTTGGCTGGTTCTATTGATAGCTGAACCTATTATCAAAGCAGGTTTTAATAAGCTATCGCGTCAAATGTCTTGGGAGAAACATGAAACGCCTACAAAATGAACTTACAGCTTTTATTAATCGTGGTGTTGATAGACATCTTCGTTTGGCCGTAACTGGATTAAGTCGAAGTGGTAAAACAGCATTTATTACCTCTTTAGTTAATCAACTTATTAATGTGCATACAGGCGCGCGTTTACCACTATTTTCGGCTGCACGAAATAAACAACTACTAGGTGTAAAACGCATTCCTCAACATAATTTAAATATTCCTCGTTTTACTTATGATGAGGGAATGGAATCTCTTTATCATACACCGCCAAGTTGGCCCGTTCCTACAAAAGGGGTCAGCGAAATTCGTTTACAACTACGTTATCGCTCGAATGAATCTTTCACACGTTTTATAAAAGAAACATCTTCTCTTTATTTAGAAATTGTTGATTACCCAGGCGAATGGCTATTAGATTTACCTATGCTTGAGCAAGACTATTTTGAATGGTCAGAGCAAATGAATAAGGTCAATCGCCAAAGAACATCACCAGAACAGCATTGGCAATTACTCCTTAAAAAATGTGATCCTTTTGCGCCAGCTGATGAAACGTTATTAGCTGATATAGCCTCCGCTTACACAGACTATTTATTATCGTGCAAGGAAGAAGGGCTTCACTTTATTCAACCTGGACGTTTTGTATTACCTGGTGAATTAGCAGGAGCACCTGTTTTGCAGTTTTTTCCTTGGGCTGATTTGCAACAATATGATATTGCTAAATTAAAGAATGCAGATAAACGCACTAATATTGGTATGCTAAAACAGCGTTATGAATATTATGGACAGCATGTTGTAAAAGGTTTTTATCGTGATCATTTCCAAGGATTTGATAGACAGATTGTTTTGGTTGATTGCCTACAACCTTTAAATCAAGGTGCAGATGTTTTTAATGATATGCGCCAAGCATTAACACAATTAATGCGCAGTTTTCATTATGGAAAAAGAACTTTACTTAGACGCTTATTTTCACCTTGTATCGATAAACTTCTGTTTGCAGCCACAAAAGCCGACCATATCACGGTTGATCAACACGAAAACTTAGTGTCATTGCTTCAACAGCTTATTCAAGACGCTAAACAAAATGCTATTTTTGAGGGGATCAGTATAGATTGCATGGGACTAGCTTCTATTGCGGCAACTGAAAGTGGGATTGTTGATCATCATGGCGAAAAAATACCAGCCTTAAAAGGTTTTCGTTTAAGCGATAACACACCATTAGTATATTTTCCCGGTGAGGTTCCTAAGCGATTACCTGAAAAAACATTTTGGGAAAAACAAGGGTTTAGTTTCGAATCTTTTAGGCCGCAACAAATATCAAGAGATAGTGCGGTTCCTCATATTCGTATGGATAGTGCAATGGAGTTTTTGTTAGGGGATAAATTAAAATGACGGAGCCATTAAAATCACGAATTGATTTTAAAGAACCGATACTTCAAGAAGAAATCACCTTGAAAAAAGGTGTTGGCTTTAATGAAAATGAGCAATTTTTGCCTATTGATCCACAATTGGATGAAGAGAATGAAGGGCAATTAGAAGGTGATGTTCAATCAATTTTAAAACCGAAAAAAAGTCTCTGGAAACGTTTATTAACGATTGCAAGTACCATTTTAGGGATCAGTGTTATTGCCCAAACGGGACAGTGGATTTATGACTCATGGGCAAATTCTGACTGGATTGCGTTGGGTGCAGCCAGTGCGGGTGGGTTAATTGTTGTTGCTGGGATTGGATCAGTGATAACAGAGTGGCGCCGTATTTATCGTTTACGTCAACGGGCAGATGAAAGAGATAAAGCAAAAGAGTTACTTTATAGCCATGCGATGGGGAATGGTCGGCCATTTTGTGAAAAACTCGCTAAACAAGCGGGTATTAGCTCACAACACCCTGCATTAATTCGTTGGCAAAGTGCATTACACGACACCCATAACGACAAGGAAGTATTAGAACTTTATAGTCAACTTGTTCAACCTATTTTGGATAAACAAGCTAGAGCTGAAATTAGTCGTTCTGCAGCAGAGTCAACCTTAATGATCGCTGTCAGTCCGCTGGCAATGGTTGATATGGCTTTTATTGGTTGGCGTAATATTCGTTTAATTAATCGTATTGCAGAAATTTACGGTATCGAATTAGGTTACTATAGTCGTCTAAAACTCTTTCGCCTTGTTCTAGTCAATATCGCATTTGCGGGTGCGACAGAACTGGTTAGAGAAGTTGGAATGGACTGGCTTTCACAAGATCTTGCAGCACGATTATCAACAAGAGCCGCTCAAGGTATTGGCGCAGGTTTATTAACAGCGCGTTTAGGAATAAAAGCAATGGAATTATGCCGTCCTTTACCTTGGATTGACGATAATAAACCTAAGCTAGGCGATTTTAGAAAAGAGCTAATTGGAAAATTAAAAAATACTATTGGTAGTAAGAAAAAAGAATAAATTATTATTTTCACCTTTTAATAATTTTAAATAAAAACCGCAGAAGTCATTCCGCGGTTTTTTTGTATAAAGATTGGCAAAGTGTTATTTATATAAAATAGCCCTAATAAGAAAGATGATAAAATATTATTTTAAAATAAGTCATCAAATGCTATAAAGTATTTTTATAATTTTATTACTAATAATGTTATTGTTTTAAATGGGAACTATCGTGATAAAAAATTTTAAAAAGAGTCAATTTTTACAAAATTTGAGATGGTTGTAACTATTTGTATATAAAGATTAATATGTTTTCCTCTAGTGAAATATTTGTAATTTTAATCAAAATATTCCTTTTTTGAAAGAAAATAGTCTTGAGTTTGGTTTAATAAATAGCGTTAAATGTTACCGCAAGAATGTATCGCAGACCTATTCTATTAATATATTTTCAAACATCTAATTTGTAAGTTATTCGTTATTTAATAAACAGAGACGGTTTTTTATTTATAAAAAATAGAAAATAGTTAATAAATAATTATTCTAAGAAGGTTAAAAAATGAAAGAAATACAAATTTCAGTAATAAAAAAACTCTCTAAATCAAGACGTCAACTCTACCTGAGTTCAGAGTTTAATGTTTCAAACATTGACAACCAATTAAGTATTTTAATCCCTATTCTTGATGAAACGATCAGTGAGATTAAAAAAAGACAATATCAAAAGCAACCTAAGTCATTTCAAATAAAAGAGATATCCCAATTTTTTGAATATCTGACTGAGTCGGATAAGAAAGAAAAGGCAATAAACGCATTAGAGTATCTCCTCTTTTGTTTTGATAATGGATGTAAAACTATCAAAAAGGTGATCCGTCGAGAATTAAGCCCTTTGGTAAAGGACGTGGAATATCTTATCGATTTTGAACTAAAAAAAATAATAAAAACCTCTTCATTTTCGTTATTCGGTTTTTTTAAAGCATAAATAATCTTGCTTAAAAATTAGGAGATTGATTTAGTTGTGTAAAAATAAATGCTAGTGGTGTCAACCTTTGCTGACAATCCTCTTTATTTCGTTGATATTTATGTATAATATCTAGAATTAGTTCAGGGTCACTCAGTATTAAGAAGGTTTATAATGCGTTTAGAGGTCACTTGTGAAGATCGCATCGGGTTAACCCGTGAATTATTAGATCTGCTCGTATTAAAAAATATTGATTTGCGTGGAATTGAAATATTCCCAATTGGTCTTATTTACCTGAATTTCTCACAGATAGATTTTAATATATTTCAGCCTCTTATGGCGGAGATACGTCGAATAAATGGTGTTATTGATGTACGTACTGTTGCATTTATGCCATCAGAGCAAGAACATCGTGCAATTTGGACATTATTAGAATCTGTTCCTGTACCTGTTTTTTCTATTGATACCAAGGGTAAGGTCAAATTACTTAATCCTGCGACAAGACAGCTTTTTGGTTTATCTCCAGATGATCACGCTGAGAAAACATTTAACCAATTTATCCCAAATTTTAATATTCATCGTTTTTTAGAACAAAAAGAGCACTTTATTCAAAAGGTGCCTATTACTGTGAAAAAACAGAATTTTGAAATGGAAATAGTCCCAATTAAACTGACAGACGATAACCAATATAATCATTGCGTTGGGGCTTTTGTTTTACTGAAATATAATGAAATTATTTATAATTACCCTAGATTAGTGACTAACGATCAAAGTGGGTTTGACCAAATTATTGCCGTAACACCTAAAATGAAGCAGCTTATTACTCGTGCAAAGAAAATGGCAATAATGAATGATCCATTGTTATTAGTGGGTGAAACAGGTACAGGAAAAGATTTATTAGCAAAAGCCTGCCATTTACTAAGTAGCCGTTTAAGATATCCATTTCTTGGCTTAAATTGCGCTTCAATGCCTGATGATGTTGTTGAAAGTGAGTTATTTGGCTATGCAGCTGGTGCTTATCCTAATGCCATTGAAGGAAAAAAGGGCTTTTTTGAGCAAGCTAATGGCGGTACTGTTTTACTTGATGAAATCGGTGAAATGTCACCGCAGATGCAGATCAAACTTCTACGCTTTTTAAATGATGGAACGTTCCGTCGAGTGGGTGAAGAAGAAGAAGTGAATGTAGATGTGCGCATTATTTGTGCTACTCAGAAAAATTTGTGGGAATTAGTACAAAAGGGATTATTTAGAGAAGATCTCTATTATCGCTTGAACGTATTAACATTAACATTACCGCCATTAAGGGAAAGAAAGGACGATATCATTCCGTTGGCAACTCATTTTATTAATCAGTACTGCCAAGAACAAAAGGTGGGTGTCCCGTCCATTTCTACTGATTTCTCAAATTATTTAATGCAATATTCTTGGCCAGGTAATATTCGCCAATTACGGAATACTGTTTATCAAGCAATGGCACAGTTAGTCGGAAATACATTGCGTGTTCAAGATATTACGTTACCTGAGCACATGGATGAAACATTATTTGATGAGAATCTATTAGAAGGCTCGTTAGATGAAATGACAAAACGCTTTGAAGCTTCGATTTTAACGCGTTTATACCGTGATTATCCAAGTACACGTAAATTAGCGAAACGCTTAGGTATTTCTCATACCGCTATTGCGAATAAGCTAAGAGAATATAATCTTACGAATAAAAAGAGTGATAAGTCTGAAGAATAATTGAGTAGTAAGATTTTGTGCATAATAAAAATAGACGAGCATAATACTCGTCTATTTTTTTATCAGTATTATTTCAGTGCTTTTAACGCATCATCATAATTGGGTTCAGTTGTAATTTCATCAACCAACTGGGTGTAGATAACCATGTTATTTTCATCTAAAACAATCACTGCTCGGCTTGTTAAGCCAGCTAATGGACCTGATGTAATTGCAACACCGTAGTTTTCTTTAAATTCAGCACCACGCATTGTAGATAATGTCACAACGTTATCTAAGCCTTCCGCGCCACAAAAACGCGCTTGAGCAAAAGGTAAATCAGCTGAAATACATAAAACAACCGTGTTATTCAATTCATTTGCAACTTTGTTAAATTGGCGAACACTTGCAGCACAAACACCAGTATCTACACTTGGAAAAATGTTTAGAACTTTACGTTTACCTGCAAAATTCGCTAAAGAAACATCATTAAGATCTTTACCAACAAGAGAGAAATCCGCAGCTTTTTGACCTACTGCTGGGAAATTACCCGATAGTGCCACTGCATTTCCTTGTAAAGTAACTTGATGTGCCATTGTTGTTCTCCTTTATTAGTTGTCAGACTAACTGTTATTAATACTCAGTATTAACGATAATTCTCGTTAATGCTTAACCATTATTAAAATTTGCCACTATTGGCATAGTCATCACTAAAAACATAAAAATTTATAAAATATTTGTAATCAGTGATTGTGCCTTTTTATCAGGCTCTTATAATTGTGCAGTTTATTCTCATACAGATTACAGGACGAAACAGACATGCGCAAAATATTCGTCATCTCATGTGCACTTGTCGTTCAAGGATTACTCATATCGCAGATAAATGCGGCAGTAGTCCCCGCAGGAACGATACTCGATAAAAAGCAAGAAGTAGTTCGACATTTAAAAGATGAGCCAGCATCACTTGATCCTATTAATGCAGTAGGATTAACAGAAGCTCAAGTGCAACGTGATTTATTTGAAGGGTTGACGATAGAAGATGAGCATGGTCGTCCCATTCCGGGTGTTGCTCAAAGTTGGCGTACAGAAGATAATCGTGTGTGGATCTTCACTTTACGCGATAATGCCAAATGGTCTAATGGTGAGAAGGTAACCGCAACAGATTTTGTCTATAGCTGGCAAAGGTTAGTTGACCCTAAGAATCTTTCACCTTTTGCATGGTATGCATCACTTGCATCTATTGAAAATGCACAAAAGATTATTGATGGAAAATTAAAACCGACATCATTAGGCGTGGAAGCACTTGACGAAAACACGCTAAAAGTGACATTAGAACGACCAGTCTCATATTTTCCAAGTTTAACGACTAATTTTTCGTTATATCCTGTACCTCATCATAGCATTGAAAAATATGGCACTGAATGGGTTAAGGTTGGCAATTTAGTCGGAAATGGAGCTTTTGTTTTAAAAGATAGAGTCGTTAATGAGAAGATCGTATTAACGCCAAATCCTTATTATTGGGATCATAAAAATACAGTATTAACCAAAGTCACTTTTGTGCCGATTAATCATGAATCACATGCGACTAAGCGTTATTTAGCGGGTGATATTGATATTACAGAGTCATTCCCGAAAAATTTATATCATAAATTAATGAAAGATATTCCTAATGAGGTTTATATTCCTGACCAGTTAGGAACTTATTATTATGCTTTTAATACCCAATCGGGGCCAACAAAAGATATTCGTGTACGTAAAGCGTTAGCGATGGCAATAGATAGAAAAATTATCACTGATAAAGTATTAGGAACAGGGGAGAAATCAGCAAACCGTTTTACACCTGATGTAACGGCGGGCTTTACCCCAGAACCTACAATTTATGATGAATACAATCAAGATGAATTAGATAGTCAAGCTAAGATCTTATTAGCGGCTGCGGGATATGGCCCTCATAATCCATTAACACTCTCATTGCTATACAATAATTCAGAGAATCATCAGAAAATTGCTATTGCAGTTGCTTCTATGTGGAAGAAAAAGTTAGGCGTGAAAGTCGAATTACGTAATCAGGAATGGAAAACATATATTGATAGCCGAAATTCTGGGGATTTTGATGTTATAAGAGCATCATGGGTTGGCGATTATAACGAGCCTTCTACTTTTTTAAGCTTATTAGGCTCTAAACACGCTGGTAATATCCCTAAATACCAGAATAAGCAATATGATGAAATATTAACATTGTCTGGTATGACTATTGATACAAACGAAAGAAACAGTCTGTATAACCGTGCTGAGCAAATAATTGCTGAAGATGCACCAATCGCACCTATTTATCAATACACAAATGGACGCTTGATAAAACCGTGGTTAAAAGGTTATCCCATTGAGAACCCAGAAGATGTTGCTTATAGCCATACACTTTATATATTGAAACATTGATTCAATTCTTTATTTTAACATAAACAGAAAACACTCAATTTAATTGAGTGTTTTTTTATAGAAAAAATAAAACGATAGAGATGAAAAAGGTATTTTTACTTAATCCATATAAGATTTTTGCTGAAAATAGATAATGGATAAGTAATAAAAAAAAGAAAAAATAACCCCTTTTAGAAAGGGGCGTAGCAAAATAAAGCAGGGTAACTTATTATCTAAATATAAATTATATTGTTAATACTTTCTTTGCACGCCTTTTATTGTATCTAACTGTTACAGTGATTAATAAAATATTTATAACAAAAAAAATCCCTCTGTTATGAAAACAGAAGGAGACTCAAAAGGAATAAACATTGCAAGTAGGATGTTAATACATTTTTGCGACATTGTTTTGACTAATTGTGCAATTCGCTTGATGTTAAATATCGTATTTTTGTTTATTTGTAGTTATAAATTCTTAATTATAACAACAATTAATGCTTTTGTTATGGTGTTTGATGGTTTTATAAATGAATATATCTGTTTTTCTTTTTGTAAGTGTTAAATGACACTACAGATTGTCAACACGATTTAAAAACGATATCCCAAAGAGAGTTGTAAGGCATTTAATTCAATATGACGTTTATTAGCTGTGGAATCAGAATAAAGATAGCCCAAGCTAAATGAGATATCCTTAACAGGATTATAATCGATGCCAATTTGACCAATTACACTTGTTGTATTAATTACATGGGAATCTGTTGTATTTATTTTAGGATGATATTTATCTTCCTGATGCTTTAATTTATTAGGCCCCATTTGAGCATAAACAGAAATTTCAGGTGTTATTCTATAAGTTGGGCCGATTAATAGTCCTGTGGTTTTAGTTCGGTATTTTATTGTTGAAGGTATGGTAAAACGAGGATCAATAAAATGTTCTTTATGGTTGGCATTTAAACGTAGTAGAGAAATTAATATTCCCCAAGCATTTTCTGTTTCATAACGATAACTGATTATTTCACCTTTTGCTATGTCACCTTTTATTTTGCCATAAATATAGCCACCAGAGAGGGTGTGCGTCTTATCATAGGCATGTAATGTAGAGGAATAAGATAAAGCTAAACTAATTAAAATAAGGACTAATTTATTCATTATGGAGTTTCTATGTTGATGTGTAGAACACCATTTTTAGTAAAATAAATGTCGATTTCAATATTAATTGATTGAAATTACTCTTAAAAAAAGTTTGAGTGCTTATTTTTAAACTCAATAAAAAATCAAACTATTATAAATAGCTAATTATTAAATAGCATAAGATTTATTAATTATTTTAATGATGGTGCAATGAAATGATGAGAAATTACTTAAATAGAAGGGAGTAGAAATTGAGCGTAATAGGTAAAATACTCACAATAAGCTTTAATACCTATTGTGAGCCAGATTTTAGTACGATGTTCTACTTTTTATCTACAACTTCAATCAGTGTATATTTCACACTTGATGCATCTGCTGGTGGGTTAGGAATATCTGTAACATTAACTTTTAATGTGTATTCAGTGCCTGCTTTATATTCAAAACCGTCAATATTTTGATAGAACAGGGACCATTCTCCAGAAGGCAGCTCTTTCACCTTCATACACTTCATTGGCGCGACACCCACACAATCATACAGTTGTGAGTCCACTAGAAGCGTTTTTGTTGTTCCCGTAGATGATGTTGTATTTGCACTTTCAGTTGAAGTTGCATCATTGCATCCAGCCAAAAGCAAAAATAAAGGAATAGCGATAAATTTTTTCATATTGATGACCTTATTTTTAGGGTGCAACAAATGCATTAAAGAATATTTAGTATACACCAGTTAGATAGTTATTATAAATTACAGTAGGTAACTTTTTTCCTGAAAATAAAATAAGTTACCTGCTGTTGTTCTAAGTATTAATATACTAACGCAACTATCAGTATTTAATTTAGTGTAATAATCCTAAAGTAATAAAGATAATTAGATATTTTAGATAAATGAAACAAAAATAGTGCTGATATACAGTTAACTAGAAAAAAAGTATAGAATAATGGTTCAAAACATAGCGTTATAAAATGAAGGTAGATTAATCATATTTGACAGTTGAGTATTTAATTCAAGTATTACTTTTAAAGTAAAAGTTATGGAGGAAGCTAAGTGAAAACAATTAATAACTCTGTTATACAAGATTCAGATGCTATTTATACAGCACAACTTAATGGGCATGGAGGAGCAGCAGAAATCACGGCCGAGACGGTTGCAACAAATGAAAATCCATATTGGGTGCACTTAGATTACCGCAAGCCACAAAGTGCTCAATGGATACAAGAGACAGAATTACTTCCACCTATTGCTAAAGATATATTACTTGCAGAGAACGTCAGACCAAAAGCACAACGCATTGGTGAAGGTATCGTCATCAATTTGCAAACAATTAATAATAATCCTAATGATCGGCCCGATGAGCTTGTCGCTTTTAGAATTTATATTAACAGCCAAACAATTGTTTCAAGTCGCCACCGCCGAGTCAATTCTGTAGATTCTGTTATTCATACATTAGAACTTGGTAATGGTCCTGAAAATAGCGGTGATTGGCTAATTACAATGGCTGATGCAGTGACTGATGAAATAGGCGAATTTGTTGAGACGCTTCATGACCAATTAATTGAATTGGAAGATATGATCCTCGATCAACAAATACCAGCAAGAGGTGAACTTGCATTATTAAGAAAGCAGTTAATTGTTTTACGTCGTTATATGGCACCTCAACGAGATGTATTTTCAAGACTCTCTATTGAAAAATTACCGTGGATGAGTGATAGCGATAGAGTCACGATGTTAGAAATCTCAGAAAGACTTTCTCGACGTTTAGAAGATTTGGACAGTAGTATTTCCCGTACTGCGGTGATTGCAGATGAAATAACATCAATGATGGCAGATGCGATGAATAGACGTACTTATACTATGTCTCTAATGGCGATGTTATTTTTACCCACAACGTTTCTAACAGGGCTATTTGGTGTCAATTTAGGTGGCATACCTGGAAATGAATTTCCTTATGGTTTTACCATTTTTTGTTTATCTCTCTTTGTTTTGATTGTGATTGTTACTTGGTGGTTAAAGCGTAGTAGATGGTTGTAAAATTTCAGCAAATTAATCGTAACTAAATGGATTTAAAAAAGAATTCTCTAACCCTGTTTGAGATATATCAATTTTTTAAAATAGAACATCTGGCATTATAACTCTCGCAGGTGAATACAACGTTGAGCGATGAACGTTGTGCTCCATAATTGTAGTTTTTCTCATATTGAGTTCTTAATACAGAATAATTGACCATTATTACACCGATGTTTATTAACATCGGTTTTTTTTTGCTTAAATTTATTATTGGCGATTATTTAGTCATAAAAATCCTAAGCCCTGAATGCAAGGCTTAGGAGGGAGTGCATTATTTCACTTCAACAATATCGAGTTTGTTTTTGCTAAAGTCAGGGCGTTCATCATCTTCTTCTTGGAACATCACTGGAATGGCTGGAATATCGTCTTTATCAAAAGCTAAGTCGCCACCATTAATGACTTCATCACCATGCTTGATATTCACAAAATCAAATAATTGAGTATCACATAAGTGTGATGGGACAATATTTTGTGTTGCTCTAAACATGGTTTCAATACGACCAGGGTAACGCTTGTCCCAATCTCTTAGCATCTCTTTAATAACCTGACGTTGGAGGTTCGGTTGTGAGCCACAAAGATTGCAAGGGATAATTGGAAACTGCTTTGCTTGTGCAAAACGCTCAATATCTTTTTCACGAGCGTAAGCAAGAGGGCGAATAACGATTTGTTTGCCATCGTCACTCATTAATTTAGGTGGCATACCTTTAAGTTTTCCACCATAAAACATATTTAAGAATAATGTTTCTAAAATATCATCACGATGGTGGCCTAAAGCAATTTTAGTTGCACCAAGTTCTGTCGCTGTGCGATATAAAATACCACGACGTAAACGTGAGCATAAAGAGCAGGTTGTTTTACCTTCAGGAATAATATCTTTAACGATCCCATAGGTATTCTCTTCAACAATTTTATATTCCACACCAAGTTCATTTAAATACTCAGGTAAAATATGCTCAGGGAATCCGGGTTGTTTTTGGTCTAAATTGACTGCAACAAGTGAAAAATTAATTGGCGCACTTTTTTGCAGATTCATTAAGATAGAAAGTAGCGTGTAGCTATCTTTACCACCAGAGAGGCAGACCATGATTTTGTCGCCGTCTTCAATCATATTAAAGTCAGCGATAGCTTGCCCAACATCACGGCGTAAGCGTTTTTGTAGTTTGTTGAAATTATACTGCTCTTTTGGGATGCTCATTTTTTACGGTTCTATATCGTTGCTGATTATTCTGTAACTTGCTAACCAAGGCTTTGTTCTTCGCTGGATTGATGCCTTAACAATATGATAAATATATAAAATATCTTATAGGGTCAAGTAATAAGTTGTGTGAAAAACAAAGTTATTTATGGCAAGAAAATTGATAAGTCGTCAATGATACCAGATGGTAGGGTGGTTTCGATATAGATAACTACAGTTAAGCGATTTCAAGGCGGTAAAAAGTAAGAAGTAATAGCCTTATATAAACTGAATAAGGCTATAAACTTTTTGTATCACGTGGTGATTATTAATAGGTATAGACTTTAATAAGGTATCGTTGGTAGTTCACGTAAAATAGAGTTTTTTCTACGTTCAGCAGTCAATTGTGACAATTCATTATCAGAGACAAAAATTAAGGCATCTTGAGGACAAAACTCAACACAAGCAGGGCCTTGTTCTCTATGATTACATAAATCACATTTAACGATATCAATTTGAAATTGTTGACCAAGATCTAAACAATAAGTAGGTACCGAATGCGCCTTTTTCTCAAGTTCAATGGCGCCAAATGGGCAAGCTAAAAGACAAGCTCTACATCCAATGCAATTTTCAGGGTGTGTTTCGACAAAATTTTCACCACGCACTAATGCTTTTGTCTGACAAGCTTGGGCACAGGGTGCATCTTCACATTGATGGCAAACAGAAGCTGTAAATTGATGCATTAATTTAATAATGCGGATCCTTGGATGAAAATTCTTTTTATTGAGAAAATCATTTCCATCCTTTTCTGATGTATGACCGACTGAACAAACAACTTCACATGTTTTACAGCCAATACATTTTTTAGAGTCAATAACAATTTGGCTATTCATCTCAATACCTATTTATAGGGTTATATAACTTATAATATAATGTTTGATGATTTATTTTAGTAATATTAATCAAGATTATCTCTAATAAATAAGGTCAAATAATAACAACTAAATAAAAAAGGGGTTTTTAAACTTAAAATCAAATGAGAATGAATAGTATTTAATAAAATGATAGGAATAAGACTTTATAATATACGTAAATAATCGTAGATGAAAAAACGGCAATCTTATTTCGATTGCCATTTCTTTAATGGATATCTGTTATTAAAAACTATGATGATAATGTTGCTAATTTAGTTGCGAATCCCATAAAGAAAAGCCCGATAACACCATTACCCAGTTTTGCGATATTTTTACGTGAGCCAAAGAAACGAGCAAGGGCTACACCACCAAATATTAGAAAAGAGAGATAGATAAAACTAAACGCTTCAAGCATGGAAGCGAGAATTAAATAAGATAATCCGGTATGTGCATAATTAAAATCGATAAACTGAACAAAAAATGAAATATAAAATAGGATCGCCTTAGGATTGGTCATACTTAATGTAAGCGCTTTTCTGAAAACGTGTTTCTGTACCGTTGTTGTTTGTTCTGAATGTACTTTTTTGGAGAAAAAAGTCGCATGGATAATCTTTATTCCTAAATACAGGAGATAAAAAGCACCTAAAAAACGGACAATAGTAAAGAGTACTGGAGAGGCTTTTATAACAGATGCGACACCAATAAAGGCGAGAAAAATCAAAATGGCATCACCTAAAAAGACACCAAATGCAGCACGATAACCATCACTGACGCCACCTGATGCGCTTGTTTTTAGCACATAGAGTGTATTAGGGCCAGGAACGAGGATAATAAAAAACATGCCTGCGAGGTATGTCCAGATATTGAGTACACCAAATTGTTCAAGCCACACGTTAACCCCCAATCCTACTTTCTCTGTATTACTTAATGAATTGCTATTATATAAAGAGAATCCGCATTATTTAAATGCATATTTTCACTCATATAGAAGATAAATGTTTGATGCTTACTGCTTTCTGTTTGAAACAGCACTCTGTTATCACTTCAATGGATTACACTCTATTGTTAGCATTTAAAAAAGATGCCATTTTCTTATGTAAAGAGAGTAGATCTCTTAAGTTAACTCGATTATATTTATCTGTGTTTTTATACAGTATTTTGTATTGATCAATTACGGTAAGGGAAATGTGATGTTAAAAGTAATTGCTGAAGATTTTATTAAAACAGAAGCGATAGAAATTGTTTTACCTCTTTATCGCGAACTTGTTGAGGCGACTAAGAAAGAGCCTCTGTGTATTAGCTACAATTTATATGTTGATGAGAAAGATCCTGGTCACTTTGTCTTTATTGAACAATGGCCAGATCATACTGCGCTTGATGTGCATTGTGCTAGTGAACATTTTCAGCGATTAGTCCCTATGATTAATGCATATAAAAAAGCTGAGCCTAAATTTTTACTTATGGCGGATGCTTTTGATGAAAAATAAAGTAATAAAACTAGACTCATTTATAATGGGTACACTAAATAATAAGAAGTAAGGCAAGAGAGAAGGTGATGTTAGCGAAGTATATATCTCAAATTGTAAACCAAGAAGATAGCTATCAAATTTTAAGTACTCAGAATTTTTTGGATAACTTAACAGAAAT
The DNA here is from genome assembly GCF_009914335.1 of Proteus columbae. Taxonomy (NCBI): domain Bacteria; kingdom Pseudomonadati; phylum Pseudomonadota; class Gammaproteobacteria; order Enterobacterales; family Morganellaceae; genus Proteus; species Proteus columbae. The sequence continues at coordinate 1,816,339 of NZ_CP043925.1, forward strand.
AACCAGGGCAACTCATACTTGGTTATTTTCTGATGGTGTCATCTTGAAATGCACAGAAGAGATAGAAACAGAACACTATGATAATGACGCTCAATGTCCAGAACATTGGATAACTTGGGAAATTGTAGAGTCGAATAACAAACCGATTTCTCCTTGTAGAAAAGAATTTTTTAATTTATGCCAGCAAAGTTTTTGGTTAAAAATGCAACTTGCTAATAATGTATGATTAGTCGTATAAAAAAGCTACTTTATAAATGGCTTTTTTATACCTATTAAAATTAATAAAATAATTTATTTTAAATACCACTTTAAGCTTTTAATTAAATATTAATCAATGCTCCAGAGGTTAAAGTAAATTAATTTCACTTAGCGAGTGTTTTTTATTTTTGTTATCTCTAAAAATAGAATATCAATCGTGGTTTAAATCATATTTAAACTGCGATTGAAGTTAATGATAAATCAAAATTAGTCTTTTTCATAACGTTATGATCTTAATATTCCATTAATAATAGCAAAAAATAAGGTAAGTTTATTGTTGAGGCGAATGGTGTTTTAATTGTAGCTCTAATCATAAGATTTTCTTTATAAAATATTATAAATAACGTATTATTTATCAATAATTTTTATTGAGTATTGCACTCAATTTAATAAGAGAGCTAAATTCTAATTTAGTTCCATTTGTCTATCCTTTTTTATATAGAGAATAAAGATGAGTCGTAATTTATTTCTTTCTACTTCACTGTTAGCTATTTCTACACTTTCTTTTAATGCACAAGCAGCATTAGATAATACTTTATCCGTAGGTTATGCTCAGAGCTCAATTAAAGTGGGTGATTATAAAATCGATGATAAACCTAAAGGAATTAACTTTAAATACAATCACGAGTTTGATAATGATTGGGGTTTTATTGGATCACTGACGTACACAAAATTGACTTATAATTATTATAGCCGCTGGGGAAAAATTGGTTCAACTGAAATTGATTATGTTTCATTAACGGCTGGGCCTAGCTATCGTTTTAATGATTACTTTAGTGCATATGGTTTAATTGGGCTTGGTCACGTTAGCCAAGAAGATAAATATTATTATGTTAATGACGAATACAGCAAAACGTCTATGGCTTATGGGGTAGGCTTACAAATTAATCCAATCCCAAACGTAGCAATTGATGCATCTTATGAATATTCTAAATTAGATAATGCAAAATTTGGTACTTGGGTATTAGGTGTTGGTTACCGCTTCTAATTTTAAGCTAATAAATAATTTTTTAAAAGGTCACGTTATGTGGCCTTTTTGTGAATACAAATGTAAATGCATCACTATATGTAGGATATTAACTTATCAAAACTCATTTAATATACACTAAATGTGTGTTTTTTATTCGGGTCACTTGACTGTCAATAAAGGATCTTTAAGATGCCATATTTTATGGAGAGAGAATTATGTTAACTGTAATAAAAGCAGAATCTTCACACTATGATGAAATGATAGCAGTTTGGGAATCTTCAGTTAGAGCTACGCATACATTTCTATCTGAAGATATTATCTTCTCGCTTAAAAAAGATATTGTAGAACAGTATTTTCCTATGCTTAATACCTATATCGCGATAGACAATAATAATGTTATTCATGGGATCTTAGGCACAGCAGAAAATAAGTTAGAAATGCTTTTTGTCGATGCGAATTCTAGAGGGCATGGTTGTGGTAAATTACTTACAACTTTCGCGATAAATACATTGCATATTGATGAGTTAGATGTAAATGAGCAAAATCCTCAGGCAATTGGCTTTTATCTTTATATTGGATTTGAGCAAATAGGGCGTTCAGAATTAGATGGACAAGGCAATCCTTTTCCATTGTTACATTTAAGATTAAATAAAAATAAGTATAAATACTAAATAAAGGAATATTAAAGATAAAAAATAAGGAGAAAAGTGAAAGTTCTCTCTTTTTATCTTGTGCAAATAATAATTATTCACCCAAGTTTGATTTATATCGTGATAAACCTTCTGCTTTAATGAAATAATTTTTTCATAATTAAATAGATCTAACACAACATTGGAATAGTTATGAAAAAAGCCTTAATTGTTATTTTATCTTTATTTTTACTACCCGCTTGCTCTGAATCAAGAGAAAATAAATTTATTGAATATTGTATGGATACATTAAGTGTCTATAGTAATGTGAGTAAAGATCAATGTTTGTGTTTTTATAATGAAGCAAGTAATAAATTTTCTTCAACTGAAATAGATAGAATGGTCAAATCACCACCAATAAAACAAGACAGTACACTTACAAGAGAGGGCACAATGTTTTTAACTATTGCTCATCCATCTAAATGCTTTGAGTAACAGATATTACGCGTAATAACTAATAAAGAATAAGTCGTAAATTAAGTTACTTATACTGAAGATCATCGCCTCTAAACGCAAATACCACAAAATTGATAAACCCATCGCTATAAATTGAATATATTATTACTGTTTTTATATACAGTTAGTTGTGGGTTTATCTTTATTGTGAATCGAGAGGAAATTATGTCAAAGCTTCGCTTATCTTACCCAAAACTCAGTCCTAAAGCTTATGCTGGCTTAATTCAATGTAAAACTGCACTAGAAGGTAGTTCACTGGATATAACGTTGATCGAGCTTGTTTATTTAAGAGTGTCTCAAATCAATGGCTGTGCTTTTTGTTTAGAGATGCACAATAATTCGTTGCGTAATCATGGTGTTGCTCAAAATAAGTTAGATGCACTAAATGGTTGGCAAGTGAGTGAACGTTTTACTGATAAAGAGCGAGCTGCATTGCTATGGGCAGAGGTGGTCAGTAATATTTCAGCAAAAAGTACGGATGATAATATTTATCAGCAGGTTAAAGCGTATTTTACAGATACAGAAATGAGTGATCTGACATTGGCAATTGGATTAATGAATGCCTTTAATCGTATCGCTGTGAGTTTGCGTCAGTAATTAGTATTATCTACGCAAATCATATGCCCCAAATAATGATCAAGAGAAAAGCGCGGATAGGGCGCTTTTGATTTTATTTGCTTAATTTTTACCAGAGGTATTGCATGAAAGGTAAATAAGCAAAAAATAAAGCAATGAGTATAAATAAGATACGAAATAACGTTTTTTTTGTTTTTATTGTGGCATAGAGCATGACGATAATAATAGCTACGCAGATATACCAGTAAAAGGCACCCAAGAAAGCTAAGGTAAAAATAGTATCAATAATAAAGTGACTTTCACTCATTTTATTTCTCTCTGAAATAAAAAATCACCTGCTAAAATATAAGCAGGTGAAGATTAAGTGATTATGATTTCCAAATAATATGGAACATAGGTTGTAATGGATCGCGACTAATCAGGACTCGACCAAAAATATCATCAATATCGGAATCATCATCTGGAGCAAGGCCAATAATCACTTCGCTAAAACGGGCTGATGTGACAGGTTGGCCAACAATAAATTGCCAATCATTACCTAATGGAACCACTTCAGCTGCGCCTCTTTCTTCAAATTGCAGGTTAAAGAGTAATTGGTCTGCAACATCTAAATTATCAGCTGCTTGAGCTAAAAATAGATCATAAGCTTGTTCTAAAGCATCGTCTTCACTGATTAAGGTTGGTTCATTCATGGTAATGCCTGTCTATTATTCCAATAATTATCGCGTTGTTTGTATAGCATTTTTGCTCATTTAGCAAAATATTCTATTGCCTATTTTTATTACCTTCTTGATTATAACAGAGGGCTAAAGAAATAGCAGATGCGCTCTAATACACGATTTAAGAAAGGGCGCTTTTCCCATTCGTCTAGTGTCAATTCTGTAGAGCGAGCAATATAATCATATTGCACAATGCTTAAATCACTTCCGAAGCCTTCATCATCAATGACAACAGTGATTTCAAAGTTTAACCATAAGCTACGCATATCAAGGTTAACTGAACCTACCATACTAAGTTGTCCATCAACCATCACGCTTTTTGTATGTAATAAACCATCTTCAAATTGGAATATTTTTACACCAGATTCCAGCATTTCTGTAAAGAATGAACGGCTTGCCCAACGTACTAGGAAAGAGTCATTACTGCGAGGAACAATAATACTCACATTAACACCTCGCATCGCCGCGGTTGAGATTGCATGGGCAAGATCATCGCTAGGTACAAAATAAGGTGTTGTGAGCACTAATTCTTTTCTTGCGGAATAAATGGCTGTAATTAAGGATTGTTGAATAAGCTCGTCAGGAAAGCCAGGGCCTGATGCGATAACTTGTGTTGTATGACCACTTTCTTGCTCACAAGGCATAATATTGTCATCAGGAGGAGGTGGTAAATGGCGTTCACCTGTTTCCATTTCCCAGTCAAAGGCATAAATCATCCCTAATGTGGTAGAAACGGGACCTTCCATTCTTACCATAATATCAATCCATTGACCGACACCGGAATCTTGTTTGAAATAACGAGGATCGACCATATTCATACTCCCTGTGTAGGAAATATAATTATCGATCAATACGATTTTTCGATGTTGACGCAAATCCATGCGGCGCAAGAAGAAACGGAATAAATTAACATGCAGTGATTCAACAAATTCAATACCCGCGGCTCTCATTGCGTCTGGACCTTTGGTACGAAAGAAGTTCCAGCTTCCAGCTGAGTCAACCATAACTCGACATTTTACACCGCGTTTAGCGGCTCTGATTAAGGCGTCGGTTACTTCATCGACTAAACCACCTGATTGCCAAATATAGAAGACCATTTCAATGTTATCACGAGCGTTATTAATATCGCGTGTAATTGAATTTAGTGAATCTTCACAGGTGGTTAAAAGTTCAATTTTGTTACCTTTAACACCTTTAATACCTTGGCGTTTAGCGGTTAATTGGAAAAGAGGAGTCGCAATATCGCTCGTACTTGTAGCAAAAATATGCTTACATTTCCTCAAGTCTTCAAGCCACGCAACAACAGAAGGCCACATCTGTTTAGCATGTTCAACGCGTCGTTTTCCTAGGTGTAATTCACCAAAAGCAAAATACGCAATAACCCCGACTAATGGCAGAATATAGATGATCAATAACCATGTCATTGTTGATGTAACTGGTCGTCGATGCATTAGGACACGAAATGTGACCCCCGCAATTAATAGCCAATAGAAGAAAAAGGTTAGCCAACTTAATACAGTATAAAATGTTGTCATAGTAGAGCTATTTTCCGTTGAAAATGAATTGCATGGATAAGCTGAAGGCAATTTACTAAAAATAGTTCATTATTTTTGTTATTTGCCGAATGTTGCTATTAAATCAGGATTATTATCTCTGTCAAATCTCTTTCTTAAGAGATAAGCATCAAATAAGCAATAAGATACAACTCTTTATTCATTTTTTCTTTGTGAGAAATGCTTAAATAATGGATGAAATTCAAGCAAATCATAAATCACCCCTTGGATCACAAAATGAACGTCTTATAATAGTCCACTTATTCGAAAAAATAGGTGCTGATAGCATGAGACACAGTAGGACTGAAGTAGCTCGTTGGCGGATGATGAGACAAGCTATACGTAAACGACGTCGATGGTTAGAAGGGCAATCTCGTCGTAATTTCCGAATTTATAAACTGCGTAAACTTGATACTTCTAGAAAACATAGAGCACTTTTATTTGTACAACACATAGAATGGAACTCATAATTTCACTTTTTAACAGTTAATATCAATCATTTTGTTAAACGTTATTGAATATGATTGCTATTTGCATTTAAACTAGGGGCATATTTTTTCTTTAGGTGAAATAAGATCAGTTATGCGTTGGAAGCTTTGGGTACTCATATCACTTTGTCTACATGCCTCACTTGTTGCGGCTGCGATGTTATATGTTGTCGAAGATAAGCCAGTTACACCTGAGCCTATCTCTATACAGATGTTGGCATTTGCAGCAGATGAGCCTGCAGGCGAACCAGAGCCTGTGGTTGAAGAAGTCACTCCTCCAGAACCTGAGCCAGTTGTTGAGCCAGAACCCGAGCCAGAACCTATTCCTGATGTAAAACCTATTATCGAAAAACCAATAGAGAAAAAACCAGAACCAAAACCTAAGCCTAAACCTAAACCTGTGGATAAACCGAAACCGCCTGTTGAGCGACCACAACCTTTAGTTGTTAATAAAGGTAATGATCTCAAAAATCTTAACCCGACGGCAAAGCCAAGTGATAAAGGCGATGAAAAACCGGTTGCAGTGGCAAGCAGTGGTGAAGGCAAAGTACCCAATGCAGTACGCCAAGGTTTACCTGAATATCCTCAGAGAGCAAAAGCCGTGGGTATTGAAGGATCTATAAAAGTACGTTTTGATGTTGATGCTGATGGGCGAGTAGATAATGTAGAAATACTTTCTGCTGATCCTAAGAATGTATTTGAAAGAGATGTTAAAAGAGCGATGCGTCAATGGCGTTATGAAAAAATTCCTTATAAAGGAAAAGTGGTTCTCATTGAGTTCAAAATGACAGGGGTATCAGCAAGCTAATTTTTATAAAGTTAGCCGTTAAACAAAGCGATATCACTATTTGATACCAGATAAATAAAAGGCACTTTAATAAGTGCCTTTTTTAGTATTCAATTTTTAATGCTTTCACGCTATTAGCGTCGTAATCGAATTGTCGTAATGGCGTTTTATTCCATAGTACTTGTTAGCGTGAAGTGAGCTTTACCCTCAGGTAAGCGACGAGCAGAATTGTTCTCGTCAACGGCAACGTAGGTAAACACAGCCTCTGTTGCACGATAGCGTTGGCCGACAGGTTCTGTGGCGACTTTTTTAACCCATACTTCAATATTAACAGTAATTGAAGAGTTACCTGTTTTTAAGCAACGCGCATAGCAACAAACGACATCACCAACAGCAACAGGTTTAAGAAAGGTAATGCCTGTTACACTTACAGTAACGACACGACCTAACGCAATTTCTTTTGCTAAAATTGCACCACCGATGTCCATTTGAGACATTAACCAGCCACCGAAAATATCACCATTAGCGTTAGTATCAGCAGGCATGGCAAGGGTGCGTAAAACGAGCTCACCATTAGGCAAAGATTGTTGTTCAGTCATGGAAATAAAGTATCTGTAAAATAATGTTGAAACCAAGGAGATATTTACTCGTATATATCAAGTTTACTCCTCATACTTCAAGTTGTAGCGTTGTTGACTTCGTTCATTCGCACTAGTCACATACTTTTGTATGCTCCTAGCGTCTCATTCACTTGTCGCCTAGCTACACCTCGAATTATCTAGAGTAAGGGGCTCGTCATACTTCAAGCCGTAGCGTTGTTGGCTGCATCTTAAATTATTTAGAGTATCTACAGGCTATACTCTAATAGCTACAACTTAAATTATTTAGAGCACATATCTCCCAATAAAATAAAAATAATTATTCAGATTTTGAATGGGCATCGTGTGATGTCGATTTAGATGCTTGCTTTGTCATATTATCTGATAATTCGTGTTCACTATTTTCTGTAGCTTCATTTTCAGTTTGTTCTTCTGGTAAACGGTTATTCCAGATATAAACCACACTGGCGATAGTAAAGATAAAGGTTAAAATAGTTAAGCCAAAGACTTTAAAATTAACCCAAGTCTCTTCTGCCAAAGAAAATGCCACATAAATATTACCAAGAGCACAAGCAAAAAAGAAAACCACCCATGCAATATTGAGTTTCTTCCAATTTGCAGGCGGCATAGCGAGCTCTTTGCCTAACATTCTTTCCATTAACGTTTTTGGCGTAAATAACTGCATACCAATTAAAACGATAGCAAAAATGGCATAAATAGCCGTCACTTTCCATTTAATAAAATCAGCAGAATGGAAAAATAGGGTTAATGAACCAAAAATAGTGACAACCACAGCGGTAATGAGCGGCGCTTTCTCTACTTTATGGAAAATAAGCCATGTTAAACCGACTGAGATCCACGTCGCGATAATTAATGCACCTGAAGCATAGAAAATATCTTGCCATTTATAGAAGATAAAAAAAACTAATAGTGGAGCAAAATCAAGTAATTGCTTAAGCCAGCCATTTTTCATAACAGATAGGAACCTATGGTAATTAAATTCATAAACTTGGCTATTCTAATGCAAAGCGATAGAAAATGGGTAAACAATTGCATATCTTTAACGACAGAGTGTTAATTTATACAAAAAATGCGAGTTTTGTCTGAAATAACTCAATGAAAAATCAATGTAATTGCATTTATGTAAAATTAAAACTCAAGCTTGAGTTATGAAAGAGGATTTAAATATTACACTAGTATATGATTCATTAACTCATCATTATCACCCGCCACTTTTTGATGAATGCATAAATAAAAAAGTATTTCTGATAAGAGGAAATCAATGAACGGAAAAAGAATAATAAAATGGATGCCAGGATTAGGCTTATTATTTAACTATAAGCGTGAATATTTTGGCTATGATTTAAAAGCAGGGCTTTCAGTGGCTGCCGTCGCACTACCTGTTGCCATTGCGTATACCGAATTATTAGGCATTAATGCTATTGTTGGATTATATGCCTGTATTTTCCCCATGATTATTTATGCATTATTTGGTACTTCTCGACAATTAATTACGGGGCCTGATGCAGCAACGTGTGCCGTTATTGCTGCGGTAGTCATTCCACTATCTGCTGGTGATGAAAATACTCGATGGCAACTTGCGATTATCATGACAGCGATGACGGGGTTTTGGTGTATTTTAGCCAGCCATTTTAGATTAGGGGCTTTTACTGATTTTCTTTCTCGCCCCATTCTTCAAGGGCTTTTAAATGGTGTTGCGATCACCATTATGGTTGGGCAAATTAGTAAAGTATTTGGTTTTGATACTTCCCCAGACCACTTAATTGAAAAACTCATTGAAGTCCCATTTCGATTAATGGATGCACATTTACCTACGTTATTGATGTCAGCGATAACACTCGCCTTATTATTGGGTATTCGCTATTTTCGGAGCCGATGGCCTGCGCCATTAATTGCCATGGTTGTGATGACTTATCTTAGCTGGCAATTTGATTTAGCAAGCTATGGTATTGCTATTGTGAATAAAGAGGCTGGAAATGTTGATCTATTTCTGCCAGTAGTCTCGATGAGTGGATTTCATCCTGGTGTATTACGAGAATTATTAGTTCCATCCATAAACTTGGCTGTCATTAGTTTTGTGAGTTTTATGATGACAGCCCGCAGTTTTGCCAGCAAAAATGGTTATGATGTCGATGCAGACCAAGAATTAAAAGCATTAGGTATTGCCAATATTGCCGCCGCATTGTCTCAAGGGTTCGCTGTAAGTGCGGCAAGTAGCCGTACAGCGGTCAATGACTCCGTTGGGGGGAAAACGCAGTTAGTTTCTATTATTGCCGCATTGATGATTTTGCTCGTGTTGTTATTTATGACCGATTTTCTTGCTTATATTCCACTGTCTTCGTTAGGGATAGTGTTGATAGTTTCTTCTTGGTCACTGCTTAGTATTCGTCATATTTGGTCTTATCGTAAGCGTAATAAACAAGCATTTACATTGGCATCATTTACATTATTAGCTGTGTTATTGACAGGTCTGATTAATGGTATTGGTTTTGCGGTTTTATTAGGTCTATTACAATTCTTACGTATTGTTTTTCGACCTAGCGATCAGTTGTTGGGTGTTGATGAACAAGGAATGGTTCATTCAATGAATAAGGATAATGGCATTGAGCCTATTGATGGTTTAATGATGTACCGTTTTAATTCACCACTGACTTATTTTAATGTGGGTTATTTTAAAAAACGAGTACTACAACTGGTTGATAGCGCACCTCAAAGACCGGCATGGTTAGCGGTAGATGCTGCTGTAAGCTTTACTTATGATGATGTCAGCGTATTTGCTGCCATTGATGAGCTAATAAGAGAATTACGAATAAAAGGCGTTAAATTGGTTCTAGCGGGGCGCAGAACGGAGTTAAATCGTTGGATAGAACGGAATAAAATTTCGCTCAATGAAGATGATTTGATTATTGCCCCAGATCTCTATTTTGTGATCCGCTTGTATCAAAGCCGACAGCAGATCAAAGAAAAACAGAAAGAAGCAAGAAAAGAGGCACTAAAACAAGACGCTGAAAATAATGATGAGAATACAGTAGATGCGCCAACAACGAGTCATACATCTACTCTCTAAGTGTACTGGTTAAACTTTATTGGTACATAATCAATAACAAAATCCCGTGATAAGTGATTAGCTTATACACGGGATTTTTTATAGGTAATGATAACGCTTTGAATAGATTAATGCTGTTGCGTTGTGTATTTGTTTTCAACCAACATAAACAAACGGAACAGATAAATAATCATCCAAGCCGAAGCCATATTTTTTAGGAAGTAGAATAAGAAGTTATGGATAACATCAGGTAGTTGAATTGTAAGATTACTCACAAAACCAATGCCGAACTGCAATAAGATCCAAATACCTAAAGCAGGGATCAGCGCAGCCGATTCACTAAATCCAACCTTCCAACCCAAACGTATTGCACTTCCCATATTTTGTTGACGTACTAAAACAACGGGGGCTAATGCAAAACCAATTAATAAAATGATGCCAGGAATAATCATCACCATAAAACCGGCGCTAATCAAAATAGAGCACAGTACAATCAATAGGAACATTTTAGGTAAGCGAGGTAGGGCTGCATTAAATGTTTGACCTAAGGTGACGTTATGACCTGTGGAAATTGCCATGGCGAACATCAATAAGGTTAGAACCAAGATGCTTTGCTGTAATGTTTCAAATGCATACAGTGATAACACTTTTTTGGCAATACCCACGACACTGTTTGACATTGCTTCTAACTCAGCAGGAGAGGCAGAAGAAAGCTGTGTATTTTTAAAATTAGCCACAAATTCAATCATCAATTGGTATTCTTGAGGATTAGGGCCAATGAAGACATGAATGAACGCTAAAATAATAGCAAGAATAGCGGAAAGAGTAACAATGCTACGTCGTTCATTCTTATAAAAATTAAGACTGTCTCGGTAGATTGTGCGTGCCGTGGTAGGCATGAAACTGCTCCTATAAAAATAGACTGTGTCAATGCGCGCTATTGTACCTTTTACAACAACAAAAAGGGATATTTTCTCTTACTTCTCTTATTTGGATTGTTTCTTGATGTTGATAATCAGAACACCCTCATCACCGAAAATAAAATAAACATTATATTAACACAATAATAACTTTATTTTTAAATATGTCTTTTAAGGATATTTTTTATTCAAAAAATAACAGTAATAATAAATTTAATTATAAGAAAAAATGGTATTAATGGGTAATTTGATGTGGATCAATTATAAATAATAGTATTGATAAATAATAAAAAGAGAAATAACACTTTCTGCAAAAATAATTTCAAAGTTGTGATCGGCATTAGATCATAATTATCAATAAATGGTTATATTTTTAGCGGAGATTTTACTTATTACAGGAATGGGTTAAATAATGAAAAAACTTTCTGCGCTTATTTTAGCGGCTGCAACTCTTGCGCCTTCTATTTCTTTTGCTCACCAAGCAGGTGATTTTTTATTCCGTGCGGGTACTGCAACAGTTCGTCCTAATGCGGGTTCTGATGCAATATTAGGTGGCGACCATTTTGAAGTAAATAATAATACCCAATTAGGTTTAACTTTCGGGTATATGATCACTGATAATATCGGGGTTGAGTTATTAGCAGCAACGCCTTTTGAACATAAAGTATCATTGACGGGTGTAGGTGAAATTGCAAAAGTTAAACATTTACCACCAACATTAATGGCACAATATTACTTCGGTAATGGTGAAGATAAATTACGTCCTTATTTAGGTGCAGGTCTTAACTTTACCACTTTCTTTGATGAGAAATTTAATAATAACCCTGCTGTAGATGGCTTAGGCTTAAATGGTCTTGATCTTAAGGATTCATGGGGCTTTGCGGCACAGGCAGGTTTAGATTATAACCTTGATAAAAACTGGATGTTGAATGCTTCTGTTTGGTGGATGAACATCGAAACAAAAGCAAGATTTAATAGCACTGTTGCGGACAAAGATTTTGACGTTAAAACACGTTTAGACCCATTTGTATTTATGTTTGGTGTGGGTTACCGTTTCTAATTATTCTTTCTTTAAAAGAATATCTCATAATGAAAAAGCGAAGATTACCTTCGCTTTTTTTATCTTTTTGATTTACTAAAAATCTTTCATTTCTAGATTATATACAGCTTCTTTTTTTATTATTAATACCTGAATTATGAGTTATTAAAAGCAACATTAAATAGGTAAATATACATCTGAAATAAGACATTTAGCATTTTAACATTCATTAAAGTGTATTTAATATACATCTTTTATTTATTGATATTATCAAAATAAAAAAGTGTAGTTTTATTTATTAAGAGTTGCTGGCATTTTAATAAGTAAAAGAGTGTATTTTATAGATGTATTTAAAATACATCTTTATATTTGGATTTAGTAAAACGGCTTTATCTATCAATAGATAGAAGAAAATAGAAAAAGAATAAAATGATATCAACAGAGGAGATATTCAGGATAATAAGGTGGTTAACTTATAATCTCAAAATGATTAGTAATATTTCTTATTTGTTCTTTTTATGAGCTAATTCTAGCGTGGAGTAAAAATAGACACTTTTTAGCTTATTTGTTTTTTTTTGCAAAAATTGATCTACTTTATGAAAGATTAAATGATTAAGACAAAAATCTTGGACAAAAAAAGACCACCGAAGTGGTCTAGAAAATTAGGGCTAAAGGAAGACGAGAATAAAAGCGGATCAGCGAATAACCATTGAGTTTATAACCCCTTTTACACCAGTTACTTTACGTGTTGTTTCAATGGCACGATTGGCATCTGCTTGAGAAGAGACGAAACCACTTAGTTGAACTTTACCTTTAAATGTTTCAACGCTGATTTGTGTTGAATTAAGATTTTTTTCACCAATTAGCGCTGTTTTCACTTTAGTGGTGATCACGGAGTCATCAAAATACCCCCCAGTACCCTCTGATGTTGCGGTTGGAGAACATGCAGATAAAGTTAATGCCATCAGTAATGCTGCCATAACAGCGGAGATTTTTGCCCATAGTTTCATCATCAAACTCCTTGTAATTACATTATTGATTGAGTATTTCCGAAAAGAAAATATAAAGTACCTTATAAAGTATGACCAAAAAATAAAATTTCGCCCAATTTTAGATAAAAAAATTATTTGATTAAGAATATGAACGAGGGAATGATAACGCGGTTTATCGCGGTTTCAGCAGTCAATGAGTGGGATTGAATAGATAATAAATTAAGAGTAATCCGCTTAGAAAAATAGCAAATTATTTCTCTAAAGCGGATCTCACTAAGCGTATTTAAAGCAATTAGGCGAGGGTAGCTGCCTTCATCTCTTTCACAAATGTCGTCAGTGCTTTTAACATCACATCGGGTTGATGAAGATTTTTCTCAATAATTTGAACCACTGCCGAGCCTGAAATTGCGCCTTTGGCACCATTGGCAATCGCTTCTTTAACTTGCTTAGGCTCAGAAATGCCAAAACCTTGCAATGCGGGAGGGGCATTATAGGTTTTTAGTTTGTCAGTAAGATGTGTTAGCGATTGTTCTGCTCGTTTATCTGTACCCGTTACACCTGCTCTTGATAATAAATAGGTATAGCCTTTACCTGATGCTGCCAACTCTTGTAAAAGTTCATCATCAGCATTAGGTGGACAAATAAAAATAGGACTGATATTTGCGCGTTGTGCTGCTTCACGGAACTCTTTTGATTCACGTAAAGGTACATCACCAATCAAGACAGAATCCACGCCTGCTTGCTCACATTTACTATAAAAATTATCAATGCCATTACTAAAAACAAGGTTGGCATAAACTAATAGGCCAATAGGAATATTAGGATGTTTTGCACGAATTTTAGTTAAGAGCGCAAAGCAATCTGTTGGCGTTACACCGACATTAAGCGCACGTAAATTAGCCCCTTGGATTGTAGGACCATCTGCAAGAGGATCGGAGAAGGGAATACCAATCTCTAATGCATCTGCGCCACCTTCAATTAACGCATCAATAATTTGTAATGACAGCTCAGGAGAAGGATCACCTAATGTGACAAAAGGAACGAATGCGCCTTGCTGTTTTTGTGCTAATGCTTCAAAGCATACTTGATAACGGCTCATTAGATTTCTCCTCTCGCTGCTAAAATATCGTTTACAGTAAAAATATCTTTATCACCACGGCCTGATAAGTTCACAATTAATAGCTGCTCTTTGTCAGGATTTTGTGCAATTAATTTCAGTGCATAAGCCAATGCATGAGAAGATTCTAAGGCTGGAATAATCCCTTCACGGCGAGAAAGTGCTTTAAATGCTTCTATGGCTTCATCATCAGTAACAGAAACATAATCAGCACGACCAATGCTATTTAAGTGTGCGTGTTGAGGCCCGACAGATGGGAAATCAAGACCTGCTGAAATTGAATATGACTCTTCAATTTGTCCTTCATCAGTCTGCATAATTGGGGACTTCATACCAAAATAGATCCCTAATTTTCCATGCTTCAGTGGTGCGCCGTGTTCACCCGTTTCAATACCTTTACCCGCAGGTTCAACACCAATTAGTTGCACCGAAGTTTCTGGGATAAAGGATGCAAATAAACCGATAGCATTAGAACCACCGCCAATACAAGCGATAGCAGCATCAGGTAGACGACCTTCACGCTCTAGAATTTGTGCTTTGGCTTCATCACCAATCATGCGTTGAAACTCACGGACAATGGTTGGATAAGGATGAGGGCCTGCCGCCGTTCCTAATAAGTAATGTGCGCGATCGTAACAACCAGACCAGTCACGTAATGCCTCATTACACGCATCTTTTAAGGTAGATGAACCACTGTGAACGGGGATCACTTCGGCACCCATTAAGCGCATACGAAATACGTTAGGCGATTGACGTTCGACGTCTTTAGCCCCCATATAGATACGACATTTCATATTAAGTAGTGCGCAGGCTAAAGCTGTTGCAACACCGTGTTGACCCGCACCTGTTTCTGCAATAATTTCGGTTTTACCCATACGTTTTGCTAACAAGGCTTGACCTAATACTTGGTTAGTTTTATGGGCGCCACCATGCAGTAAATCTTCACGCTTTAGATATAAACGAGTTCGCGTGCCTTCTGTTAAATTACGACAAAGGGTTAGTGCCGTTGGTCTGCCTGCATAATTTTTTAATAAATCTTGGAATTCTTGCTGAAAAGAGGGATCGTTTTGCGCATCAATAAAAGCTTGTTCGAGTTGATCCAATGCAGGAATTAAGATTTCAGGTACATATTGGCCACCAAATTCGCCAAAGTAGGGGTTAAGTTTTCTCATTGTGATGTCATCCTGTTTGAAATTTTATTTTTGTGAAATTTAGTTTAGCTGTAATTGTGCAAATACTTGGTTCAGACGTTGCGCATCTTTTATGCCGGGAGCCGACTCTACTCCGGAGTTAAAATCAAGCCCGATACAGCCTGTTTTAACTGCATCCAAACAGTTTTCACTGTTAAGACCACCTGCAAGTAACGCTTTTTCACGTAATGTATTAGGAATTTTTTGCCAATTAAACGTTGTTCCTGTGCCACCAGTGCCGTTATCAAGTACATATTTATTAACGTGTGAAACAGGAGAAATATCTGCGTGAATTGCCATATTTATTGCTTGCCAAATCTCACAGCTAGGTTGAATTCGTTGTCTAAGTTGCTCAATAAACTGAGCATCTTCTTGTCCGTGTAATTGAATGGCAGATAAATTAAGTTTTTCAGCATAGTCACAAATAAGCGTAATGGGTTGGTTTTGAAAAACCCCCACAAAGGCTAAGGGAGCTTGCGCTATCAACTCTTGTGCTTGTGACAATGTCACTTTGCGAGGGGATTTTTCTGCGAAAATCAACCCTGCATAATAAGCACCAGCTTGATAAACCGCTTTTACATCTTGTGTGCGAGTTAACCCGCACACTTTATGCTTTCCCAAAACGAGCGCTCTCACTGCTTGGTCAATATTTTCTTGTGACATTAAGGCGCTACCAACTAGAAACCCATTAGCATATTGGCTTAACTCTTGAACTTGCTGGTGGGTGTGAATACCTGACTCACTGATCACGATTGCATCTTTAGGCAATCCTTGGCTTAACTGCTGGGTACGAGCTAAATCGATAGAGAGATCACGCAAATCACGATTGTTAATACCGATAACTTTGGCATTGAGATTAATGGCACGTTGACGCTCTTCTTCAGTGCTTACTTCCGTTAATACGCCCATGTTTAATTGATGAGCAACGGCTGATAGTGCACGATATTGCTCATCATTTAAGACAGAAAGCATTAATAAAATGGCATCTGCTTGATAAAAACGAGCTAAATAGATTTGGTATTCATCAATAATAAAATCTTTGCACAAAACGGGTTGATGCACGGCTTGGCTAACTTGACGTAAATAATCAAAGCTCCCTTGAAAATATTTCTCATCCGTTAATACCGAAATTGCAGCAGCATAAGGCTGATAAATTTTTGCAATCGTAGCGGGATCAAAATCAGCACGAATTAGACCTTTTGAGGGTGATGCTTTTTTACACTCTAAAATAAAAACAGTATTGGGCTGAGTTAATGCCTGATAAAACGAGCGTGTTGATGGCTCTATTTGGTGCACAAATTCTGATAATGGTTGGCTTGCTTTACGTGCAATTAGATATTCAGCTTTATTTTTTACAATGGCGTTTAATACAGTCATGCTCTTATCCTCTCGTTGCTAACGCAGTTACACGATTTATTGCTTTACCGCTATAAATGGCGTGCATAGCAACTTCAGTATTCATTTTTAAATCTTCTTGCCCATGTAAACGCATTAATAAAGCGACATTAGCTGCAACAGATTCGGTATGTGCTCTTTTCCCTTCACCTTGTAGTAAATCTGCCAATAATTGACGGTTGACTTCAGGTGTACCACCTTCTAAATCAGTAATGGCACAAGGGCGAAGACCAAAATCACTAGGTGTCAGTTGATAACGTGTAATTTCACCATTGTGTAATTCAGCGACTTGAGTAGGTGCATGTAGTGAAACTTCATCCATTCCACCACTATGAACAACAGCAGCACGCTCATAACCTAAAACTTTCAATGTATCTGCGATAGGCATCAATAACTCTGGGCTATACACACCAATTAATGCTAATGGCGGACGTGCTGGGTTGATCAATGGACCTAATACATTAAATAACGTGCGTGTTTTCAATTGTTGGCGAACGGGAGCCGCAAAACGAAAACCACTGTGATACTGAGGTGCAAATAAAAAGCATAAACCCACTTCATCCAGTAATTGGCGCGCATCATCAGCACTTCTGTCTAAAGGGATACCAAATGCTGCTAATAAGTCGGAAGATCCAGAGCGGCTGGATACGCTACGATTACCGTGTTTCGCAACTTTGATACCTACTTCAGCCGCAACAAAGGCGCTTGCTGTTGAAATATTGATACTATTTGCACCATCACCGCCAGTGCCTACGATATCGCAAAAGGTATAATCAGGACGAGGAAATGGCAGTGCATTTTCGAGTAATGCGCGTGCTGCTCCTGCGATTTCTTGAGGATGTTCACCGCGCATTTTCATGCTGATTAATACTGCCGCTAATTGTGATTCTGTTAACTCACCGCGAATAATGGCGCTAAACAGTGTTTGGCTTTCTTCTAACGTCAATTGTTGTGCGCTAAATAATTTGTTGAAGATAGTTTCCATTTTATGCGTCTCCTTTAGGAGTTAATGCCCATGCGATTGTTTGTTCTAAAAGTTGTGCGCCTTTTGTGGTTAAAATTGATTCTGGGTGAAACTGAAAACCACAGGTTTTATGTTGACGGTGACGCACCGCCATAACAGTGTTATCGCACCAAGCATTAATAATGAGTTGTTCTGGAACTTGTTCTCCTGAAAGTGAATGATAACGAGCTACGGGTAAAGGGTTAGGTAAATTCACAAGCATTTCGCTGTTATCGTGTTCAGCTAATGTCGCTTTGCCATGTAAGATCTCTCCACATGAAGAAACTTTGCCACCGTAAGCCTCAATAATGGCTTGATGACCTAAGCAAATACCAATTACAGGCAATGTGCCTAATACACGTTTTAACAGTTCAGGCATGCAACCTGCTTGTGAAGGTGCTCCTGGCCCCGGCGATAACAGTAAAATCGGGTTATCGAGCTCATGTAATTTTTGTTCAATAACATCTGCTGTGACGCTATTGCGATAAATCACAACGTTATTGCCAAGGCTACGTAATTGATCGACAAGGTTATAAGTAAATGAGTCGATATTATCGAGCAGTAAGATAGTCGCCATTAGCAAGCCTCCTGCATTTGAGTATTGGTGTGAGCTTGTAAAATGGCATTGATAACAGCTTGTGATTTATTGCGTGTCTCTTCTGCTTCCATTTTTGGATCTGAATCGAGCACAATTCCAGCACCAACTTGAATAGTTGCAATATTATTTTCAACATAAGCGGAGCGAATAACTATGCAAGTATCAAAATCTCCCGCACCAGTAAAATAGCCAATAGCGCCACCATAACTGCCACGTTTCGTTTTTTCATAACGAGCAATCAATTGCATGGCACTGACTTTCGGCGCCCCAGATAGTGTTCCCATATTCATACAGGCTTGATACGCATGGAAAATATCTAAATCATCACGCAATTTACCGACTACTCTCGATACTAAATGCATCACAAAAGCATAACGATCAACTTTTGTTAATTCAGCGACATAACGGCTACCTGCTTGGCAAATACGCGCTAAATCATTACGTGCCAAATCAACTAACATTAAATGTTCAGAAAGCTCTTTCGTATCAGTGCGCATTTCAAGTTCAATTCGGCTGTCTAAATCTGCATTGATTGAACCATCTGCGTTGCGTCCTCTTGGGCGAGTTCCTGCAATGGGATAGATTTCAATTTGGCGGTCGCTTGTTTGATATTTCAATGCACTTTCTGGTGATGCTCCAAATACCGTGAACAAAGCATCTTGCATATAGAATAAATAAGGGCTTGGATTTTTCTCTTTCAACACTTGATAAGCGGCAAGTGGTGAAGGGCAAGCAACTTGAAAGCGACGTGATGGAACAACTTGGAAAATATCACCACGACGAATATAGGTTTTCATTGCCTCAACGATATCGCCATAACCTTTATCATCCATATTGCCTTGTATTGTTGATTCTGCTGCTGTTAAAGCGCGGCGAATAGGATGTTTTAAAGGTTGTTTAGCCAGTGAAATTAACTCAGATTGGCGTAAAGTGAGGCGTTGACACTCTGTTTTATCATCAGTAAAAGTAATAGAAATTAACTGACTATCTTTATTCTGATGGTCGATCACGATTAACTGTTCTGCTAAATAAAAGCAGTAGTCAGGGCATGAAAAAACGGTGTCTAATTCAGGAATGGGTTCAAATCCACTGACTAAATCATAAGCAAATAAACCGCCGACAAAAATAGCATTAGCATCTTTAGTGTCTTTATTAGCAAGGAAGAAGCGTAAGGCATCAAATACGCTGGCTGATTTTAATTTGCTTTCTTCATCAATATCTTGTGCAGGTGCTGAAAAAGTAAAAACACACTGTTTATCGCTCTCTTGTATTAAGACCGCTTTTTCTTTTAGTGCGATTTTTAATGCGGGTAATAAAGCTTGTCCATTAACGCTTAATGCATCAATAGTGACTTGATTTTTTACTGCGCTGATACGCAATGCGCTATCAACAATTAACAAACTTTTTAAGTTTGCTTTAGTGTCAACTTGTGCAGATTCTAACAATAATGTGTGATGTTTGTTTTCACATAATGTATTGAAAAGTAAAGCCGGTTCACTATGGTAAGGCAGTGGCGTTGCCTTGGTATTAAATGAGAATGCAAGTGATGTATTCATTATTATCGCTCTATATTATTTTTTACTAACTGTTTTTAATGCATAAAAAAACCCGCGTAGGCGGGTTTTAGATATCACTGACGTTAAGCAGGAGATCAAACCGCCCATAAAAGAGTATTGCGCCACCAAAGAGCGATAAGACGTTGATTAATATTCATAAGATCTCCTTACAGCTAACGACAGATAATAAGTTAATAGACTAGCTCGTGTTGTGTACTAGTAAACTGGATTGCATTGGGTTCGTCAAGTACTTTATGGCATACTCTTTAAAAATTATTACCTTGCTAAGATGAAAAGGGAGAAGCGATGACAGAAGTGCTATCTGATTTAAGAGTGATTTATGATTTGCACAGCCACACTACCGCGTCAGATGGCGAGCTTTCACCAAAAGAATTGGTTGAGAGAGCGATAGAGCGTCAAATTAATGTCTTAGCGATTACAGATCACGATACAACAGCGGCGATTACTCCTGCTAATGATTATATTGCAGAAAAAAATCTACCTCTTACCCTGATATCAGGTGTCGAAATATCGACTTTATGGGAGAATATAGAAATCCATATTGTTGGATTGAATATTGATATCAACCATAATGCAATGAAAGCACTCCTTTCGTCACAAAGCCAATGTCGTGAAACACGCGCGATAATGATAGGTGAACGATTAGAAAAAGCAGGTATTTCAAATGCATTTGAAGGGGCAAAAGCCTTAGCACATGGTGGACAAGTTACAAGAGGACACTTTGCCCGTTTTCTCGTGAATGAAGGGCATGTTGCCTCGGTTAATAAAGTATTTAAGCGTTATTTAGCGAAAGGTAAAACGGGTTATGTCCCCCCACAGTGGTGTTCAATAGGTGACGCTGTCACAGCGATTCATGAGGCTGGTGGCGTTGCAGTATTAGCGCATCCGGGACGATATGGTCTATCCTCTAAGTGGTTAAAACGCTTAACGCTTTATTTTAAACAGCTTGGTGGTAATGCAATCGAAGTGGCACAATGCCAACAACCACCACAAGAACGGGAACAACACGCAGCATTAGCGCAACTTTATGGGCTAAAAGCTTCGTTAGGTTCTGATTTTCATCGCCCTTGCTCGTGGATAGAATTGGGGCGTAATTTATGGTTACCCAGTGGTGTAGAACCCGTTTGGTCGCTATGGCAAGAGTAACATTAGAAATTCATTGAGGGATGTATGAGCCAACTTTTTTATATTCACCCAGATAATCCGCAGGCTCGTTTAATTGAACAAAGTGCTGATATTTTACGCAAAGGCGGTGTGGTGATTTATCCAACAGACTCTGGCTATGCTATTGGCTGTTGTTTAGAAAACAAAGATGCAATGACGCGAATTTGTCGTATTCGCCAATTAGATAAAAACCACAATTTCACACTGATGTGCCGTGATTTATCAGAAATCGCCAATTACGCTTATGTTGATAATGTGGTGTTTCGTTTAATAAAAAATAACACCCCAGGTAATTACACCTTTATCTTAAAAGCAACTAAAGATGTACCAAAACGTTTGATGAATGATAAACGTAAAACCATAGGTTTGCGTGTTCCTTCTAACCCTATTGCACTGGCATTGTTAGAAAATATTGGTGAGCCATTAATGTCAACAAGCCTGATTTTACCAGGCAACGATTTTGCTGAATCTGATCCGGAAGAAATCGAAGATTTATTAAGCAAACAAGTTGATTTGGTGATCCATGGTGGTTATTTAGGACAAAAACCAACAACGGTAATTGATTTAACAGAAGATACCCCAGTTATCGTGCGTGAAGGTACGGGTGATATTACGCCATTTCAGTAAGTTATTTAGCTGATTAAACTGAATTGGGAGCCAATGACTCGATAGTAATGACTCGATAGTGAAGAAATTTATTACGAGATAAAGAGATAAAAGGTGAAGGGATTTATCGCTTGTGTTAAATTTATACATTGCGATAAAAATCACGGTGTTTGTTTTTAAAATCGGTTATATCAACGCATATTTTAAACGTTAAACACTATAACTTGATCTGCGAACAAACGGCTAAGCTATCGTTAAGGTTTTGCCAACGTCGTTTTATCGCCACTATTTATCACAATGTTGATGTGAAAAATCATCAACATTGTTCACTATTGAATCAATAAACCTGTGTTTATTTCTTATTTTAATAAACATGGGTTATTTTTATTTAATTGATTTTTAAAAATTAATTCTATTTTTATGACGCCTGTGAAGGCGACACATGAGGTTGTTTCATGAGCGATAAATCGCAACGCACTGAAAAATTACAAAAAATCCTTGCTCGTTCTGGTCACGGTTCTCGCCGTGAAATTGAAGGCTATCTTCAAGAAGGGCGTATCAGCATTGATGGTACAAAAGCGAAATTAGGTGATCGTATTGATGTCACCACTACAGCAAAAATCCGCTTAGATGGCCGTATTCTAAATATTCGTGAAGCACAAAAAGATGTTTGCCGTGTGCTTGCTTATTACAAACCTGAAGGTGAACTGTGTACTCGCAGTGATCCGCAAGGTCGTCCAACCGTTTTCCAACGTCTTCCTCGCCTTAACAGTGCTCGCTGGATTGCCGTAGGCCGTCTTGATGTGAATACCAGTGGATTACTGTTATTTACAACTGATGGTGAATTAGCCAACCGTTTAATGCATCCTAGCCGTGAAGTTGAGCGTGAATACGCTGTCCGTGTTTTTGGTGAAATTGATGATGCGAAAATTCGTCAATTAACGCGTGGTGTACAATTAGAAGATGGTCCTGCTTCATTCCGCTCTGTTTCTTATCGTGGTGGTGAAGGGATTAACCAATGGTACAACGTTTCACTTACTGAAGGGCGTAATCGTGAAGTTCGCCGTATGTGGGAAGCTGTTGGTGTCCAAGTCAGCCGTCTTATTCGTGTTCGTTACGGTGACATCGATTTACCAAAAGGTTTACCGCGTGGTGGTTGGGTTGAACTTGGATTAGATCAAATCAACTATTTACGTCAGTTAGTTGAATTAAACGACGAAACAGTAACAAAAGTTGCAGTAGAAAAAGATCAACGTCGTATCAAAGCGAATCAGATCCGTCGTGCAGTTAAGCGTCATACGAAAGTATCTGCTCGCACTTCAACATCACCAGCTAAAAGAGCATCAAGTCGTCGCCAATCGGCAGGAAATAAAAAGTAATTAGCGAATAATTATTTATTATTTCAAATTAAATTTTCATTTTTAAAAAGAAGCGCTCATGTTTTTATGAGTGCTTCTTTTTTTGATGGCTTTATTTTTATAATAAATATATCTATGATAATTACATTATTACGGTAGAAATATTAATAATTTTTTATTTAACGATAAGGTATTCAAAATAATATGTATCGTTATTTTTATTTAACAACAGTGTTATATATGACTTTTCTGATAGTAGGGTGCGACAACCCCGCAAAACGAGAAAAGCAGAACGGTATTTTTTATATCAGCAATAATCGATTAGAACCTTTAGAGTTTAAAGTTGATAATTCTTATTTCGTAATGGGTAAAGGTGAAGTTAAAAAAATAAAACTTAATAACGGAAAACATTTGTTAGTCGATAGTCATGGTGAACAGAGTGAATTTATGATTTATCCAGGCAATCGAGGCGGAATAATTAATCCGAATAGAGAAATATATTATAGTTTCACTTCGGTATTTAAACCAGATGATACACTTGATGATCTTCATATAGATGAGCGCACAGTATGGATTAACGGCATACTTGTACGTGGCGCCATTAATAGCTCTGACTCTCTTTTTATTGATAATAATATTTTTAATTGTGATATTCCATTAGATGAATCATTACCTACTTACTTATCTGATTGGGACGATAATGAAAAAGTGAATGTATTGACAAAATGTTTTTCAAGAGAGGATTTTTATCAATATATCGCTAAATATCCTTATGGTATTCACTTTTATTCTGAACGTGATTTGTTAACTGAATATTTAGCAATAGATAAGTTTAATTGGATAGATGGAGGGAACACACGAACAGATAATTTAACTCCACTAGAATATAATGTTAAATTTAGTAATGAAAAATTAACCAAAGAAGCAAATAGTATTTATGAAATAATGAAGAAATATTTAGCGTCAAGAGATCCTAAAGAAAAACAAATATTTTATGATGAATATCATAAATATTTAGTAAGAATGGCAATGATTTACAATCAACAAATACAAAATAATATTTTTGTAGATAGAGATGCCTATTTTGAATTTATGAAAAAAAGTGGGAGAATATTTGGTGCTGGCATTTTAGGCGAGCCAATTCTTATTTAAGAAAATATTCATTTTATGATAATCATTATAGGTTACCAATCTATACCTTTTTGCGCTTTTATTCCGCTGTCAAAAGCATGTTTGATAGGACGCATTTCTGTCACCGTATCGGCTAACTCAATTAATTTTCGATGGCAGCCTCTTCCTGTGATAATGACATTTTGGTGAGGTGGGCGAGAGCTAATAGCTGAAATAACTTCATCTAATGGTAAATAGTTAAAGCTAATCATATAGGTAATTTCATCAAGAATGACCAGATCGTACTCTGGATCGTTAAGTAGTTTCAGTGCATATTGCCAAGTATTCAAACAGGCAGCGGTATCTGCCGTTTTATCTTGTGTTTCCCAAGTAAATCCCGTTTCCATTACATAAAATGGTACACCGAATTGTTCTAATAGATTTCGTTCACCGTTTTCCCATGTCCCTTTTATAAACTGCACAACACCGACTTTTTTTTGATGACCAACAGCACGCGTTGCGGTTCCCATCGCCGCTGTTGTTTTGCCTTTACCATTGCCAGTAAAAATTATCAAAATACCTTGCTCGTGTTGAGCTTGCTCAATTCGAGTATCTACTTTCTCTTTTAAACGTTGTTGGCGTTTTTGGTGTTGTGCATCATTCATTTTGCTACCTTAAACTTAAATTATGTTATTCAGCGGGACCTGCTTTACGGCCAGGTTGTGCATCTAAAGATTGTCCTTTCACCTCAATACTGTCATCACTCATAAGGTAGAGATATAACGGCATCAAATCGTGAGGTGTTTTTAATTTCTGTGCATCTTCATCTGGAAATGCACTTGCTCGCATTGCGGTACGAGTGCCACCAGGATTAATGCAGTTAATACGCAAAGTACTTTCGTTATATTCTTCATTAAGTACTTGCATAAAGCCTTCTGTTGCGAATTTAGAGACAGAATAGGCTCCCCAACCATAACGACCTTGGCGACCTACACTAGATGTGGTGAGGATAAGGCTTGCATGAGGCGCTTTGAGCATCAATGGTAGTAGTGCTTTTGTGAGCATAAATGTCGCATTAACGTTGACTTGCATAACGTCATGCCAAAGATTACTCGGTTGATTAATGATAGGTTCAACAACACCTAATAAACCAGCATTTTGTAATACACCATCAAGATGAGGGAAGCGTTTAACGAGAGTATCAGCAAATTGCTGAAAATCGTTCTCTGTCGCTGTAAGTAGATCAAGTGGATATAACATGGGCTGTTGGCCACCTGATGTGATTATTTTTTCTTGAATATCTTCAAGTTTTGATAAAGTACGGCCTAATAAGATAAGTGTTGCGCCATATTGCGCATAAGTTAGTGCGGCTTCTTTTCCTATGCCATCACCAGCACCCGTTACTAGAATAATTTTATCTTTTAGCACGCTATGATCGGGTTGATATTGCAACATATTGATATCCTGTCTAGTAAAAAGTAAATAAAGTGTAACGTCTTATTTGCCTAGCGACCAGTTTAGTCTGACTTTTTGTTTACAATTTATGGCTATTTTCTTTATGGTATTAAACATAATCATGCCTTTGTTGCTGGCGCTAAAGCAGAATTTCGTTAAACTAGGCATATTGGTTTTAGTCAGTGTTATTAACCTTAAAAAGAGGTCTTTGTGGAGTATATTTTGCAATATGGGCTGTTTTTAGCAGAAATTGTCACTGTTGTTGTGGCGATTATCGCTATCGTGTTGTTTTTCGTTGTAATTGGAAATAAAAAGCAAAATCGTAAAGGGACGTTAAGAGTCACAGATCTTGCTGAAGCTTACGAAGAAAAACAGCGCGTTATGCAACAAGCAAAAATGGACGATGCTGAATTAAAAGTCTGGTATAAAGCGTTTAAAAAGCAGCAAAAAAAAGAGAATAAACAGAGTAAAAACAATGCAAAAGAAGGTAAAAAAGGCGTTGTAAAACCTTGTTTATATGTGCTTGATTTTAACGGTAGCATGGATGCACATGAAGTGGGTGCATTACGTGAAGAAATCAGCGCCATTCTTTCTGTTGCACAAGCAGGTGATGAAGTATTACTGCGCTTAGAAAGCCCGGGCGGTATGGTTCACGGATATGGATTAGCCGCAGCTCAATTAACACGCTTAAAAGAAAAGGGTATTAAACTGACAGCGGTTGTCGATAAAGTGGCTGCTAGCGGGGGATATATGATGGCATGTGTGGCAGATAAAATTGTTGCTGCACCATTTGCGATTATTGGTTCGATTGGTGTTGTGGCTCAGATCCCTAACATTCACCGTTTGCTCAAGAAAAACGATATTGATGTTGAGTTGCATACCGCTGGCGAATATAAACGTACATTGACCTTGTTAGGCGAAAATACTGAAGAAGGTCGTCAGAAATTTAAACAAGATTTAAATGAAACGCATCTATTGTTTAAATCATTTGTGCATAAATATCGCCCTCAACTTGATATCGATAGCGTTGCAACGGGTGAGTATTGGTACGGTTCAGAAGCACTAAACAGAGGCTTAATTGATGAAGTTGGTGTCAGTGATGATTGGTTGATCAATCATATTAATGACTTTGAAGTTCTTTCTGTCCAATATGTTACCAAAAAGAAAATGGTTGAGCGAGTTACAGGTGGTGCAATGGAAAGTATTGATAAACTGATGATGCGTTGGGTACAAAGAAGTAAAAAACCGCTGCTATAAGCCAATAAGTACGCAATAAATGATATCAGTGATATGGATTATCGCTGATATCATCCTTCCTTAATCCAGTCACTATTTCTCAGCCTTCTTAATAAATATTCTAACTTTCTATTTTAAAAAGCTTTTATTTTGATAAAACAAAAAAAAGCCAGTGAAAATTTCACTGGCAATCAAAGAAATAATTGATATTGCTTATAACAACAACAGGGTAAATATTTCCTCTTTCTAGGAGGCTTCAATATAGCTGTAAATAGAAAATAAAAATAATTGATATTACTGATTGTATTGATAGGTAAATGTAGTCTTGAGTTGAGATGTGACAGAAAATCTGCATTATAATCAAACTGAATTATTATTCTTTATTTTTGTTTGATTATGCCAGTTATTGGCACCTGAGTGAATGCAATAACTGGCAAGCAAAGTCTCTTTTTTGTTATCGATAAAGAGTAAATTAATTTACTTCAGTGATTAAATAAAAATAATCACGAAGATGACTTATTCTAAATGGTATTTATCAGATAACACATGAGCTAAATGCTTGAACATGTTGAATGCTGCTGTGCTTTTTGCAGTAGGTAAACCTTGTTCATCTAAAAAAAATTCGCCTTTAAATACGAGGACATTACCTTTCTGTTCAACCGAATCAGCACGCATACCTTGTAAATAATCTTCATGTTCACATATGATTTTATTCGCTTTTTCAAGTAGCATCTCTGTTGTAATCGGTGTAGTTTGTGTTGACATAATATGTGCTCCTTAGAAAAATAATTTGTTGCGCCTCACTTTTTATCAGGTAGAGTGTGGCATTTTTAAAAGCTTAGCTACTCTATATGTAGCAAACAATGATTTACCTGTACTCGGTCAAAGTAGTGAGGTGATTAAAATACCTCAAAAAAAGTTATGAGTTTTGAGCTTAAACAAAAGCTTTGAATAAAAACAGGTTGATATATTGCAAAACTAACGCAATATAAAAAAGAGATTTTAAACATTTTTTTAGTTGAAGGTATTAAACGATACCGTCATAACAAAGTTTAATTAGGTAAAGGTAATTATGGGTAAAGCTCTTGTTATCGTGGAGTCCCCGGCTAAAGCCAAAACGATCAATAAATATCTTGGCAATGACTACGTAGTTAAATCTAGCGTGGGTCACATTCGTGATTTGCCAAAGAGTGGTTCTGGCAGCCAGAAGAGCGAAAACTCATCCGCCACGAAAGGCGTGAAAAAAGTTAAAAAGGATGAGAAATCAGCCTTAGTCAGCCGTATGGGAATTGATCCCTATAATGGATGGAATGCGAACTATCAAATTCTACCCGGCAAAGAAAAAGTCGTGGCTGAACTAAAAGCATTGGCTGAGAAAGCTGATCATGTCTATCTCGCAACGGACCTTGACCGCGAAGGAGAAGCTATTGCGTGGCATTTACGCGAAGTTATCGGCGGTGATGATGAACGATTTAGTCGAGTGGTTTTTAACGAAATCACTAAAAATGCCATTACACAAGCTTTCCAAACTCCGGGTGAGTTAAATATAGATCGCGTTAACGCACAACAAGCTCGTCGCTTTATGGATCGTGTTGTGGGTTATATGGTTTCACCTTTACTTTGGAAAAAAGTTGCTCGTGGATTATCTGCGGGTCGAGTGCAATCTGTTGCTGTGCGTCTTTTAGTTGAACGTGAGCGTGAAATTAAAGCCTTTGTTCCTGAAGAATATTGGCAATTGCACGCGTCATTGTTAACGCCTGACGAGCAACCGTTGCGTATGGAAGTCACGCATTATAATGATAAAGCCTTCAACCCTGTTTCATCCGATGAAACACAGGTGGCGGTTAAAGCATTACAAAATGCAACTTTCACGGTAAAAGATCGTGAAGATAGACCAACATCAAGCAAACCAAGCGCACCACTTATCACATCAACCTTACAGCAAGCGGCAAGTACGCGTTTAAGCTTTGGTGTGAAAAAGACGATGATGCTAGCTCAGCGCCTTTATGAAGCTGGTTATATAACCTATATGCGTACTGACTCAACTAACTTAAGTCAGGATGCAATTCAAATGGCACGTGATTATATCAATGAGAATTTTGGCGCTAAATATTTGCCGAAAGAGCCAAATGTTTATTCGAGCAAAGAAAATTCTCAAGAAGCGCACGAAGCTATTCGTCCTTCAGATATCAACGTTATCGCAGAATCTTTAAAAGATATGGATAACGATGCCAAACGTTTATATCAACTGATTTGGAATCAATTTGTTGCTTGTCAAATGACACCAGCAAAATACGATTCAACCACATTAACAGTTGAATCAGGTGATTATAAACTACGAGCTAAAGGTCGTACTTTACGTTTTGCCGGTTGGACGAAAGTCATGCCAGCGATGCGTAACAAAGATGAAGACAAAACCTTACCTGCAGTTGATGTAGGGGCAAAACTGGCTTTAGCTGAATTAGAACCTACTCAGCACTTTACTAAGCCACCAGCACGTTTTAGCGAAGCGACTTTAGTTAAAGAGTTAGAAAAGCGCGGTATTGGCCGCCCTTCAACGTATGCTTCTATCATTTCCACTATTCAAGATCGTGGTTATGTGAAAGTTGAAAACCGTCGTTTTTATGCAGAAAAAATGGGTGAAATTGTAACGGATCGCTTAGAAGAGAATTTTAGCGATTTAATGAATTACGATTTTACTGCGCAAATGGAAGATCACCTCGACCATGTTGCTAATAATGAAGAAAATTGGAAAGAGGTATTAGATGCATTCTTCACCGATTTTAGTCAGCAATTAGATGTCGCTGAAAAAGATCCTGAAGAAGGTGGAATGCGACCAAATCCAATGGTGATCACGTCGATTGAATGTCCAACTTGTTCTCGCCATATGGGAATTAGAACGGCGACAACAGGCGTATTCTTAGGGTGTTCGGGCTATGCTTTACCACCAAAAGAGCGTTGTAAGCAAACCATCAACCTTATCCCTGAAGATGAATTATTAAATATTCTTGAAGGGGAAGATGCAGAAACTAATGCATTACGTGCACGTCGCCGTTGCCCGAAATGTGGTACTGCAATGGACAGTTACCTGATTGATACTCATCGTAAATTACATGTTTGTGGTAATAACCCTGCATGTGATGGTTATGAAGTTGAAGAAGGTGAATTCCGCTTAAAAGGTTATGAAGGTCCAGTTATTGAGTGCGATAAATGTGGTTCTGAAATGCACCTGAAAATGGGGCGTTTTGGTAAATACATGGGTTGTACTAATGATGATTGTAAAAATACCCGTAAAATCTTAAAAAGCGGTGAAATTGCACCACCGAAGGAAGATCCTGTTCCACTTCCTGAATTGCTATGCGAAAAATCAGATGCTTACTTTGTCTTACGAGACGGTGCTGCTGGTGTCTTCTTGGCCGCAAACACGTTCCCTAAATCAAGAGAAACGCGTGCGCCAAAAGTAGAAGAACTGGTTCGCTTTAAAGACCGTTTAGCAGAGAAAATGCGCTATTTAGCAGAAGCTCCGGTAGCTGATCCTGAAGGAAACCCAACTATTGTGCGTTTTAGTCGTAAAACAAAACAGCAATATGTTTCTTCAGAGAAAGATGGCAAGGCAACAGGTTGGTCTGCGTTTTATGTCGATGGCAAATGGGTTGAAAAAACCAAATAACATTGGCATTACGTGATAAATAAAAAAGCGACTAATGAGAGTTAGTCGCTTTTTTGTATTAACACTGATGATCCAAGCTCTTGGTGACGACGGTGCAAGAATGGTATGTAGTGTGATTAAATAATTTAGTGGCACTAATATTATGAAATAGAAGCTGATAGATAAGGTCGGCTTTTTTTATGCTTATTTATAGCTTATAACTATTCGATATAACAAAACCTAAATAACACTATTAATTACGTTAGACCGAAATGAAATAAGTGATATAGTGGTTATATATTACATCTTTATTATTCTTTTTAGTTATATGAATATAAATAGAATAACGGAATAATAAGTCTTTTGTTGAAGGGATAGCCTCTCCATGAAATTACAACAGTTGCGTTATATCGTTGAAGTGGTGAATAACGATTTAAATGTTTCGACCACGGCAGAGCGTTTGTATACATCTCAACCGGGAATAAGTAAACAAATTCGCATGTTAGAAGATGAGTTAGGTATACAAATATTTTCTCGCAGTGGCAAGCATCTAACGCATGTGACACCAGCAGGTGAAGAAATTGTAAGGCTGTCTAGAGAGATTTTGTCAAAAACAGAAGCTATTCGATCAGCGGCGGGTGAGCACACTTATCCAGATAGAGGCTCACTATCGATTGCAACAACGCATACGCAAGCTCGTTATGTATTACCTCCAGTAATAAAAGGTTTTATTGAGCGTTATCCGGATGTTTCATTACATATGAACCAAGGTTCACCAACGCAAATTGCTGAAGATGTATGCAGAGGTAAAAGTGATTTTGCAATAGCGACAGAATCACTGCATCTTTATAACGATTTAGTGATGCTACCTTGTTATCGTTGGAACCGCATTGTGGTGGTTTCTAAAGATCATCCACTGGCACAAAAACGAGAAGTGACGCTTAAAGAGCTCGCAAACTACGATATTGTCACTTATACCCAGGGGTTCACTGGGCGTTCAGATCTTGATGATGCCTTCGGTAAAGTAGGGTTGAAACCTAAAATTGTTTTCACTGCAACCGATGCGGATGTTATTAAAACTTATGTGAGACTGCATTTAGGTATTGGTGTGATTGCCAGCATGGCATTTGATCCTGTACTCGATAGCGATTTAGTTGCCATTGATATGCGTGATAAGTTTAGTTATAGCACCACTAAAATTGCGTTTCGCCGTAGTGGTTTCTTACGTGGCTATATGTATGATTTTATGTGGCGTTTTGCTCCCCATCTTACGCGTAATTTGATTGAGCAAGCTGTTGCGTTGCGAACTAACGAAGAGATTGAAGAGTTATTTAAAGATATCGAATTACCATTAGTGTAATACTGAAAGGCGGGTCATTCCCGCCTTCAAGCGTGTTCATAAATCTAATTTCTGTTATTACTCATTTCAAATAAAAATCCCCACTAAAAAAAGCATCTGATTTTGCAATGCTTAGCTGACGATATTTGTTTAAAAAATCATAAAACTGCTGGTTAATCAGTGGATCATCAAGTGCACTAGCATCAAATACAGAGGTAATTGTGGTGTACTCTAAAGAGAGGGTAAATTTACGACCGATACAGCTGGCGAGTAGCATTTTTGCTGATTGATAAGAAAAACGTAGGCTCAAAATTTTCAGCTTTGGAACAAAAATAAGATGATTATTATGATTGAGTATCTCCGTGATCCCCGCAATAGTTATCGTTTGATAGCTGTCTAATGAGTTTCGTAAGCCGACTTCTATTTTTTGTCCTTGGGTACGTAAAAAATCAATAAATTCTCCAAGTGCAGGAGAGGTGGCATTGATTGCCGCTCCTAGTAATAATTGAATAAACGCTTGAGCAACAGAAAAATCAAAGGTTTGCTTATGAAGTTTTTTTGTTTCTATTTTATTGTGCCCTAGAAGAGGTAAATGGTTGAGCGTATCTAACCAATGCTCGGGGCGATAATAGGCTTCATTATCCTCTTTTTTTAATGCGGCAAGATGGTTTGCCATAATAGAAATGAGTCCAATTTGAATATTTTTAAGTTGTGACATTTTTTCTATTTCGGAAGGCTCAAAAGGTTTTGGTGACGCGATGATAAATTGCACTAAGCCTTCGGTATCTTTTATATTTTGAGAATGTAATGCATTCATCGATAAGGTTTGCGGAAAAGGAGGTGTAATAGGTTCTGCAAAATAGCGATCCGCATTCATAATATTTTTAAGTAAATCAGATTGTTTATTACTCATAAAAGTATCCTTACGTAGTCATACCTCCACCATTAAATCCTAATTAAGCGAAAATCCTGAGATTAAAATTTATTAACACTATGACACCCATAACATTACGTTAACAAATTGTGTGGTCTTTAAGCGAAATTCGGCGTTATATGATATGTTTAATAAATAACCTTACCTATTTTGATGGTTTAAACATGCTGTCAGTATAAAAATAAGAAGGAGGAGCTATGTCGTTACGTTTGAAAAAAGAGAGCCATTCCACGCTCTTAGTCGGATCTCAAGAATACGAGTACTACCGTCTTTCAGAAGTCGCCCGCCAATTAGGCGATATTACCCGTCTTCCTAAGTCTCTGAAGGTGTTACTAGAAAATTTAGTGCGTTATCTCGACAATGATACTGTTGTTGACGAGGATATTAAGGCACTCGTTGAGTGGCAAAAAACAGCACATGCATCACGAGAAATTGCATATCGACCTGCAAGGGTACTTATGCAAGATTTTACAGGTGTGCCTGCAGTTGTTGATTTAGCGGCTATGCGTGAAGCTGTGAAATCTTTGGGCGGGCAAGTGGATAAAGTTAATCCATTATCACCCGTAGATTTGGTTATTGACCACTCTGTTATGGTTGATGAATATGCCAGTAAAAATGCGTTTGCTGAAAACGTGGAAATTGAAATGGAGCGTAACTATGAACGCTACCTTTTTTTACGTTGGGGGCAGCAATCCTTTGAACGCTTTCGTGTCGTGCCGCCAGGTACAGGAATTTGCCATCAGGTAAACTTGGAGTACTTAGGTAAAGCTATTTGGTCTGAGGTGCAAAATGGGCGTCATGTGGCTTATCCTGATACTTTAGTGGGCACAGATTCTCACACCACAATGATAAATGGTCTTGGTGTTTTAGGTTGGGGTGTAGGAGGCATTGAAGCAGAAGCCGCAATGTTAGGACAACCTATCTCCATGCTAATTCCAGATGTTGTTGGCTTTAAATTGACAGGAAGATTACGTGAAGGGATCACGGCAACTGATCTGGTATTAACTGTCACACAGATGTTACGTGCTCATGGTGTTGTGGGTAAATTTGTGGAGTTTTATGGTGATGGTTTAGCGTCATTACCTTTAGCTGATCGTGCAACAATAGCGAATATGTCGCCAGAGTATGGCGCGACCTGTGGATTCTTCCCAATAGATGAGATCACCCTTGATTATTTGCGTTTAACAGGGCGTGAAGAACAAGAAATTGCACTTGTTGAAGCTTATAGCAAAGAGCAAGGTCTATGGCGACATACAGGTGATGAACCTATCTTTACGTCAACATTATCGTTAGATATGGGAACCGTTGAAGCGAGTCTTGCAGGGCCTAAACGCCCTCAAGATAGAGTTAATCTGCCGAGTGTACCTAGGGCATTTAAAGCAGCTGTAGATCTTGAAACCAATAAGAAACCACTGACGCAGTTTCCTCAAGTAAAAATTGATGATTATCCTGCATTTGAGTTAACCGATGGTGCCGTCGTTATTGCGGCGATCACATCATGTACCAACACATCAAACCCTAATGTCTTAATGGCAGCAGGATTACTCGCTAAAAATGCGGTAGAAAAAGGATTACAGCGTAAGCCTTGGGTTAAGTCTTCTTTGGCTCCTGGATCTAAAGTCGTCACGGATTATCTTAATCTAGCAGGATTAACGCCTTATCTTGATGAGTTAGGGTTTAATCTTGTGGGATATGGTTGCACAACATGTATTGGCAACTCCGGGCCTTTATTAGCACCGATTGAAAGTGCGATTAAAGATAATGACTTAACTATTGCGGCTGTATTATCTGGTAACCGTAACTTTGAAGGTCGAATTCATCCCTTAGTGAAAACCAACTGGTTAGCATCGCCGCCTTTAGTGGTTGCTTATGCTTTATCAGGAAATATGAATATTGATCTTACTAAAGAGCCATTAGGTAAAGATAAACAGGGTGCTCCCGTTTATTTAAAAGATATTTGGCCTGACAGTAAAGCTATTGCAGATGCTGTTGAGAAAGTTAAAACAGAGATGTTTCATAAAGAGTACTCCGCCGTGTTTGAAGGTGATAAAACATGGAAATCATTGCAAACACAAGATACACCCGTCTATGATTGGCAACCAGACTCTACCTATATTCGACATCCTCCTTTCTTTGAAGGTATGTCAAAAACACCGGCTCCGATTAAAGACATTCATCAAGCCAGTATTTTGGCTATTTTAGGTGATTCGGTGACAACGGATCATATTTCACCCGCAGGTAATATTAAGGCGGATAGTCCCGCAGGGCGTTATCTGCGTGAACATGGTGTCGAGCCGAAAGATTTTAACTCTTATGGTTCAAGACGTGGCAATCATGAAGTCATGATGCGAGGCACATTTGCCAATATTCGTATTCGTAACGAAATGGTGCCGGGAATCGAAGGTGGTTTTACCAAGCATATTCCAACTGGTGAAATATTGGCTATTTATGATGCTTCAATGCGTTATCAGCAAGAAAATACGCCGTTGGCAATTATTGCTGGTAGTGAATATGGTTCAGGCTCTAGCCGTGACTGGGCGGCAAAAGGAACACGTCTATTAGGTGTACGTGTGGTGATTGCAGGCTCTTTTGAGCGTATTCACCGTTCTAACTTAATCGGTATGGGAGTTTTACCTTTAGAGTTTCCTAAAGGGGTATCTCGTCAAACATTGGGCTTAAAAGGTGATGAGAAAATTGAGATCACAGGGCTTAATGCATTAATACCGAGCCAAGATGTCGCGGTTAATATTACTTTCGCAGATAATCGTACTGAAACTATTATGGCGCGTTGTCGTATTGATACTCAAACTGAATTAGCCTATTTCCAACATGGTGGCATATTGCATTATGTTATTCGTAATATGCTTTAATTAGTTTTGTAACGTAGTTAATAACAATGCCCCATTATAAAAATAATGGGGCATTTTTTTATCTTTTCTTTTTGTAATAACAATCACCAGCCCTGAATTGCACCACCGTTAAAAATGGTTTCGGCAGCCGTGGCAACTTCGGGAGATTGATATGCTTTGATAAAATCACGTACATTATCAGCATCTTTGTTCTCTTCCCTTGTCACAATAATATTGGTGTAAGGAGAGTTTTTATCTTCAATAAAAATACTGTCTTTGGTCGGTGATAAATTAATTTGCTGGATATAAGTTGTACTGATAATAGCGACAGTTACTTTGGGATCGTTTAAAACCCGTGGTAATTGCGCACCTTCTAGCTCCATAATTTTAAGCTTAAGTGGATTATCAATAATGTCGATAGCCGTAGGCAATAAACCACTGTTTGGTTTTAGCGTAATAAGCTTTTCTTTATCTAGTAACAGTAATGCTCGACCTAAATTGGTGGGATCGTTAGGAACTGCAATGGTATCGCCTGATTTTAACTCCGAAGGGTGTTTGATTTTAGTTGAATAGCCCGCCATAGGAAAAACAAAGGTATTACCAACAGCCACTAAATTGTAACCACGAGATTGATTATCTTGGGCAAGAAAAGGGCGATGTTGAAAAACATTGGCATCAAGTTCTTTATTTGCAGTGGGATCATTAGGCAATAAAGAACCGCTGAAACTTACCAATTCAACCTCTAAGCCATATTTTTCTTTTGCGACTTTTTTGGCAATTTCAGCCACATCTTGTTCAGCACCATTAATCACACCAACCTTGATTGAATAGCTGTTTTTATCGCTATTATCACAACCAGTCAATAATGTTCCTGCTAATAAAAGCGCGCCGAAAACCCTACCAGAAAAATGTAATGGCATAATGCATTCCTATCAAAATTTATTTATTAATAAATAACTTAGAATCAGATAGATAGTCAATAAAATCGCATATGACAAATTTTTACATGATATAATTTAATGATAAAAAAGACATAAAAATAAGATGTAAGAGAAGAAAAATAGATAAAGAATAAATTTACAAGGTAATAAAATAAAAAGAATAAATAAAAAATCCGAGCAACTCAGGCTCGGATTTGAAAATAATTAATGTTGTGTTGTTACTTTATTATTGCGCTTTCTTAAATAAAAGATGGCCCATTTTATCGGCTTTAGTATCAAGATAATGTGCATTACTTGGATTACGCCCGACAATCAAAGGAACTCGCTCGATAACATTAATTCCTGCGGCTTTCATGATTTCAATTTTCTTCGGATTATTGGTTAATAACCGAACTTCATGAACACCTAAGAGGTTATACATGTCAGCACAAAGGGTAAAATCGCGTTCGTCAGCTTTAAAACCTAACTCAAGGTTCGCTTCAACGGTATCTAAACCTTTATCTTGTAATGCATAGGCTCGTATTTTATTTAGCAATCCAATATTTCTGCCTTCTTGGCGATGATAAAGTAATACGCCACGACCTACTTTACTTATTTGTGAAAGTGCTGCTTCAAGTTGGAAACCACAATCACAACGTAAACTAAATAGGGCATCGCCCGTTAGGCACTCTGAATGAATACGAGATAATACGGGCTCTGAGCCTGAAATATCGCCATAAACTAGAGCGACATGATCTTTTCCTGTTGCGATTTCTTCAAAACCGACCATTAAAAACTCGCCAAAAGGCGTCGGTAGTTTTGCTTCTGCGATACGTCTTAATTTCATTATTTTTGACTCATAATTTCAGGTGATACTCTCGTCCAAGATTATACACTTTATAACGAGAACAAAGAGAAATAATACACTGAAATATTTCCAGGCCTCATAGGTAAGGAAATGAATAACACACACTTATTAAATCACACTTCAACAAATTATCAGATTTTGATGCCGAGTGCATAATGATTTATTGCTAAACTTGCATCGTTTATACTGATAATCTTTAGCTGTAAATGGATGAGAACATTTGTATTTAAGAAGAGGCAATATATTGAATAAGCAAGTAACAAAGTTGATTCTGTTAGGTAGTATGTTGCTCTTAATCATACCAAGTGCTGTGTTGATATTGGGTTGGAAGTGGCAACCTACTGATCACCCTTTAGGCGGGATAAGCACATTATGGATAGCTGATAGTGCAGCAAAACCTTGGAGCGCTGTGACTATTATTGTTTTGTTAGCATTGCTTTTTATGGTGTTGAAATTAAAACGTAACCGTTTCATTCAATTAGCCGTGATAATTATTGCAACATTATCTATTGGGCAATTAATTAAGGTCGCGGTTAAAAATGCAGTAAAAGAGCCTCGCCCTTATGTTGTTTGGGTTAGTGAAAATTTGCACATTAGCTCTGAAGCTTTTTATCAAGTATCAAGACCTGAGCGAGAACAATTACTCCAAAATGGATTAGCCAACTCACCTGTGGTCCCTGAATGGCAACTTAAATATTGGAAAACTGAAACAGGTTATGCTTTTCCGTCTGGTCATAGTTTATTTTCAGCGACACTCGCATTATTTGTTTTTGTCCTTTTTATGTTGCGCCGTCATTATTTTTTAGCGTCACTCGGGTTATTATGGGGAATTGATGTCACGGTAGGGCGTATTGTATTAGGAATGCACTGGGCATCTGATGTGATTGTCGGTATTCTTATCAGCACCGTGCTGGTTTGGTGTGCATTTAAGGTGATTGAGCGGCGTTTATTACTCAAACCCTGACAATAGCCCTTATTTTTGAGATATAGAATGTCTTTTTCAGTATTTATATGAAAAAATATACGAAAATCAGATGATTCTAAGAAATGACTTTCTTTGTGCGCAGTGAAAATGCTACCTTTATCTGTCTACTAAAGAAAAGAGAATAAAAAAGGAAATAATGTGAAAAAAGTCCTACTTTTTATTTTGGTTATTCTTGTTCTTGCCATCGTGGTGATTGCCATGACTTTAGGCACAAATAACGATCAGGTAGTCACATTCAATTATCTTATCGCTCAAGGTGAATATCGTATTTCTACCTTGTTAGCTACCCTGTTTGGTATGGGTTTTGTACTTGGCTGGATTGTAAGTGGTGTTTTTTATCTACGTGTACGCTTATCACTAGGTCGAGCAAAACGTAAAATTAAACGTCTTGAAAGCGCCCAAACAAAACAAGAAAACCAAGAAAGTCGCCCAACGGTTGCTTCTGCTACGAAATAAGGACGATAGCTGATGCTAGAATTGCTGTTTCTGTTATTACCTGTCGCTGCGGCTTACGGCTGGTATATGGGGCGTCGTGGCGCCCAACAGGACAAACAGCAGAACGCCGATCGCCTGTCACGTGAGTATGTGGCGGGTGTTAACTTCTTACTTTCTGATCAACAAGATAAAGCAGTTGATCTTTTCCTCGAAATGCTTAAAGAAGATAGCTCTGCTTTTGAAGCTCATCTTACTTTAGGTAATCTTTTTCGCTCTCGTGGCGAAGTCGAGCGCGCTATTCGTATCCACCAATCGCTAATGGAAAGTGCTG
Source organism: Proteus columbae (assembly GCF_009914335.1). NCBI lineage: Bacteria > Pseudomonadati > Pseudomonadota > Gammaproteobacteria > Enterobacterales > Morganellaceae > Proteus > Proteus columbae. Next base: position 1,855,571 of record NZ_CP043925.1, read on the forward strand.
CACTTTCCTTTGAGCAACGCCTACTTGCTGTTCAACAGTTAGGCCGTGACTATGTGGCTGCGGGTGTTTACGATCGCGCTGAAAATATGTTTCAGCAACTTATTGATGAGCATGAATTTCGCCAAAGTGCGTTGCAATCGCTGTTAGCTATTTACCAATTAACCAGTGATTGGGGAAAAGCCATTGAAACGGCTGAAAAATTAGTAAAATTGGGACAACGCGAGCTTAAAGAGCAGATCGCCCATTTCTATTGTGAATTGGCGTTACAAGAAATGAGTAGCGATAATCTTGAGAGCGCGCTCAATTTCTTACAAAAAGCAGGGCAAACAGACCCGCTTTGTGCTCGTGTTTCAATTATGTATGGTCGTATCTATATTGCTCGTGATGATAAACAAAAAGCTATCGATGTTTTAATGAAAGTTATTGAGCAAGATAAAGAGATGGTCAGTGAAACCTTACCTATGCTTTTTGAATGTTTCCAAGCTCAAGGCGACGATAATGCTCGTTGGGAAACTTATTTACGTCAATGTGTGGATAGTAATTGTGGTGCGATTGCGGAGCTTTACCTTGCTGACATTATTGAAGCTAAAGAAGGTATTGAAGCAGCTCAGTTATACATTAATCGTCAATTAGAGCGTCATCCAACCATGCGCTTGTTCTATCGTTTAATGCGTTACCATTTAGCAGAAGCAGAAGAAGGACGCGCCAAAGAGAGCCTTATCTTATTGCGCTATATGGTTGGTGAACAAATTCGCACGAAACCAGATTATCGTTGCCATAAATGTGGTTTTACCTCTCATGCATTATATTGGCATTGTCCATCCTGTCGTTCATGGGATACCGTTAAACCTATTCGCGGTTTAGATGGTCAGTGACGATGTCACTTTTTTAATAGTCTCTCTATAAATAAAGGCCCTAAAATGTCATTTCATTGTGATAAGAAATCGCCCGAGCTTACCTGCGCGCCCGTTATTGTGGCACTAGACTATGAAGACCAAAAAAGTGCATTAGATTTTGCACAGCGTATCGATCCCTCATCTTGTCGTTTAAAAATTGGTAAGGAGATGTTTACCCGTTTTGGACCTCAGTTTGTGACTCAATTACAAAAAGAAGGGTTTGATATTTTCCTCGATTTAAAATTCCATGATATTCCCAATACTGTTGCAAGAGCCGTTGCAGCCGCTGCTGATTTAGGTGTATGGATGGTTAATGTACACGCGAGTGGTGGCGGTCGTATGATGCGTGCTGCCAAAGAGAGTCTTGCTACCTTTGGTAAAGACGCGCCACTTTTAACTGCAGTGACTGTACTTACCAGTATGGATCAATCTGATTTAATTGAATTGGGAATAACATTGACGCCCGCAGAACAAGCAGAACGTTTAGCGTTACTGACAAAATCTTGTGGTCTTGATGGTGTTGTCTGCTCTGCACATGAAGCAACACGTTTTAAACAAGTTTGTGGTGATGATTTCTTATTAGTTACTCCGGGTATTCGTCCAGCAGGAAGTGATATCGGCGATCAGCGTCGTGTAATGACACCAGAGCAAGCCATTGCGGCAGGCGTTGATTATATGGTGATTGGTCGTCCTATTACTCGTAGCGATAACCCTCATGAAACATTGCAACAAATTAATCGTTCTATACAAGGTATGTAAATGGATAATAACTCTCGTTTGGTTTATTCCACAGATACGGGTCGCATAAAAGAAGAAGAACAAAAGCCAGTACGTCCTGCTGGTGATGGTATTGTGCGTATTCAGAGACAAACTAGCGGACGTAAAGGTAAAGGTGTATGCGTTGTTTCAGGTATTGATCTGGATGATGCAGAGTTAGCGAAACTTGCGGCTGAACTGAAGAAAAAATGTGGCTGCGGTGGGAGTGTCAAAGACGGTTTAATTGAGATCCAAGGTGATAAACGTGATTTAATTAAATCGCTATTAGAAGCCAAAGGAATGAAGGTTAAACTTGCTGGTGGCTGATTTAACTAGCTAGATAGCAATGAAATGAATGATAATGCGCTAATTTTCTATTGAGATTAGCGCATTTTTTATTGTCACTAATAGATGTCTTTTAAAAGGTATTTTATGAAAGCGTACTTGATGATTGTTGCACTATTATATTCTTCTGCGCTTTTTGCAGAAACGACTGCGGATAAAATAATTGTTCATAACAAATATTGTTCTTCACCAGAACAGACCATGGATGAAGTTTATGAGAATGGCGCAATAACACATTGTGTTTATGCTGGGCTTTCAATTGCAGATGCATATAAAAAATATGTCAATGAACACGATGAAGATTATCTTGTAAAAACCATTAAAGTGAACAATAACATCCAAAAAGAATATACAAAAGACGGTGTTTCTGTTGATTATAAATGGGAAAATCTAAAGAAATTAATGATAGAGCAACAGTTTTCAGGTGGTTTTACGGAGTTTGTGTTAGAAGAAGATAAGAAAGGCACTAAAATCACGATCACTGGTCACCCTGATTAATTATTAAGAAAACAGCGAAATCCATAAATATGATTATAGGTGACAATGTCACCTATTTTTTTGCATTTCATTCTATTTTTTCTCGTTGATTTTTAGATACTTCACAGGCACAGCAAGTGTTAGCCAAACACCATTATCTGCGTGATAAAATTCAAATCCATCACTAAACATGTTTTCACTATCAACGGTTAAAACGACTGCTTTTCCATGACGATTGCCAACATTCACAGCTGTTTTATATTCCTGTGAAAGATGAACATATTGACGACCATTAGGAATTAAACCTTGATCAAAAATACTATCGATAAAGCGAGTTGCCGTGCCGTGATAGAGTATTGTTGGTGGCTTTATTGGTTGATAACCAACGGTGGTTTTAAGTGAATGACCTTGCACTGCGCGAATAAAAAGCCCATCTTCTGAAATAGCAAAACGCTTTTTATCATTGGTTTCTACAACGTCTTTAATTAATTCAAGGGTTAGCGGTGTACCATTTTTTTGTGCTAATGGGATTAATTTTGATATTTCTCCCCATCCTTGCTTATCCAATGTTAAACCGATACTTTCAGGGGCATGACGTAAGATATAGCTTAAAAAACGACTAATTTGTATTTTGTCTTTCATTGATTTAATCCATTTATTAATTATTAAATTTATGATGCAAGAGAAAATACCAATGCATCATAAAAGCATTTCCGTTCTTTTTAATGTTCTTTTTTTATCACTAGTTTGACTCTAAATTAGAGATATAAAAAAAGCCGATAGTTCTAAGTGAACTATCAGCCTCATTGTATACCGATTTAAGTCCTATTAGATAGGGCGAGCAACGATATTGCGTGTTTCCAGCTTCACATCTTCAATGCGTACAGGAATGATATCATTGAGCTTATAAGCAGTTTCACCTTTCACAATGACGGTGCCTGTTTCTTGGCTACATTGAATTTCATCACGTACAGCATGTAAGAATGGTGCAGGAATAAAGGCAACAGCACCATTTTCAACTAGACGAACACGAACACCACCACGAGTAATATCGATAATTTCGGCATTAAATGGTGTTTCAGTGCCAGCAAAAGGTTTTAAGAAACGCGCATATAACCAATCACCCACATCGCGTTCGGCCATACGATTAGCGCGGCGACGCTCTGCAATACGAATACCATCTTCTTCTTGTGGTTTTTCAGCACTTTCTTTGCTGATAATCGCTTTGAGCAAACGGTGATTTAAAATATCACTGTACTTACGAATTGGTGAAGTCCATGTTGCGTAAGCTTCTAATCCTAAACCAAAGTGAGGACCTGGCTCAGCTTTGATTTCAGCAAAGTTTTGGAAGCGGCGAATACGGCTATCAAGGAATTGATTTGGCTGATTATCAAGCTCACGACGCAATTGGCAGAAACCTTCAAGCGTTAATAAACTTTCAGATGTAGTTTCAATACCGTTATCTTTTAATGTCTGCACAACTTGATCGATATAAAGTGGATCAAAGCCTGTATGAACGTTGTAAACGCCAAAACCTAAGTTTTTCGCTAGTACTTTTGCTGCACAGATATTGGCGGTGATCATCGCTTCTTCAACAATACGGTTTGCGATACGGCGTTTTTCTGCAACGATATCTAAAACATTGCCGCCTTCATCAAGAATAAAACGGTAATCAGGGCGTTCTTTAAAGACCAGAGCATGTTTTTCACGCCATTCATGACGTTTTTCACACATTTCTTTTAATAACATCACTTGTTCATGAACAATCTCATTTTCAGGTTGCCATTGGGTGTTTTCACCTTCTAACCAATCTGAAATATGGTCATAAACTAGCTTAGCTTTTGATTCTACCCACGCAGAATAGAAGTGAATATCTTCAAGCAATGAGCCATCTTCGGTAATACTCACTTGGCAAACTAATGCAGGACGTTTCTCATTAGGACGTAATGAGCAAACATTGTCTGACAGTTCGCGAGGCAACATTGGGATATTAAAGCCTGGCAGATAGTTAGTTAGTGCACGTTGTGCGGCAATTTTATCTAATTCACTATTAGGCAGAATATAAGCGGTTGGATCCGCAATAGCGATAAAGAGTGTGAGTTGACCGTTCTCTTCTTTACGAATAAAGAGGGCGTCATCCATATCTTCTGTTGATGCACTATCAATAGTGACAAAGGAGAGAGAAGTCAGATCTTCACGAGGTAAAGTATCATGTAATGTGAGCGCTTCGTCACCCATTTCAGGCGCATCACGTTCAAGCTGATGACGCATTAAGGTTACCCACCAAGGCGCAAAGTGATCGTCTTTATCGGTAATATAGTCTGTAATTTCAGCCTGAAAACCTTTATCACCTTTATTAAGTGGGTGACGACGCATTACGGCAACAGCCCAATCTTGATCAACAAAGCTATGTGTTAAGCCTTGAGCAGGACGGCAAGGAATAGCATCTTTTAAGAGAGGGTGATCGGGTACTATCCACAGACGGTTATCACCTTCTTTTTTCTGAATACGACCAACAAAACGCGTTAAGAAAGGTTCAACCAATTCTTCGGGTTCAACCGATTCTTTATCGCCGTTTGTATGAACGGCAGCAATAACTCTGTCGCCGTGCATCACTTTTTTCATTTGCGGAGGGGGAATAAAATAGCTTTTCTGACCATCAACTTCAAGGAAGCCAAAGCCTTTATCTGTTCCCTTTACAAGGCCTTCCACGCGCGGTGTTTGGGCATGGAGTTGCTGTTTTAGCTGTGCAAGCAGCGGATTGTCTTGAAACATATTTTTCCGGAAAGTCGGCAGTTTTAATAATAAAAGTGGGCAATAGTTTTATTCGATTGTGTGTAGTGACGCAAGTAATATCGCATCATAAAAACAGACAAATCGACAAATTTTCACTCGGGATCTGTTTTTTCTTTAAATTCACAAAGATCTTCGATAATACAAGAGCCACACCGTGGTTTTCGTGCAATGCAGGTATAACGACCATGAAGAATAAGCCAATGGTGACAATCAACCTTAAATTCTGCCGGAACAACTTTTAACAGTTTTTGTTCGACTTCATTGACATTTTTACCTGGGGCAAAACCTGTCCGATTACTCACTCTAAAGATATGTGTATCGACAGCGATTGTTGGCCAGCCAAATGCCGTGTTTAAAACGACATTGGCGGTTTTACGACCGACACCAGGTAAGGCTTCTAGGGCTTCTCTGTTTTCAGGTACTTCACTGTTATGTTTATCAACTAAGATTTGACACGTCTTAATCACATTTTCAGCTTTAGTATTATAGAGGCCGATGGTTTTAATGTATTTCTTAAGACCATCAACGCCTAAATTCAGTATTGCCTGTGGTGTATTGGCAACGGGGTAAAGCTTGGCTGTTGCTTTATTTACACTCACATCGGTTGCTTGTGCAGAGAGTAACACGGAGATCAATAGTTCAAACGGAGAGTCAAATTTTAGCTCTGTCGTAGGTTGCGGATTGTCATCACGCAACCGAGTTAGAATTTCAATACGTTTTGCTTGATTCATTATGCTCACAAATTAATTTTTGACGATATGACTACCACAGCCTTGCTCTTTTTCGTAAGTTTTCGTTGTCGAAGTGCTGCGCTTTTTCTGTCTTTCATCGATAAGGTATTTTGCTGCTAACATAAAGCCTAAGCCGATAAAAGCACCGGGTGGTAAAATGGCGAGTAAGAAGGGTGAGTCTAAATGTACTATCTCAACTCTTAATACTTGTGCCCATTCACCTAATAGTAAATCTGCACCATCAAATAATGTGCCGTTACCTAAAATTTCACGCATTGCACCTAAAACAAAGAGTGCTGCTGTTGCGCCTAATCCCATTGCTAAACCATCAATAGCGGAAGGAAAGACTTCATTTTTAGCGGCAAAAGCTTCAGCACGACCAATAACAATACAGTTAGTAACGATCAATGGAATGAAGATCCCTAAAGATTGATATAAGCCGTAGGCATACGCATTGATTAGTAATTGCACAGCACTGACGACAGACGCAATTATCATAACATAAATTGGGATTCGAATTTCAGAAGGAACCCAACGACGTAAACTTGAAACCGCCACATTAGTACAAAAGAGCACTAATGTTGTTGCAAGCCCCAAGCCTAATGCGTTAGTGGCAGTAGAAGAAACAGCAAGTAAAGGACATAAACCCAGTAGTTGAACTAAAGCTGAGTTATTGGTCCATAACCCTTGTGAAAATAGCGTTTTGATAGAGTTCATCTTAATTCGCCTCACAGACAGGAAGTGTATCCAACTTCTCTGGTAAAGATTGTATTAGCCAAGCAGTGCGCTTTGATGAGTTAACAACGGCGCGAGGGGTGATCGTCGCGCCCGTGAATTGATCAAAATCGCCACCATCTTTTTTTACTGCCCAGTGCGGATCGTTTTCACTGGAAATGAATCTATTGCTCAATGTCGTGATCCAATCAGAAATACGTGTTTCAATTTTATCCCCTAACCCTGGCGTTTCATTATGAGCAGTAACACGTACACCAAGGACATTTGCTTTAAAGTCGGCGCCTACAAGAAGCTCAATTGCGCCTGAATATCCATCAGGAGCGGTAGATTCTAATGCGGCTGCAACAGGTTTGCCGTCTAAACGGGCAACATAAAGCTTATGTGGTTTTGTATTCCCTAATTCAGGTGCCGTGAGTAGATAACAATCTTTAGAGAGATCGTTGTTATACATTGATTGTGGGATCACCTGATCTAATAATTTTTGTTTCTCTAAAGCGACTTGTTCTGCAATGGTGTCTGCGGTTAAGTGATAAACCACCGCAGTTAAACCTGTCGTACAGGCAGCAAAGATAGCTAATGTTAACCCATGACGTTTTAAGATTTCGATCATCATTTTCTCCTTGGATTAATGTCCGTAAACACGAGGGCGTGTATAGCTATCAATGAGCGGTACGGCAATATTGGCAAGCAATACAGAGAAGGCGACTGCATCTGGGTATCCGCCATAGACACGGATAATCCAAACTAATAAACCAATCATGCCCGCATAAATTAAACGCCCCTTAGGGGTTGTTGAGGCGCTAACCGGATCGGTCGCAATAAAGAAGGCTCCTAACATTGTTGCACCTGAGAAGAGCTGTAATAGCGGTTGTGAATAACGCGTAGGATCAATACCCCAGCTAATAACCGAACATAGTGCTAATACAGAAATCATCGCAACAGGGATATGCCAGCTAATAATGCGTTTATAAAGCAGGATTAATCCGCCAACTAAATAAGCTACATTCACCCATTGCCAGCCAATGCCTGCAAATTCACCTTGTAAAATAGGTGTCGCTAAGACTTCATTAATTGGGTGAGTTAATAAACCTGTTTTAAAGCTATCAAGAGGTGTTGCTTGTGTAATGCCATCGACAGAACGTCTTAAATCTTCAAGCGTTAAGCCAGAAGAGGTATGCCCTGTAAAGAAGATGCTTAAACTATCCATGACATTGTAAGAGACAGCCTGTAATTCAACGGGAGGCATCCAAGATGTCATTTGTACTGGGAATGAGATCAGCAAAACCACATAACCCACCATTGCGGGATTAAATGGATTTTGTCCTAAGCCACCATAAATATGTTTTGCGATAACAATAGCAACAAAAGTACCTAAAACAATGATCCACCATGGTGCTAAAGGCGGAATACTAATGGCGAGCAATACACCAGTCAACAGCGCTGAATTGTCTTTCAGATAAAGTAAGGGATCTTCTTTTTTGAGCTTTACGCAAAGTGCTTCAGTAACAAGCGCCACGATAATAGCTATCACAATTTGGTAAATGGTTCCTAAGCCAAAGAAATAGATCTGGCTTAAGATCCCAGGAAGTGCCGCTAATGTTACCCATAGCATAACTTGGCTGGTGGACTGTTGATTATGCGTAAAAGGTGAACTCGCAATTTTTAATTTACTATTGTTATTTTGTATTGGTCCGAATTTCATCTGTGATTAATCCAAGGTAACTTCTTCTTTATTAGCTCGACGTTGTTCGGCTTCTTTTTTGGCTTTTACTCTGGCAATTGCGGCAGCGACAGCAGCCTTACGCGGATCGACATCTTCCGCTTCAGCACTTTGAACAGGTGCTTCTACGGTTGATATGGCTTCAGCAGTTTGTTGAGCTTTCTTAGCTTTAACACGAGCCAATGCGGCAGCGACAGCGGCTTTGCGCGGATCGACTTCTTCAGTTTCGATATTTTCAACTGGGGTTTCTACAGTTGATATGGCTTCAGCAGCTTGTTGAGCTTTCTTAGCTTTAACACGAGCCAATGCGGCAGCGACAGCGGCTTTACGCGGGTCAGCATCTTCGCTCTCACTCGCTGTATTCTCACTTGACGCTTCTAGTGCTTTTTGCTGTGCTAATTTAGCAGCCTGTCTTGCTCTGACTTCTTCTTTACGTTTTTTACGTGCGGCAATAGCAGCTGCATTATCTGGCTCTTCACCTGCTTTAACAGAAATAATTTTGCCGATACTTTGTTTCGCTTTTACGCGAGAAAGTGCGGATTGAACTTCACTGTGCTCTTCATCGTCAAGTTTAACTGCGGCACGTTGATGTCTTGCTTCACGTTCAAGTTTTTCTCGCTCCATACGTATTTTTTTCGCTTCAAAACGTGCTTTAGCTTCAGCTGCGCGTTTTGCTTCCGCATTAATTTCACGTATTTCTGCTTTTTCTTGGCGGTAGTATTGAACTAGTGGAATATTACTTGGGCAAACAAACGCACATGCACCACACTCAATACAATCAAATAAATTATGTTGTTGTGCCTTCTCATGCTCTTTACCTTTACTAAACCAGTAAAGTTGTTGAGGTAATAAACCACTAGGGCAAGCATCAACACAATGGCCACAACGGATACAGGCTTCTTCAAGGTTATCTGTATCCATCTCTTCAACTGAAGGGATAAGTAGGCAGTTCGTTATCTTAACAACAGGGGCATTTAAGTCTGGTAAGGTAAAGCCCATTAATGGCCCACCCATAATCACCATTTGTTCAGAGCCTGCTACAAAGCCCGCTTGTTTTAATAACGAGTAAATCGGTGTACCTAAACGTGCCCAGAAGTTACCCGGTGTTTTGGCGCCATTACCTGTAACGGTGACGACACGCTCAATTAAAGGTTCATCATCGATAATTGCGCGTTTTATCGCGACAACAGTACCTACGTTTTGCATCAAAACGCCAATGTCAGATGAACGACCTCCAGATGGAACTTCTTTACCCGTTAAGATCTTGGTAAGTTGTTTAGCACCACCTGATGGGTATTTTGTTGGGATAACACGAATGAAAATACGTTTTTCATCGGGCATCGCGTTTAATGCCTGTTTTAATGCCTCAATGGCTTCAGGCTTGTTATCTTCAATACCAATTAGCACTTCATCAGGAGAGAGAAGGTGAATTAATACCTGACATCCGGCAATCACTTCATCAGCGTGTTCTTGCATTAAGCGATCGTCAGCGGTGATATAAGGTTCACATTCTGCTGCATTGATGATCAGTGTTTTAACGAGATCGCCACCACCTTTTAATTTTGATGCCGTTGGGAATCCCGCACCGCCTAATCCTGCAATACCAGCTTCATGAATACGGCTAAGTAATGTTTCTCTGCTTTCTAACTGGTAATTAATGATAGGTGATTTCTCTCTCCATTCATCTTTACCATCAGATTGGATCCTTACTGCAATTTCAGGTAAGCCAGAAGGGTGAGCACTTGGAAAAGGCTCTATTGCCGTAACGGTACCAGAGATAGATGCATGTACAGGTAATGTTCTGCCAACTCCTTTTGTTAAGGGTTGGCCTTTTAATACATGCTCACCTACGCTGACACAAAGTTGACCCGGTACACCTAAATGCTGATGAATAGGAATAATGACTTCATCAGGTAATTGCGCTATACGCATGGGTGTACGACTTGACTGTAATTTCATTTCAGGAGGATGAATACCGCCTTTAAAATCCCAGATTTTATCTTTTTTAAATAACGAAAAGAGATTAAACATGAGCGCTATCCTCCGCCTTTAATGACGGTTCATCTTCAGGTGTTTCTTCAGGCTCTGCTGGAATGTTTTTAACAGGGATTGTGTTTAAATCCCATTTCCAGTTCGAGGTTGTGACTTTGACAGGAACCAAGGTTATACAATCAGTAGGGCAAGGTGGAACACATAAGTCACAGCCCGTACATAAGTCTTCAATAACGGTGTGCATAGCTCGTGTTGCGCCCACAATGGCATCAACAGGGCATGCTTGAATACACTTAGTACATCCTATGCAATTATCTTCATCGATTAAGGCGACTTTTCTAATTGGATTTAACGCTTCTTCGTCACCATCAAGCGGTTGAGGATCAACACCCATCAACTCAGCGATTTTTAACATCACTTGTTCGCCACCCGGTGCACAACGGTTAATCATTTCACCATTGTTTGCGACTGCATCGGCATAAGGACGACAACCAGGATGACCACATTGTCCGCATTGGCTTTGTGGTAATATCGCGTCAATTTTTTCGACAATAGGATCTTCTTCCACTTTAAAACGACGTGCGGAATAGCCCAAAATTAGCCCAAAGATAAGACCTAGCGCACCCAGTACGCCAATTGCTATCCATAAAGAATTCATTACAGTTTCACCAAACCACTAAAACCCATAAAGGCAAGAGACATTAAACCTGCGGTAATTAAACCGATTGAAGCACCTTTAAATGGCGCGGGTACATTGGCGACCGCTAATCGTTCTCTAATGGCGGCAAATAATACCATTACAAGAGAGAAACCGACGGCTGCACCAAAACCATAAACGGCAGATTGCATAAAGGTGTGGGCTTGATTGATATTTAATAACGCAACACCTAAGACGGCACAGTTTGTGGTAATTAAAGGTAAGAAGATCCCTAACAAACGATAGAGTGTCGGGCTTGTTTTTCTTACGACCATTTCAGTGAATTGTACAACTACTGCAATAACTAAGATAAAGCTCAGTGTGCGTAAATAAAGTAAGTCCAAAGGGACTAAAATAAAATTATCCATCAGCCAAGAACTAATCGAGGCGAGCGTCATAACAAAGGTCGTCGCAAATCCCATACCAATCGCGGTTTCTAATTTTTTTGATACACCCATAAATGGGCATAAACCCAGGAACTTGACGAGTACAAAGTTATTCACCAATACGGTGCCGACGAATAGAAGCAAGTAATCAGTCATTGTTATGCCAAAATTGTTAAACAGAGAAACAAAAAGCCTCCAGAAATAAAGAGGCTAAACAAGCGTATATAATATCAAGGGTAAAGGTGTGAAGTTATCGAAGTTGTGTGAAAGTTTCACGAACACGCTTAGCATACTTGATATAAGGCACAAAACAGACTGTCGAGAAGACCGACCATAGAAGGGATTTTAACGCTGTTTGATCGTCAACAGGAGCAAAACCAAAGCTTTTAATGGCTAAGAGTAAGTTAATCAGTAACCACAAAATAAATAGTCGTGGAAAATTTTGAGCGCGATAAAAAAATTGTCTTAACAGATATAACGTAAAGGCAAACATCACCCATGTTGTTAATGCAGAAAGATACCAACTAGAGATCAAATGAAAAGGAAGCTGGTGGAGGATCGAAAAATCTGAAAAATATTTAATAATATAGAGAACTGACATCAATCCAGAGCCAATAATCGACAAAATCATATACGCCAATGGCGCAAGCAACCATCCTGTAATCGGCGCTTTGCCTGAATGGTTATTCGATGTGTTTGCTTTGAGATCAAATTTCATTAATTAATTATTCCTACCTATGTGTACAGAACTAAACGAGATATTATCACAAACTTTGTTATTATTTATTTAGCTACAAAAGTGAAAGTGATTTTTGTTAATAAAAAAACATATAAAAATAGGATAGGGTGATGACAATTAAACTCAATGTTGGAATTATCGGATATGGCTATGCAAGTAAAACCTTTCATGCTCCGCTAATAACAACAACCGAAGGCTTAAATCTTAGTGCAATTTCAAGCTCTGATGAAAATAAAGTTAAACAAGATTTTCCTCATATTACGGTTTATGCAGATCCTCAAGCACTTATTAATGATCCCTCAATAGACTTAATCATTATTCCAACGCCAAATAATACTCACTATTCGCTGGCTTCACAGGCTCTGGCAAAAGGTAAACATGTTATTGTTGATAAACCGTTTACACTGACACTGGAAGAAGCTGAAAAATTAACTCAGCAAGCAACAGATGCTGGTAAACTTCTTTCCGTCTTTCATAATCGTCGTTGGGATTCAGGCTTTTTAACCGTTAAAAAGCTTTTAGCTGATAAAACACTTGGTGAAGTTAGTGCATATGAAGCACATTTTGATCGTTTTCGCCCAACTGTACGTCAACGTTGGCGAGAAGATGCCGGAATTGGAGGCGGGCTTTGGTACGATCTCGCTCCTCATGTTCTTGACCAAGCGATTTGTCTATTTGGTGAACCTAAAGCGATTACTGCTGATATTGCTCAGTTACGCCCTAATGCAAAAAATGCCGATTACTTTCATGCATTACTAGAATATGAAAATCTTAGAGTTGTTCTTCATGCTTCTATGTTAGTTGCGTCTCCAACACCTATTTTTGCTATTCATGGGACAAAAGGAAGTTATGTTAAGTATGGTTTAGATACCCAAGAAGATGCCTTAAAAGCAGGTTGTCTTCCTAACCAAACATATAATTGGGGAATGGATAATAGTGATGGTGAATTAACAACACTGTCAGATTCTGGAGAGTTAGAGACAACAACACTGGCAACACTCTCTGGTGATTACCCAGCTTATTACCAACAAATTTATCGTGCAATTACATTGGGTGAAGAAAACCCTGTTACGCCAATACAAGCAACAGCCATTATGTGTTTGATTGAAGCTGGAGAAATTTCTAATCGTTTAAAACAAACTATTACGCTATAAGCCAAAGGGAGTGCTAAATCTAATGTCTTGGTGGCAAAAATTAAAACTCGATCCTTTTCTCATGATAATGATTTGTGTGGTGACGCTAGCAACGCTACTGCCCGCACAAGGTGATATTAAAGTCTTGTTCCAATATCTTACGACTGGTGCGATAGCACTGCTGTTCTTCTTGCATGGTGCGAAGCTTTCTAGAGAGGCGATATTAGCAGGACTTGGACATTGGCGTTTACATCTTACCGTGTTTGCTAGCACTTTTATTCTTTTCCCAATTCTAGGGCTGGGTTTACAAGTTATTGTGCCTGAATGGATGTCACCCACTGTCTATATGGGTTTTTTATATCTTTGTGCATTACCAGCGACGGTTCAATCTGCCATTGCCTTTACTTCTGTGGCAGGGGGAAATGTCGCAGCTGCTATTTGTAGTGCATCTGCATCTAGTATTCTGGGTGTTTTTCTTTCACCCGTATTAGTCGGTTTTTTAATGCAAACGCAAGGCTCTGCGAATGATTTTGATACTACTGGGGCGATTCAATCGATCTTACTGCAATTGATGGTGCCTTTTATTATTGGTCACTTATCACGCCCTTTAATTGGTCGTTGGGTTGATAAGCATAAGAAATTAGTGAATAGAACGGATCGTTCTTCTATTTTGCTGGTGGTTTATGTGGCATTTAGTGAGGCGGTTGTTGAAGGGATCTGGCATAAAATTGACGGTTGGTCACTATTAACGATTGCGGGAGTGAGTTGTATTCTGTTAGCGATTGTTATTTTTGTGAACGTGTACAGTGCAAGATTGCTTGGATTTAATAAAGAAGATGAAATCACTATTGTTTTTTGTGGATCTAAAAAGAGCTTAGCAAATGGTGTACCTATGGCGAATGTGTTATTTCCAGCAGCAACTGTTGGGGTAATGTTATTGCCATTAATGATCTTCCATCAGATCCAATTAATGGTTTGTGCTGTGTTAGCGCAGCGCTATGCCAATCAAAGTAAAAGAGCAGAGAAAAAATAATGAATTTAAGCTGGTGGATACAATAACGTTAAGTGAATATTGATTATTGGGTTCATTAGGAAAAACGGCATCGATTTAACAATTAATCGGTGCTTTTTTTATTTATTGTGTTTTTTCTTTATTATCTTTTTTGTCTGATAGCGATTGATATTTTGATTTAAACGGAAGGGCTAAACCCAGTGTAAAAAAGACTAAAAATACAAACCCCATATTTAAATAGTCGGATTTATTATTTTTCACATCAACCTTTAATTCACAATCGATGGGTTCTAACTGATCGTTGATATTATATTTGCCTTGGTAAAGTTCATTAAGCATTGCCTGTGCTTGCTCAAATTCTTTATAGTTAACGAGTAATTTTACCCCCCCAGTCGCTTGAGCATACACTTGGTTATTCCAAACAATATTTTCATCTAAAAGGATCGCATCAATACCTTCTGATTGAAGAAAACCTGCTTCAATAGAAGCATCAATTGGTGATAGATATTGTGCTAATAATTTATATTGACCTCTTGTCGGATGAATATTCCACATAGCTTTTCCTTAATGATTAATAGCCCCTTGAAAATTAATTCTAGCCTAAGAGCCATTAATCATTCCATCCATTTTCAATAAATATAAAAAACCACCTGATAAACAGGTGGTTTTAATCAAAAAGCGATCAAATATTAACGTGAGCTTACTTTTTTAATTAATGCGTCACGTTCTGCTTGGCTAATAAATGCCATTCTTAAGCCATTAATCTGTGTTTGGCGGATTTGCTCTGGCGTTAATCCAGCAGCAGGCGCCGCAACGGTATATTCGTGTTTTAGCTCAATACCCTCAACCGCAGGATCATCGGTATTAAGAGAGGCAATAATGCCATGCTCTAAAAATATTTTTAAAGGATGCTCTGCTAATGAATTGATAGTACTGGTTTGAATATTTGACGTTAAGCAAGACTCAATACCAATTTGGTGCTCGGCAAGGTAATCCATTAAGCGTGGATCTTCAATCGCTTTAACACCATGACCAATACGACTTGCACCCAATTCTTTAATGGCATGCCAGATACTTTCTGCACCCGCCGCTTCACCAGCATGAACCGTAATATTCCAGCCAGTATCACGAGCACGATTAAAATGAGGTTGGAATAAATGACCAGGAAAACCTAATTCATCACCCGCTAAATCAAGCGCTGTAATTTTATCTTGATGTTTTAGTAAGCCATTTAATTCTTGTTGGCAGGCGTTTTCACCAAAGGTACGGCTTAAAATACCGATTAGACGAATATCTACATCGTGTGATTGTCGTGCGCTTTGTACACCATCAACAATGGCTTCCACGACACCTTCAACCGGTAATTGATGTTTCATTGCCATATAATAAGGTGAGAATCGCAGCTCAGCGTAATCGATACCAGCATTAACCACATCTACTACGTTTTCATAAGCAACACGATGACATGCGTCTAAATCAGCTAAAACCGCCACCCCCCAATCTAATTTTTGTAAAAAGCTAACAAGGCTTGGCTCATTTTTTGTAATTTGTACATGAGGGCGCAATGCTTCTAATTCATAAGCTGGTAGCGCAATATTATGTTGTTTTGCTAACTCTAAAATAGTTTGAGGGCGGATATTACCATCTAAATGGCGATGTAAATCGGTTAAAGGCAACTGTGTGTCAATCACGCGTTATTTTCCTTTTAATAGAAATAATGAAAATCTATCGTTTATAGTGATTTTCTTATAATCGGGTAAATATAAATGAGTTGCAGATAATTATGACTGATTTTTATTTTATTCACTAACAAATAAACTTAAATTGGCTATTTTTAAAACTGAAAATGCAGTTTTTTCTCGATTTTAAGTTAAAAAATAAAAAATGGGAAAAAGACATGTTTATTTATTAGCTACAATATTCAATGTAATTGACGTGTATTATCAGGTTAATTGATACATTAAAAATTAAGTTTAAAAATATTTATCATTATAATTGAAATGTCTTATCAGTTATTTTGATAGGTTTTGAAGGGGGAAATCAGTAAAAAAATAACTGAGATATCATTTTGTTATGGTTTTCTTTAATAGGTGGCTTGTTTGTCACGGGTTAAAGCAATTGAATAAAGAATGAAAAGATTATTTTTATAAAAATAACAAAGTTTGTTTTTTCTTGAATTTATTTATATAAATAAAATAGAACTAAAAAATAGAATATCTCTTTTATTAAATAAGGGATAAAGAATAGGGAATTAACGCCATAATAGATTGCTGTTAAATAAATATATTCAGCTGAATGTAATTATTTCCACAATGATTTTTTAATAGAAACCTAATTATTTTAAATTAAGGCATATAAATATGAATGAGAATTCTGATTTTAGTTTCGAAAAGAAAAATAATAATATACAACACCAATTAATGTCTAAAATACTTCCGCCTTCATCCGCAAATAATCTTACTTATGGCTCACAAGTCGTTACGGGTGATGGTACGATTGCGTTAGATTTAGTTGTCGTGATTGATACCAGTGGTTCTATGTCTGATGAGTCGTCAGATTTAAGTAAAGATATTGATATTGCAATACAAAAAGCACTGGAAAATTGCCCATCAAAACTTCGGGTGACTTTTTTAGGTATTGAAGGTACATGGGATGATACTAAATTTGATCAATCAGCTAGTGACTATTTAAAAGCGCTAGGCGTACCTGAAAGTCGCTTACAGGCAAGAAAGCCTTTTAAAGAGGCTGATGGGCGTGATCATGCGGGTAATAAAGAAGATTTATGTCGTGCAGTGATTGATTTAAGTAAGCATTTTGATTGGCGTGATGGTGCTCGTCGTGCTATTTTTGTTTTGGGTGATGAAGGTATGGAAGGTGGCGGAGGTATATTGACCAACGCGGCAAAGATAAAAAATGACGAAGCGATTGCTGTTGCCCAACAAGAAAAAGTCAAAGTATATACCTACCAAGGAACGCCAGACGATAGTGCAACGAACCTCGATCGTTTCCCAAGTGTGGCTGATAGAGATCGCGTAACAAAAGAGTATATACGTTTAGCGGAGCAAACAGGGGGACGCTCGTATATTTACACCACAGGCATTGCGAATTTCTCTTTAGTATTACAAGAAATTCTCTGTGATAGTTTGACACTACCGAACATTCCTAAGCCGAATGAAAAAACATCTAGCTGTAGTCAAGTCTGCGCACAATTCACGTCTATTATGTCAACAGTAAATACGCTTGCTGGAATAGTTAATAAAGCTATTGATTCTTGTTGCAAAGAGGAATGGAATAATCACCATATTCTGGTTAAAGATCGCGATTGTTAATTAAAATACGATGCGAAAAAAACACCCCATTATGTTATTCACAAATGGGGTGTTTATTTATTTTTTACCAGATTCTTGTTTTAACAGATGATTGTTTTAACAACGTACCGTTCTAACAAAAAGTTAATTATTGAGCTTGTGCTGGTTGCTCAGGAATTAAGATTTCTTGTTCTTCGATAATAGCTGGATCTTCAGTGATTTCTTCTTGATAACCTTCTTCTGAATAATCAGAATCATCGTAATCATAAGATGATGCGCCCATACCGAATAACATTGCTGCTAAACCTAACATTTGAGGAGCTTGGGTCACTTCCATAAATTCATCAAAAGTATAAGTTTTACCATTCATGGTAAATTTATCAGCAGCATAGTTCAGTTTCATGTTTAATGCGTTACCATCTTGAGCCAGTAACATCAGAGGTAATGCATCTTTCTCGTCTTGAGAAATTTGGTTGATATTTTGTTGTAGCTCAGTTTTTAACTGTTCAATATCAGCCGCTGTTGTTGCTTCGATCTCTTTTTTATCTTCATCTGTTAATGCGGTTTCTTGGTAACGAGCCGCATCAAGATATTGAGTGGTGTTACGGAATTCAGCTAACATTGGAAGAGATAAATCAACATTGAAATCAATGTTTTTAAACAGATAGTTAAATAACTCTGCTGGTGATTTCTCTTGGCTTTCTAATACTTTAACGTTAAAAGCATTTAAGTCTAAGTTAAAGGCTAACTTACTTGCACCGCTTTTATTTGTTAAAGAGGCTTCATCGATACGGAAAACTAAGCCTTTTTCCAGAACATCACGAACGGCTTGTTCAACCATTTCTGAACTGTCGAAATGATTTTTATTCCACGGTAACAATGAGTTGTTATAAACTTTGGTTAATAACAACATAGCATCTGGATCAGCTTTATCAATTGAATAGCCAAATTTACCTGCACCAAATTCGAGTCCTGCAACATTTAGTGACTTAAAGTAATAAGTTTGAGAGATGTTAAAGAGCTTATCTTTGATATCACTTTTTGTTGTCAGAGAAAAATCTTTCAGCGAGAAATCAGACGCTTTGTCTTTACTGGTATGTGCAATTTCAGCAAAACTTAATAACTGCTCATTAAATAAGTATTGATCGTTATTAACTTTTGTTCCTGCAACAGAACCCGCGATATTTTTAATTGTGAAAGTTTCTTCACCTTCTTTAGTCACAACAACTTGGTCACCTTTAACTTTGGTTGTGAAGTTTGTTGCATCTTTATCTGATGAGAATTCAACCGTTAGAGGCGTCGTTTTAACGGTGTCACCATTTTCAGTAAAATCGATAGGATTTAGTTTCGCTTCACCTGAAACTCCACCATCGAATGCTAAAGAAGTATGGATATCAAAAATAGATTTCTCTTTAGTCAGTTTGAATAATTCTTTCGTTGTATCATTGTTGACCAACGTATTATTCATTGCTGCTAATTTGGGTGCTAAATTAAACTTAGCCAGATCAGAAAGAGGGAATGGACCATGATCAATATCGGTAGTGAAGATAACTTCTTCTACTTTTTTCTCTTGGTCTGCATCACTAGCATCTTTTGAAATCACGACAGCAAAGTCTGCATTAGAGGTAAAAACCCCTTTCTTATAGTCACGAATTTCAAGTTTAACATCAGCGCCAAATTGTGCATTTTTAGCAAGTTGCGCTAATTGGACATTAGCTAGTTTCGTTTCTTCCTGTAAGCGACTTTCAATTTTGCTGCCCATGTACCACGACGCACCAGTCCAAACAACACCCAGTGCGACGATAACACCAACAGCGACAAGCGATTTCTTCATAATTCTAGTCCATCCTCTGTGTACATCCGGCGATGTACGTTATAAAGGCTGTTTTGTAACCCTTAAACAACCCGATAAATTGGTGATAAATTTTACTAAATTTAAATATAGATAATCCACATATGTACATCGCCATCTATATTAACCGTAAATATAGATTTAGTGGAATAAAATCGCAATCAGAACTTACTTAGTTACTCGCTAACATAATGAGTTTAAAGCAAAATGAATATGATTTATAAGGTAAATAAAATAAGCATTAAAAACGTCTTTTTTTACTCTTTTTTCGATTTAGACAATATTTAATTGTGATGTAATTCTATTTATGATGAATAATAAAGGCTCATAATAAGTATGGATATAAATATGAAAGCTTAAATAATAATGTTGGCAACGAAATAAGGTCGCTAACCGTATTTTTCTAAAAAAAATCAACAGATTTCATTCTGTTATAAATTTCATAAGCTCGCTTTAGCTCTCATATTTATTATTCTGTTTATGGCATGATACTGGTATCCGAGTTATTTACTAGAAAGTGATTCGGAATTAATCAATTATTCTGTGTACTTAAGGAGATTGAAATGGCAGCCACTCGCATTGAAAAAGACTCAATGGGGCAAATCGAAGTACCTGCTGACCAGTTATGGGGAGCTCAAACGCAGCGTTCTCTTGAACACTTCCGTATTTCAGTTGAAAAAATGCCTGTTGCACTTATCCATGCACTTGCTATCACGAAGAAAGCAGCCGCTGGTGTTAACATGGATTTAGGTTTATTACCAAAAGAGCGCGCTGATGCAATTATCGCCGCTGCAGATGAAGTGCTTGCAGGTAAACACCCAACTGAATTCCCATTAGCAATCTGGCAGACCGGTTCTGGCACTCAATCAAACATGAATATGAATGAAGTGTTAGCTAACCGTGGTAGTGAGATACTTGGTGGTATCCGTGGCATGGAACGCAAAATCCATCCGAATGATGATGTTAACAAAAGTCAAAGTTCAAATGATGTGTTCCCAACTGCCATGCATGTCGCTGCTGTTATTGCATTACGTCAGGATTTACTGCCAGAATTAAAATCACTGCTGAAAGTATTCAAAGAGAAAGCAGAAGCTTTCCATGACATCGTTAAAATTGGTCGTACTCACCTGCAAGATGCGACACCACTGACATTAGGTCAAGAGATCTCTGGTTGGGCTGCTATGCTTGAGCACAGCATCAAACATATCGATGATTCCGTTCCTCATGTTTGTGAATTAGCGCTCGGTGGTACAGCAGTGGGTACGGGGTTAAATACCCATCCAGAATATGCTGTTCGCGTTGCTAAGCGTATCGCTGAATTATCTGGTCAGCCTTTTGTAACGGCTCCTAATAAATTTGAAGCATTAGCAACTTGTGATGCATTAGTTCATTCACACGGTGCATTGAAAGGTTTAGCTGCATCATTAATGAAGATTGCTAATGACGTGCGTTGGTTAGCTTCTGGTCCTCGTTGTGGTATTGGCGAAATCGCTATCCCAGAAAACGAACCAGGTAGTTCAATCATGCCAGGTAAAGTTAACCCAACACAATGTGAAGCATTAACAATGTTATGTGCTCAAGTTATGGGTAATGACGTTGCTATTAATATTGGTGGCGCATCAGGTAACTTTGAACTGAACGTTTATCGCCCAATGATCATTGATAACTTCTTACAATCAGTCCGTTTATTGGCTGATGGTATGCGTAGTTTCAATGAGCACTGTGCAATTGGTATTGAGCCAAACCGTGAACGTATTAATAAACTACTGCATGAATCATTGATGCTAGTTACTGCGTTAAATACTCATATCGGTTACGACAAAGCCGCTGAAATTGCTAAGAAAGCACATAAAGAAGGCTTAACGCTAAAAGAATCTGCATTGAAACTGAACTATCTGACATCGGAAGAATTCGATAGCTGGGTTCGTCCAGAAGATATGGTTGGTAGCATGAAAAAATAAGTGTTAGATACACTTATTTAACCGATATTAAATCCCGCTATGATGGCGGGATTTTTAGATCTTATAGGAAAAATAATGACTGAAGAAATTACGTTTACTGCGACAGAAGTGAATTGCTATGTCGAAGATGATGTCACCATTATCGGAATAGGGGATGATGCTGTATCTCCTGATCATTTCATTATTCTTTCAAGATTTGATGAAGAAGATGAAGATATAGATAACTCAATTGGTTTAATGACCCATTTATCTGATATTGAAGCCATTAATACGCTCGAAAAAATTACCCTTGATCGAAAAAATATTATCCTTGCATTAAAAAACAATGTGGTGATAACAATCCATTTAGATATTGAAGACAATCATTTTGTTCAGCTTAATGATTATCTTCAGCAAATCCTTCAAGGAAGCTCAATTAAACTTATTGAAAAATAAGATATTCTCTATTTTTCAATATACAAATGCATTCTTGGAATAATTAATTGCAGCTTTTTAGCTTTAGGGCGATGGCGAATTTGAATGTTATCGGCATCATAATCAGGAAGTTCGCCAATAACGGGTTTAAAGTCGCTCTCTTTATCAATATAGAAAGCTAATAAAGGCAAAGGACACGCATATTGCACTTGTTTTTGAAGTTCTGAATACCAAACACGCGCAATAGGTTGCACTTTGACAGGACGCTTTATTTTTAATTTTGTATTTTCAGGTAATTGAGAAAGAGTGATGATCTCTTTATCCAGACGTTCAGCCCATTGTTCACTGGTATAAGGAGGGACTGCTCGATTGGCTTCGCGACTTTTTTCTAATTGAGTCAAAACATCGTTACGCGTTAAATTCTTAATAATATTTTTATTCGCCCAACCAAAACGCACTGTATCTGGATCAGACAATAGAGTGAGGGTACGATAAGCATTGAGCGTAATTAAGCCTTTTAGTTGATTATGGACGAAATCAAAACGCTCTTCCTTCGATATACCAGACTCTTTAGTAACAATATCGGAAAGCTGTTTTTTTAATAAATTAATTTGCTCAACTTGTTTTTTTACAGACTTAAATGTTTGATTATCTGTACTAAAGCAAAGCACTCCGGGTAAACGAATAGCACGCTTACTACTGATGTGCGGTGCATTGTCATAAATAAAAAGATTCGCCATTAGCTTTAAAGTGAGATCTCTAGCTTCCTCATTATAACAAGGTGACACCGTAACGCGAACAACCTCATCATGTTCCTCTTCTTTACTCACTTCAGGTAATTCAAATACTGCTGATGGTAATAAAGTTAAATTTTTCAACACATCAGTTAGCTTTTTAATTTCAATTTCTAATTGCTGAAAACAGAGATTGAATTGCTCAATTAAATCATATCGATTCATCTTAACATCCTTATTTAGTTACAACATACAATTGACCTTTGTTTAAAACAATACATTAGCTTCAGTGAAAAGTACATCGCCTAACAGCGATAAATTCCAAAAGCATGATATACTGTTTATTTATACAGTGTGTCGTAAAAAGGGCATATTTGGATGATATTTTTCCTAAAAAGGGATTATTTGATGGTTTTTGAATCAAAATTAGTTTGTTTTTCATTCGACTGTATTAACGTTCCATCAATAACACTGCAATCTGGTTTTGTTGATGGGCACTGTTCTGTAAATGCATTTGTAAGAGATGTAAAAAAGAGAAATAGCAGGGTAATAGATAGTTTTATAATAGCCATAATCGTAATTCCTTCTTAAAGAATAAGTTTATACCTTAAGAAGGGAGTGCAAAATCGACAACATTAAACCGCGTTAACCTGCTTTTGCACTTTGTTAATTATCAATAAATTATTGGGCAACTTTGTTTAAGTGTAATGCTATTAATAAGGCTGTTAACATTAAAAGGGCAATAAATAACCCTACACCAAGCCAGCCAAAACTCACCCAGAATAATCCGCCCACTGTGCCTGCAAGGCTAGATCCCGCATAGTAAGTAAAAAGATAAAGTGAAGAGGCTTGGGCTCTTCCTCGTTTAGCGCGACGACCAACCCAACTACTTGCGACTGCATGTGCAGCAAAGAAACCTGTCGTTAAGATAAGCATCCCAATAAAGATAACGGGCAGTGATTCAATCAAAGTAATCAATATGCCAATTAACATCATTGAAATTCCAGCAATAAAGACTTTGCCTAAACCGTATTTAGTGGTTAATAAGCCAGCTTTGGATGCGCTATAAGTACCACTTAAATAGACGATAGAAATCAGACCCACAGTAGTTTGACTTAATGAATAGGGTGCGTCTAATAAACGATAGCCAATATAGTTAAATAAAGTAACAAAACCTCCCATTAATAAACCACCTTCAATAAATAACAAAGGCAGCCCTTTATCTCTAAAATGCAATTTAGTCGTTATAAGAAGATTGCGAGGTTTTAATGCTGTCGGTCTAAAGTGCTGTGAAGCTGGTAATATCTTCCAGAAAGTAATTGCAGCAAAAAGGGCAAAAATACCGAGAATAACAACGGATAAACGCCAAGAATAATAATCACTTAGTACCCCTGTAATAACGCGTCCGCTCATTCCTCCAATAGAATTTCCGCTAATATATAAACCCATTGATAATGCGAGATAAGCAGGGTGAATTTCTTCACTTAAATACGTCATTGCTACTGCTGCAACGCCACTTAATGAAAGTCCAACTAAAGCTCGCGTAATTAAAATACCTGTCCAGCTATTCATTGTCGCACTTAATAATGTAAAAAATGCAGCGCAAAACAGTGCGATAACCATGACATTTTTACGACCAAAGGCGTCTGAAAGTGGGCCTGTGATTAATAATCCACATGCCATTAAAGCGGTTGAAAGTGAGAGCGCTAAACTACTGGTTGCTGGGCTGACGGAAAATTCGTTAGATAACACTGGTAATATAGGTTGCACAAAATAGAGTAAGGCGAATGTCGCTAAACCGACCATAAAAAATGACACTGTCACTTTTATATACAGTGCATCATCACGTTGAATATAGTGTTTAGGGTTAGATTGGTGTTGAGCAGGCTTTTCTATACTTGATGTATTGTCTGAAATATCAGTGCCTAAGCTCATACCTTTACTGTCTATTTCGTGAGTATCCATATTGATTAAACTTCCATTACTTAAATTTGATTTATGTCAATGTTAGAAATATTTGATTTTTTTGTCTAATATATTAATCATTAGAAATAATACTTTTAAAGTATCAATGACGACATGAGAGAAATATGAATATTGAACTTAGACATTTACGTTACTTTATTGCTGTTGCAGAAGAGCTTCACTTTGGTAAAGCAGCAGAAAGATTGAATATTTCTCAACCTCCGTTAAGCCAACAAATACAAGCACTTGAAAGCGAAATAGGCGCTAGACTTTTAGAGCGAACAAACCGTTCTGTTTCATTAACACCCGCAGGACAAATGTTTTTAAAAGAGTCGTATCAAATTATGGCGCAGGTCAACGCAGCTGCAATGCGCGCCGCTAGAATGGAAAAAGGTGAATTAGGTGAAATTTCAATTGGTTTTACCTCAACAACGCCTTTTATGCATTTAGTCACCTTGAGTTTGCGACAGTTTAGAGAAAACTATCCAGAAGTCGGTATTCATATGCATCAAATGAATACAAAACAACAGATATCGCCGTTACTAACGGGGCGTATTGATCTAGGGATCATGCGAAACACAACATTACCCGAAAATTTGCACCACCAGCTATTGTTTCGTGAGCCTTTTATTTTAGCGGTTTATGAAGGGCATCCACTGCTTGCTTACAAAGAAACGGGGGTCAATATTCAAGATATTGGGCAATATCCTTTTGTTTTCTTTGAGAGAGATGTTGGTACGGCACTTTATGATGAGATTATTCAGTTGCTTAGTCTGTCAGGAATTACGCCAACTATTGCACAAGAAGCGGGTGAAGCCATGACAATTTTAGGGCTAGTTGCAGCAGGACTTGGTATTTCTATTGTGACAAAATCATTTACGCGAATGAAAGTTGATGGAGTGCACTATCTACACTTTGCAAATTCTCAAGCGTTCTCTGAAGTTTGGTTAGTTTCACATAATAAACGAACTATTCCTGCTGCGGCGAATCGATTAACGCAATTGCTGTTGAAAAATATCTTAGATCACCAAAAATCTTGATTTATCTGTGTTTTTGATCACGCTTTTTATGTAAGTATTGTACAATTATTACAAATTGACGACATAATCGGTAATGAATTATTTGGAGCCTCGAATTAATTATGGCTCTTTAATTAAGGATGCATTCAATGGGGAACCAACCTAGCCATATCGATCACGTAAAACAATTTAATCTTGGCACAGTCTTTCGCTTGATTGATGAACATGGTCCCATTTCTCGTATTTCATTGTCGAAAAAGGCAGAGCTTGCGCCAGCAAGCATTACTAAGATCACGCGAGAATTAGTTGAAGCGCATCTTATTCATGAAACGGAATTCCCAGATGTGGGATTTCGAGGCAGGCCTGCTGTCGGATTAAAATTAGAAAGCCAAGGCTGGCAATTTCTCTGTATTCGCGTCAATAAAGGCAGTTTACTTTTTAGTTTAAGAGAATTAGATAGCAAACTAGTTACTGAAGATACATTCGATTTCCCCAAAGAATACAGCGATGATTTTCTTAATCACTTTTTAGTTGCAATTGATAAATTCTTCGAGCGTTATCAATCTCATGTTGAAAGATTGACGGCAATTAGCATTACAATGAATGCCATTGTTGATCCTATTAGTGGCGTTATTTATAGCTCACCTTATTATGATATTAAAGACATTCCACTTGCCGATAAAATCCATGAAAAAACAGGTGTTTCTGTATTTTTACAACATAGCGTAACTGCATGGACAATGGCCGAATCTTTATACGGTGCGGCAAAAAACAATTCAGACGTTCTACAAATTGTTATCGATGATATTGTTGGTGCTGGCGTAATAAACAATGGAAAAACATTACATTCTAACAGCCATAGCGCCGTCGAAATTGGACATACTAAAGTTATCGATTCTCAAAATAGCTGTTATTGCGGGGCAAAAGGGTGTTTAGAAACAGAAATTGCTATTCCTCAATTAATTAAGAAAGCCCAATTATTAGCTCAAGAAGATCCCACTTCGTTGCTAAACAAATATCCTATAACTGTTGAGACATTGTGTGATGCGATATTAGTTGGCGATAAATCCGCGCTTGAAATTGTAAATTTAGTCGCTCAGCGATTAGGTTTTATTTTGGCTGTTATGATCAATATCTTTAATCCGCAAAAAATATTAATTGGTTCGCCGCTATGTCGCGCTAAATCAGTGCTCTTTCCTTTGATGCTGAATCATATTCAAGATCACGTCATGCCTCGTTATGCAAAGTCACTCATTATTGAAGAAACAGAGTTAAGAAATAAAGGTACATTGCCAGCTGCATCTTTAGTGAAAGAAGCGCTGTACAACGGTTCTTTGTTAATTGAATTGATGCAAGGCTAAATTAAGCTAAATAAAACGTAATAAAACTGTTTTGTATGCGTAAATGCGTCAATTGATCATTAACGAATTCTCTATTTTTGAGCAATTAACTAAAAAATTGAGCTACCTCAAGCAACCAGAAACAGTGTTACCCTAAACTCTAATCTCTGTCATTTTTTATGAACCTGATTTATCTGTCATAACGGAAGTAAATTATATGTTAACACGCTTTTTTGTTACGGGGACAGATACCAACGTGGGTAAAACTGTTGTAACCCGAGCACTTCTTCAGTCATTAAATCGTGGCGGGTCAACGGCAGTAGGTTATAAGCCTATTGCAACAGAATTACATGAAACGGCTGATGGTGAACGTAATCGTGACGCTATGATTATTCATAATTCATCACCAGTTGAAGTTCGCTACGACGAAATTAATCCTATTTTGCTTGATAATTGTTATGTTAGCGAAAATGAAATCGATTTTAATAAAATTTCAAATGAGCTCGACAATTTAAGTAAAAAAGCAGAGTGTGTTGTTATCGAAGGTAATGGTGGTTGGCGTTATCTGCTTGATGATAATACTTTTTATTCTGATTGGGTGGTGAAAGAACAAATCCCAGTTGTTTTGGTTGTTGGTATTCAACCAGGCTGTGTCAATCACTCAATATTAACAGCGCAATCTATTATCAATGATGGTTTGAAATTAGTAGGTTGGGTTGCAAACAGAATAAATCCAGGATTACCTTATTACGCGAAAATTGTGGAAAGGCTGTCTCAGCATATTCCTGCACCACTGATTGGTGAAATCCCGTATTTATTACGTCCTGAAGAACGTGATCTCTCTTGTTACCTCGATTTAAGTCAGTTGGAAATCGCTGTACCTGCTTAAGAGAGAATATAAATAAGTAACGAAGTGGATTGCTATCTGTTTTTAAACGATACCAAACTTGTTACTTTTAAATGCCTGATGAGTAAATTCATTGGGTGTTTTTGTTTTTTCTGATTTAGTTGCAAACATAACTAATGATAAAAATAGCACATAAAATTAAGACTAAATAAGATAGAGCGGATCAGATAAATCAGAAGCGTAGTCATTGATAAACAGTGGAAAGGAAAAGGGCGCTAACATTGCGCCCTTTTTTAATCACAAGATTTTATCAACTTATAGATTAATGACGAGTATAGATGATTTTCTTGCTGTCATTTTCGCAAGTTCCAACAACTTTACCTTCTGTTTGTGCAACTTGGTCGTTTTCAACGACAGTTAAAGTAAAGTTAGCGGCTGGCACACCATTATTAACGATTTTTTGTTGAATAGACTCAACGACTTCATCACAACCCGCATTCGCGGCTAAAGGTGCAAATGCAACCAGTGTGGCCATTACTGCAAATACATATTTTTTCATTTCAATCACTCCTTGTTTTACAAAGCAAAACATCACTGTTTTACACGATTTTCTTATGGGTTAACAGGGCGCCCCGTATTACTGTCTAAACAACGACGAGTTTCAGGCTCCCAATAAGCGTAGACGTTTGCACTTTTCAGACAAGCATCCCGCTCATCAATGGCTTTATCTACTTTATTAAATTCAATTCTTTCTCGCTGATTGACTTGGGTACGTAGCTCACGCTTTTGATCCCAATCCTCTTTCATTTGTCGAGCTTGTTCTTTATCTAAGACATTATCATAGCCATCACCATTAATGGTTACATTAGTGGAAGCGGCAACAGAAGAAAAAGAAGACACTGATAAACCAAGAAATAAGGAGAACACCATTGTTCTGATAACTTGTTTCTTAGTGAGTGTGTTGATCATGGTTGCTATCCTCTAAAGTTATGTCGCTATTACTGTCAATGACTATTATATCTTAATAATTATAGCTGATGCTTTAATAAAATATGAGTTTTCAGTGCGTTTAGCTTTGACGATGAACACTTAAGCCTGCAAATGATTGGCTAACAGGCATCATTTCTAGGGTATTGATATTCACATGAGCAGGCAATGTTGCTGTCCAATATACCGCTTCTGCCACATCTTCAGGTGTTAACGCATTTGCATTAGCATAAGTTTGCTCAACTTTATTACTATCACCTTTAAAACGAACTAATGAGAACTCTGTACCACCAACAAGTCCTGGTTCAATATCGGTCACACGGACTTTTTTACCTTGGAGATCAGCACGTAATCCTAAACTAAATTGTTTAACAAATGCTTTAGTGGCGCCATAAACATTACCGCCCATATAAGGCCAAGATGCGGCAGTTGAGCTGATATTAATAACATGACCTTTGTTTCTTTCTACCATAAAAGGAAGAATAGCGCGGGTGACATGAACCAGACCTTTATTATTTGTCTCGATCATCGTATCCCAGTCATCAAGGTTGGCTTTATCCGCGGTATTTAAACCTAGGGCTAATCCTGCATTATTGACTAACACATCAATTTCGCGCCATTTTTCAGGTAATTGGGTGTAAATCTCACTGACTGCTTTTTTATCTGTCACATCTAACTGCAATGGATAAAATTGTTCACCTAGCTCTTTATGCAAGTTATTCAGTTTATCCAAACGACGGGCTGTACCAATAACTTTGTGTCCGTGGCTGATAAAATGACGAGCAATGGCTTCACCAAAACCAGCAGAAGCACCCGTGATAAAAATAATCATTTAATTACCCTCGATAGTTATAATAATTGAAAGTAAAAGGCTATCACTAGAAAGAGTCAAGTTTAAAAGTAGGGTTTGTGATAAATCAGGCTAAAAACAAGATCCTTTTCTTATATGAAAGATTTTTATCTTTAATAATAAGTAAGATTTTTGTTTTCAACTGTAAGATAAGAGGGATTAGATATAGCAATTAACAATGTTGAGACTGGGCTTATTGAGCAACAAACCCAGCCTAGCTGAATAAGACAATATCAGTTATTTTTTACCAACTTGATGACCAATAACACCACCCAAGACGCCGCCACCAATAGTACCCAATGCGCTACCATCAGTTAAAATAGCACCACCGATAGCACCTGCACCGGCTCCAATTGCTGTATTACGGTCGCGTTTTGTCATGCTAGAACAACCCGCAAGTGAAAAAAGCAGAACAGAAGCGACACACAGTGTTCCAACCTTTTTTAACGTGATATTCATTTTTATAAACTCCGAAATAAAGGACAATATAAAGATATCTTTATCGTATTTATACGAGCATCAGAATATTCGGGAACATAAGGGGAGAAAACTCTTAAAGTGAGTCATAATTCATAACTTATATTTTAAATGCGATTTATCAAAATAATTTTTATTATCTATATTATTATTCTATGTTCAGAAGAAAAGCATCAATGCACTATGTCATTTATATGAGTTAAGATAACAGCATGATATTAATGAATAAATTTAAGATACTCTCTTCACAATTTGCATCGGGCTATTTTGGTGTAGTACTGGGGATGATAGGTACGGGTATGGCATGGCGCTATGCGGCTAAAGAGCATAACTATCCAGCTTATATTGGTGAAATATTTATTAGTGTGGGTTATTTGGTCTGGTTAACACTGACGTTATTTTTATTGGGCAAATGGTTATTCCATCGACAACGTATTCTTGATGAAGTTAAACATCCCGTTGCCAGTGGATTTACCAGTTTATTTCCCGCAACAACAGTCTTAGTATCGATAGGTTTAAGTCCTTATTCACCGTTATTTTCTCTTGTATTATTTAGCCTCGGTGCGATTGCTCAGTTAGCGTATTCCAGTTGGCTGATTGGTTATCAATGGAAGGGTGAATATCCTAAAATGGCAACCACACCTGTATTATATTTACCTACAGTGGCGAATAACTTTATCTGTGCTATGGCATGTGGTGCATTTGGATTTAATGATTTGGGTATTTTATTTTTTGGCGCTGGCGTATTTTCTTGGTTAAGTTTAGAACCTGCTATTTTAAAAAGAATACGTAGTGAAGGGTTAATGGATGAAAAGTTACGGCTCTCATTTGGTATTCAATTAGCTCCTGCTTTAGTTGCCTGTAGTGCATATTTGGCTATCAATGATAATCATATCGACTTCTTCGCTAAAATGTTATTAGGCTATGGCCTATTACAACTTTTATTTATGGTGAGATTAATCCCTTGGTTTGTTAAACAGTCATTTTCATTACCATTTTGGAGTTTTTCCTTTGGTGTCTCTGCGTTAGCAAAAGCATCATTAAATATGAGTATGGCATCTAATAGCCATTTTATGCAGTTATTATCAACGGCACTATTTATCTTTGCTAATTTAATTATCTTACTACTGATTTGGCATTCATTATTATGGGTTTTTAGAGGGCTAAAAAAATTATGTTGTCCATCTAAAGTATTTTAATAACCATAGAAAAAGAGAGCCTAAACAAGATCCTTTAGACTCTTGTTATTTTAAGACGAAAGATAATTCAATAAAATATTAAAATACTTTAATAGGTAGAATTAAATTCTAATAGGCTTTCTACTTAAAATAGCCACGGTATTACCGATAAACATGGCTGAGTAATATAAAGGAACATAAATCAAACCTAAAGCAACCATCATAATACCAATCGATAACATTAATGCGACAGTGCTATCTGGTGATGTTAACTCTAAAAATCCTTTATCTAATCCAGTTAGAAATACCTTTTCTTGTAACCTTGCATATAACCATGATGCACCAACAAGAACGGCACCGAACCAAAAACTTAGCCAACATAATGCCGAAGTAAAAGACATCATATTATTTTTCATTATTTATTTTCCTTGTCAAATATAAAGCACACAATGAGTTATGATATTTTTTATAAAGATAAGCTATTATATCGATAAATAAAAATAGATAAATACATATATGGGTAAGATGGCTAAATTAATATATAAAGAGGGCAAAGTTATTAATTGATTATTTGCTTATGATTTTTTTATTACATACATCCACACATAAAGAAATATCGCGAATAATAATCACCTTTGAGGATAATTCGAGATGATTATTAAATAAGGCATCTAAACGTTGATCATCCTGTTTTGAAAAGCGAAGAAATTCCCAATTATTCACTAACAGCGATGAAAAGAAACCTCATTAACTTTGTTTTTTTCTATGCTTTTTAATTTGATAGATAAAATATCCTATTGCTAACGGTATGATCAATGGAATTAACACCATTATATATAATACACCGCCACCTTTGGCTCCTCCGCCATTAATATACTCATCGAAAATGTGCTTTGAAAAATAATGAAGAAATATGTCGTCGCTGCATTTTTTAGCGAATGGAAGTAAGGGGATACAGATACAGCTATAAATTAAAGTATTAGTGCATTCTCACCCCATTGGTTATTAAGTCAACAGGGTATGCTTTCTGTGTGGAAAGGTGATTGCAAAAGTAATCATTAAAACATATCTGATTTGACAGATATATGTTGTAAGTGTAATTTAGCTAATCTAAAGAGAGGAGCAAATATGGAACCATTGCAATTATTTAAGGTATTAAGTGATCAAACAAGGCTAGATATTGTGTTGCTACTTAAAGCATCTGGCGAGTTGTGTGTTTGTGACATCTATACAGCCCTAAACTTATCCCAGCCGAAGACTTCTCGCCACCTAGCTATGTTGCGGGAAAGTGGGATATTGCTTGATTCTAAACATGGGAAATGGGTTCATTATCGTTTATCTCCCACATTATTACCGTGGGTGAAAAATATTATTGAAATCACCTACGCGACAGAGAAAAATAAAATAGCAGATTTGCTTCGAACTATTGAAAAGAAAGGAGCGGTTAGTTGCTGCTCTGAATAAAATTTTTTTAATTTTATATATACGAAAAAACAGATATGAAAAGCTAGAAGATAAGTCTTCTGAAAGAGGTTTTTATGTTTATTGCAGTATTAATATTTGTCTTAACAATCACTTTTGTTATTTGGCAACCTAAAGGTTTAGGTATCGGCTGGAGTGCAACCGCGGGTGCACTAGTTGCGCTACTGTTAGGTGTCATTCATCTTCAAGATATTCCTGTGGTTTGGAATATCGTCTGGAATGCAACTGCCACATTTGTTGCTGTTATTATTATCAGTCTGATTTTAGATGAAAGTGGCTTTTTTGAATGGGCAGCACTTCATGTTGCAAAATGGGGCGGTGGTAAAGGTCGTCTTTTATTTAGCTATATTATCCTGCTAGGTGCATCCGTTGCTGCACTGTTTGCTAACGATGGCGCTGCACTTATTTTAACACCCATTGTGATTGCAATGTTGCTCGCTCTTGGATTTAGTAAAGGCACAACATTGGCTTTTGTTATGGCGGCAGGATTTATTGCAGATACCGCAAGTTTGCCTTTAATTGTTTCAAATTTAGTCAATATCGTCTCTGCTGATTTCTTTAATATCGGATTTACGGAATATGCCTCAGTGATGGTTCCGGTTGATATTGCCGCTATTATCGCGACATTAATTATGTTGCATTGGTTTTTCCGCAAAGATATTCCTCAGCAATATGACACCTCTAAATTAGCGATGCCTGCGACAGCGATTAAAGATGTGAAAACATTCAAAGCAGGTTGGTTGGTATTGCTTCTTTTATTGCTTGGTTTTTTCATACTGGAACCGTTGGGTATTCCGATTAGTGCCATTGCAGCTGTTGGCGCCGTAATTTTGTGGTTTGTCGCGGCACAAGGAAAGACGATTAATACTCGAAAAGTTTTACGAGGAGCACCTTGGCAAATCGTTATTTTTTCATTAGGTATGTACCTTGTTGTTTATGGATTACGCAATGCGGGTTTGACTCATTATCTATCAGAAGTACTTAACACATTGGCAGAAAAAGGAATATGGGAAGCGACATTAGGAACGGGGTTTATTACCGCATTTTTATCTTCAATTATGAACAATATGCCAACTGTTCTTGTAGGTGCTTTATCTATTGAAGGTAGTAATGCGACGGGTTTAATTAAAGAGGCGATGATTTATGCCAATGTCATTGGTGCCGATCTCGGTCCAAAAATTACACCAATAGGAAGTTTAGCAACTTTATTGTGGCTACATGTATTATCACAAAAAAAAATGACTATTACATGGGGATATTATTTCAAAACGGGCATTATTATGACTATTCCAGTGCTGACAGTAACATTAATTGCTTTAGTACTTAGACTTACGTTAATAAATTGATGGTGACATTATGAGCCATATTACAATCTATCATAATCCAAATTGTGGTACTTCTCGCAATACGCTTGAAATGATCCGAAATAGTGGAATAGAGCCTGAAATTATCCATTATTTAGACACTCCACCATCTAAACAGATTTTAGAAAAACTCATTGCTGATATGAATATTTCGGTTAGAGTTTTATTACGAAAGAATGTTGAACCTTATGATAAATTAGGTCTTGGTCATATTGATGCTACTGATGAGCAACTTATTGATTATATGCTGCAATATCCAATATTAATCAATAGACCTATTGTTGTGACACCATTAGGAACTCGGTTATGCCGTCCTTCAGAAGTCGTTTTAGATATTCTTCCAAAAGCACAGAAAGGTGCCTTTTCAAAAGAAGATGGACAAAATGTTGTCGATGAAAAAGGGAATAGGCTGATATAAAAGAATCTATTAACTATTTTTACGGTATTTTACAGTAATAGAAGCCTCGTTAAGACGAGGTTTTTTTGTTGTAGTTTGTAGTTAAGAAGACAACACCATCTGACTTGAGAAAGAAGGAGGGCGGAAACGACAAAATAAAACACCCGCAAGCAGGTGTTTTATCATATTCAGCAAATATCGCTTATTCTTCGAAGTACCAATATCCTTGATTGATAAATTCGGTTAATTCCGCAACAAAGGCTGGGTTCTTCAATGCTTCACCAAGTTGATCTGCTCCAACTTCTGTAAACTGGCATAATGCATCTGCTCCCTTCGTTTCTTTGGTAGCCCAAGCTTCTGTATTCACAAAGAAACTTTCTCCGATGCGTAGGACGCGCAGTCCGCTTAGTCGGATCAGTTTTTCACCGTCATTCAACGCATTCAGTATTTCTTCTGGCTGATAAGGTGGTTCTGAAGGTGCAATATCTAGCTCATGACGCGGTGTAGTTGCAAAACGGCCTAACCACTGTTCAAAATCACCGGGCTTGTTGATCATCTCAATCATCATGGCGCGCAGGTGTTCAACTTCATGAGCTTCCATTATTCCTGCATTGTCGCGTACTGTCAGGTTTGGATCGCCATAATTGATCCCACCCAGATCTTGTTCTAGTGCATAGTCTGCAAAGCTACTCAGCAAATCACGGCCATTTATAGAAGTAATACATTGTGATATTTTTGTTTGTCGTCAAATGGTAGTTAATAACTGTCAGGGGAATGTTTGTGGCTTTGAAGAAAAAGACAAAAAGCCTATATTCAAGATCTAGAAAAAGCATTGGCAAATAAGCGTTAAGTTAAGAATCAACCAACATTAATCAACCAGCCAAAAACAGAGATTTCAGTGCCTATCCGTATTTAGATACTTAGGTTCGCATAATGTATATTATGTTAAATTGAATTCAATGTATAAACTCAGACTTTGTGAACCTTATTAATACCCCCACATAATGGCCAATTTCGTATCAAACCTTCTCCTTACCTTTTTACATTAAAATACTGAGCAAATATTTTATAGCCTTTTTAGCTGATGGTGACTTCCCTGTATCCTTGATGTCTTATTAACCACCCTTGTAATAGAAAGAACACCTTAAAAATAAAAGTGTTCTTTCTTATGATTATGATGCGTGAATTGCTATTTTGCGTAAAAGTCGTTTAGCTTATCCATTAGTTTTTCACGAACGTTATTGGAAATAAAACTGGCATTAAGAGCATCGATAAAGTCTTTTTCGCTCCAACCAAAAACATCATACAATAACTGATACTCTTTATTTAATGAAGTATTGGCAACCGTTCGCGCATCGGTATTAATATTTAATTTAACACCCTGCTTTTTTAGCTGATTAACTGGGTGTTGGTCTATTTGCTCATATATATTGCAGATAATATTACAGCTTGGACAAACTTCTAATAATATATTCTGAGATCTAAGCCTGTTAATTACTTCACTATCTTCAATACTTCTTACACCATGACCAATTCGAGTAACTTGCAGCTTATCCAATGTTTCAGTAACGCTTTCAGCGCCTTTCGCTTCCCCTGCATGAGCAATTAAATTACCTCCTGCTTTTTTAACATAATCAAAAGCAGCAATATGATTATCTAAAGGGAAACGTGCTTCGTCAGCGGCTAAATCAAGGGCAACCACGCCTTTATGAAGGTATTCCACAACCAATTTAGCGGTTTCCTGACTCTCTAATACACTAAAATGACGTAGTGTGCATAAAATTAATCTAGCTTTAATATCATATTTTTGAGAGGCTTCATTCATTGCAGAAATAACAACTTCAACGACTTCTTTATCTGTTAAGCCTTGTTTTGTGTGTAATAACGGGGCAAAACGTATCTCAGCGTAAATAACATTGTCTGCTTTCAACTGATAAAACAGATCGTCAACAGCCAGTGTAATTGCAGATTTTGTCTGCAAAATATCAATTTGTGGTATGACTTTACTTAAAAAATCGCCCAAATCAAAACAGGGTTTATGAGCAACAAATTGCTGATTAAACTCGTCAATGCTTATTGTTGGATCTAGCTGTTTAATATAAAAATAGCTTAAACAGGTATCTAAATGCACATGAAGCTCAACTTTAGGTAATAAACTAGGATTAAATGTCATCAATATAGACTCTAAATATTAGGAATATCATGATAGTAATAATCTCCACCAGCCTAAAAAAGGACATATGTCATTTTTTGAAAAGTATGCTATTTTCGATAATAAATTGGATCTTAATTACGAAAGGAAAATAAAAGTGAAAATAGTTAATGATGAACAAAAACGTAACGCTTTTATTTTAATGCATCAACTCGATACTTATTTATCTAATGCATTGTTATCTTCTATGCGATTAATGGAAGTGAAAAGAGGAGAATACTTAATAACGCAAAATAGCCAAGCAACACATTTATACTGCTTAGTGGAAGGAAAATTACAGATTGAACGCTACGAAATAAATGGTGAGCATGTGGTTTTTTCTTTTGAACAAGCTTTCTGTGTTATTGGCGATTTAGAGCTTTTCTCAGCCAAAGATGAAATGGTGTTTAGTACTGTACAAGCCTTAGTACCTTCTTATTTATTAGCGTTACCGCTTTCTATTGTCAGACAAAAAGCATTACAAGATGCAAATTTTTTGACCTTTATTTGCCAACAATTAAGCCAAAAACTTTATCAATCATCGTTAAAACACTCTCAATCCCCCTATTCTTCAGAATTTAAATTACGCCGATATTTATTTTTTAAAACTCAGCAAGAAGGACTCTCTTTTCAATTAGAAAAAAGAGATCCATTAGCGGCAATGCTTGGGATCTCAACCAGACAATTAAACCGCGCTTTAGCACATTTAGTGAGTATTAAAGCGATTACATTAAAGAACAAATCGATAACGGTATTAAATTGTGAATGCTTATCCTACATTGATAATTCAAATGAATAAGTTTTAAATAATAGATATTCAATTAAATATCAATTAATTACCTCATCTTTATCTTGTTCATTTTTTTTGATCCCTTAAAGCAAATGTTTTAAATGGTAATGAAATAAACTTAAGCTACAATTTAATAAACCTGCTGGAATAAACATAAAAAACTTGTTTTCTTATCTTTAATTCATTTTGAAAAGAAATAGTTATCTGTATTGCTAATAAAGCGCGGTACGCTCACGCCTTTTATTTAATAAAGGGTTAATTCCTTTTAAATAGGAAATCAAAAATCATGAATAAAACTTTCGCGACTGAAATATTTATCAATGGTGAGATCCATACTCTTGATAGAGAAAATCCTATCGCTCAAGCGATAGCAGTTTATCAAGGTAAATTTCTTTTTATTGGCTCAAATGATGAAGCGATGCAGTTTCAAAATGCAGAAACAAAAATCATTAATCTAAAAAAACACATTATTATTCCTGGGCTTAATGACTCACACCTTCACCTTATTCGTGGTGGATTAAATTATAACCTTGAATTACGGTGGGAAGGCGTACCTTCGCTTTCTATTGCCCTTGATATGTTAAAGGCACAAGCACAAGTGACACCGTCACCGCAATGGGTACGTGTTGTTGGTGGTTGGAGCGAATTTCAATTTGCAGAGCGCCGTATGCCAACGCTAGATGAAATAAATGCGGTTTCTCCTGATACGCCAGTTTTTGTATTACACCTCTATGACAGTGCATTGCTAAACAAAGCCGCTTTACGTGCGATTGGTTATACCAAAGAGACACCAAACCCACCGGGAGGCGAAATTCAGCGTGATGAACATGGCAACCCTACCGGATTGTTGATAGCAAAACCCAACGCTATGTTGCTCTATTCTGCGTTAGCAAAAGGCCCTAAATTACCTCTTGAATATCAAGTGAATTCAACTCGTCAATTTATGAGAGAATTGAATCGTCTTGGTATCACTAGCGCTATTGATGCGGGTGGTGGTTTTCAAAATTATCCTGAAGATTATCAAGTCGTTGATGAGCTTGCCAAGAATAATCAATTAACTATTCGTATTGCTTATAATTTATTTACCCAAAGACCAAAACAAGAATTTGAAGATTTCCAACAATGGACATCAATGGTATCACCTGGTGATGGCAGTGATTTTTATCGCCATAACGGTGCTGGTGAAATGTTGGTTTTTTCTGCGGCTGATTTTGAGGATTTCTTACAGCCAAGACCTGATCTTCCTGAAAATATGGAAGCTGAATTAGAAAAAGTGATCCGTCATTTAGTCGAACATCGCTGGCCATTTCGTTTACATGCCACTTATAACGAATCTATTAGTCGTATGTTAGATGTCTTTGAAAAAGTAAATAAAGACATTCCTTTCGATGGATTACATTGGTTTTTCGATCATGCTGAAACCATCAGTGAGAAAAATATTGAACGCGTTAAAGCGCTTGGCGGTGGATTAGCAATTCAACATCGTATGGCATTCCAAGGCGAATATTTTGCACAACGTTATGGCACAAAAGCACTGAAACAAACACCGCCTATCGCCAAAATGCTAAATGCAGAAGTGCCTGTGGGATTAGGTACAGATGCAACCCGTGTAGCTAGTTACAATCCGTGGACAGCGCTTTATTGGTTAGTTTCGGGGCGTACTGTGGGTGGTCTGCAAATGTATGACGGCGATAATCGTTTAGACAGAGATACAGCGCTTATGTTATGGACGATGGGGAGTTCATGGTTCTCCAATGAACAAGGTAAAAAAGGTCAAATTAAAGCAGGTCAACTTGCCGATTTTATCGCCCTTTCTGCTGATTATTTTCGAGTGCCAGAAAACGAGATCAAAGCAATTGAATCACTTTTAACGGTAGTGGATGGAAAAATTGTGTATGCAAATGGTGATTTTTCATCATTAACACCGCCGTCTATTCCCGTATTACCAAATTGGTCGCCTGTGATCAAAGTGCCAGGTCATTATTCTTACTTACAACAAGAGACAAAAACAGCGGTATTAAATCAGTTACATCAATGCTGTGGTGCCTGCCATGTTCATGGGCATCAACATGATATCGCTCGCCAATCATCTATTCCTATTTCAGATGATAATGCATTTTGGGGTGCTTTAGGCTGTTCTTGTTTTGCATTCTAATTTTTATGATAACGATGGTCGGTAATTTATTTACTGGCCATTTCAAACAAAGAGAGATAAGACGATGGCAACGCAACGCGCCTCTGCATGGTCGCCCTTACGTAATCGTATTTTTTTCGTATTATGGATGGCAACGCTATTTTCTAATATTGGTACTTGGATGAATGATGTGGGTGCTGGTTGGTTGATGACAAACCTAAGCCCTGACCCCGTTATGATTGCCGCTATTCAAGCCATGACGACATTACCTGTTTTCTTATTAGCACTTCCAGCTGGAGCCATTGCTGATATTTTCGATAAACGAAAACTGCTTATTTTCGTCAATATCTTAATGCTCTGTGCTGCCACTTTATTGGCGGTTTTGGTTTATTTCAATGTTATCAGTATTGGCTGGTTATTATTAATTACTTTTGTTTTGGGTTCTGGTGCGGCGTTTTTAGGCCCTGCATGGCAAGCTATTGTGCCAAGTATTGTTGAGCCTCATGAATTAAAATCAGGTATTGCCTTAAACAGTATGGGAATTAATATCAGCCGTGCAATAGGCCCCGCACTTGCAGGTATTTTGATTTCTCAAGTCGGTCTTTATCTTCCATTTTTACTTAATGCCTTGAGCTTTATCGCCATTATCCTTGCTGTCTGGTGGTGGGAAGGTGAGAAAAAAGAAGAAGAGAAACTCCCTGCTGAATCTGTTGTGGCAGCAATGATTTCTGGTTTACGTTATGCGCGTTATAGCCCCGCGTTGATAAAAACGATTATAAGAGCAGCCAGCTTTTTTATTTTTGCAAGTGCCTATTGGGCAATGTTACCACTAGTGGCTCGTGTCTCATTGCAAGGTGATGCGACATTATACGGTTTATTAACGACTAGCATTGGTATTGGTGCTGTCGTTGGCGCATTTAGCTTATCAACATTACGTGAAAAATTTAGCACCAGCACACTCATTGCTTTTGGCACCATAGGTACAGCTTTGGTGTTATTTATTTTTGCCAGTGCAACTTCAAAATATCTCGCTATTTTCGCCAGTATGCTTGCAGGATTTAGTTGGATAATCACCCTTTCCACATTAATGGTCTCTGCACAAACAGCATTACCTAATTGGGTTCGTGCGAGAGGTCTTGCACTCTATTTAACTGTGTTTTCAGGCTCTATGGCGTTAGGATCTCTTGTTTGGGGACAAATCGCTTCACATACTTCAGTGACGATCGCGTTGCTGTGTGCAATGGTTGGGATTATTTTAGTTTGGTTATGTGTTTTGCGTGTCAAATTAGAACACGACAACATCAACTTACAGCATTCAGAACACTTTATTCTTGATGATGGACTTATTGAGATCACAACAGATAAAAGCCCTGTGTTAATTACCGTCAATTATCAAATTGAAGCAATTCACCGTGAGCAATTTCTCAGTTTAATGAATCGACTAAAAACGGTTCGTTTAAGAGATGGTGGTTATTCATGGGGATTATTTGTTTCATCTGATGCGATTACGGAGAATAACGCTCAAACTTATATGGAAACTTTTATGGTGGCTTCTTGGGCTGAGCATCTTCGTCAACATGATCGCGCGACAATGGATGACAAACAGTTGCAACAACAATTAGATAAAATAATTAGCGCTAAAAAAGTGACACACTCTTTCTCTGCTTTTTCACCCAAAAAATAATTACATCAATCGCTCATACACCTTATTTATTTTTATTTCGGTCAATAAGGTGTATGGGCGGTTTTATGTGTTTTATCCTTTCATTGCCTCTCACTCTACTTTCTTGTACTCTGCACCGCTTCTTACCTTTGAAATAACTAAAACGTATTTGAGAAAATCATGACAGGACATATTTCTAAAGATCCGCTACATGGCATCACTCTTGAAATGCAAGTAAATGCACTAGTAGCAAAATATGGTTGGGCTAAATTAGGGCAACTCATCAAAATTAACTGCTTTAGAAGTGATCCTAGCGTGAAATCGAGTTTAAAATTTTTGCGCAGAACACCTTGGGCGCGAGCAGAAGTGGAAGCGCTATATCTTGATTCTCTTGAAGCAGATATTGATGATGTGATTGAAGTTATCGATCACCCAGACTGTGATCCGTGGGCGAATAGTAGGAAGAGATAGGCGTTTTTATTTCCCTTTTGCCATGATTATCTCACTCATCCCTAAACTCTTTCGGCGTCATACCAAATTCTTTTTTAAAGATAGAGTAAAAATATTGCAAGGATGGATAGCCACACATCACGGATATTTCTTGTATCGCAAGTGTTGTGGTGGCTAATAAATTTTGAGCCCGTTTGAGCTTTTCTTCATAAATAACCGTATGAATTGTCTTGCCGATCTCTTTTTTAAAGCGTTGTTCTAAATTAGAACGAGACATATTAACCGCATCTAAAACTTGCTCCGTTTTTATCCCCTTGCAAGCATTGTAATAAATATAATGCATAGCCTGTACAACGGTAGGATCGTTAAATGAATGGAAATCTGTTGAACGACGCTCAACAATTTTAACAGGGGGTACTAATATTCTTTGCTGTTTATCTGTTGAGTGCCCTTCTAATGTTTGATGTAAAAGCTTTGCTGCTAAATATCCCATTTGCCGTGAGCCTTGTACAACAGATGAAAGTGCAATGCGCGATAAATAACGAGTCATATCTTCGTCATCAATACCGATAATGCTTATTTCTTCAGGCACATTAATATTTAAATTATCGCAGACTTGCAGTAAATGACGCGCTCTTGCATCGGTGACTGCAATAATCCCTGTTTGTGGGGGTAATGTTTGTATCCAATCGGATAAACGGTTTTGCGCATGTTGCCAATTTTCTTGGGTAATATCCATGCCGTTATAAACAATGCCTGGATATTTTTCACTGGTAACTAATTGACGAAATGCATGCTCTCGTTCATTAGACCAATGAGGGTGATCTTTGGCTGGTAAACCATAAAAAGCAAAGTGTTTAAGCCCTTTTTGCTTTAAATGTAAAAAGGCTTGCTGGACTAATTCATAATTATCTGTGGCGATATAAGGTACAGATGGATAATTTTCTTCTTGATGATAAGAACCACCC
The DNA here is from genome assembly GCF_009914335.1 of Proteus columbae. Classification (NCBI taxonomy): domain Bacteria; kingdom Pseudomonadati; phylum Pseudomonadota; class Gammaproteobacteria; order Enterobacterales; family Morganellaceae; genus Proteus; species Proteus columbae. The sequence continues at coordinate 1,898,357 of NZ_CP043925.1, forward strand.
ACACCAATAACCGCTAATGGTAATTGGCTTAAATGTTTTGTAATAATGGGATCATCAAAATCAGCAATAATACCATCACAGACCCAACGGTTTATATTATCAAGCCGAGTACGAAAATCCTCTTCAATAAATACATCCCAATGACACTGTGATGCTTGAAGATATTCTCCAACACCCTCAACCACTTGTCGGTCATACACTTTATTAGCGTTGAATAACAGCACAATACGAAAGTATTTATCTTTTTTCATTTTACTCTACCTAATTACCCAGCCAGGCATTAAACCACAGCTTTAATTTTGCTAGAACTTGCTTTCATCGCTATGTGACTACTATCACACAAGCCAAATTTCGTAATAGCAAAGTAAAAAATAGGAATAACCAATGTTAATAACAACGAGTATTTTGTTTTTAAACCCGATTGCCGAGGAGATTTCTCATGTATCAGAATAACTTTAATAAATTAATTTCTAGGCAAAATACCTATAGTGCAAAATGGTGTAATAGTAACGCCAATGTTATCCCGTTATCTGTTGCAGATATGGATATTCCTGCGCCTGATTTTATTATTAATGAACTCACTCAATTTAATCTTAAAGGCATTTATGGCTATACCGACCTGAGCCATGATTGGAATAATGTTGCTGCCAATTGGTTTAAAACGCAATATCAGTGGGTTGTTGCCTCTGAGACGATTGTGTTTTGTCCTCGTATTATTCAAGCGGTTTCGCTTTATATTCAAAACTTTACGCAAATGGGCGATAAAGTCACGACGCTGTCACCAGCTTATCATCCTATTAGCAATGCCGTTTGTGTCAATCAACGTGAACTATTAGAAAGTCCGTTGATTTATCGTGACGGCTATTATGAAATTGATTTTGATGACTTGGAAAGTAAGTTTAAACAGTCTGTCTGCTTTATTTTGCTATCGCCACATAACCCAACAGGAACGGTATGGCAAAAAAGTGACTTATTAAAAATAGCGGAACTTGCGCAAAAATATCAGGTTTTTATTATTTCTGATGATGTGCATGCAGATTTTATTTTTGATGACGCAACTTATCACCCTATTTCATCAGTAAATACATATGTAGAACAACACTCCTTTATTTGCACTTCTCCCGCTAAAACATTCAATTTAGCTGGCCTTGAAGTTGCCAATATTGTTATTGCCAATCCTGAATATCGTGAAAAATTCAAGCAATGCTTAATTGCTGCGGGTATTCATAATCCTGGCTATTTTTCAGTACCCGCTTTTTTACAAGCCTATACCTTACAAGGCCAACAGTGGGTTGGTGAATTAAAAATGTACCTTGCTGATAACCGTCGTTGGGTAAAAGAACAATGTGAACGTTACTTTCCTAATTGGGTTATCACTCAAAGTCATGGCACCTACATGCTATGGATCAACTACCAAAAGATGCAGTTATCTGAAGAACAACTAAAACATTGGTTTGTTTCATTAGCTGAAGTGGAAATGAGTTGGGGGCGTGGTTTTGGTGCGGTTGGGGATGGTTTTTTCCGCATTAATATCGCGACACCTCGTTCAATATTAGAAACCGTTTTCACTCGGCTTATTCGTACCTTACCTCACGCCAGTTTGGAATAAATTACAATGAAAACGCAAACGATAAACAGCCCGAGAACACCTACATTACTCGAATCACTCTTTCCTATATTCACCATGGTGGTGCTATTAGGTGGAGGCTACGCTGCTTTTGATTTACCACCAGAGCCTTTAATGGTGCTATCTACAGTTGTAGCAGCGCTATTAGTAAAACGATTAGGATATCGCTATGACGAGATCTTAACGGCAATCTCACAAAAAATTGCTAAAACCATGCCCGCATTGTTAATTTTAATCAGCGTGGGCTTATTAATAGGCACATGGATGATTGGTGGCACCATTCCACTGATGATCTATTATGGCTTAAAAATGATCAGCCCAGAAATGCTTTATGTTACGGCATTATTGGTTACATCATTAGTGTCAGTCTGTACGGGAACGTCATGGGGTTCTGCGGGAACCATCGGTGTTGCCTTTATGGGCGTTGCCGTCGGTATGGATGCTAACCTTGCTGCAACCGCTGGTGCCGTCGTTGCCGGTGCTTATTTTGGTGACAAATTATCACCATTATCAGGTGATACCAATCTTGCTGCAATGGCAGCGAGGATCGACCTTTATCAGCATATCTGGCACTTACTTTATACCACGCTACCTTCTCTGATTTTAACCGCGATTGTAATGACGGTTTATGGCATGAATGGTGATTTAGCCGGTCAAGGTGTGCCAGAAAAAGTGACATTAATTACAAATGGTCTTGAGAGTGTTTATAACTTCAATCTGATCCTTCTCATTCCTGTATTAGTGATTTTATATGGTTCAGTAACGAAGAAACCCACAATCCCAGTGATGTTAGCTTCTGCTGCAATCGCGATGTTTAACGCCTATCTTATTCAAGGTTTTGGATTACATGACATCGTAAAAAGTGCAGTTGATGGCTTTAATGTCTCGATGATCCAAGATAAAGAAGTCCCTGAATTATTAGGTAACTTATTAAATCGTGGTGGCATGAACTCAATGATGAGCACCTTGCTTATCTGTTTCTGCGCCCTCTCTTTTGCCGGTACTTTATCGTTAAGTGGTGCATTAGAAGTAATTGTCCATGCATTGTTAAAAATGGTTCACTCAACAGGTTCAATGATCTTAGCCACAATTGCTTGCGGGCTAACCATGATTGGCGTGACCTGTAATGGACAAATCTCAATCCTTATTCCTATCGAAATGTTACGCGGTGCCTATATCGAACGAGGATTACACCCTAAAAACCTCGCTCGTACTGTCGAAGACTCCGCCACTATCTTTGAACCTATTTTACCGTGGACAGCCGCAGGGGCTTATATGGCAGGTACGTTAGGTGTTGCAACCTTAAATTACTTACCTTGGGCCGTATTGTGCTGGAGTGGCATCTTCTTTGCCATGTTGTGGGGTTTCACGGGCTTTGGCATTGCCAAATTAACACCAGAAGAGCAGGAAGAAATGACTGCTGAGCTTGAATCACATTCAGAATTACAACTTGATACTAAATAAGGACGGTTCCATGTCTTACTTTGATAAAATTGAACAAATTCAATATGAAGGCACAACAAGCGATAACCCATTAGCGTTTCGTTACTATAATCCTGATGAGATTATTTTAGGTAAGCGAATGGAAGATCACCTAAGATTTGCGGCTTGTTATTGGCATAACTTCTGCTGGAATGGTTCTGATATGTTCGGTATCGGTACTTTTGATAGACCGTGGCAAACGCCGGGTGAAGCCTTAGAGCAAGCAAAACGCAAAGCCGATGTTGCCTTTGAGTTCTTTCATAAGCTCAATGTTCCTTTCTACTGTTTTCATGATGTCGATGTTATTTCTGAAGGTAATAACATCAATGAATATATCTCTAATATGGCGGCAATCACCGATGTATTAGCGAGAAAACAAGAAGAAACCAACGTTAAGTTATTATGGGGAACGGCAAACTGCTTCACTAATCCTCGTTATGGTGCAGGTGCGGCAACTAACCCAGATCCTGACGTTTTTGCATGGGCAGCGACACAAGTCTGTGAAGCGATGGAAGCGACAAAAACACTGGGTGGCGAAAACTATGTATTATGGGGCGGACGCGAAGGCTACGAAACGCTATTAAACACGGATTTACGCCAAGAAAGAGAGCAAATTGGCCGTTTTATGCAGATGGTTGTTGAACACAAACATAAAATTGGTTTCCAAGGCACATTATTGATTGAACCAAAACCACAAGAGCCGACAAAACATCAGTATGATTACGATACTGCGACTGTTTATGGTTTCTTAAAACAGTTTGGCCTTGAAAAAGAAGTCAAAGTAAACATTGAAGCAAACCACGCTACATTGGCGGGACATAGCTTCCACCATGAAATTGCCACTGCCATTGCGCTAGGAATTTTAGGCTCAGTCGATGCTAACCGTGGCGATCCACAATTAGGTTGGGATACAGACCAATTCCCAAATAGTGTAGAAGAAAATGCACTCGTGATGTATGAAATTCTTAAATCAGGTGGCTTTACAACGGGTGGTTTAAACTTTGATGCTAAAGTTCGTCGTCAAAGTAATGATAAATATGACCTTTTCTATGGGCATATTTCAGGAATGGACACGATGGCAATGGCGTTACGCATTGCGGCAAGAATGATCCAAGATGGTGGACTTGATAAATTCACTGCACAGCGCTATTCAGGTTGGAGTGCGGAGTTTGGTCAAAATATCTTACAAGGTAAATTAAGCCTTGAAGATGTGGCGAAATATGCACAAAGCAATACCCTAGCGCCACAGTTGCAAAGTGGACGCCAAGAAATGCTCGAAAGCTTAGTGAATCGCTATATTTTTGGTTAATAGCATCAATGTAATAACACAGCGGGTTTTCCGCTGTGTTTATTAATTAGATACAGGTCATGAGGTAACTTCATGTATTTAGGGCTAGATTTAGGCACATCAAGCGTTAAAGCGATCATAATGAATGAACAAGGTGACGTTGTCACTAGCTATTCAGTTCCTTTAGCAATTTCACGCCTTCACCCTCAATGGTCAGAACAAGATCCACTACAATGGTGGCAAGCGACAGAAGAAGCTATCCTTCAGCTTGGATGTCATTTTCCAATGGATCAAATTGAGGCGATTGGATTAAGCGGACAGATGCATGGCGCCGTTTTGCTTGATGATCAGCAAGCGGTTTTACGTCCTGCAATATTATGGAACGATGGACGCAGTTTTAAACAGTGCCAAATGCTTGAGGCGCAATATCCTCAGTTTAAAAAAATCACGGGTAACTTAGTTATGCCCGGCTTTACTGCGCCAAAACTACAATGGGTTGCTGCACATGAGCCTGAAATCTTTCAACGCATTGCACATGTTTTATTACCTAAAGATTTTTTACGTTGGAAGATGAGCGGTAATTTCGCCAGTGATATGTCAGATTCAGCTGGTACGCTTTGGTTAGATATGCAAAAGCGAGATTGGAGTGATGAGCTTTTAAAGGCAACAGGATTAACGCGTCGTCAAATGCCCACGTTGTTTGAAGGTAATCAAATAACGGGCTATCTATTGGCTGATATCGCTAAAAAATGGCAGATGAAACAAGTACCTATTATTGCTGGTGGCGGCGATAATGCAGCAGGTGCAATTGGCGTGGGTGTTTATCAACCAGGTCAGGCAATGCTTTCTTTAGGTACGTCGGGTGTTTATTTTGTGGTGAGTGAACAGTTTCTCCAAAATAGTGATAATGCCGTACACAGTTTTTGTCATGCATTACCTAATACTTGGCATTTAATGTCGGTGATGCTGAGTGCTGCATCATGTCTTGATTGGGTGTGTCAACTAACAGGTATTGAGAGTGTGAATGCGATGTTTGAAGAAGTTGAACACGCTACTTTTGCTGATAGCCCTCTACTTTTTTTACCTTATCTTTCAGGTGAACGGACACCTTATAACAACCCTAATGCGAAAGGTATCTTTTGGGGATTAACCCATGAGCATCAACGAGCTGATTTATGCCAAGCGGTTCTAGAAGGAGTGAGTTTTGCGTTACGGCAAGGTATTGAAGTTGCTGAAAATGCAGGTCAATCAGCTGATAATATTACATTAATTGGTGGTGGAGCCAGAAGTGAATATTGGCGACAACTGCTTGCTGATATTACAGGAAAAACACTTGATTATCGCCAAGGCGGTGATGTTGGCCCGGCTCTTGGTGCAGCAAGATTGGCTCAATTTGCGGTAAATCCCACACATTCATCACAAGTTATTCTTTCTCAACCTAAGCTTAAAAAACGTCATACACCAAATTTAGAAAAACATAAAATATACGATAAAAAATATCATGCATTTAAAAAGTTATATTCATTAATAGAGACGATGGAAATATAACAATATTGCGTCAATATCAGGGTAAAAAATAGCGCTAACCTTTTAAAGGTTGGCGTTATTTTTTGTGCTCTACTGTATTTAAGGTAACTTCTTGCTAGTAATCGAACTTACTAGCAAGGCAAAAAATTAACGATATCCCCGACTGTGGTTTTTGGCTGACCAACTGTAGGTTTCATCACTCGGGGCTAGTTTTTGTTTTTTCTTGAGGGCTTGTGCTTTTTTGGTGGCTTTTTCAACTTCGAGGGAGATTTCGGTAATAATGGAGTCTTTGACTTTGTTCATTTCAGCATTCGTTAATTCACGCCCTAATTTCTTTCTCTCTTGACCTATTCGGGTTCTTACTCGCATTTGTTGGGCATCTGTCATTTCTTGGAGTGTCAGTTTCTTCATTCTATTACCCTACTTATGTTGAGTGAGGAGTCTTTAATATAGCATTATCCCGTTATTGCATCATCACTATATTCTTAAATTTAGATCGCTATTTTATTGAAGATCCATTACGCCTTAAAAAAGCGCGTAATGGATGAAGTTTAATAACGAACTTAAATAATTAAATTAATTTCAAAAAGGTCACTTTGAATTCATCAATATCTTGTTGTGTTGTTGCCCAAGAAGTACAAAGACGTAAACAACTCAAATTAGGGTCTTCAAGTAAAACACGATGAAAAACAAACTGCTGTGTTAATTTTTCTGCAATCGTGTTTGGTAAAATAACAAAAATTTGGTTAGATTCTGGTGGCGCTAAAAATTCAAAACCTTGTGCAGTAAAGAACTCAGTTAATTGTGATGCCATTTCATTAAGGTGTTTACCTAATTTGAAATAGAGATCATCTTTAAATAAAGCTTCAAATTGCGCGCCTAATAACCAGCCTTTCGCTTGTAATCCACCCTTTTGTTTTAAGCTAAAACGAAAATCAGATTTTAGTGCTGGGTGACAAATCACTAGCGTTTCAGCTGACATTGCACCAATTTTAGTGCCACCAATATAAAAAGCATTGGTTAAGCTAGCGATATCTTCGATAGTCAGATCGCTTTGTGCAGACATTAATCCTGCTGCCAAACGAGCACCATCAAGATATAACCATAAGTTATGCTCGTTACAGAAATCACGCAGTGCTTGCAACTCCGCTTTGCGATAAACCGTACCAATTTCGGTGGCATTCGTAATATAAACAAGCTTAGGTTGAACCCAGTGTTCATCGTTATGTTCAGCGAGAATAGGTTTTAACAATGCGGGCGTTAATTTACCATCTGCCGAAAAAGTGGTGATAACTTTGTGCCCCGTTGCTTCAATAGCACCTGTTTCATGTGTAGCGATATGCCCAGTACTAACAGAAATAACAGCTTGGTGTGGACGTAAAAAATGAGAGATAGCGGTTAAATTAGTAATGGTGCCACCATTAAAAAAGTGAATATCTGCACCAGGTTGTTGAATACGCTGTTTTATTGATTGAGCAGCTTGATGACAAAGCTTATCCATACCATATCCATCATAGCGTTGCCCTATTGTATCAGTGATTGCTTTCATGACCGCAGGATGTGCAATTTCATTATAATCATTTTGGAAGCGGTACATGTGTTCTCCTATCGAATGTTGTGTTTTTATCGTGTTTTATAAAGAAAAACGCCTTACATCTAATCAATACAAAGATTGAATGTAAAGCGCTTTAATATATTGAAAAAGTCAGTTATTTAAAACCGATTATTTGATATTAATTATTTAAAGCAAACCTCGCCCCAACGTGCTAATCCTGCGGTGACAGAGCCAAAATCATTACCTTTAACAATAGGAACATTGGGTAACTGTTGTTCTATTGCTTGGCATAAAATAGGCGAACGAGCCGAACCTCCAGTCATAAAGATAGCGTCCGGTTTTATTCCCCCTTGTTTTACCGCATCATTAACCAATTCAATCATTTTGCTTTTTGGTGATTCAATAGATTCAACCATTTGATCACGTTCAATCGTTAATTCTAAGGTTTCACTTAATAACGCGATATTGGCAATATATTCAGGAGAATCTGATAAGGCAATTTTGGCTTCTTCAGCACGTCGAACAATGCTGTAACCCAAGGTTTCATTATAGACTTCAATAAGGCGTGTTATTTTTTCAGGCTCTTTTGCGTCCCGTCTTAACTGATTTAATACAGCAAGGTTTTGACGAGAATAAAAATCTTTTTGAGCTTCTACATTATTAATCGCAATAGGATCCCAGAACTGTTTCAGAGGTAATTTAATACCTGAAGACGTTAACCCTGTCATACCAAATAATGGCATAAGCTGTTTAAAAGCAAGGTAAATATCAAGATCATTACCACCAACACGTTGTCCACTATGCGCAAGTAATGTGTTTGAACGGTCGGTTTTACCTTGATAACTTGGCCCCATTTGAATTAATGAGCAGTCAGTTGTACCACCACCAATATCAACGATTAATACAGTTTGGTCTTTAGTTAACGTCGACTCATATTCAAGTCCGGCAGCAACAGGTTCAAATTCAAACATAATATTCTTAAAGCCAGCTCTTTTAGCTGCACGGATAAGAATGCTTTCAGCTTGCCTATTTGAAGCATCGCCACCTAACCCATTAAAGTTAATAGGTTTGCCAATAACGGTATCTGTGATCGCTTCTTGTGTGCTTTTTTCTGCTTGGTGCTTAATATTTGCCATCATGGCGCAAACTAAATCTTCAAAGAAGCTAATTTGTATCTCATGTAGGCCTGATGCACCTAAAAAGGATTTAGGTGATTTAACGTAATAGACATCACGAGGATCACGTAGGTATAAACTTAATGCAGATTGTCCGAAAAGAATATCTTCAGGAACTAATTCAATATCTTCTTCTCGATTAAACGCGATCGATTTTCTCAGTAATTGTTCGCCAACTTCACTGGACGGTTTAATATTTAAATGGCGAAATAAGTGCTCAGAAACGGATTCACGGGTTGGCGCACAAAGGGTTGATGGAATATACACATCATTACCTTCTAAAGGCAAAAGAGTGGGTTTTCCCTCTTTCATCATTGCAACAGAACAATTCGATGTTCCGTAGTCAAAGCCAATAAACATTTAGCCTCCCCAATAGACTTCATTAAAAAAAGACTGAGCACTCTACATCAAGCTTTTTGTAATTACCATCAGATTATGTGGCTTGAAAGAGAGAAAATAAGTGAAATTATTCAGCATATTAGAGGCTTAGATAATAGAGTTGCTATTTAGATCGGATATAAAGTAATTTTTATCACAACTCATCGTTATTGTTAAATTGGGTTTTAATCCACCTAAATAACAGTCAACCGAGTCGGTAAATAAATGAAATAAACACCCTACCGCAATGGCTTTTAATTTCCATGAGGGTAAAAACCATATGCCTAAGTAAATTAAAGCTGCCCAACTGGTATGTAATGGGTGAAAACCCACGCTACAACGGTTGGGATCAAAAATAGGTGTTGCTAACAAATGGTCAATATCAATAGCCATTGTTCCTATCATAAGAAGTGAGGCTATCTTCCAATTCTTACGCCAGAAAAGATAGCCTAATAAAATAGGGGCTAAAAAGTGCAAGCTGTAATGTAAAAGCGTTCTAAAAATCTCAAATATCACATAAACCTCGTAACAGTATCCATCACATGCTCTTAAGAGTATAGTAGTCAATCTTTCAGCCAGACTAGATATAACAATTTTTATTATGGAATCAGCGTTTTCTGCTCAAAATATTCGACATATTCTTGCTAATAACACACCTATTATTGATGTGCGTGCGCCTATTGAATTTAATCAAGGCTCGATCCCTAATGCTATCAATTTGCCTTTAATGAATGATGAAGAACGTGCTGCTGTGGGGACTTGTTATAAACAGCAAGGTTCACAAAAAGCGGTTGATTTAGGGCATCAATTGGTGAGTGGTGAAATTCGTAACAACCGTATTGCAGCTTGGCGTGAAGCTTGTGAGCAATTTCCCAATGGTTATATTTGCTGTGCTCGAGGAGGAATGCGTTCTCATATAGTTCAGCAATGGCTTAAAGAAATAGGTATAGATTATCCATTAATAGAAGGTGGATATAAGGCGTTAAGACAGACTGTTATTGAAATGACCAATGAATTGGTTCAACGGCCTATTATCTTAATTGGTGGATGTACCGGTAATGGAAAAACGACTTTAGTGCGTTCATTACCTGAGGGTATTGACCTTGAAGGTATTGCACACCATCGAGGTTCATCTTTTGGCCGCACTGTAGAAGAACAATTTCCTCAAGCCACATTTGAAAACCATCTTGGTGTTGAAATGTTGCAGAAAGCACCGAAATATACACGATGGGTACTAGAGGATGAAGGTCGTGCTATTGGCGCCAATGGATTACCTGAATGTTTACGAGCAAAAATGGTTGAGGCTTCAATAGTTGTTGTTGATGATCCCTTTGAACGACGCATAGAACGTTTGAAAGCAGAATATTTTGATCGTATGACACACGATTTTTTAGATGTTTATGGCGAAAATGAAGGCTGGCAAGCTTATAGTGATTATTTACATCATGGGCTATTTGCAATACGTCGTCGATTAGGCTCTCAAAGAGCCTCTGAATTAACTCAATTACTTGATAAAGCATTAGAAACACAAAAAATGAGTGGTAATACAGAAGCGCATTTTTCTTGGTTAACCCCTTTACTTAAAGAGTATTACGATCCTATGTATCGTTATCAATTAAGTAAAAAGGAAGATAAAATTATTTACCAAGGAAGTTATGAAGAAGTCATGCAGTGGTTTAAAAATTAGTAGATAGCTAAGATTTCTTGTATTAAATGCGTATACCAAAGAAAAGCCCCGTAAATTTATGTTACGGGGCTTTTTTTAGCAATAATCAGCGGTATTACCTATTTCTTAGTACAATATAACCTTATTCCTAAGATAATCATTAAACCAAAGAAAAAAGGAACGGCCAAAGAAAGCTCAAGAAAAATAAACCGATTAATGTTAATTCCCTGCCCCTTATTTGAGAGTTGTAAAGCTAAAGGCAAAGCACATAATCCAGATAGAAAGCCAATTCCAATTAAGCGATATAACTTAGTGCGGTTTTCTTTTTGTGTTGGGTAGTCTTGTTTGTGCTGATATTGAATGTATTTCCAACATAAATAAAGAAGCCCTAATAAAGAGCCTAAATGTTGTAATAATTTATAAATAGCAATCTCTTGGCTATCTGTCATTCCTTGTAATAATTGTGCTTGTAGTACAGAAAAAAGCCTGACAGCGGTTCCTGTTTCGTGGGTAAAAGAATCCCACACAATATGTGTTACCGCGCCAATATACAGGGATAAAACAAATAGACTTAATGCCCGAATATTAGGTTTTATCGGCTCATATAAAGGAACTGGTGATACGCACTTTAATGGAGCTCGCAGTAAATAATTTAGAGTAAAGACCAGTAAACAAAAAGGAAATGCAGTATAAAACCAGCCTAATAAATCATGTGCCGTTGTGGCTGATTGATATAAACCAAAAGAATAAAGTAAATCGGGTGAGGTGCTTCCTACAACGAGTGCGGGTAAATTGAGATATTTACCTATTCGGGACTGTTTTAAAGGGAAAACAATAGCAGGATGTGAAAAAGTCCACGGCATAGGTGTATCTCTATAAAATGGAAAAATAGTGTCGAAATTTAGTGCGAGTATATCAGCAGATTAGCTAAACTTTATCTGATATCACAACGATTATTAAGATTAAAGTAATTCATGGTGGTTAATACAAAAACGCCACTAATGGTGAGAGCATTAATGCTGTAATGATCCTAAACTTTGATAATAAGATAAATATATTATTTCCAAAATGGAAATTAGAGATTGCTTTTTTGTCATTAGGTTTCAGTTTCTTTGACGACTAGAATGCCTCTTCATCAGAATAATTGAGGTGGCAGGATGACAAAATATATCCTTTTTAGCTTTTGTTTAGTGCTGATTTACCCTCTTGGTGTGGATTTACATTTAACAGGTTTAACGGCAATAGCGAATGATTTAGACGCATCAGAAGCGACATTACATCAAGCTTTTTCAATTTATTTAATGGGTATGGTTTCATCCATGTTAGTTGCAGGATGGTGTAGTGATAATTTAGGGCGTAAGCCCATTGTATTGCTTGGAACAGTTATTTTCTTATTGGCATCATTTAATGCGGGAATTTCTGTAACGGAAAATAATTTTTTGATTGCACGTTTTTTCCAAGGTATTGGGGCTGGGTTTTGTTACGTTGTTACTTTTGCGATATTACGAGATACATTAGCTGAAAAACAACGCGCTAAAGTCCTTTCTATGATAAATGGTATTACTTGTATTATTCCAGTATTAGCCCCTGTTTTAGGTTTTCTGATCTTATTAAAATTTAAATGGCCAGTGATGTTTTATGCTATGGCAATCTATGCGCTATTAATCTTTATTTATTGTTTCTTTGGAATAAAAGAAACTAAACCAAAACAGTGGGCTAAAAATAAAAATAACACAATCACTGGTGAGTCTTTCTTAAATAGTTTCTTTTTAAGTCGTTTGCTTATTTCGTGCTTGGGAATGAGCGTGATCCTGACTTATGTTAATATCTCTCCAATCGTGATTATGCAACAAATGCATTACACCACTGGGCAGTATTCAACAGCAATTACATTGCTTTCAATGGTCAGTATGGCAACGTCGTTTATGATGCCTAAAATTTTAACAAAACTTCGTTATGAAACCATTTTATATACTGGCTTATCGAGCTTTTTAGGTGCAGTTATTTTTCTTTTTATTGGAAAAAACAGTGATCCTCGTTGGTTCTTTACTTCATTTTCATTATGTGGTGCGGGGTTTGCGTTGTTATTTGGTATTATAATGAGCCAAGCGCTCTCTCCATTTAGTCAGCGTGCAGGGCTTGCCAGTTCGATTTTAGGGATTTCGCAATTGAGTTTTGCATCTCTCTATATCTGGACTATGGGATGGTTGGGAATATCTGCAATTAATATGCTGATGGTTATATTGTCTGCTAGTTGCCTTATTGGTTTTACCTTTTTGCATCTCTTTCGTTCTTCTGGACAACAACAAAAGGTGAATTGTGATGCATAAGCCATTACATCGAATAGACTTGAATTTATTAGTTATTTTTCAAATTCTTTTACAAGAGCGCAGTGTTACATTAACTGCAAAATGGTTGTCTATTTCGCCTTCAGCAGTAAGTAAAGCATTGGCTAAATTACGGATTTGGTTTGATGATCCCCTTTTCGTTCGTAGCCCTCAAGGATTAATTCCAACACCTTTGACATTAAGTATTGAAGAGTCTCTTTCTGATTTTATTAATATTGGTAACCATATCGCGAGCAAGCAAAATAGCGAAACGCCTAAAGGTGTTCATTTCAGTTTAATATTAGAATCTCCTTTACATCAGGTACTACTTAATCAATTTCCTTTGGAAATATTGAATTATTATCCTCAATCAATGGTGCAAATACGAAATTGGGAATATAACTCGCTATCAAGCATTATTGATGGTGATGCTGATATTGCTTTTTTAGGTCGTGAATATTATTCAGGCTCTAAAGAGGCGTTACATTTATTACCTGAAGTCATCGATTGTGAAGAGCTTTTTCGTGATACACCATTGGTTTATGTTCGAAAAGATCATCCTTTATTAAATGAACCCTGGAATTTAGAGACATTTTTGCACTATTCTCACATTTCAACAGAATATGATAAACGTGCTCATTGGGCACTAGATGATATATTGGCAGAGCATGGGCGTTTACGTAATATAGCGATAACTTACACGTCATTTGAGCAAACTTTATTTACGATTTCTCAACCTAATCATGAACTCATTACTTGTTTGCCTGGATATTGTGTCCATTATATCTCACGAGTTTTACCTAATTTAGTAACATTGCCTATCCCTCTACCACATAGTGTTTCTGAACAACTTGATATTTCATTTATTTTACTATGGCATAAACGCCATGCGTATAATTCTAAAGTGCTGTGGTTAAGAGAAACTATCAAAAATAGTGTTAATCAGTTTATGCAGAAAAATACTCATTAAAAGTTTTACTGCTATTTAAAATAGAAAAAGGTGCAAATGCACCCTCTTCTATTTCTTCTATTTTACTTTTTAAATTTAGATGAGAAAAATCATAACCCCATAATTTGTCTATTTTTAGGATAAGAAAGGGTGTAATTTAGAGGTAATGATTTTTCCTCTTTTGCACCTAATGTGATATTCCATTTAATTTCGCCAGTATCTTTGTCAAGTACGCCATCTTTATAAACCGCATCTGCTACATTGATATTGTTTTCCTGACTCAGTGGTAGCTGATCGTAAATAGTTACTTTTACAGGAGAATTGTAAGTGTTTCTTACTTTAATGGTATAACTCTCTTTTTGTTCAATCGTTGTACCAATAAAGATAGGCTCTTTTCTTATCTTCTCATTGTTAATACGGCTAATTTGAATGTTTTTATCTATTCCAAATGGAATGCTAAGTAACTCTGTTAATTCGTTAGTATTAATATAACTATTACCAACAAAGCTATTCATATAATAGATATTCGCACGACCATTGAGTAAATTTAAATTTTCCCAATCTTTCACTTCAGCTTGTAAATAAACTTCTTCAACTAATTTTGGCGTTGTTAAATAGCGATAATCTGCAACAACTTCTTTTTGATTAATCACTAATGTATTAGGCTCTGTGCTATTTTTTAAGGTGTAAGGTAACGCGATAGCATGGCTTAAATTAATACCATTATTATTGGTTGTTACGTAACGAGTTACACCTTTACTTAATTGCTCTCTTGGTGCTTCATTCATTGCCTCTGACACGGGAGCTGGCATTGCCATCTTCATATCTATATTAGAATTTCTGAATTTCGCAGTGTTATTATAAAGAGATAAATACCAAGGTGATAATGTTGGCGCAGTGATATTAAGTGATGGGTTAGTTGATGTTAAAACCAGTTTGACTTTATCCCAATTTAGGCCTGTATTTTGAATAACATCCGCCTTGTAGGTAAGTAATATCGGCTTATCCATTCCTTGGCTTCGAATATCATAAGCGGGTGACCATCCCGCATCTGGTGTTATATAAGAAATACGCATTTTACTGGTTAGGTTTTTTGATGTGCCTAAAGATAAAACAATTTGTGTTTTCTCTTTTGCAATAATTGGCATATCAATTTCTAATTGTCGGTTTAATTCTTCTAATTTCTCAGTGAGTTCAGCTATCTCTTCTCGAGCAGCTTTTTGTTGATTAAGTATAGATGTCATTTTTTGGCTAATAAAATCAAACTTTTGTGATGAGTGTTCTAATGACTGAGTTTCGCCATAGCCAAAAAATGATTGATCTTTAAGTAATGCAATTTGCTCATCACCCACATTAATATTGATGTTTAATACTTCAATTCTCTTATTGATATCTTTCTGTTTTTCCATCAATACTGCAATTGCAGAGGGATAACTAGGGGCAATAGGAATTTTTTTAACGTTAATGGTGTTAATAATCACATCGTCATTATCAATGCTAATTGACAAGCTTTTAGGATCAATATTGTTTGCAATATTAGATAAAACAACTTCACTCTGCCCAGCGGGTAAATTGAGAGTTACGTTATTATCGAGTTCAGCACCCCGTAGAAAAATAGTTGCTTGATTGAGTTTTATATCATAATTAAGCGGTTTTGTGTGATCTACCGAGTTGATTTCATTAGCAAAAATACTGGTTGAACTAATAATAGATAACGTAATAAGCGATAGTGTTAGTTTGTTGGGTTTAATCATCATTTTCATTCTATCCATAGTTGATGAGCAGTATTAGTAAGAACGGAAAAATAGAGGTGTACTGTTGTACAAGTATATTTAGATAGTATTGCATCTCTAATAAATTAGATAACAGAATAAACTTAAAGATCTAATAGCGTGAAGGTGAAAAGAATAGATAAAACAGTATATTAGTATTTTTAATTAAATGAATATTTAAATAATAAGGATTATCTTAATGATGGGGAAATATTTAGCTTTTATTAGCTTTATCTAGTCTTGTTTAGATAAGAATAAGAGAAAAATTTCAGTAATAAACAATGAAAAAGGCAGTTTAAAAACAAACTGCCTAGGATAAAAATATTGCTATCGATTTTTATTTAACAACTTCACCGCTGTCGATAACAGTTTTACGCACTTTATCAGAGAAATCTTGCGCTTCTTTAATAATGGCTTTTTCATCAACTGTTAATAATTGGCGATCTTCCATTAAGATTTTTCCATCAACAATGGTATGACGAACATTACTTCCATTTGCACCATAAACTAATGCTGCATAAGGGCTATACATTGGTACCATGTTAGGTGATTTAGTATCAACAACGATAATATCAGCAAGTTTACCTGATTCTAAAGATCCCAATTTATCTTCCATATGCAATACTTTCGCCGACCCCATTGTTGCCAGCTCTACAACGGTTAATGGTGGCATAGCAGCACGATCTTTATTCTCTAACTTATGGATTTTACCCACAAGATTTAGCTCATTCATCGTCGTTAGTGTGTTACTTGACATTGGACCATCAGTCCCTAAACCTACACGAACACCTTTTTCTAGCATCGCGACGACAGGCGCCACACCTTTCGCTGATTTAGTATTTGCACTGATATTATGAGCGACACCAACATCATATTTTTTCAGTAAATCAATATCTTTATCATCGACCATAATTGCGTGAGCCGCGATAACTTTATTATTTAACGCTCCGATATCTGCCATATATTGAACTGGGCTTTTACCGCCAGTACGTTTAGCGATTTCTTCTTGTTCACGATCTGTTTCAGCTAAATGGATCATAACAGGAACATCAAGTTCTATTGATAACTTAGCAATTTTCTGAAGGTTTTCTGTGGTATTTGTGTAAGGAGCATGTGGTGCAAATGCTGGGATAATACGAGGGTGATCTTTATATTCTTTAATAAAGTTCACTGCGTATTGAATACCCTCTTCTGGTGTTTTTGCATCGGCAACAGGGAAATTAATAACAGACTCTCCTAATACTGCACGATTACCCATTTTATCAACAGTCTTGGCTACTTCATCTTCGAAATAATACATATCAACGTAAGTTGTTACGCCACCTTTTACCATTTCGATATTTGCAAGATCAGCACCTACTCTGACCATTTCTCGAGAAACCATTTTGCTTTCAAGTGGGAAAATATAACGGTGAAGTCTGTCTGGCACATCATCGGCTAATGAACGAAATACCGTCATCGAACCATGAGTATGGGTATTAATTAAACCCGGCATCACAATATCACCATCAACATCTAATACTTTATTAGCTTGATACTCTTTAGAAAGCTCAGGGCCACCAACGGCAATAATTTTATTTTCTTTTACGACAACAGTACCCTGTTCAATGATTTTATTTTGCTGATCCATAGTCAGAACAGTGCCGTCAACTATCATCAAATCAGCCTGTTTTGCCGCGTAACTAGAAAAGGAGACCGCCATTACAGCCAAAGCAAGCATAGATTTAGAAAATGACATCATTACCTCTCGTCTTGATGGGAAAATTTCCCTAAGATTATAAATAAATTCATTGGTTTTTGATATCAATTGAAAGTGAATGAGATCACCGAATAAATAATTAATTGAAGTTATTATCGCATTTGTTTACTGATTTAAATTAAGCGCGCTTTTTTTGTTGTAAAAGCCACTTATCTAATTCATTCGCAAAAAGTTGGCGGTCACGCTGACTTAAACTTGCGGGTCCTCCAGTTTGAATGCCGCTTGCTCTCATCGTATCCATAAAATCACGTATATTTAAACGTTCACGAATAGTTGCTTCAGTATAACGTTCACCTCTTGGATTCAATGCTACTGCGCCCTTTTCTATGACTTCGGCAGCTAATGGAATATCAGCGGTAATAATCAAATCATCTTTATTGGTGCGGCGAACAATTTCGTTATCAGCAACATCAAACCCAGCCGAAACTTGTAATGTACGTAAGAAAGGCGATGCAGGTACAATTAATCGTTGATTAGCAACAAACGTAATAATCACTTTTTCTCTATCTGCTGCACGATATAACACTTCTTTGATTACTTTTGGACATGCATCAGCATCAACCCATATAGGCATAACAACACTCTCTTTGTTATTTTTGGTATTAAATAGTCTATATTTATGGTGTTTAAAATAACACATTAATACTAACTAAGTGATTGAAGTTTTATTCTTTCTCGTTTTTCTGACCGTTGATTAGCCCAGATACTGAGTAATATCACGATCATCCCCAGTATTTGTAAACTCGTTAATTGTTGTCCTAGTAATGCCCAACCTAAAATAACCGCGCTTAGCGGACTTAAAAAACCTAATGAAGCCACAGAGCTTGGGCCTAATAATGCTAGCCCTCTAAACCAGAAAATATAGGTTAATGCTCCACCAATTAAGGTTAAATAAGCCAAACCTAAAAGGTTAATACCTGTTAATGAAGGTAATGTGGGTTCAAATAATAAGGCAAAGGGTAATAATACAGCACCACCTGCGGTTAATTGCCAAGCTGTAAAAGTTAAAGGTGTAACTGGCGGTTGCCAACGACGACTTAATACAGTACCTGTTGCCATAGAAAATGCGCCCCCTAATCCTGCAATTATTCCGATAGGATCAAGTGCTGCATTTGGTGTCAGAATGAGTATTGCTACACCAAAAATACCTCCTAATGCGGCTGAAATAGATAACCATGATAGGCGCGTTTGTAATAGCCAACGAGATAAAAATAAGACAATTAAAGGCTGCACTGCCCCTACTGTTGCAGCAACGCCACCGGGTAAACGATAGGCTGAAATAAATAATAACCACCAGAACAGTGAGAAGTTTAAAACACCCAAAATAATGACACGTAGCCACCATATACCTTGTGGCAGTTGTCTCATGATAATTAATAATAAAATTCCTGCTGGTAATGCCCGCAATGCAGCTAATGTCATGGGCACATTAGCTGGCAACATTTCCGTTGTCACAATATAAGTGCTCCCCCATACAATGGGAGCCAATGCCGTTAATAGTAATGTTGTGTATCGATTCATAAAATCACTCGTTTAGTTGTTACCAGACTAATTTATCTTGAGGTCAAGATAAATTGATAATACCTTGACGTCAAGATAAATAATTGACATGATAAATGCATGGATAGAATCGATAAAATTACTAAGCAATGGCAGCGTGAGCGCCCTGATCTTGATATTAGCCCGATGGGATTAATTGGACGATTGGGGAATGTTACTTTGCATCTTTCACGCGAAATGGAGAAAGTTTTCTCTCAATTTGGCTTAAATACATCAAGTTTTGATGTTCTTGCTACACTACGTCGTGCAGGCGATCCTTACACCCTTTCTCCAGGTGAAATGCTATCAACCCTGATGGTTACATCAGGCACGATGACAAATCGGATTGATCAATTAGAAAAAGCAGGTTGGGTTATTCGTAAAGTTAATCCAGAAGATGGTCGCAGTTTTTTAGTTTCGCTAACACCTGAAGGTCTGGAACTAATCAATCAAGTAATAGAAGCACACGCTGAGAACCAAAAACGTTTAGTCTCTGGTTTATCACAACAAGAGCAACAAAAATTAAATCAATTACTTAAAGTTTTTCTTAATTCGTTAGAATAGAGTTTTATTTTCTGTCATTAACTTTATCTCTCTTAATAACAAGAATAAGTAAGAATAAGGCTTCCGTATTCTTACTTATCCCCTTTTCTTTATTTGCTTAAAAACCCTTCTTTTTATGCCATTTTTGTTTATTTAAGCATCCATTGTGCATGAAATCACATTTTTACCTTGATCTAAATCAAAGATGTATTCTATTTGCCATTTTTAGGTTGATGAATACCAAAACTTAAATTATAAAGCGAATGATAATAATTACTGATCTCATTAAGGTCTGCAGCTATGTGCATTCAATTTAAATCTTGCTTCGTGTTGTCCGCTTTAACACTCTCACTCTCTCAATATGCTATTGCTGATAATGCCTTACCTAAAGAAGAAACACTTGTTGTGACAACAACACGTAGCGCAGCTTCTTTATGGAACAGCCCTGCTACTATTCAAGTTATTGATAAAGAAACATTAAGCCAATCAAATTCATCTTCTATTGCTGACCAATTACGTGATATTCCTGGTGTTGAAGTTACGGATAATAGCCTTGCTGGTCGTAAACAGATCCGTATTCGTGGAGAAGCATCATCGCGTGTACTTTTATTGGTTGATGGACAAGAAGTGACCTATCAACGAGGTGGTCAAAACTTTGGTGCTGGTATTTTAATTGATGAATCTGCACTAGAGCGTATTGAAGTGGTTAAAGGTCCCTATTCTGTGCTTTATGGCTCACAAGCTATTGGCGGTGTGGTGAATTTAATTACTCAAAAAGGTGGCGATAAGCCTTTTGGGGGAAATGTCAAAGTCGTTTATGACTCAGCAACGATGGGATGGCGAGAGTCTGCATTAATTTCAGGTACTGTCGGTGATTTTGAATATCGCCTTAATGGAAGTTATGCCGATCATGGTGATAGATATACTCCTGATGGGCGTTTACCTAATACGCATTTTAGAAATAACGGTCAAGGTGCATGGTTAGGTTATAAAGTGGATAAACATAAGTTTGGTCTTTCGCTCGATCGTTATAATTTATCAACACGATCTTATTATGCTGATGAAGGAAAATATCAAGAGTTTAGCGTTAAAGTGCCTAAACTTGAGCGTGAAAAAGTTGGTTTATTTTATGACTATGATGCTAATACAGATTATTTCAAAAAACTTCATATTGATGCCTATACACAACGTATAGAGAGAAAATTTGAAAACCGCGTTGGTGTTGTTACCCCAACGGGTAGCCCAATGATTGGTAATTTAACCGTTAAAAACCGAACTCAGTCTGAAGACACTCAAAATACTTATGGAATGACTATGCAGGCTAATTTTACTTTACCTGCAAATAATGAGTTAATTTTAGGGGCTCAATATCAACAAGATAAAGTAAAACAAACGTCCGCAGGGCAGACTTCTTCAAATAGTACAACGGGGTTTCCACCCGCTGTTAATTATGAAAAACAATCTCTTTTGCATAACCGCAGTAAACAAACCAATATCTCTGTTTTTGCCCAAAATGATTGGAAAATAACAGATGATTGGTCATGGACTATGGGCGCCAGACAATATTGGTTGGGATCAGAATTACAAGATGGTGCTGAAACTATTCACCATAATAAAACCGGAACAAGTTATAAGACATTAGCTTATGATTCTGTGAAAGATAACGCTTTTATTGTGTCATCTCATTTGCGTTATTCTGGATTTAAAGATACAGAATTACGTCTCGCGTTTGCACAAGGTTATGTTTTCCCGACACTTGTTCAGCAATTTATGAACACAACTGCTGGCGGTGCGGTGACTTACGGTAATCGCGATCTTGAAGCTGAACATTCTAATAATGTGGAATTTGGTGCGCGTTATAAAGGGAATAATTGGTACATCGATAGCGCGATTTATTATTCTGAAGCCAAAGATTACATCACATCTATTGCTTGTGCAGGAGAACGTATTTGCGAAGGAAATAGTAAAACTGGCCGAGCAAATTATTTTTATTACGACAATATCGATCGCGCCAAAACTTATGGTATGGAAGTGATGGCTCAATACCAAGGTTGGTCAATTACTCCTTATGTTTCTGCCAATGTGATGCGTCGTCAATTTATTGGTTCAACATTGAAAACATGGGATACCGGTGAACCTACATTAACTTCTCGTATTGGTGCTAAGCATTTATTACTGCTCAATAATATGAATCTAATGTCGGACTTATATTTAAGAGCAGCAACAAAAGCGAAAGATCATAGTAACCCCGAAAATAAACAGCACTATGCAGGTTGGACGACGGTTAATCTTTCATTGAGTACGGAATTTGGTCATAACGATCAATACCGTATTAACTTCGATTTAAATAATATTTTAAATAAGCATTATCAAACGGCTCATGAATCTATTCCTGCCGCGGGAATTAATGCTGCAGTTGGTCTGGCATGGGCATTTTAATTATGAAAAAAATAGTAATCGCACTTAGTTTGTTATTGTTGCCTTTTAACTTAATGGCAAAAGAAAACAAAAATAATGAACGTTGGGTTATTGCTGGAGGCTCTATAACGGAATTGGTTTATGCCATAGGTGCTGGCAATAAGGTTGTCGGTGTTGATGAAACAACGTCTTATCCTGAACAAACGCAAGCATTGCCTCATATCGGATATTGGAAACAGCTAAGTACAGAAGGCATTCTGTCATTACGCCCTTCTACTTTTGTGACTTGGGATGATGCTGAACCTAAAATGGTATTACGCCAACTCGCACAACATAATGTAAAGGTTATTTCTTTACCAAGAACACCCGCTACGTTTGAATTAATGCTTAAAAATATTCGTACCTTAGCGGTTTCATTAGATAAACAGACAGAAGCAGAAACTTTGATTAGTTCACTGCAATCTCGTTTAGCGACGATCACAGCTAAAAATAATCACATTAAGCGCAAAGTAAAAGTATTGTTCTTTCTTTCACCAGGAGGGGGAATTCCTCAAGTTGCAGGAAAAAACAGTGTTGCAGATGCCATTTTGGCATTATCAGGTGGCGATAATATCGCCACTCACGAAAATTATCGTATCTATAGCGCAGAAGCCATTATCGCGGCTGATCCAGAAGTTATCGTGATAACCACACAAAGCCAACAAAACCATACTGGCGGTATAAGAGCCTCTGAAGGATTAGCGTCCGTTCCCGGTGTCTCAATGACACAAGCATGGAAAAACCAACGCATTATTGAAATTGATCAATCCCTTATTTTGGGAATGGGACCTCGTATTGTGGATGCCGTGGAGTTATTGCATCAACAGTTTTATCCCGCTGATCCTGTTAATGATAATAAGTAGGAATGATTTAATAATGAAAGAGTTAGTCGCAACACATAGCACGCAATTTTCGACTGAAATCGATCTTACTCCCCATTTTGCACTTGAAGGTGATAGCCCTTTTCGTGATAGACATGCCACAATGCCGTGGCGAGGCTCTGTACCTATTGCGAAAGAAGATCAACAATCTACATGGCAAACACTGTTAAACAGTAAAACGCCTGCGTGTAAACGTTTGTTGTATATTCATATCCCTTTTTGTGCAACGCATTGTACATTTTGTGGTTTCTATCAAAATAACTATCACGAAGCAGCCTGTACGCGTTATACCGACGCATTACTGCGTGAGATATCGGCTGAATCAGATAGCTTACTTTATCAGTCAGCACCAATTCATGCAGTTTACTTTGGTGGTGGAACCCCTTCTGCATTATCAGCAAAAGATCTCTATCGTGTGATCACACATTTACGCCAATCACTCCCTTTAGCACCAGATTGCGAAATTACGATTGAAGGTCGCGTTTTAAATTTTGATGATAATCGAATTGATGCTTGTTTAGATGCAGGTGCAAATCGCTTTTCTATTGGTATTCAAACCTTTAACAGTAAAATACGTAAACGAATGGCAAGGACATCAACCGGTGAAGAAGCCGCTAAGTTTATGAAAGGACTCTGTTTACGAGATAGAGCTGCTGTGGTGTGTGATCTGTTATTTGGATTACCGGGACAAAATGCGCTGAATTGGCAAGAGGATCTGACTATTGCCCATGATATTGGCTTAGATGGTGTCGATTTATATGCCTTGAATTTATTGCCAAATACACCATTAGGTAAAGCTGTCGAAAATCAACGTGTGACAGTACCAACACCGATAGAAAGGAGAGCGCTTTATCTTCAAGGTTGTGATTTTATGGATAACGTGGGTTGGCGTCAGATCAGTAATAGTCATTGGGCTAGAACAACTCGTGAGCGCAATCTCTATAATTTATTAATTAAGCAAGGCGCGGATTGTCTTGCCTTTGGCTCTGGGGCTGGTGGTTCAGTTAATGGTTATTCTTGGATGATTGAACGCTCACTCGATAATTATTATCAAAAAATCACGGATAACCAAAAACCGTTGATGATGATGAGCCGTACAACAGACAGCGGTTTTCGTTGGCGTCATGAACTACAAGCGGGCATTGAATGTGGTCGTGTTGATTTAGCCAAATTAAGTTCGCAAGCGACTCAGCTCTCCCCTTTATTAAATCAATGGTATCAAGCAGGTCTTGTTGAAGATGATTTTCTTTGCATGAAACTGACCAATGAAGGTCGGTTTTGGGCAAGTAATTTGCTGACTTCCTTACAGCAATTAATTTTGCAGTTAAATACTCCTCGTTAATCTCATTACCCTTACTATTAATGAAAAGATGGAAACAACATCATGAATACAGAGTTACAACAATTTTTAATGACAGAGCCTGATGGCACATTGGAAACTATTGCGACGCAATTTAATACAACGTTATTAGACGTTGTAAGACATTTACCATCACGCTCATTAATGGGGGGGGAGCAATTCGATATAGTGTGGGATAACGTCATGAAATGGGGTAATGTCACCACGCTTGTGCATACTCAAGATGTTATTTTAGAGTTTAGCGGTGAATTACCAAGTGGTTTTCATCGTCATGGCTATTTTAACTTACGTGGTAAAAAAGGAATGACAGGTCATATTAAAGCCGAAAATTGCCAATATATTGCGATGATCGAGCGTAAATTTATGGGTATGGATACCGCCTCTATCTTATTTTTCAATCATAAAGGCGTTGCAATGTTTAAGATTTTCCTTGGTAGAAACGAACATCGTCAATTGTTACCAGAGCAATTATCAGCCTTCCGTCAATTAGCACAACAATTAAATAAGGAATAATTGCGCGTGAAAACATGGGTTATTTTTGGCGCTGGCGGTAAAGGTGTTGGCGCACATATTGCAGATATTGGCGTTACACAACGACGCCCTATTGTGGCTTTAGTTCGTTCCGAAGAGGCAGCTAATCGGTTAGAAGAAAAAGGGATCAAAACAGTTATCGGCGATGCGATTGATGCTAAGGCTGTTGAAGCTGTTTTAACATTGGCAGGAAAAGAAGCAGACATCATTTCCACAATGGGCGGTGAAAATGATTATTTAGCTCATCGAACCGTAATTGATACTGCGGAGAAAATGGGTTTTCAGCGTATGTTAATGGTTTCTTCGTTAGGTTGTGGCGATAGTTGGGTCGCGTTATCTGACAGAGCAAAAGCCGCGTTTGGTCAAGCTGTGAGAGAAAAATCATTGGCTGAAGTGTGGTTGCAAACCAGTCGTTTTGATTATGCGATTGTCAGACCCGGTGGATTACTGAATGGTGAAGAAACGGGTAAGGCTCAGCTTTATCAATACGAAGAAACTCATGGTTTAGTTAATCGCCGAGATGTTGCACGCTTAGTGACTCAACTTCTAGACGCTGACCTTTTAGACGATCAAGTCTATGCCGTAGTTGAACCTGGCTTAGTGCCTTCTAAATAAGCACGTTATGTATTAATATCTACTCTATTATTTTTGGAGATAGCACTTTTGTGTTATCTCTTTTTTCTTATTTTTCTCGTGGGCAATAACTCACATTATGATGTGTTTTTCTCTCACAACAAAAATTCCTTTATAGTCATTCGTCACTTTACTGTCTTAATAGGGGTAACTTGTGGCATAATGCCGCCCCATTACCTTTTGTCATTCACTAATAATGAGTATTCGTCTTGTTAATCAGCAATAATATCACTATGCAGTTTGGCTCAAAGCCTCTGTTTGAAAACATTTCTGTCAAATTCGGTGGCGGAAATCGCTATGGTTTAATCGGAGCCAACGGTAGCGGTAAATCAACCTTTATGAAAATTTTAGGTGGCGATTTAGTGCCAAGTAGCGGCAACGTATTTCTCGATCCTAATGAACGCCTTGGTAAACTAAAACAAGACCAGTTTGCTTATGAAGAGTTTACTGTGCTTGATACGGTGATTATGGGGCACACTGAACTTTGGGAAGTGAAGCAAGAGCGTGAACGCATCTATAATTTACCTGAAATGAGCGAAGAAGACGGCTTACGCGTTGCCGATCTTGAAGTGAAATTTGGTGAAATGGACGGTTATACCGTTGAATCTCGTGCTGGCGAATTATTGCTAAACGTAGGTATTCCATTAGAACAACACAATGGTCCTATGAGTGAAGTGGCTCCCGGTTGGAAATTGCGTGTGTTACTTGCACAAGCCCTGTTTGCTGATCCTGATATTTTGTTACTGGATGAACCGACGAACAACTTGGATATTGATACCATTCGTTGGCTTGAGCAAACGCTAAATGAACGTAACAGTACCATGATCATTATTTCCCATGATCGCCACTTCCTAAATATGGTCTGTACGCACATGGCAGACTTAGACTATGGTGCGCTTGCTGTTCATCCGGGTAACTATGATGAATATATGTTTGCTGCAACCCAAGCTCGTGAGCGTTTATTAGCGGATAATGCGAAGAAAAAAGCACAGATTAGTGAATTACAATCTTTCGTGAGTCGCTTTAGTGCTAATGCATCTAAATCACGTCAAGCAACCTCTCGTGCAAAACAAATTGAGAAAATTCAATTAGCAGAAGTGAAAGCGTCTAGCCGTCAAAACCCATTCATTCGTTTTGAACAAGAGAAAAAATTATTCCGTAATGCGCTTGAAGTGGAAAATATCTCTAAAGGCTATGATGATAATGCCCCGCTGTTTAAAAACGTCAATATGATGCTTGAAGTGGGCGAAAAAGTGGCCATTTTAGGTAATAACGGTGTGGGTAAATCGACAATGATCAAAACATTAGTCGGTGAATTAACACCTGATACAGGTCGTTTAAAATGGTCTGAAAACTCAAACATTGGCTATTATGCACAAGATCACGCAACTGATTTTGAAGTCAATATGACTGTGTTTGATTGGATGAGTTTATGGATGAAACCAGAAGACGATGAGCAATCTGTACGCAGCGTATTAGGTCGTTTACTGTTCTCTCAAGATGATTTGAAAAAATCAGTTCAAGTTTTATCTGGTGGTGAAAAAGGTAGAATGTTATTTGGTAAGCTGATGATGCAAAAACCAAACATTTTGATTATGGATGAACCAACCAACCACTTAGATATGGAATCTATCGAATCATTGAATATGGCATTAGAACTTTATCAAGGTACATTGATTTTCGTCTCTCATGACCGTGAATTTGTCAGTTCACTGGCAAATCGTATTATTGAAATTACACCTGAAAAAGTGACTAATTTCCAAGGAACTTATGATGAGTTCTTAGCGAAAAAAGGTGTTGAGGCTTAATCGCGGCCCTATTTATTAAATAGTAGATAACATAAATGAAAAAGGCTTAGTATATTTACTAAGCCTTTTTAGATTTTGATAAATGTTTTTATAGTCTTATTTGATTATAGTTTCCTGAAATTTCCACCTCAGGTTTATTTTTTATTTTTCTATTTATTTTTATCATTATTTCCAAGCCACTGTATAATAGAGGAGTTTCAAATAATAAATCTTCACTGATTTGTTTTTCTTTGACAAACTTATCATTCTCTTTTTTATCCTTTTTATAGTTTAAATTTATTTTTTTATCTGATAATAAAATATCCAACATATTTATATTGCTTAATAATGCTACATTTAACGCACTATCATTGATTATAGACCCATTAGTATCTTTTTCTTGCTTTGCAAATTTGTTTATATTTTGGTTTTTCCTAATTTTTTCTCTTGTATTTTCATACGTTAGCAATAAACCTTTAATAATATCTAAATCTTTTCCATCTGATGTTCTATCAATGAGTTCATTTAAATCTGATATTTTATCATTAATTTCGATCAATAAAGAGTGGTCTATAACTGCTAAATTTAATATTGAATTTACTTTTTTTATTGAATCGCTGAGTTTATTTGCTAGAAAGCTTGCGGGGGATTTTACATATTCTTGAATTGCATTAATTAGAGAGGCTTGTGCATGTTCTTCTGATACTCTAATTTTAATTATCTCTTCATGTTTTTCACTTTTTTTATCTACTTTAATTTCCAATAAATCAGTTATATTCTTAAATTTTCCATCTTTATAGTATGTTTCTATAATTTCATTAAACTTTCCAGAAAATAAGGTGTCGAGATATTTTTCTTTGTTAAGATTTTCTGTGTCAATTTTATTGGAAGATAAAATATTTATTTTATTTTTTTTAGACTCTATTTCTATTTTTTTTAATTTTTCGGCGATGTTTTCTACAACTGTTTTATTTAGCACATCGGAAAACTCTTTGCTAATAGTTTCTTTCTTGTTATTGCCATTTAAAATTAAATTATCGATTTTTGAATTTATTATATATTCATTGCTATTATCAATGTCTTGTAAGTCTAATCTTTTTATAAATAATATATCGTTATAATATTTAAATACTCCGTTTATTTGTTCGACACTATAAATGCCGATACTTTTAGGTAAGTTTTCTATTATATTTTTTTCTTCGGTACTAATTTCAAAAATATTTGTCTTTTTTTCATCCATCAATAAAGGCTCGATTATTTCGCGAAATTCTTTTTCAAATTTTTCTCCATATTCTTTTCCATATTCTTCCTTTAACTCTGAAGGTTTTTCAGAATTATGATAATAAAAGATTTTTAATATGGTTGAGTTTTTATTATACTTATCTAAATTTGCTAATATATTTATTTTGTTTTCAGTGGAAAAGTCGCTATTGTTAAAGTTATTTATATTAAGCAAACCTAAATTATTATCATCATAAGGGATGGTAAGTTTTAATACATTTTCTTTCCCCTTTTCACTAGTTTTAATCTTAAATTTTATTTGTTTTTCTTGAGTTATTTTAATGTCCAGTTTTTTATCTATATTACTATTATTATATTGTTTAGATATCGATTTAATTAAATCTAATTTTCCACCTAATGTTATTTTTTCCGCCTTTAAATTCAATATGTTAATAAAAAGGTCGCCTTTATCTTTTTCATTTAATTTTTCACTTAATGTATCGTAAGTAGATAAAAAATTATTTAAATTTTCTTTGTCTTCCTTTAAGGTTGCATTATTGTATAAGTTTTCATTATTTATGATGTATTCAAATGCTGCAAAGTCTAAATTAAATTCCTTTGTTATATTTGAATGTTCATTGGATATGATTTTATTATTATTTTCATCTAGAAGAAAAAAAGTTACTTTTTCTGGTGTAAACTCTATATCTAATATTTTTCTGTCTTTATTGAGAATTTCTTTCAATCCCAGATAACTATGTATTATATTATAGGTTGAATAAAATTTATCGTTAAAAATATTGTTTAGTAATAAACTGGTATAAGAATCATTATATTCTTCATTACTATTTTCTTTTATTATTTCCCATATTTTATCCATCACATATTTTTTTGTCATTCCACTACAATTTTTTTTTGATGCAACCTCATTTAGTTTTGATTTTCCTTTTTTTAAAGAATCTAGTTCGTTATCTCTATAATTATCATCATTCAATAATAATGATAAACTGCTTCTTATTAATTCTATTTTTTCTTCCGTGTTTTTATTTTCCATTTTATTTATTTTATCTACTTTATCTACTACTATTGATACTATATGATTAATATCATCTTGGGGTAATTGATTAAACAATGATTTAATGCTTTGATTATTAATAATATTCTCATTTTGTTCTTTTGAGCAACCAATTTTAAATATATGTGTACCATCCTGAATAAAATTGATCTCAAAATAAAAAACATTATTATCTATTTTAATGTTAAATGTATCTTTATAATCACTTAGTGATAAATTCCTTAGTTCTTGAAATTTACCTATTTTATCTAAAAATGAAACTTTAGGGTTATAATAAACATCATAAAGTAATGTCATGACTTGCTTTTTATCGCTAATATGGAAAAAATCTTTTATCTTATCCCAGATAGTCATGACTTTATTGACTTTTTCTCCAGATAAAACGCTATTAATCTGAGCTGATGTTAGTTTACTATTTCCTATGGTTATGCTATTCATATTTCGCCTAGTTTGAAAAAATTTAAAGTAAGATAATAATAAATAATAATAAAATTACTTAATGTAAATAAATGTCTTGATTATTTTAATAAAAAATACTTTTCTTTTTATAATGTAGAACATATGCCATTGTATCAATAATACAATTTAAGTATTCTCATCTATAACTTTATTTCTATTTTATATAATGGCTGTTTTTTGATTGTAATATATGCACGCATTAATTTTAAAACTGTCTATTCTTTGTCTTTACTGAAAAAATTATTTATTTTTCAATGAGATGTCATATCCATTTTTTTAGTAGGAATTTTATCTATTTTATTTTTATCAATATCACATTTATTTATATATACGCGAATCATAATAATCCTGAGTAATAAATCGTGTAATATAAAATTAATCTAATTTATCAACTTCAATAAAACACTATAACGGCGCACCCTCAGATAATGGTTATCCTGCTGGATTAATGGATGGTGATTTTAACGCAATAATGGCCGCTGATAATCTTGATGTACCCACGTTATTTAAAGCATTAGGATTATATCCAGCAATAAATCAGCAAGATCACGATCAGGTTTATTTACGAAATTATGGCCAACGCTCTTTAATGCGAGGAGGAGCTTGGTATTCACAGCAATTAGCAGGAATGCGAACTTTATGCTTAAGCCACCATGCATGACATCGCAGCACTTCTGTCGGTGGACGCCTTGCTTGGATTGACATAAGCAGTTAATTAACCCGAAAAATTATCATTTATAGACATTTTTGCATAAATTAATTTACCTTAGTATCGATTACATGAATAATAGTGGTAATAGTAATGATTATTATTCGGTGACTTATTGTGGTTAATTTTTATGCATTTAAATTGAAACCTGTGGCATTAATTTGTTCTGCCACCCTTCCTTTTATTTTGACTACACAGGCTTTTGCTGAAGAAACAGCAAAAACAGAACACGTTGAGAAGCTTGTTGTGAGCGCTCAAGCACTAAAAGTAAATACACGTTTGCAAGAAACACCTAAATCGGTTTCTGTTATTTCTCAACAAGATCTAGAAACACATGCTCCACAAAAATTAGATGAAGCATTGCGTTATACATCTGGTGTTGTCTCTCAACCTTATGGTGCGGATAACGACACAGATTGGCTTCGTGTTCGTGGCTTTGAAGCAGCAACCTATTTAGATGGTAGCCGCCTTTTCCGTGATGGTTATTATACATGGTTATTAGAGCCTTATGGTTTTGAACAAATTGAAGTGGTAAAAGGCGCATCGGCGGTATTATTTGGTGAATCGACACCAGGTGGTGCGGTTAACGTGGTACAAAAGAAGCCTAGTTTTAAACCTCAAAATGAAGTATTTCTTGAGGTCGGAAATAATGACCAACGTGGTTTAGGTTTTGATGTTTCAAGTGCTACCGATGATAAACGTGTGCGCTATCGTCTTGTTGGATTAATGAAAAAATCAGATGGAGAATTATCTCACACTGATAATGAGCGTATTTACCTTGCGCCAAGTGTCGCGATCAACCTGACTGATGATACATCATTAACCTTTATGGCAACCTATTTGCATGATGACGGTACGCCAACTAATCCTTTCTTCCCTGCTGCCGGTACATTAATTTCATCTCCTTTTGGTAAAATAAAGCCTACTACCAACTTAGGTGAACCAGGATACGATAAATATAAACGAACCCAAATTTCAGCTGGTTATTTATTAGAGAGTAATATCAATGATGTTTGGCGTTTTTCTCAACGTTTAAATTATGGTTATAACGATCTGCTTTTACGTAGCGTTTATGCATTTCCTAATTCAGATATAACAGCAACAGAATTGAATCGCGGTGTTGTTTTCCGTGATGGTAAAAATCAAAGTATTACCTTTGATAATAATGTGGTCGGTGAATGGGATACGGATAACTTTGAGCACACATTATTAGCAGGCGCAGAATTGCAATATCACCAAACTAAAGGTGATGAACAAGATAATTATAGTT
The DNA here is from genome assembly GCF_009914335.1 of Proteus columbae. Lineage (NCBI taxonomy): Bacteria > Pseudomonadati > Pseudomonadota > Gammaproteobacteria > Enterobacterales > Morganellaceae > Proteus > Proteus columbae. Next base: position 1,930,327 of record NZ_CP043925.1, read on the forward strand.
TTGGCACCATTAATCCTTGGAACCCTATTTACGGAAACTATACCCCACTCAATCCAGCAGATAACGTTAATCGAACTATTGATAAAACCCAATATAGCCTTTATTCACAATATCAAACCAAATTTGATAGTCGCTGGGTTGCCGTTGCTGGTGTACGCCAAGATTGGGTAAAAACAGAAAATACAGCAAAAGTAAAAAATGAGGATAAATCTCGTACTGATAGCGAATTTAGCCTGAATGCAGGATTAATGTATTTAGCGGATAATGGATTATCGCCTTATGTCAGTTATTCCGAGTCCTTTGAGGTAATGAGCACTATCGATCCAGCAACAAAGGATCTGTATAAACCGTTAAAAGGTGATCAAATTGAAGCAGGTGTGAAATATACACCTGATTTTATGGATGGCTACTTTAATATTGCTTGGTTTGATATCACTCAGAAAAATGCGCTTGTTGCAAACCCAACGACATTTGTTTCAACACAAACAGGTAAAGTGACTTCAAAAGGTATTGAAGTAACAAGTGAAATGCAATTAACGGAACGTTTAGCGTTAAAAGCCAATTACACCTATACCGATATGCAAACAGATGACACGGGTAATAGAGGTAAACAACAAGCAGGTTTAATTCCTAAACACACCGCGTCAGCTTGGGGCAGTTACACTATCCCAATAACAGGAACTCAAGATTTAACCTTGGGAACAGGTGTTCGTTATTTAGGTAAATCTAAAGATAATCCTAAGAGCAGTGATTTAACGGTACCAAGTGCAACATTATGGGATATGGCAGCAACCTATAATTTCAATAAACAGTGGCAATTACAGTTAAATATCAACAATATTCTTGATAAAGAATATCTCTCTGGCTGTGATTATTACTGCTATTACGGGCAATCTCGTTCTGTTTTATTAAACGCTAAATATCGCTGGTAATTTTCTTTTTTATTCCGCTTTTTATTGTTAACCATGCAATAAAAGGCGGAATATGATTTTATAAATGAGTGACCATGTTTGAACTCTCAAATATTCAAATGGATCGCGGTGGACGCACTATTCTATCAATACCCTCACTGCGTATTTCAGATTCAGGATTAACCATTGTGCTTGGCCATAATGGCTCAGGTAAATCGACACTCGTCAGTTTGTTATCGGGTCAGCAAATCCCTGATAGTGGATGTCTCACACTAAATAACCGTAATATCTCACAATATAAGCCTCGTGATTTGGCTAAACAAATCGCGTTTCTTCCCCAAAAACTTCCCGCGTCTGCTGGATTAACTGTCAGAGAATTAGTGTGTTTAGGACGCTTTCCTTGGCGTGGAACATTAGGCCGTTGGAATAAAAAAGATGATGAAATTATCACAATGGCGATGGAAAAAGCGGGAGTACTTCCTTTCGCTGACACGCTTGCAGATGATTTATCAGGTGGTGAGCGTCAACGGGCTTGGGTTGCAATGTTACTCGCTCAACAATCACCGATCTTGATATTAGATGAACCAACCTCGGCATTAGACATACATCATCAATACCAATTAATGGAATTGTTGAGTGAGTTAAATCAAACTCAGCACGTTGGTATTATTGTTATTTTGCATGATCTTAACCTTGCCTTGCGTTATGCCACTCATATCATCGCACTTAAAAAAGGGAAAATTGCGTTTGAAGGTGAGGTCTCATTACTTTTTGATGATGAGCGACTCTCCTCGCTTTATGAAACACCCATTAAGCTGATTGAACACCCTGATAATAAAGGCTCACAACAACATAAAGTGGCGGTGGTATGCGTGTAATATTACAAACAATAGTTAATTTACTGTCCTTTTGTTTAGTTATTTTATTAATTACCCCCACAGTAAATGCGGCGCAACATAATAATGAAAAGGCTTCTAACACACCGCAACGCATTATTGTTTTAGACTGGGATTTACTTGAACAAATATTAACACTTGAAGTGAACCCCGTAGGGGCAACTGAAATTGCAGGTTATAACCAATGGGTTGCTCACCCTATTGCACCGAATTCTATTGAAGAAGTTGGTATGCGAGCAGAGCCTAATTTAGAAAAAATAGCGACGTTAAAACCTGACCTTATTTTAGCATCAAGCTCACAACAAGATTTATTACCTGTATTAGAAACCATTGCTCCTGTGGTTTATTTACCTAATTTTTCTCGCCAAGATAATGCGGCACAAGTCGCTCTGGCGCATTTTAATACCCTTGCTTCGCTTTTGGGAAAAGAAGCTCTCGCACAACAAAAGTTAGCTGAAATGGACGCTACTTTTGCGCAATTTAAAGCAAAGTTACAGCAGGCATTTATCACATTACCTGAAGTAGAAGTGATCCGTTTTTCTACGCTCACCTCCATCTTTTTATATACTGAAAATTCAACAACCGAATATGTGATAAATAAGCTGGGGCTGAAATCGGCAATATCATTACCGCCACAACCTTGGGGTATTGATCAACGAAGAATGAATGTATTGCAACAGATTAAACATGGTTATGTCCTTTATATGTTGCCTTTTCCTGATGAAAGTAAACTGCAAAAATCAGTATTATGGAAAGCCATGCCATTTGTGCAAAATGGGCATTTTCATTCAGTCAAACCTGTCTGGAATTATGGAGGAATGACATCATTGACATTAATGGCGCAAGCCATTACTGAAAGCTTATTAGATATGGCACCTAGTAATGAAAATTAAGCAACTTACTTTCTATTTTTTGGTAATTATCTTATTAAGCATTACCAACTTACAAATTGATAATTCTCTTTCTTTATCTCATCAATTGTATTTATTGGCTAATTCAGCCACAACAATTCCTTTTGCTGATGTTTTTTTCTTGCATGCACAATTACCACGTTTAGCTATGACCGTTGTTATTGGCGGGTTATTTGGTGTTGTTGGCAGTTTAATGCAGCAATTAACGCAAAATAATTTAACTTCCCCTTTAACCTTAGGAACTTCATCAGGTGCTTGGCTAGCCTTAGTGATCGTTAATATTTGGTTCACTGGCTGGGTTACAGATTACAGTGCAGTAGCTGCAACAATTGGCGCTTTATTAGCCTTTTCTCTGGTGATTATTATTGCAGGTATTCGCAATATGACCGGCTTACCTTTAGTTGTTTCAGGTATGGTGGTCAATATTTTATTAGGCGCTATTGCAACGGCATTAGTGACATTAAACTCACAATTTGCTCAAAATATATTCATGTGGGGAGCTGGTGATTTAGCACAAGATGGCTGGGATAAAGTTTATTGGTTATTACCACGAATAACACCTGTTTTACTTATTTTTATCTTTGCACCTCGTATTCTCACTTTATTACGTTTAGGGCATGAAGGTGCGGCGGCTCGTGGGCTTTCTGTTTTACCTGCATTTGCCTTTTTTATTATATTAAGTACTTGGTTAGTTTCTGTTTCTATTACGGCTGTTGGTGTAATTAGTTTTATCGGATTACTTGCACCTAATATAGTTAGAACATTAGGAGCTAGAACGGCTAGCCAAGAACTCATTGCAAGTGGATTAATGGGAATATGTTTGCTGTTAATTACCGATAGTCTTGCGATATGGGTTGGTCAGTGGCTCAATACAGTTATTCCTAGTGGTGTTACGGCAGCGGCTATTGGGGCGCCAGCATTAATTTGGTTTAGTCGTAAGAAAATGCGAGCTCAAGATCAGCTTTCTATTTCAATTATTTCTCAAACTAAAAGAATATCGAATTATACGGTCATAGGAATAACGGCATTATTAATACTTGGATTAGCGCTTACCCTGTTTATTCATATTAATGAGCGCCAATGGCTATGGGAAATACCTTCCGTTTATCAATGGGCTTTGCGTTTTCCTCGTCTATTAACAGCACTCTTTGCTGGTGTTGCACTGGCTATTGCTGGCGTTATTTTACAACGTTTAATTTATAACCCGTTAGCCAGCCCAGATATTTTAGGTGTTTCATCAGGTGCAACCTTCGCTTTGGTATTTTCTAGCTTAATTCTGGGAAGCACTTTACAAACATCACAATGGGGAACTGCGTTATTAGGAAGCGGCGTTGTTATGATTATCTTATTAGTGTTGGGTAAAAGGCACCAATATGCCCCTGCCAGTTTAATCTTAACGGGTATTGCATTAACTGCGAGTTTAGAGGCTTTTATTCAGTTTTTCTTAGCGAAAGGTTCGTTAAGTAGCTATAAAATATTATTGTGGTTATCAGGCTCGACTTATCGTGTAACAGGGCAACAAGCTATTTATTTTGCATTAGCTATCATCTTTATTGTGGGCGTTGTTTTATTACTCACTCGATGGTTGGCATTAATATCAATTGGTCGAAACTTTGCTTTAGCGCGAGGATTACATACAGCGCAAGCAAGTATTATTTTACTGATTATTGTTTCTCTGTTATGTGCATTAGTTACGTCAACCGTTGGCCCTATCGCCTTTATTGGCTTAGTCGCCCCTCATATGGCGGTATTAATTGGCGCTCAAAAAATAAAATCACAATTAATTCTTTCGGGATTAATCGGTGCGACTTTAATGGTTTGGGCTGATTGGCTTGGGCAAGTATTGATTTATCCTGCACAAATTGCCGCAGGAACTTTAGTAGCGATTTTAGGTGGTAGCTATTTCCTTTGTTTAATGCTGTTAAATCGTAGTCGCTGATCGAAAAAAGCCTAAGATATCAACATTAATCTTGCTGATATTCTTAGGCTTTAATTATTATTGATTGTGCTTAAATCTTACTGTTGTGATTATTAATACCAATAGGCTACTCATTATTATTAATATTTATTAAATTTTAGGTACTATTGATTAATTAGATTTTATTGTGAGCTGTTCGTCTTTATAAATAAATATTTAAATATATACTCAAGATTCGTTTTTAATATAAGGAAATTTAATATGGCACAGTATTATTATACTGGAAATTTGCAACAAGCATCGAATTCATCAGATTTTGATGTTGAGTTCAAAACATCATCATTTGTTGAATATTCAGGTATTTATAGATGTAAAACATGCGGTTATGAAATAGCACTAAATGCACATGAGGGGAAAGTTCCTCCTCATCAAAGTAATTCACATTGTAATAATAATATATTTAAACTATTAGTTAAAACAAATAATTAAAGTTGTTTAGAATAGGGATATTGAAAATAATCCCTATTCTATGATTTTATTTTAGTAATTGAGTAAATTGCTGATATAGCATATTACCTAATGTTTTTGCGGTATATTCTTCGCTATGACCTAAATTATCAACAGCAGCATGCATACCATGATAAATCAATGTACTGGTTAATTCCGGTTGTGTAACATGCCAAGTTTTATTTTCTGTACCTGAAATTAACAGCGTTTGAATTTGCTGTAATGCTCTATTTTCATGAATATTGCTGCTTTGATGAAATACTTGATGAAAAAGCATGTCGTGTAATTTTTGTTTCTCAACATAAGCAATAACGCTGATTTCACACCACTGTTTTAATTTCTCACGATGATCTTGTTGTGAGCAGGCATCCATGGCGTTATCTATTTTATTTAAATACCAATCCATATAACGTGTTCTGAGCGCATCAAGAACGTCTGTTTTGGCAGAAAAATAGTGATAATACGTTCCTTTTGCTACCCCTGCTTTTTTTACAATATCGCTAACGGTTGTGGCATCAAAACCTTTATCAAGAAATAACGCTTCTGCCGCATTCATTAACTCTTCTAAACGAACCTCTGCGGGTTTTGTTCTTGGTTTATCAGTTATTTGTTCTTCTAATGACATTGCTTATCTCCCTCAAAGTCGCTTGTAAAGAGTACTCTATATTAAAGCGAGTCACAATGATGACAAATGAAACTCATTATCAATATAAATTGACCGACGGTCGGTCGAGTATTATTATGCCATTATTATTCATCATTAAGGCAATAAAGCTTATGACTTATTTAAAACGACTGTCACTTATCTGTGCCATTTGTTTAGGTACTTTTATGGCAACTCTCGATATTAGTATCGTGAATGTAGCTCTGCCAACTATTCAAAATGATATACATGCTGATATGGCAACCTTGCAGTGGATTGTTGATGCTTATGCGCTTTGTTTGTCAGCCTGTATTTTGTCATCAGGTCCTTTGAGCGATCGCTTTGGGCGAAAAAAGGTATGGCTATGGGGCGTGATTATTTTCACGTTAGGTTCAGTAATTTGTGCGATTGCACCGCAACATGAAATATTAATTCTTGGACGTATTATTCAAGGCATTGCCGCGGCTGCACTTATTCCGGGTGCATTGTCTTTAATTACTCATGCTTTTCCTATTGATATTGAACGGGTTCGCATTATCGGTATTTGGTCTTCAGTCAGTGCATTATCGTTAATTATTGGTCCTATTTTAGGGGGTGTTTTAGTTCATGCTAGTGGTTGGGCGAGCATATTTCTTATTAATATTCCTATTGGCATTATTACCGTTTTATTAGGTTGGTATGGATTAAGTGAAAGTGCTGATCCTGATAATGTTGCTTTAGATCCCTTTGGTCAATTAACCAGTATGTTGGGATTAGGATCACTGACTTATGGTTTGATTGAAGCTGGCTCTGTGGGCTGGTCACATTATAGAACAGTATCAACACTGATTGTGGGGATTATATTTCTTGCCCTTTTCTTAATGATAGAAAAACGTGTGGAGCGTCCTTTATTACCACTGGCTTTATTTAAAGATCGCACGTTCTTTCAATATAACCTTTCTTCTTTTACCTTGGGTTTTGCTACATACAGTAATGTATTTTTTATCGCATTCTTTTTGCAAAAAGCACAAGGTTGGAGTGCATTAGAAGCGGGTTGGAGAATGGCACCAGAATTTATTGCAATGGCACTATTTTCTATGTCTTTTGGACGGTTATCTTCTTATTTCTCTGTTAGAAAACTTATGATCTGTGGTTTCTTATTAATCGCTATTTCTTCTTGTTTATTAGCGACATTAGCAACAAATAGCCACTATGGAATAACAGGAAGCTATCTGTTTGTATTAGGTGCTGGAATGGGATTAGCAACACCCGCAATAGGTGCTTTAGTGATGAAAAGTGTGTCACCATCTCGCTCTGGTATGGCGTCTGCAACCATGAATGCATTAAGACAAACAGGTATGACAATGGGAATTGCTTTATTAGGTACATTGATGGTGCAACAAGCAATTCATTATATGGTGATCCAAAGCCAAGTATTGGGAATATCTGTAAATTATATCGATATTGTTAGTTTGGTGACTGAAAATACGACAAATGGTTTAGACAAAGGGTTTATCACTTTGTTACCAGAGGCATTTAATTCGGGGTTTGCTTATGCAATTGCGACTGCGGGGATCTCATGTTTTGTGACTTTATTTATTGTGCTCTTTCCTGTTAAAGCAAAACATAAGGCACTTACTCAACAAACCACAGATTAATGTTTATAAACGCTGAGATAAAAATTCTAGAAAAGACTCTATATTACGTGAGAGTGTGCTACGAGTTGCATATATTGCCACTAAGTTAATCGTTGCGGGTTGTTGAGGAAACTCGATAGCTCGTAACTTCCCTTCTTTAATCATATCAAGGCAGCAATGCTCAGCTAAAATAGCAAATCCCAATCCTTTTAATACTGCTGATTTTGCTAATATGGCACTGTTTACTCGATAATTACTATTAATGGTTACTCTGATTGGCTTTTTATCTTCATCCATAAATATCCAAGGTTGCCCTTCTAGTGCGCTTAAGCTAGAAATACAAGGCATTTTGCTTAATTGTTCAATATGTGTGGGTATTCCTGTTTTTTCTAATAATTCATTAGATGCCACAACAATACTGCGCCATGATTTAATTAAGCGTGAGTGATAGCTACTATCCGCTAAATTTCCACGATGAAAAGTTAACAGTAAATCAATATCATCATCGATGATATTTCTTGGCATTAGTTGGGTATCACATTGAATAAGTAAATTAGGATGAAGTGCAGCAAAATCAGCCAAAATATCACCAAGTAGCTCACTGCCATATTCACTCGGAATAGTTAAACGGAAAGTACCCGTTAATGGTCCATCACTAGTGATATTGCTTACAACATTATCTAATTCAGTTAAGGTTTTTATTCCTTGCTGATAGAGTATTTTGCCTTGTTCAGTAAGGCGCATTTTTCGAGTTGTTCTATCAATAAGTTTACAATTGAGTTGCTGTTCAAGCTGTTTAATTGCACGACTGATATTTGAGGTAGGCATAGATAATAGCCGAGCTGCTGCTGCAAATTGCCCTTGCTCTGCTACGGCAGAAAAAATACGTAATAAATTAAGATCGATTTGCATAAATAATTCACTGCCTACTGTATTTCTATTACTCAATATAGGCAGTGTATCATTCATTTTCTTTTCACTCGTTAATAATTAACAGTAACCATGAGACATGAGTTTTTGATAGCGTTTATCTAAAAGTTCTTCGGTTGAATAGCTTTTTAATAAGGCTAAGTCAGTTAATAACTGTTGTTTAAGAAATTCGGCAGCTTGTTGATGATCTCGATGAGCTCCACCTAATGGCTCTGGAATAATAGCGTCGATAATACCTAATGATTGTAATTTAGGTGCTGTCATTCCCATGGTTTCTGCCGCAATTGGCGCTTTATCAGAACTTTTCCACAGAATAGATGCACAGCCTTCTGGTGAAATTGCCGCATAAGTACTGTATTGCAGCATATTAACTTTATCACCAACACCAATAGCTAGCGCACCTCCAGAAAATCCTTCACCAGTAATAGTGCAAATAATAGGTGTTTTTAATCGTGACATTTCAAGAATATTACGTGCGATAGCTTCAGCTTGTCCGCGCTCTTCAGCACCAACACCAGGGTACGCTCCCGCAGAATCAATAAAAATAATTACGGGTAGATGAAAGCGCTCCGCCATTTTCATTAAACGTAATGCTTTTCTATAACCTTCTGGTGATGGCATACCAAAATTGCGAAGAATTTTCTCTTTTGTATCACGCCCTTTTTGCTGCCCAATCACCATGACTGGCATTTTGTCTAAACGCGCTAAACCCGCAACAATCGCTTTATCATCGGCATAAGCTCTATCACCCGCCAACTCCTGAAAATCAGTAAAAACCGCTTTAATATAGTCAAGGGTATATGGACGCATTGGGTGACGAGCGAGTTGCACAATTTCCCAAGCACCTAAATCAGTAAAAATAGATTTTGTCAGCGAAAGGCTTTTTTGCCTTAAACGTGCGATTTCTTCATCTAAATTAATACCTGTTGGTTCATCTTGAGATTGCTTAAAGGTGAGCAATGCATCAATTTTTTCGTCTAATTCAACAATAGGTTTTTCAAATTCAAGATGAATAAAAGACATAACGACCTCAGATTTAATGCAGTAAATAAAACAATGATTGGCTCAGTTTAGAAAAAATAACAATGTGTTAATAGATTGGAATTTGATAAACACTATTATCAAAAATGGGATAATTGAACATTACAACAAGATCAGCAAGAAAAAAGATAAGATCAAAAAGAGCTTTTTTTCTGACTTTAAGCTATACAGTAATTACTAAGTTATGTATTAATATACAGTGCGAATTTGTTCTTTTTTTCACCCGTAAAAAATCGTACGAATTATAAAACACTCCATAAAATACAAATAATTAGAATAAAGATAATATGTTTTCAAAAAAAACACGCTCAACAGCTGCACTGCTATTTTCATCACTTCTTCTTACAATAGGAAGAGGTGCAACATTACCGTTTATGGCTATCTATTTGTCGCGGGAGTATCAATTACCCGTCGATGATATTGGTATTGCCATGTCTATTGCATTAACAACGGGGATTTTCTTCAGCCTTGGTTTTGGCATGCTTGCTGATAAATTTGAGAAAAAACGTTATATGATCCTTGCAATTCTAACGTTTATTTTTGGATTTGCTGCAATCCCTCTTGTTCATAGCACTATTTTAGTCGTTATCTTTTTCTCTGTGATTAACTGCTCTTATTTAGTGTTTTCAACCGTATTAAAAGCGTATTTTGCCGAAACCTTATCGGTTTCAGCAAAACCTAAAATATTCTCTCTAAACTATACCTTTATCAATATGGGATGGACGGTGGGACCCCCTATTGGCACCTTATTATTAATGTATGGAACACAATTACCTTTCTGGCTTGCGGCTATTTCGGCAACATTTCCACTATTTATGATCCAAGTTTTTGTTCAACGCTCAAAAGCGGTAAATACAGATGAAGAAAATAATGTGAAATGGGATCCGAAAATAATGCTAAAAGATAGAGCATTAAGTTGGTTTGTGCTCTCAACTTTTTTCGGTACATTAACGTTTGGCTCTTTTGCCTCATGTATTTCGCAATATATTTTAGTGGTTTACGATGCAAAATTAGCAGAGTCCGTTATCGCCGTGGTATTACCTGTAAACGCTGCCATTGTAGTCTCTTTGCAATATATTGTGGGTAAACATGTTACCGCAGAAAGGCTACGTAAATTAATGACATTAGGTACGTTATTTTTTATGACAGGCTTACTTGGCTTTATGTTTGCCGGTGACAATTTAATCTTTTGGGCACTAGCTATCGCTGTGTTTACCTTTGGTGAATTAATTTATGCACCAGGCGAGTATATGATGATTGATAACATTGCACCGTTAGGAATGAAAGCAAGTTATTTCTCTGCTCAGTCACTCGGTTGGTTAGGTGCGGCGCTTAATCCACTTGCCAGTGGTTTTATTTTAACTGAATTTCCACCCGCCTCTTTATTCGCTATTTTAATGGTGGTTTCTGCATTGGCTTGGTTTTGTATGATCCAAGGTATGAATGCCAGCCGAAATAAAATGATATCTGTTTAATATATTGGGTATTAATAAAATCATAACCACCCATCTTGCGAGTGGTTATGATTTTTAGCCGAGCAGGATTTATAGTTTATTCAGTCGCTGACTTTATGCTTTTTTCTGCCAATAGATTAAGTAAAGCATATTTCTTCTCAATATTACGTTGTGCTTGATTCGCTAATGCCATTGCTTTATCAGGATAGATTTTAAATAGTCGACTAAAACGTTGCTCTTTATTTAACACCGCAGAAGCGACTTGGTTAGGAGCTCTTGAATCTAACATTAACGGATTTTTGTCCTCTTGTTCACGGCGAGGATCAAATCGATAGAGAGGCCAGAAGCCTGATGCAGTCAGTTGCTTCATTTGTTCATAGCTAAAGGCCAAGTCATAACCATGCTCTTCACAAGGACTATAAGCAATAATCAGTGAAGGTCCTTGATAGGCCTCCGCTTCTTGAATGGCTTTAATAGTTTGGTTCATTTGAGCACCAATAGCGATTTGAGCAACATAAATGTTGCCATACATCATCATGGTGATACCCAAATCTTTGCGAGCTTTGTTTTTTCCATCCTCACCAAATTTAGTAATAGCGCCCATTGGAGTTGCTTTAGATTGTTGTCCACCAGTATTGGAATAACATTGTGTATCTAACACCAGTACATTAACGTTTTCACCGCTACTCAATACATGATCAAGCCCGCCAAAACCAATATCATAAGCCCAACCGTCACCGCCAACCATCCATACAGACTTTTGCATTAAATAGTGCGCATCATGGAGTAACTCTTTGGCTAGTGGATCACTACTGTGACCTAATAAGGTGGATAGCTCATTAATTCCATTGCGTTTATCCTGATTAGAATTATTCGTATCAGTCAACGTTTGATAAAGCGAAGCGGGTATTTCTGTCGCAAATCGATTTAATAAGCGCTCAACACGTTTTTTATGCTGATCTAAGGTGAGACGAAAACCTAGACCAAATTCGGCATTATCTTCAAACAAAGAGTTAGCCCAAGCGGGACCTCTACCTTCTCTGTTTGTGGTATAGGGTGTGGTTGGGAGATTACCACCGTAAATAGATGAACACCCTGTGGCATTTGCAATTAATAATTCATCGCCATAAAGCTGAGTTAATAATTTAATATAGGCGGTTTCACCACAGCCAGAACATGCACCTGAATATTCAAATAGTGGCGTAATTAATTGTGATGTTCTGATATCTATTTTTTCTAATTCAGAAGGATGTAAATCAGGTAATTGATTGAAGAAATTGAAGTTTTGTTTTTCTTGTTCTAATACACCAAGCTTTTCAATCATATTGATCGCCCTGATGTTTGGATCTTGTCTGTCTTTGGCTGGGCAAACTTCATAGCATAAGTTACAGCCAGTACAATCTTCAGGTGCAACTTGTAGAATATAGTCTAACCCTTTCATTTCACGAGATTTTACAGGCAGTTTTTCAAGGGTTGTTGGCGCATTTTCTAACAGGCTAGGCTTGGTCACTTTTGCGCGAATGGCAGCATGAGGACAAGCGGCAACGCAATAATTGCACTGTGTACATAATGACGGTTTCCAGACAGGAATAAATTCAGCAATATTACGTTTTTCCCATTGTGTTGTGCCAGTTGGCCATGTGCCATCAGGTGGAAATGCCGAAACAGGTAAACTATCACCAAGCCCTGCTATCATCATGGCTGTGACTGTTTTGACAAAATCAGGTGCATTATCAGCAACAATCGGGGATTTATAAGGGCTTTCGGTTAATACAGCTCCCACAGGAATGCGCTCTAACGCAGACAATGTTTGTGAAATCGCCATTAAGTTCGCATTAACCAATGCTTCGCCTTTATTTTGATAACTTTTAATAATTGTCTGATGCAGATAATCATTTATCTTTTCGGCAGGGAAAAGTGATGTTAAGTGGAAAAATGCTGTTTGCATTATGGTATTAATTCGTGCGCCTAATTGGCACCCACGCGCAATCTTATAAGCATTAATAACATAGATGCGCGCTTCTTTTTCAATAAGTAGCGCTTGAACTTCTTGAGGTAATTTAGCCCAAACGGTTGTCGCTGAATAAGGGGTATTTAATAGAAGTGTGCCCCCTACTTTTAATTTCTCAACAATTTGGTATTTATCAATAAACTGCCATTGGTGACAACCAATAAAATCAGCCTGTTTAATGAGGTAAGTTGAGTTAATCGGCGTTTGACTGATCCTTAAATGAGAAACAGTTAATCCACCTGCTTTTTTTGAGTCATAAACAAAATAGCCTTGGGCATATAACGGTGTGTTGTTACCAATAATATTAATATTATTCTTAGTCGCAGAAACAGAACCATCACTACCTAATCCATAAAAGAGTGCGCTAATTTTATGATGTTCAGGTAATTTGGCATCCATAGGCATAATTGATAAATGTGTTACATCATCATAGATACCAACAGTGAACCGACGTTTAGGTTTAGATTGCTGTAATTCTTTAAACACAGCCATAACACAATCTGGATCGAATTCTTTTGAAGATAATCCATAACGACCAGAAATAGTCAGAGGCAATATTTCACGTTCACCTTGATGATAGGCTTCGGCAAATGCCGTAATAACATCAAGATAGAGAGGTTCAGCCTGTGCGCCTGGCTCTTTAGTTCTATCAAGAACAGCAATAGACTCAACTGAATTTGGAATAGCATCAAGAAAATGACGCGCCGAAAATGGGCGATAAAGGTGTACGCAAAGTAAGCCGAGTTTCTCGCCTTGCGTATTGAGCATATCAATAACTTCTTTACAAGGACCTGCGGCTGAACCCATTAGAACAATAATTCGTGTAGCTTGAGGATGTCCATAGTATTCAAATGGCTGATAAATACGCCCAGTCACTTTGGCAAATAAATTCATTGCCTCTTCAACATGTTGATAACCACTGTTATACCAAGGATTCGAGGCTTCTCTAGCTTGAAAATAAGTATCAGGATTGGCGGAAGTTCCTCTTATCACAGGCGATTCTGGCGATAATGCACGTTGGCGATGAGCTTCAATCGCAGAGTATGGAATAAGCTGTTTGAGTTCATCATCAGAAATAGACATTATTTTATTCATTTCATGTGATGTTCTAAATCCATCAAAAAAATGAACAAATGGAATACGGCTATTGAGCGTTGCTATCTGCGCTATCACCGCAAAGTCTTGCGCTTCTTGCACACTATTGGCACAAAGTAGCGCACAGCCCGTTTGTCGTATTGCCATTACATCCGAATGATCACCAAAAATAGACAACGCATGTGTTGCGACAGTACGTGCAGCGACATGTAATACAAAAGGCGTTAATTCCCCTGCTATTTTATAAAGTGATGGGATCATTAATAATAATCCCTGCGATGAGGTAAATGTGGTGGCTAACGCACCTGTTTGTAATGCACCATGAACCGTTGCTATCGCACCGCCTTCGGATTGCATTTCCATTAATCGAGGTATATCCCCCCAAAGATTGGGCTGGTGAGCAACTGCCCAACGATCAGCATATTCTGCCATCGTCGAGCTAGGTGTTATGGGATAAATAGCAATAACTTCATTTAAGCGATAAGCGATAGAAGCAACAGCTTGGTTAGCATCTGTTGTGATATAAGGGTGCAGTTTATGACTCACAATAATTACCTTTGTTGTTGATCTTTTTTCTTATGCTTTTGAAATTAGCAGAAATTAATTACAAGGAATTATCGTATTTGTGGCTCAAGAGCGATTTATTTGCCAATTAGATGATTTTAGTCAACATTGACAAATAAATAAAATTGTTATTTAACAATGAATTAAATAATAGTTATATCTTTATAAGATTATTTCGATGTTCTTTTTAGTATGGTTTCAATGCTAATAGGGAAAAAATCGTTGACATCAACACCAACATTAATTGCATTTTTTCCTAAAATATCTAAACGTTTACGTTGAATTGGATCTTTTTGTGAATTGTGTACATGACCATATAAGTGAATTGAATCACGAAAAAAACCAGCCCATTCCAATATAGGATAATGAAACATCACAATTTTTCGTTTTTTATAATCCAATTCAAAGTAATCTTTTACCCATTCAAATGCAGATGCATCAAATTCTGGATCGCCTAGAAACTTGTCATGATTTCCACGGATAAGGTACTTTTTACCTTTTAATCGGCGCAAGATTTGATTGGCATCTCGCCCTGTTCCTCGATAAAGAAAATCACCTAAAATGTAGATTTCATCATTATCGGAGACGTAAGCGTTCCAATTATGAATTAAAGTATCATTCATATGGCTAACACTATTGAATGGACGATCACAAAGATTGAGGATATTTGAATGGCAAAAATGTGTATCAGAAGTAAAATAAATCATAGTAAATTCTTAATAAGTAATAAAAATCTTAACCTAAAGAAAATAGTTTCCCTCGGTCTGTATAGTGATATTTTTTCAACATAATTGCCTCCTTTAGTTAAAATAGAACAATAAATACAATATCATTAGTTTTATTGTCGTTGGTGTTGTTTTCGGTAACCAGATAAAGAATTACCCGTTTCTCTTTTAAAGTATCGGCATAAATAAGAGGGATCATCAAAATGGAGCTTCACTGATAATTCATTTACCGACAGCGAAGTGTGCATTAATAACGCCTTTATTTCAAGGATAACTTGACGATTAATCAAAGTCTTAGGCGCATCATTAAAGAATTGCTTTGTTATTTGAGATAAATAGAACGGTGTAATGTTAAGCTGATTTGCATAAAAAGCCACCTCTCTATGTGCTAAACAATGCTTGCCAATCAATTCCCAAAACTGCCAACAGAGCTTTTCTTTACGAGTAAATTCTTTTTTGGCGATAGAGAAATGAGCGGGTATTGATTCAGTAATAGCAAAAAATAGATTTTGTAAGTGGTTTTTTAACATTAATTTTCTGTGTTCAGAATAACTGTTATCTATATGTATTAGTTGTTGAATCCATCTATTTAAGGCTTCATATTGTTCTTTATGTGGGTGGCAAATAGGGTTGTCATGGAGAAAAGCAAATAAAGTATTAGAAAGAGAATAAGCAATTTCTGAAGCAAAAGATTTATCGAGAAAACAATAGAATAAGCGAAAATTCGCTGATTTTTGACTCAAAACTGCCATCATATCATCGCCTAAGATAAGAATATCATTCGCTTTGATCACCTGTTTTTGAAAACTAATATTGATTACCGCCCTCCCTTCTAAGCAAATCATGACTACGATATAGGATAATGGTAAAGGATAACCTATTTCATTCATCATATTACTTTCACCCATAATGGCATATTGCGGTGAAGTATTAAGTTGTGACAATACTTGGTTCAGCATAAATCCATTACCTCTTTTGCTCCTGACTTAACCCACTTTATGTTTTTATATTTGACGATATTGAATGTAATAACAAGTATCCCCTCTCATTTAGTTGTCAAAAGTACCGATTTTACCTCTTTTATGACATTCGGTTTTTTAGTTGTTTTCTTTAGAATACATACATCTTAAAGACGTAAGATAATTTGCAGAATATTTAAAAACTAAGAGAAGTTATTGAAATGAAAATATTAAAAACAGAGAGACTTATATTACGACCATGGAAACTTTCTGATGCGTCAAGTTTGTATCAATATGCAAAAGATGAACGCGTTGGCCCAATTGCAGGTTGGCCAGTGCATAGAAGTGTTGAAGAAAGTGCCGAAATTATTCGCACTATATTTATGCGTGATGATGTTTATGCCGTTACGTTAATTGATGATGATCTTGTCATCGGCTTAGTTGGATTATCTTTCGCAAATGAGAGTAATTTCCCGATTGGGGATAATGATGCTGAAGTTTCTTATTGGATTGGTGTTCCATTTTGGGGCAAAGGTTTAATACCAGAAGCCGTAAAAGAAATCAGTCGGTATAGCTTTGAAACACTAGAATTAGATAATTTATGGTGTGGCTATTTCGCTGATAATGAGAAATCACAAAAAGCACAAGAAAAATGTGGATTTAAATTTCATCACGTCATTGAAGAACAGTACGCAGAATTTTTAGATGAAGTGAAAATTGAAAATATTTGCCGCTTAACTAAAGATGAGTGGATTGAAATCCAAAAACAGGTCTATTAAAACAAAACACCAGAGTGTGAAATTCACATTATCTGGTGTTTTTTAATATTGACAGGGCAATTTAATTAAGCATTTGCTAATGCTTGGGATAAATCAGCAATTAAATCTTGTGGATTTTCTATCCCAATAGATAAACGAATAGTGGTGTCTTGAATGCCAATGCTATGTCGTAATGTTATTGGCACACCCGAATGCGTTGTTGAACCAGGATGACATGCTAGAGATTCCGTTCCCCCCAGACTTACTGCAAGTTTAAAAATTTTCATTGCATTAAGAAAACGGAAAGCTTCACTTTCTCCACCTACAATATCAAATGAGAAAGTTGATCCCGCACCTGTACATTGTTTAGCAAAAACCTGGGCTTCAATAGAATTTTTATCAGCAAAAGGTAAATAATGAATTGTTTTTACTTTTTCATGATCACGCAGAAACTCTGCAACTAATAATGCATTCTGATTGGCTTTTTCCATTCTAATTTGTAACGTTTCTAAAGAACGGCCTAGCATCCAGCAAGAATGCGGATCCAGTTGTGTCCCTATTGCTCCTCTTAATAATCTGATTTGATTAATAAGTTCACGAGAGCCCATTGCGGCACCAGCGACTAGATCTGAATGCCCACCAACATATTTAGTTAAAGAATAGACTGAGATATCAGCACCTTGTTCTATTGGATGTTGATATACAGGGCCAAGTAATGTGTTATCACAGACAATAATAGGACGATAGCCTTGCGCTTTTTCTAATTGGTCAGCAACGTTTTTTAATGCTTCAATATCGACTAATGAATTAGTTGGGTTTGCAGGAGTTTCTGCAAAAATAACGGACACACGCCCTTTTTGACAGGCTTTATCTGCTTGTTCTTGAATAAGTGAACGGTTTAGCCCATCAGTAAATGGTGTGGCTTGGATCCCAAATTTAGCAAGTGTTTTGGCAATTAACGTTTCAGTTCCGCCATAAAGTGGCTGTGAATGTAAAATAACATCACCGGGCTGCGTTAATGCCATTAATGTTGTGGTAATTGCGGACATTCCTGATGAAAATAATACACAGGATTGCGTATTTTCATAAACCGCCAGTCTGTCTTCAACAATTTCACTATTAGGTTGATTAAAGCGAGAATAAACTAAACCGGCTTTTTCACCTTCTGGTAAAGGTTTTCTACCACTTACGGTATCAAAAAAAGCTTTACCCTCTTCAGCACTTTTAAAAATAAAGGTGGATGTTAAAAATACAGGTGGTTTAACTGAGCCTTCAGAGAGTAATGGATCATAGCCATAACTCATCATTAGTGTTTCTGGTGATAGTTTATGCTCGCCGATATATTGTTTTTTCAGTTGAGAGTCAGTCATTTTTTTATTTCTTATGTTTAATGAAGGATCTTTATCATACTGAAAAAAATTCATGTTGTTAGAATGTTTTATATAGAATAAAAACCAGTAGTTATATAAACATAACGCGTTTAAACATAAAAATAACGTTAAATAAAAGGTTCTATTTGTTGAGTGGTATTTAATCAAGGTAATTTGACTAGATAAAAGTTGATTATTCTAGTTAAAAAGAAGGAAAAAACAGTAGGATAAACTTAAAGATAAAAAGAATGAGCGCCTCTTTTTACCTTTAAGTTAAGGGTGGTTACCAAGCTCTTACCGCATCACCTTTATACATTTCTTTGAATTTTAACTCGATTTGTCTTGAATGCAGAACTGAAACCAGTTTTTTTATATTTTCATCATTTTTGTTATCTTCACGCGTAACAACAACATTAGCATAAGGTGAGTTTTTAGTTTCTAAGATCAGCCCATCACGAGTCGCAATGAGCCCAACTTGAGATGAAAAATTATTGTTGATTATAGCCATTGTGATATTTGGATCATTTAATGCTTCAGTCAGCTTAGGTGTGTCGACTTCAACAAAAGTGATTTCTTTTGCGTTATAGATAATGTCATCTACTGTTGGCGTGAAACCAACATCATCATTAAGAGTAATGAGATTGTTTTCTGCGAGTAATAAAAGGGCACGCCCTTTCATGCTGACTTCATTTGAAATTGCAACGACATCACCAGACTTTAATTCATTTATATCGCTAATTTTTTTAGAGTATGCGGCTAAAGGAAAGATATACGTTTTGCTGGCAATATGAAATTGGTAACCATGTTCTTTTATTTGAGCTTGAAGATAAGGAATTGATTGAAATACATTCGCATCAACTTCTTTATTGTTCAATGCCTTATTAGGCTGAACATAATCATTAAAAGCAACAATCTCAACATCTAACCCTTCAGTTAATTTCGCTAAACGAATTACTTCATCCCAAATCACTTGATCAGGCCCTGTATTAATTGCCACTTTTACTTTATGTGTATCTTCTTGTGAACAAGATACAGTAAATAGTGATATTGAGGCTAGAAGTAAACCTGTAATAATTTCCTTCATATCTCCCTCTTAAACAGACTTTGATAAAACAGCGCCATAAAAATCATTTTGATTAAGAAATATCCTAACAGTAGATTAATAACAAGGAACGAGAAATGATACAAGTACCCAATGCATATAAAGAAAGGAATATTATTTATATTTACACAATGCGTTGTTTTATAAAATAAAAAAATAACACATCATAATATGATGTGTTTGTTATTTAATTGTAGATTTATTCATTAATAATTTTGTTTATACAATTATCAGAATATGCATCTTCTACGCTAAGATAAGATGATTCAGTTACACAATAGCTATTAAATTGCCATTTAAATTGAATTTCATCACCTTTTTTATTTTCTAAAATAGAATAACTTGAAAAGCGGATTGGCGTGGCTTTTTGTAGGTTGTTTCCTACTTTTTCAGCACTTAACAATACAACGTGATTTTTTTTCTCAATAAATTTGAAATCAGAGATGGTGATATCTGTACCTTTAATCTTATTGCTAAAAAGACTCAAAGCATTAGCATATATGGACGGAACAATATAAACCTTTTGATCACTTCCTTTGATATAAACCGTTGCCAGATCAACAGAGGTTGAATCATTTAATGCTCGTCTAGATTTAACGACAACATCAGGAACACCATCACCATTAAAATCGATAAGATTTACTCCATATTTGAGTTTAATATCTGCTGCTGTTGAAGCAAATGGCAACGATAAAAAAAGTAATCCTAGTCCAAGTTTTAATATATTATTCATTGAATTCACTTCTTTTTTTGCTTATTACTTGCACATCAGACTACTTTGTAACAGTGATTAGTCAAGGGGTTTTATGTTTCAAAATAATACAAAATTTACATTTATATCATTTATATCATTTATAAATTATTTTCATGATAACCACTATACTTATTTGACTATTATAAAAAGAATATATTTTTAGTGGTTATATTTTTCTTAGATTAAACATTTTTCTTTAATATAGAGCAATATAATTTTTAAGATCGCTAATTCTTTCTTTTGTTTTATCTTTTAAACAACTGCTATATACCATTGGTGCTAAACTGCCACCTTGATAATAGTCAGCTTCATATTGGCAAGAGAGGTCTCTAAAATTAATCCAAACCAACTGGGCTTGTTTAAGCTGATCTTTTCGAACACCGTCTAATTTAGCATAATATTGTTGATAAATATGGTTAAGTTCTTCATCTTTTTGCTGAAAATCTTGATATACACATTGATTAATTTCAGTCTGAGTCGCCGCATTTCGACAATCAAAATTATCTGCTTGTAAATGTATAGACCAAAATAGTATACCGCCAGATATTGTACCGAATAGGATAAGTTTTTTCATCACACCGTCCATTTTTGATTAAAAATATCGCTAAAGATATTCACTTCATTCCTTTACTACTTAATTTAAAAGATAAAAACAAAGTAAGCTATTTATCATTTTAGCAATATTTCTTATATGACAATTACGTGAAGATAACGAAAAAATACTCTATTTTAGATAATCCAATTTAGACAACAATATTTAACCTTGAGTAATTATACTGATATTTTGTTTAGAGAGAATATCTATTTAATAAAAATTTAAAAAAATGATAACTCAATATCTTTTTTCTTTAACAATAAATGTCATTTGTAAAAAAAACTAAGTAAAATAGTAGTTATATTCTATTATTTGTTTTTTTGTATTGAATCACGTTTATTGAAAATATCTAATCAATTTTACTTTAATAAGTAACTCATCTTACCAGTTCCTATTTAAGCAAATTTTAATAAAATTAATTCAATTAATTAGACTAACTAGTCTAATTGGTACATATTATATAAATAGAGACATAAATGATTTATTTATATTACTCACGGGTCTACACCCATAGTGGATTTTTCAAGATATGAAAAAATGTTTCAAATCAATTTGGTTTTATTTAGGATTTATTGTACTTCTTTTTGTGATTATCATTAGTCGTGGCCAGTATTCTGATTTTGAATTGGATGATCATGCCTTAGCGATAACACCGATTAATTTTACTTCTAAAACAGATACTTTATCTGGAACATTAATTTTACCTAATCAGAATAATATAAAAGCAGTTGCTATTTTTGTTCATGGTGATGGTGCTCAAGATCGCTTTTCAAATAGTGGATATTTGCCATTAATTAATAGCTTACTGGATTCTGGCATTGGTGTGTATACATGGGATAAAGCCGGTGTAGGAGAGAGCCAAGGAAATTGGTTGTTTCAATCTATGCAAGATAGAGCAGATGAAGCACAAATAGCATTAAAAATTCTTCAAAAAAAATTTACTCATACAGATATTAAAGTTGGTTATTTAGGATTTTCACAGGCTGGATGGGTTATCCCTATTGCAGCGACGCAATCTAAACCTGATTTTTCCGTTATTATTGGTGGAGCTGTGAATTGGCGAGCTCAAGGCGTTTATTATCAGCAAGTACGTTTAAAAGCCGACAATATTGATGATAATGAAATTGCTCGAAGAGTCTCAGAGCAACTGCAACAAAATGATCGTGTGTTTGGCATTAATGGTAACCATGATATTTCAGCGCAAAGAGATATGTCTGACGATCGTTTCTATTTTGTTGTTCAAAACTATTTAAGTGATTCATCTCAAGATTTACCGCACATGAATGGGCGGGTACTGGCTATGTTTGGTGAGTTAGATCTTAATGTCGATGCTCCAAAAAACGCATGTTTATATAGAACACTATTAGGAAATCATGTAGATAAAACAGTCACCCTATTCCCCAATGCTTCTCATAGTTTATTAAAAGCGCCTTTCTTTAATTACCAGTTAGATAATCAATGGCCTTGGTGGAAGCAGATGCTTTTCATTTATCAAGGACAAGATAGTTATTCCCCAGATGCTTTAAATTACTTAACATCGTGGATCACTGAAGAGACGACAATATCTTCTGATTTCATTGATTTTAAATGTGAAAATAGGAATACAAATTTAAAATAAAATGTAAATAACGCCTAAATGAGAGTTTTTCCTTAGGCATTAAAGTGTAAAAAATATATTATAAATCAATTTGATACTCAATGATTTCTCTGATTTTTATTAATGCATCACGCAATAAATTAATATCAATTGAAGCTAGTGCAATACGAATTGCATGAGGAATATTGGTCGTTGTGGCATAAGGCTCAGCGGTTGCAACAGATATTTGTAATTGATGTAATGAAGCAACAATTTTATCGGCTCTCACTTCTTCAGGTAAAGGGATCCATAAAAAATAAGAAGTTGGATGATGAATATAAGAAAGTCTTTCAAATATCTCACTCACTATTTTTTATCGCTGCTGTGCATCTTTGCGTAATAAACGCTCTAATTTATCAACAACCTTGTTTTTTAGCTTTATTACCATTATCTACGGCAATTTTTGCGGTAATACGTGGTGGTGAAAAGCCTCGCCCTATTTTTTGGTTTTTTTCTATTATTGGTAGTTTGTTGGTGATGGGCTATGCCCTTTCTCAAGGTGGAGTATCATCAATCAGTGCAGATTTATTAATGATAGCGTCAGTAATTGTTTGTGGTTTAGGTTATGCCGAAGGTGCGAGTTTAACGAAAGCATTAGGCGGATGGCAGGTTATATGTTGTGCATTAATTGTATCTTTACCTCCAATGCTTATTCTTAGCTTTATTCTTATGCCTGAAGAGCTCGCTACAATTAGTGTTTCAGCATGGGTAGGCTTAGGCTATGTCTCGCTTTTTAGTATGTTGATTGGCTTTATATTTTGGTACAAAGGATTATCACAAGGTGGGATCGCGGCAGTAGGACAACTTCAATTATTACAACCATTCTTTGGCTTAGGTTTAGCCGCTGTATTACTTCATGAATCTGTCAATTTATTGATGTTGTTAGTCACCATTGGTGTTATTTTTTGTGTCGCTGGCTCAAGAAAATATGCTTAATTAAAAAGAAACTAAAAAAACACGCTAAATAGGGTTATTTAACGTGTTTTATTCTTCAATTAAATTGGCAACTTCAAGCAAGTTATTATCAGGATCACGTAAATAAACCGACATAATAGCGCCAGTTGCACCCGTTCTAGGAACTGGCCCTTCTTCTATCTCTACACCTTGCTGATTTAAATGCTCAATAATCTCTGATAACGGTGTTTGTGTTAAAAAACACAAATCAGCCGAACCTGCGGTTGGTTTTGCTGCTTTGGGAAGAAATTCCTTTCCTAATTGATGAAGATTTATTTTTTGAGAACCAAAAGTGAGTGCTTTGCGTCCTTCTTTAAACGTAATAACGTTAAAGCCTAATACGCGGTGATAAAAATCACAGGTCATCTGAATATCAGCAACCGTTAATACCAAATGATCAAGGTGTGTAATTTTCATCAAGCTCTCACTTTTTATACATCAATTAAAGTTCACACTTCGTTTTTAAAACAGCTGTTTTTCTATGGTGATCTAGTGCTAACTCAATTAATTTAGTAATTAATGATTGATAGCCTAAACCTGCACTCTGCCATAATTTGGGATACATACTAATATTGGTAAAACCAGGTAGTGTGTTTATTTCATTGATCACAACACGATTATCTTGCGTTAAGAACACATCTACACGAGCCATACCTAAGCAATTAAGAACACGGTATGCTTTTAATGCAACTTGGCGAATATTCACACTCGTATTTTCTTCCATTACCGCTGGGACAACGACTTTAGCACCGTCTTCATCGATATATTTTGTGTTATAGGCATAGAAAGCATCGTTTAATACAATTTCACCACAAGGGCTAACTTCTGGATCTTCATTACCTAAAACAGCACACTCTATTTCACGACCTACAATAGCACTTTCAACAATCACTTTAAGATCGTATTCAAAAGCCATTGCTAATGCAGCGTTGAATTCTTCTTCATTATTAACTTTGCTAATTCCTACAGAAGAACCTAGGTTTGCAGGCTTAATAAATAAAGGAAGTCCTAATTGACGAACCATTTCATTGTAAGGAATATCATTAATTTGATGCGCCATAATAGTAATAAATGGCGCAACCGCTAATCCGGCACCATCAAGTAGGCGTTTAGTAATATCTTTGTCCATACAAGCTGCTGAACTCATGATATTTGGTCCTACATAAGGCATATCAATCATGTGTAATAAGCCTTGGAGCGTCCCATCTTCACCGTACGCACCATGGACAATTGGGAATACAACATCAATTTGAGGTAGTGCCTGGCCATCTTCAAGTGAAATAAATTGGTTTTTTACACTACCAGGAATAATAGCAACCGCTCTTAAAGGTTTGCTTAATGAAATAGTTTTAGGATTATCGCTATTTAGTAAATAATCAGTTTCTGAATATTCATGCCACTGACCTTGTTCATTAATACCGATTAAGCAAAGGTCGAATTTCGTTCGATCTAATTCATTAATAATGTTTTTTGCTGACTGTAATGAAACTTGATGTTCTGTGGATTTACCACCAAAAATAATAGCGACTCTTAATTTACTCATTTTCTAACCTTTTATAGGACAGCTATAGCGAATAGGTAGCAATATATCATGATAAAAACCCCCAATGTAGGTGGATAGTTCTTATCTGCGAAAAATTACGATAAAATGATGAAATTCTATGATTTAGAGTGTTAAAACATCACTATTTCAAGTTATAGAGTTTCCTTAGCGGTAACACACAAAATAACACCTTTTACCTCTTTTATAAGATTGTATGTCGTAACCCTATCTTGATAGAATCACACTACCGATTAACTTTTAAACTTAGAGAAGGAGGCTAATTATGTTTTTGTGTGATCTTATTGAATACTCACACTTCTTTGGTAATCGCCACAGCTCAGGCTTTCACAGTAATTTACTGCGTTAACCTGCCTGAGCGACGTTAACTATTACCTCTCCTCAGCTTACAGGGTTATCGCTTGATATTGCCCAAGGCGTTTTTACGCCTAAAGAATGAGTAAGCTATGAGCACATTATTATCTACACAAAATCTGTCTTTCCATAATAATCACGGTTTATTATTAAATGATATTTCTTTAGCACTGATTAAAGGTGAGAAGATTGGTTTAATTGGTTATAACGGTTGTGGGAAAAGTACTTTATTAAAATTACTTTCACATCAATTATCACCAAGTTCGGGTGTTATTTCTGTCGCTAATCAAACGGTTATGGCGTATATAGAACAACACTTACCCACTGAATTACAGTCAATGACTTTAATGGATGCTGTACTTCATAAATTACCTGAAGAATACAGTTCATCTGAAGGCTGGCGAGCTGAATTATTGCTAAGTGAAATGGGATTTAAACTTCACGAAAAAGATCTCCTTGTCTCGCAATTAAGTGGTGGTCAACACACTCGTTTATTATTAGCGAGAGCGTTAATTATTGAGCCTGATTTATTATTACTTGATGAACCAAGTAACCACCTCGATTTACCCACTATTTTATGGTTGGAAACATTTTTAAAACAGTGGCGTGGTAGCTTCATTCTGGTTTCACATGATAATACGTTATTAGACAACGTAACAAATTGTACATGGATTATTCGTGATAAATCGCTATCTATATTTCGGTTACCCTGCTCTCAAGCTCGAGTTGCACAAGAAGAGCAAGATATCAGTGCACAACATCGCTATGATGCACAGCAAAAAGAAATAGATAGAATAGCCCAAAGTGCGAAACAACTCGCAATATGGGGACACGTTTATGATAACGAGAATTTATCTCGTAAAGCTAAACAGATGGAAAAGCATATTGTTCGTTTAAAAGATGAGCAAACTGAAGTGGCGTCTGGAAATCAGTGGGTATTACAGTTTTCTGGTACGGCATTACGTGCTGATAGGCTCTGCGAATTAAATCAACTTGCTGTTATTCCTGCTGAAAATACACCCGTTTTATATACTGTTGAAAATCAGCGTATAAAAAGTGGTGATCGAGTAGCAATAATTGGGGCTAATGGAACAGGTAAATCATCATTATTAAAGATGATTTGGTCACTTAGTTTAGTTGAGATAAGTGAACAAAATGCAATAAAGCTGCATCCCCGAGTTGAATTGGGTTATTACGATCAAAAAATTGCTCAATTAGTTGATAATGATACCCTTTCTGATGCGTTAAAACCTTTTGCACCAATAACGGATGAACAGAGAAAAATGGCGCTTATTAGTGCTGGCTTTGTTTATACGCGCCACGGGCAGAAAGTGAGTACATTAAGTGGTGGTGAACGAGCGCGTTTATTGTTTGTTGGCCTGAGTTTAGCAAACTATTCTTTATTAATGTTGGATGAGCCAACAAACCATATTGATATGGAAGGCAAAAAGGCATTAGCTGAACAAATTAACCAATTTCCTGGTGGTGTTTTATTAGTTAGCCATGATAGAGAATTGATTGAAAGTAGCTGTAATCGTTTTTGGTATATTCATAATGATGTTTTAACAGAACACCATGATATTGAAGCGATTTATCAGCTTATCTCCGAAGAAGAAATGCCAGAAACTCTGCTAGTGGATAAACTCAATAATTTGCAGAATATCTCATCAGTTCCAGTAGTTTCACATCATGATGATGATGAAAAACTCTTTAAGTTAATTGAGCTAGAAGAGAAATTAGAGGCCGATTTAGCACGTAAAATTAACCATCAAAAACCTGCTTTGCAAGCACAATGGAAATTAGAGATTAACCAGCTAAAGCAAGCACTCAAATTGATATAAAATAAATAAGATTTTGTTTAAGTTAAAAGGATCACGCTGTGATCCTTTTTTATTTATTCTTATTTTACTAATTGATATTCAATAAGATATAAAGATTTCGTTGTCGGATAAATATCTTTGATAAGCGCTTTCAACACGGGAAGTGTCATGCCTTCCTGTTGTGCGTGATACTCATTGATATCATCATAACGTAAAGGTGATACCGCTATGATTTTCAATTTTCCATAATGAGTACGATGTTCATTAGCAAATAATTCAACAATGCTTCCTGGTTTGTAATTACTTTCACTTTCATCTCTGATAGTAATCATTTTTTTTTCTTCAAGAATGGAAGGGATCAAACGTTCAAAAAAAGTAATTTCTGTTGGTATTGCCGACATAATATTGACTCATAAATTTATTGATAAATTGCTGATTATTTTATCATGCAATAACTACTTTTTATTCTTTTTTACCCTCAAGGGTATTATTTAAAGCCTCCGTCTGAAGCAACTTAGCCTTACGTTCAATGCCCCAACGATAACCAGATAATTCACCATTTTGTCGAATAACACGATGACATGGAATAGCAACTGCTAGCTTATTAGCTGCGCAAGCATTAGCGACAGCGCGATATGCCTTAGGTGCTCCAATTTTGTCGGCGATTTCTTGGTAAGTCATCGTGCTACCAAAAGGGATATCTAATAATGCCTGCCAAACTTTTTGCTGAAATACCGTACCTTGGATATCAAGAGGTAAAGATAAGGGTTGTTTGGGTAATTCAATAAAGCCGATTACTTGTGCAATGACTTGCTCAAACTCTTCATTGGCACCAATTAATTCAGCCAAAGGGAATTGTTTTTGCAAATCTTCTAATAACAGCTCTGCATCATCCCCCAACATAATGGCACAAATCCCCTTTTCACTTTGTGCCACAAGAATATTTCCCAAAGAGCATTGAGCGATAGCAAAAAAGATAGCAATATTCTTACCACCTGTACGCCAATTTGTTGGCGTCATTCCTAATATCGCGGTTGCATTTTCATAGAAACGGCTATTCGCATTGAAGCCTGATTGATAAATCGCATCTGTAATACTGCCATCTTGAACTAACGCTTTTTTTATTAATTTTTGACGATAAGCATTAGCATAATCTTTTGGTGTGATCCCCATCGTTGATTTAAATAAGCGATGGAAATGATATGGGCTTGCCATAACATGCTCTGCAATACAGGTAAGCGACACGTCACCGTTATTTTCTTCAATAAAACGGCAGGCTCGCTCAATAAGTTGATTATGTTTACTTTCCATTATGGTAGTCCTTTAAATGCGGGATTATGGCTATTATTGACAAACATAATGAATAAAGAACTCCGTTTGTTGCTCAATTACTCTGGCTCTTTAGATAATGCCCATAGATAAAGCGATGCCGTAGAACCATAGGGTGAATAGCGTTTTCGATAACGTGCAAAGCGTACTTTATTCAATGTTTTATGGCGATAAAGACGCATAATTCCACGTTGAATAGCTAAATCTCCCCAACTTAAAATATCTGGCCGATTAAGTGAAGAGATTAATAGCATTTCTGCAGTCCAAACCCCAATACCTTTTAATTGAATTAACGTATCGATAACCTCTTTATCTGTCATCTCAGGAATTTTATTTAAATCTAATCTTTCTGAAATAACGGCGTCAGCAATACCGATAATATAACTAGCTTTGCGCATAGTCATTCCACACTGCTGTATCTCTTGTTCTGATAATTTTGCAATACGTTCTGGTGTGTAAATCCCCTCACATAATTTGAGTAATCGCAGATTAACGGTTTCGGCAGCAGAAACTGAGATTTGTTGTTCAATAATATTTTTAACTAATGCTGTAAATAAATCAGGAGTAAGAGGCCGTTTAATATCCCCTATTCTTTCAATAAGCGCGGCTAAACGCTTATCACGATTTTTTAAAGTATTTATCTCTTTCTCGCCATACTGAAAATACATAGCTATCTCATATCAAAATATACTAGATAAATGACAGTATAACTTGAAGCTTAAGGTATCACACACCCCGTTTCTTGCTTTTTTATTTTCATGTAATTAATAATAATTATATAAAAAATCACAATTAAAAACGATGAAATTAAATATTTATAAATTTATCTAAACTAAAAAAACATTCTATACTTCATTCTAAATACTTATTTTATAAACCAATATGTATTATATATAATGGGGATTAATATCATGAGCAATAGTTTAGATTTAAATAATAAGTCAGCAGCATTAGAATTAATGAAAAAATCCATGTGCTTTACTATACCAGCAGCTTTAAGAGTTGCAGCTAAATTAAAAATTGCTGATTTATTAAAAGAAGGACCTAAAGATATAAATGAACTTGCAAAAAAAACGAATTCAATTCCCTATGTTCTAAATAGAATATTAAGAATGTTAGCATCTGAAAGTATATTTTATGAATCGGAAGGTTCTCGCTATTCTCTTGCTCCAGGAGGACAGTTTTTATTAAGCGATCATAAATATAGCTTACGTGATGCCGTGCTAATGTTAACAAATGAAACGTTATGGCGCCCAGTAGGTGATGTCATTGAGTCTGTTCAAGGTAATCCCGCTTTTGAAAATCTATATGGCATGTCTTTTTATCAATACTGGCAAGATAATGTAAGAAAAGATCATGATTTTCAAGCGGGTATGAGCTCACTATCAAAAATAGAAAATTATTTTATTATTAAGCATTATAATTTTCCAGAGAATAAAATAGTGACAGACATTGCTGGAGGATTAGGTGGATTATTATTAGAAGTCTTAAAGAATAATCCGACGTTAAAAGGACAGTTGTTTGATCGCCAGCATGTGTTAGAAAGAACCAAATTAGTTGAATTAGGTGATGATAGTCGATGGAAATTAATACCTGGTGATCTATTTGGAGATTATCCTGAATCTGATATCTATTTAATTAAATATATTATCCATGATTGGGATAATGATAGTGTTATTAAAATATTTAAAAACTTCCGTAAAGCTATGAAGAAAGATTCAAAAGTACTTATTATTGAACCTGTTATTTTTAAGAAGAATATACCTGATGTCGCTAAATATATGGATATTCTTTGCATGAGTGCATTCCCAGAATCAGGTGAGCGTACAGAAGATGAATTTATAGCTTTATTGGATAAAGCAGATTTAAAAATAAATAAAGTGATAAAGACAGAAACATATAACTCAATATTAGAGGTTGTTATTAAATAATCTATTGAGATGGTCATTTGTTTGTATTAAAAAAAAGCCACTTTAAGAAGTGGCTTTTTAAATAAAATTATGCAGTTAATGCCAGTTTTGCACCAAAAAGTAAGAATACGGCACCAATACAACTATTTGATAATGAAGCTAACCGTTTGTTATGTTTTACTTTATTAGTAATAGCAACACCGCCAAATATAAGAACTGATAAATAAAGCATACTGCATGTTTCTAAAATCACACCTAATACAAAGAATGGAACACCTGCATTTTCATACTTAGGATCGATAAACTGAATAAAGAAAGAAACATAAAAAATGATCATTTTTGGGTTAAGCATACTCAAAAATAACGCCTTAACATAAAGACCATCTTTTGCTTTTACAGTAACTTCAGACACTTGCTCTGGCGTCTCTTTTTTCTTTTGGAACGTTGCATATAACGTTTTTAACCCTAAATAGGTTAAATAAAGTGCACCAGCATATTTAATGACAATAAAGAAGACGGGTGAAGTCTTGACTAATGAAGCAACCCCCAAAAATGCCAAAAAGATTAATAATGCATCACCCGTAAAAACACCAAGAGCGGCTTTATACCCCCCTTTTACGCCATGCTTCGCACTGGAAGTAAGGACGAAAATCGAGTTTGGACCTGGTACTAAAGTAATAAAAATAACGCCTAAAAGGTATGTCCAAATATTTGAAATACCGATACTTTCTAACATACGACGCCTTTTTTAAAAAAATAACATGCTGAATATGTGAGCTATCATATCTACAATATTTTTTTTGTAAAACAATAATCTTTATACCATCTAAAGATAAGTTAATTACTCTGCTTTTGTGTGTAAAAAGCAGCTTGTAAGTCTCTTTTTATAACTAATTTTAGATTAAAAAACCAGTTTGAATGTGCGTTATAGTATGATGCTGAAATTAAAATTTATACAGACTTAGTGTCTAATTAAAGTTACATATATGGAATTATAAACCACATATTGATTTAAATTTAGATGCAATACCCTATTGTTTGATTTGTGTTATGGTGCATTATTCTTTTTGTGATCTTAGGCGGTATTCTATTTTTAACATTAAAATAGCTTTACTCATTAATTTTATGAAAAATAAGTGTTTTTATTGATATTGAGTGAATTAATTAGCACGAAAAGCGAGGGAATAAAAAAGATTATATTTGCCAAAACCATTATTCTAGGTTGTTTTTTTATTTTTACCTTTATCTTGCATTTATCTTCACACCAGAGATGGAGTTACGCCGCTTTGCTCAAAATGAGATTATTGCAGCTGAAGATTACATTGATAATAGTGATGTACATCACCCTGAGCGTATTGCATGCCACGCATGAGCGACTTTTTATGATAATTTTACACAAACAGGTAAACTAACAATAAAACAGGTTGCTGTCGGTGAAAGGCCTATGCCTAAAGATGAAATGCCAATTATTGGAAGAAATATCTCCTTATCAGAGATTATATCTTGTTACTATGCACGCTACCGTGACATTGTCACCTTTATCATGTGGATTAGTTGCACAAGAACTTATTTACGAAAAAGCGGAACCTCTATTAACGCCTTATCGCGTATCACGATTCAGCTAGAGAACCATTATGGATGCACAACTGTATAAAGAATTTAAAATAGTAGAAAAAGCCTTTTGGTCAGAAATTTGTGAAAATAATATTCGTATTGGTGATCATACTCACTGCTTTATGACACCAATGGATGCAGCCATTTTTAACTTTATTTATTTGCGCCAAGGCGCAACAGAAAGTTCATTCCAGCAAGCCAGCACTCTTTTTACTTCGCAGAAAAAAAATCATATTTTGGTATTACCCGAGTCATTGTTGTCTGAATTTGAAGAAATAATAAAAAATGCAGGTTATACCGGTGATGGTATGACAACCGCAATGTATTTAACATTATCGGAAGCGGTATTCCCATCTTATAGAAATAATCCTTGTGATATCATTTTAACCAATCACAACCTTGAACAGTGGGCGCACCCATTAAAAACGGCGTTTCCAGTGGGGAATGATAGTGATGATACGATTGTTAATGAATATATTCGCTATCATCAGAAAGCATTAGATAATGGCGCAGCTATTTTCCATTACGCGTTATTAGTTGATGGTCAGCCAGTCTCTTCATTAACGTTAACAATACACAATAAATTAGCGCGTTTTGATGATATTGGGACAGATATTGCCTATCAAGGTAATGGTTATGCGACACATTTGATTAAGCATGTTTTAGAGTTTTGCCGTGAGCAAGGCGTTGAACGTTGCTTCTTAGATGCATCAGCCGATGGTTTAGCGCTATACCGTAAGTTTGGTTTTAAATCGCTCTTTAACTATCTTAGTTTTATTAAAGAATAAAAGCAGCTATATGAATAGGCTCAATCATGTTTGTTGAGCCTATTTTTTAAATATTAATAAAGACTAAGCCTTTTCTCAGCATCTTGTTTATCTTTATCGCTAATTTGTCTTATCACTCGACAAGGATTTCCAACAGCAACGCAATTAGCCGGAATAGATTTTGTGACTACACTGCCGGCACCTATAACGCAATTATCACCAATAGCCACACCAGGTAAGATAATACACCCTGCACCTAACCATACTGAATTACCGATAGTAATCGGTAATGCATATTCTAATTCACTGCTGCGTATTTCAGGATCAATCGGATGAGTTGCAGTTAAAATACTGACATTTGGCGCACACATCACATTGTGTCCAATTTTTACTGGAGCACAATCTAATATCGTTAGATTAAAATTAGCGTAAAATGACTCACCAATTTCAATTAACTGACCATAGTCACAATGAAATGGTGGCTCAATAGTAAAATTATTGCCCGTTTTTCCTAAAAGCTGTTTTAAATATGTCTTTCTCTTTTCAACGTCAGAAGGACGCGTCATATTAAAATCATAAATAATTTCACGCGCTTTTACTCTAAGTGGTTCTAAACTGTCATCTTTACTAGCATGGTAAAGATGACCTGATACCATTTTTTCGTATTCCGTCATTGTGATACTCCGAATTTGAAATAAAACAGTTTAGATAAACGTCAATATTGATTTTCTTATTCTAGCGTTAATTAACTTAAATTAGCGGTGTTTTTTTAGCCCATTAAGTGCGGCTTACATTTTATTAAGAATAAATGCCATTAAATAGCAGTGAGCCACCAGCAAAAATTAGCATGGCATCTAATAGCCATTGAAAAAGTTTTGGTGTCAGTTTTAATACCAGTTTTTTACCAAAGTAATTTCCTACGGTTAAGCCACAACCTACTAACACTCCACTAATAAAGATAAAGCTATTAACTGCACCTAGTTGGCTAAATGTCAGGGCTTTAGTGAGATAAATAACAAATGAGGCAGCTGCTTCAGTTGCAAGTAATGGTCCTAATGTCAGACCATATGCAGAGAATATGGGAATAGTTAATGGTCCTGTGGAAAACACAATCCCTGTTAAATAGCCGATAACTGCACCTGCAATAATAACTTGGTAAGTTTTCATTTTGACTTGATGTTTGCGTAATAAGTGGATCACGGGGATCATCAATATAAAAAATATTCCCATACCAATATTTAGCCATTTTTCAGACATTATCCATAATGTATTAGCACCAAGAATAACGGCTGGAATACTGGGTAATAGATAATAAAATAGTGGTTTAAAGCGAATACTGTGACGCCATAAATAAATACGTGATAAATTTCCCATCACTGACGCTAATGCCATAATCGGTACGGCTTCCTTAGCACCAAATACATAAGTCAAAGCGGGAATTAATAAAATAGAAGAGCCCGTTCCTACAACGCCACTGATTACACCAGACAATACTGCCAATAAAATAACCGCGATAAAACTCATTATCATCCTTTAAGTTCAATAAGTTAAAGACGCTTTATCATACCCGTCTTCTTTATTTTTACCTGTGATAAAATATCACGGTATTGTGAGTTTTAATCAGAAAGCCGCTTTATTTATGATGAATAAACTATAATGAGAAAATTATGATGAGAAACCTTCCTCCATTACCTTCATTGCGTGCTTTCTTAGTCGCTTGCCATAGTCAAAGTTATACTGAAGCCGCACAGACATTATGTGTCACTCATGGTGCGATCAGTCGTCATATCCAAGTTATAGAAAAATGGTTTGGTGTCACCTTATTCAATAAACAAGGTTTACGCCGCGTACCCACTCCTTATGCATTGACGCTAGCGCAAGAGTTAAGTGACGTTTTTGATAAATTAAATGATATTGGTTTTCGTTATGGTAATGGTGGAAAAAATGATATTTTAAATATCAGTGTTCCTACAACACTTTGTTTAAAATGGCTTATTCCGCGAATGGAGGATTTTTATCTTCAATATCCTAATGCAAATATCCAAGTTGCTTCTGCAAATAGCGAGCGATTTCATTTGATTAGTCATGATGATCTGATTATTCGCCCTCAACCTCAGCAACAAGAGTATTCATCCGTTGTTTTTTTAGAGGATAAACATTGTTTAATTGCTTCTGAAAAATTCTTAAAACGTTACAACGTCACTAGATTTGAAGATGTTTTTGACTGCCCCGTTATTGATACACTTACCCGCCCAGGTCATTGGCAACAATGGTTAATGGCGACTCATCTTAATACTCAGCGTTCATTCTCACGTCACTATCGCTTTGATCACTTTCATATTTCTCTTCAAGCCATTATTGAAGGATTAGGCCTCGGCATTGGCCCTGTTTCGATTTTGTCGAATGAAATAAATAGCGGTACTTTAAAAGTGTTATTTCCAAATATCCAAATTGTACCGATAAGCTACTACGCTTTAACACCATTAGGTGTACAAAAAACCAAAACACATCTTGATTTTGAACAATGGCTCACCCAACAAAAAAGTTAATTTTACTAATTAAATAAGTGATTTTTTTTCATGGAAATAGCAATTTCAATCCTATTTATTATACTTTTTAAAACTAATTTACAGCCATTTCATTAAAAACATCTAATGATTATCTTCTTTTTGTGAATAGGTAAAAACGCTAATCGTGCTGTTTTTATAATTCGCGATCTTTCTCTACTATATTATTAAACTCATTTAAATTCAATTTATTAAGATCAAAAAATAAGTAAATTAACTTATTTAAATTATTTTGATTTTAAATAATCTGTTATAAACACTTATTGTTTAACTTAAATTAACGTTCTATGCTGATATCTATATATAAAATTTATTAATTTATTTGCTAGCAACGAAGGACGATGAGATGTCTGTAGCTGTGACAAAAAAAGCAATAGAAAAACTAATTAATGGGTATGAATCTGATCCTTTTGCACTTCTTGGTATGCATGAAACATCGGCAGGTTTAGAGGTTCGTGCTTTTTTACCAGATGCAGTTGCAGTCAGTGTCATCGATAGAAAAAATGGCCGAAAAGTAGCAACACTAGAGCGTAAACACCCTAGTGGTTTTTTCTGTGGTGCTATCCCCCGACGTAAACGCCGTTTTAGTTACTGTTTAGATGTAACGTGGGAAAATGCACAAGGTGTCGTTGATGATCCCTATCAATTTGGCATTTTATTGCAAGAAATGGATATTTGGTTTTTAGCGCAAGGCCATCACTCCCGCCCTTACCAATGTTTAGGCGCACACCCTGCAAAACTGGGTGATATCGATGGTATTACTTTTGCAGTATGGGCGCCCAACGCAAAAAGCGTAAGTGTTGTAGGCGATTTCTCATTCTGGGATGAACGTCGTTTTCCAATGCGATTACGCCGTGAAAGTGGAATATGGGAGCTCTTCCTTCCACAAGCTCATCTAGGTGATTGTTATAAATATTCTATTCTTGATGCGAATGGTGAACGTCGATTAAAAGCCGATCCTTATGCTTTTGAAACACAAATACGCCCTGAAACCGCATCAATTATCAATACATTACCACCAATCAAACCAATGCCATTATCGCGTCAGCAAGCGAATCAGCGTAATGCACCTATCTCTATTTATGAAGTTCATTTAGGTTCATGGCGCAGACATACTGACGATCAAAGCTGGTTAAGCTATCGAGAATTAGCTGAACAGTTAATTCCATATGTTAAAGAGATGGGTTTTACTCATATTGAGTTGCTCCCTATTAATGAGCATCCTTTTGATGGCTCATGGGGATATCAACCATTAGGGTTATATTCACCAACTCGTCGCTTTGGCTCCCCAATGGATTTCCGTGACTTTATTGAAGTAGCACATCAAGCAGAAATTAACGTTATTTTAGATTGGGTTCCTGGTCATTTCCCTGAAGATGATTACGGTTTACGTAATTTTGATGGCACATCACTCTATGAATATGCGGATAGACGTGAAGGCTTTCATCCCGATTGGAATACTTTGATTTATAACTATGGGCGCAATGAAGTGCTGAATTACCTTTCTGGTAATTTATTGTATTGGCATGAGCATTTTGCACTAGATGGTTTCCGTTTCGATGCTGTTGCCTCCATGCTTTATCGTGATTACAGCCGAAAAGAAGGCGAATGGATACCCAATAAACACGGTGGACGTGAGAATTTAGAAGCCATTGATTTTATTCGCCATACCAATAAATTACTGGGCACAACTTGCCCCGCTACTGTCACAATTGCAGAAGAATCTACTGATTTTCCAGGTGTTACCTTACCGCCTGATGATGGTGGCTTAGGTTTTAATTACAAATGGAATATGGGTTGGATGCATGACACGTTAGCTTATATGCAACGTGATCCTATCTACCGTAAATTTCACCACAATCAAATGACCTTTGGCATGCTCTATGCCTATAACGAAAACTTTGTTCTACCTCTTTCTCATGATGAATTTGTGCATGGTAAAGGTTCGTTGATTGGCCGCATGGTGGGCGATGATTGGCAAAAATTTGCCAATTTACGTGCATATCTCGGCTTTATGTGGGCTTATCCCGGCAAAAAACTGCTATTTATGGGATGTGAGTTTGCACAATGGCGTGAATGGAACCACGACAGCAGCTTAGATTGGCATCTTCTCGAAGAGCCAAATAACCCACATCAAGGTGTTCAACACTTTGTACGTGATTTGAATCTTTCCTATCAAGCTAATGCTCCGCTTTATGAATGTGATTTTGAACGCGAAGGCTTTGAATGGCTTACCGTTGATGATCACGATAACTCTGTCTTTGCTTTTTGCCGTAAAGATGCGCAAGGCAATGAAATTATTATTATCAGTAATTTCACGCCTGTTGTTCATCACAATTATGTTGTCGGTGTAAATAAAGCAGGTACTTATCAGGAAATTCTCAACAGTGATTCTGAGTTTTATAACGGCAGTAATGTAGGAAATTTAGGTGAAATAGAAACAACCGCAAGTGCATTTAATGGCAAGCCTCACTCCTTGTCGTTGTCACTGCCTCCACTTGCGACGCTATATTTAAGATTGAAGGATTAATATGTCTTTAGATTATGGTCGCCCTTTTCCTATGGGCAGTCATTATGATGGCTATGGAGTAAACTTTACACTCTTTAGTGAAAATGCCACTAAAGTCATTCTTTGCCTGTTTGATAAAGCAGGCAAAGAGATCCGCTACCCATTACCGGGTAAAACGGGCGCAATTTGGCATGGATATTTGCCCGGTGCAGGGCCAGGTTTACATTATGGTTATCGTGTAGAGGGCGAATGGAACCCAGAGCAAGGATTGTTCTATCAACCTCAGCAACTATTATTAGATCCCTATGCAAAACAGGTGACAGGTATTGTTGATAATACATTACCTTACACCTCCCCTGTTTTTAATGCATTAGAGCATGATGATAGTGCGATTACACCTAAAGCAGTTATCACAGATGATAGCGGTTGTTTTTGCCATTCTTATAAAGAAAAAGGCACGTATCAGCGTTTAAATACGCCGTGGTCAGAAACCATTATTTACGAAGGACATGTAAAAGGACTGACAAAACTTCATCCTGAAATACCAGAGAAAATTGCGGGCACTTATGCAGCATTAGGGCATCCTGCCTTTATTGCACATTTGCAAAAATTAGGCATTACGGCATTAGAACTGTTACCCGTTCAATACCATTTAACAGAGCCACATCTTCATAAAATCGGATTAAAAAATTATTGGGGTTATAACGTATTAGCGCCCTTTGCTTTATCGACACAATATTATTCCAACACAGGTCGGAATATTATGGATGAATTCCGAGAAGCAGTAAGGTGTTTACACAAAGCCAATATTGAAGTGATTTTAGATGTGGTATTCAACCATACAGCAGAATTAAGTGATCAATATGAAGGTTATATTGTTTCGCAGCGCGGTATTGATAATCAAAGCTATTATTGGCTAAACGACGAAAATAAAGCACAAAATTGGACTGGCTGTGGCAATACTCTAAATTTAAGTCGCCCTGAAACAGTGCAGTGGGTTATGGATTGCCTGCGTTATTGGGTGACAGAATTTCATATCGATGGTTTTCGTTTTGATTTAGCGACAAGTCTTGGTCGAGTTCCTTATTTTGATACTCAATCACCATTACTGACAGCGATACGACAAGATCCGCTGCTGTCCCGTATCAAACTTATCGCAGAGCCTTGGGACTTAGGCTCTGATGGTTATCAAGTCGGTAATTTCCCTGTTCCATTTACAGAATGGAATGATGGCTATCGCGATGTTATTCGTCGTTTTTGGTTATGGCGTGATGTGGCTATTGCGACATTTGCAGACAATATTACGGGCTCTGCAAAGCTGTATCACAAAAATGGTAGACCTCCCTATTCTAGCGTCAATATGATAACTAGCCACGACGGCTTTACACTACGGGATTTAGTAAGTTATCAGAACAAACATAACGAGGAGAATGGAGAATCAAACCTAGATGGACATAACACCAATTACAGTGTGAATTTTGGTGAAGAAGGTTTGATAGTCAACGAAAAAATAAGTCAACACAGATTGCTTGCAACTCGGAATATGCTTGCAACCTTACTGCTTTCTAGAGGAACACCTCATTTACTCGCCGGTGATGAAGTGGGTAATACGCAATATGGTAATAACAACGCTTATTGTCAGGATAATAAAGTCAGTTGGATCAAATGGTTTCAACAACCTTATGACTTAACTGATTACATTCGCCACCTTATTGAATTACGTCACCAAATTACACCTTTAAGTTCGCTTAAGTGGTGGGAAGAAGATAGCCAAAACGTGGTTTGGTTAAATCAGAATGCTCAGCCTATGAGTCATGAAGAATGGCAACAACTTCCACCCTCACCATTACAACTTCTTTTAGCGCAACAATGGATCTTAATGTTTAACCCATTAAGAAACAACGCTGTTTTTTCTTTACCTGAAGGGTCTTGGTCCTGCTTGCTTGATACGGTTAGCTGGCCTGATTGTCACCCGACACAATCTCAGCATTGTGAAATACAACCTAACAGTATCACCCTTTGGCGAAATAGCGTTTTTTATACTCAGTCTTCTACTGAAAAATTACCCATTATTTCCTCCCAAGTTAAGTAATTTGATTGGAGTGCTATAACTATGATAACAACAGAACAAGGCCAAAAATTAATGTTGGCACAACAACTTCCTAAAGAGGCAATTGCACTCGTTTTAGCGGGAGGTCGTGGTACACGCTTAAAAGCATTGACTTCAAAACGTGCAAAACCGGCGGTTTTCTTTGGTGGGAAATTTCGAATTATCGACTTTACGCTGTCAAACTGCCTTAACTCAGGAATTCGCCGTATTGGTGTAATCACCCAATATCAATCGCACTCTTTGGTTCAACATATTCAGCGTGGTTGGTCATTCTTTAACGAAGATATGAATGAGTTCGTTGATTTATTACCCGCTCAGCAACGTCGTAATACCGAACATTGGTATATGGGTACAGCTGATGCTATCTATCAAAACCTCGATATTCTTCGTAGCTACAAAGCAAAATATGTCGTGATTTTAGCTGGCGACCATATTTATAAAATGAACTATGCGCGTTTATTACTTGATCACGTTGAAAACAAATCAAAATTCACCGTAGCTTGTATTCGTGTTCCTAAAGAAGATGCATTCCAATTTGGTATTATGGATATCGATGAAAATCGTAGAGTGCTCAATTTCTTAGAAAAACCATCAAACCCGCCTTGTATTCCTGATGATCCAGATCACTCATTAGCAAGTATGGGCATTTATGTGGTAGATAGAGATTATCTCTTTGATTTATTGGAAGAAGATAGCCGCGATCCAAATTCACATCATGACTTTGGCCAAGATATCATTCCTAAGATCACAGAACGTGGTGATGTTCTTGCCCACCCATTTGAACTCTCTTGTGTCAGCTCAGATCCTTCAGTACCACCATACTGGCGCGATGTAGGTACTATTGAAGCATATTGGGCAGCTAATCTCGACTTAGCCTCTGTAACACCAGAGCTTGATATGTATGCGAAAGATTGGCCAATCCGCACCTTTATGACACCTTTACCGCCAGCCAAGTTTGTTCAAGATAATCATGGTGAACATGGACAAATGATGAACTCGCTGATTGCTGACGGCTGTATTATCAATGGTTCAACGCTCTATTCATCTATTCTATTCCCATTAGTTCGTGTTGAATCTTTCTGCCATATTGAAGATTCTGTGATTTTACCTGATGTGACGGTGAGCCATCATTGCTACTTAAAACGCTGTATTATTGAACGTAGCTGTACAATTCCAGAAGGCACAGTGATTGGGATGAATGCAGAAGAAGATGCTGCGCGTTTCCACCGCACTGAAGAAGGCATCGTGCTTGTAACAAGAGAAATGCTTGAGCAACTAGCGCGTAAAGAAAAAGAAAATCCAACTGAAACAAGTGCAGAACAAAAACCTCAAAATGAGGAGGCATTTTCGTGAATGTCCTTCACTGTTGTTCTGAATTATTCCCTCTGCTAAAAACAGGGGGATTAGCTGATGTTATGGGCTCTTTGCCTTTAGCTCAGAAAAAAATAGGCTTAGATGCGCGGGTGGTTATTCCCGCATTTCCTGCTATCAAAGATAATATTCCCGATCTCAAATTAGTGACTAATATCGATACGTTTGCAGGTAATGTTTCTCTGCTTTACGGACAATACCACGGTGTTGATAT
Source organism: Proteus columbae (assembly GCF_009914335.1). Classification (NCBI taxonomy): domain Bacteria; kingdom Pseudomonadati; phylum Pseudomonadota; class Gammaproteobacteria; order Enterobacterales; family Morganellaceae; genus Proteus; species Proteus columbae. The sequence goes on from NZ_CP043925.1 coordinate 1,971,803, forward strand.
TTATCTTATTGATGCACCTCATCTTTATCAACGTACAGGTAGTCCTTATCACGATCAACATCAACATCCTTATGGTGATAATGTTTTTCGTTTTGCCCTATTAGGTTGGGTGGCAAGTGAACTATCAGCGGGATTAGATCCCTTATGGCGAGCGGATGTTGTTCATGCTCATGATTGGCATGCAGGACTAGCTTGTGCTTATCTCGCGGTTAAACATTACTCCGCAAAATCTGTTTTTACTGTTCATAATCTGGCTTATAAAGGCGAGTTTTCACCCTATCATCTGCATCAGCTTGAATTACCTGATTACAGTTTTTCAATTAATGGACTGGAATATTACGGGCAAATTTCATTCCTAAAAGCAGGTCTTTTTTATGCTAACCACATTACGACAGTCAGCCCAACTTATGCCAAAGAGATAACCACTCACGAGTTTGGTTACGGTTTAGAGGGATTATTACGCCAACGCGCTTATGAACAGCGATTAAGTGGCATCTTAAATGGTATTGATGAGGCCGTTTGGGACCCTGCGACAGACAGCTTAATTACGCGTCGTTACGATGTTAAAAACCTGAATAAGCGTTTAGAAAACAAAACCGCATTACAGAAAAAATGTGGTTTATCTGTTAACAATAGCGCCCTACTTTTTGCAGCTGTCAGTCGTTTAACTTCGCAAAAAGGGCTCGATTTAGTGATTGAAACGCTCCCTGATATCGTTGAACAAGGCGGTCAGTTTATTTTATTAGGTACTGGCGATAGTCACCTTGAAGCGGCATTTTTACATGCACAACAACAGTATCCGCAAAATGTAGTGGTACATATTGGCTATGACGAGAGTTTTTCACACCAAGTTGTCGCAGGTGCTGATGTGATTATGGTGCCTAGTCGTTTTGAACCTTGTGGGTTAACTCAGTTATATGGTTTGAAATATGGAGCCTTACCTTTAGTAAGACACACAGGTGGATTAGCCGACACGGTTAATGATTGTTCATTAGAAAATTTAGCGCATCACCAAGCGACGGGTTTTGTTTTCTATGAAGCGACTCCTGACTCTCTGCGTCAAGCTATAAACCGAGCCTTTACCTTATGGGGTATGCCTAAACAGTGGCAACAGGCTCAAACTGATGGCATGAATCAAACTATTTTTAGTTGGGAAACCGCGGCAAAAACGTATGCGACACTGTATCAAAATTTATAGACATGAAGTCTATTTGAACCAGTGGATAACAAAAAGAGATTTATAATGAAAAATTTATGTGAATTTGATTATTTATCACCCGATAAGGATATTGAATCATTAAAGCGTTCCATTGTTTATAAACTTATGTTTATCGTTGGTACGTCGCCAAAATATGCAACACCAACAGATTGGTTAAATGCAACCTCTTACGCTATTAGAGACCGTTTAGTCGAGCGTTGGTTAAAATCAACCAAAGCGGAGCTTTCACCAAAAGTAAAACAAGTTTATTACATTTCGATGGAGTTTCTCATGGGGCGTTTTTTGACAAACGCCATGCTCTCTTTAGGTGTTTATCACGAAGTCAAAGAGGCATTAAAAGAGTTAGGTCTTGATCTTGAAAAACAAATCGAACTCGAGCCCGATCCAGGTTTAGGTAATGGGGGGCTAGGTCGATTGGCTGCATGCTTCCTTGATTCTTGTGCCACACTAGGTTATCCCGTTACAGGTTATGGTATTCGTTATGAATACGGAATGTTCCGCCAACAAATTAAAAATGGCGAACAACATGAAGTTGCGGATAACTGGCTTGAAAAAGGTAATCCTTGGGAATTCCCTCGTCATGATCTGCAATTTGAAGTGGATTTTGGCGGACGTTTACAACAAGAAGGTGAGAAAAGTTATTGGGTTGATACCTTTAATGTTATGGCACAACCTTATGATTCTATTGTTCCTGGTTATAACACCCAAGCGACAGACACCATTCGTTTGTGGTCAGCCAAATCAAATGTTGCGTTTAACTTAGGTAAATTTAATAAAGGTGAATATCTAGAAGCAACAGAAGCAAAAGATCGCTCTGAAAATATCTCTCGTATTCTCTATCCTGATGATTCAACAATGTCAGGTAAAATGTTGCGTTTACAGCAAGAATATTTCTTAGTGAGTGCTTCTGTTCAAGATATTTTGCAACGTCATTATCATCTGCATCAACGCTTTGATAATTTAAAAGATTTTATTGCAATTCATCTTAATGATACTCACCCTGTTCTTGCTATTCCTGAGTTAATGCGTCAGCTGATTGATAATCATGGATTTAGCTGGGATGAGGCATGGGAACAAACTATTCATATATTCTCATACACCAACCATACATTAATGGGTGAAGCATTAGAGACTTGGCCTGTTGACATGCTAGGTCGTTCGCTTCCTCGCCATTTACAAATCATTTTCCAAATCAATGATAAATTCTTGAAACAAGTTAGAGCTCAATTCCCTAACGATAACGATTTATTGCGTCGTGTTTCTATTATTGATGAAGAGAATGGCCGTAATGTTCGTATGGCATGGTTAGCGGTTATTATTAGTCATCAGGTTAATGGTGTTTCTGAACTTCATAGCCAATTAATGGTGCAATCTTTATTTGCTGATTTTGCGATGTTCTATCCTAAGAAATTCTGCAATATTACCAATGGGATCACACCACGTCGTTGGTTGGCATTAGCAAACCCTTCTCTCTCTAAAGCAATTGATAGCCATATTGGTACAAACTGGCGAACTAATTTAGAGCAATTGGGTGAGTTAATGTCATTGGTAAAAGATAAAAATTTCTTGCACCAATTAAAAGATTCAAAACGTATCAATAAACAAAATCTTGCTCAGATCATTAAGGAAGATTTAAAGATTGATATTAATCCTGATGCACTGTTTGATGTACAAATCAAACGTATTCATGAATATAAACGTCAACTTCTCAATGTGTTAGGTATTATCACTCGTTATAATCGCATTTTAGAAAATCCAGAGAAAAATTGGGTACCTCGCGTATTTATTTTTGGCGGTAAGGCTGCTTCAGCCTATTATAATGCAAAGAAAATTATCAATCTTATCAACGATATTGCAAGTAAGATTAATAATGACGAGCGTATTAAAGATAAACTAAAAGTGATCTTTATTCCTAATTACGGCGTAAGTTTAGCGCAACATATTATCCCTGCGGCAGATTTATCTGAGCAAATATCATTAGCAGGAACAGAAGCTTCTGGTACAGGAAATATGAAATTTGCCCTAAATGGTGCATTGACCATTGGTACACTTGATGGCGCGAATATTGAAATTGGTGAACATGTTGGTTTCGATAATATGTTTATCTTTGGTCACAATGCACAAGAAGTGGCGGAATTAAGACAGCGTTATTCCCCTCGTCGTTATTACGATGAAGATATTGAGTTACACACTGTGCTTAATCAAATCGCTAATGGTTTCTTTAATCCAACGGATCCTGATAAGTACAAATCAATTTTCGATAGCTTAATTGAATTTGGCGATCATTATCAGGTATTAGCTGATTATCGTAGTTATGTTGATACTCAAGATAGTGTTGATGTTCTCTATCAAGATGAAGATGCTTGGTTGAGAAAATCTGCGTTAAATATCTGCCAAATGGGTTATTTTTCTGCGGATCGTGCCGTAACAGAATATATGCAACGAATTTGGAAAGCTTCTGCGATTACATTGTAAAAACTAAGCTAAACTTCTAAGGACAGAACAGTAACCGCGCTTTATTGCGCGGTTTTTGCTTTTTAATAATATTCGTTCAAGTATAGGTGAGATCCTCAGAGACCTTTGTAAGTACAAAGGAGTAGAAATAATCGAAGGACATCTCATGCCAGATCATGTTCATATGTTAGTGAGCATTCCACCAAAGATAGGTGTTTCAAGCTTCGTGGGATACTTGAAAGGTAAAAGCTCACTAATGATCTTTGATAGACATGCCAATTTAAAATATAAATTTGGCAACAGAAAGTTTTGGGCAGAAGGGTTCTATGTCAGTACGGTAGGGCTAAATGAAGTGACAATACAAAAGTATATCAGAGAGCAAGAAAAGTCGGATTTAATCTCAGATAAATTAAGTAGAGACCCCTTCAAGGGGTAGGCCAAAGTAGCAAAGACACTAAGCTTGAACGAAGAGAAAGCAGCGTCATCTAGGCGCAGTCGGTAACAAGCCCTTATAGGGCAAGAGCAAACCACCCGTTTTACGGGTGGTTATGATTAGATTCATTGGTTTTATTTATGAAAGATTTTATTATTTATCCTGTCAAAATTTCTTTTAATGACAAAAGGAGTTTTTATGATAAATATTTTAAATAAATTTGAAAATAAAGTTCAAAATACAAACCCTGTTTTTAATAACGAAAATTTAAAAAACTATTTGAAACTTTTAGATAATATTGATGATATTAAAAACACACCATTAAAAGACATCTCTGGTGGTTATAATGGGAAAAAAACTAGTGTAAATATTGCAAATATCAGCAAAGAATTAATATCAAAAATACGAGTTCTTTATAGCCATGAAGAAATATCCTCTTGCAAGATTAATATAAAAAACAAAGAAAAATCAATAAGATTATTAAATGAAGCTTATGCTAAAGCAGATAATGCTATTTTAAGTTGGTGGGAGAATGAAAGGAGAATATTTCCTTCTTCAATAATTAATCGAAAAATTGACAATTTAAATTTGAATAAAGATGCTAGTGCAAATAAAGAACTTAATATAGATAAAAAACTTAAAGAAATTATATTTATTTTAACATCTAAAAAATTTAATTTAAATTTAGATATTAAAGCGGCTCAAAGTACGATAATCCAACACTTACAAGATATCCCTGACGTCGTAAAAGCAATAGATGAATTAGGAATTTCTAATGATTCATATTCAAAATATGAAACTTATTGTTTAATGGCTGAATATATTTACAATTTTTTATCAGAAAATAAAAATGAAGTTGATTTTTCTAAAATAAAAGATGCCGTTAAAGAAATCGCTGAACGAAATTTGGTTACTCCTAAAGATAGATTAACATCCCTTTATTCTACATATACTCTTATTTTTTTGTGAGAAAGTAAACTATTTATCTAACACTAGACATTATGTACAACAAGGTGTACATTTTATCTACTTTAAGTGAAATAGGAAAACACAATGGCCTCACATCTTATACAACAAAATATTGAAGCACTCTCTTCACCTAGTGGGCATTACTCTCATATCGTTACTGCAAACAATATGTCGTTTGTTTCAGGGTTATTACCCTTAGATAAACAAGGTAAACCTTTAGCAGACAAACCTGTTGAAGAACAAATCACACAAGTCCTTGAAAATTTAGCTGCTTGTCTTCTCGGAATTAATGCAAAGAAAACCGATATTGCTCAAGTTAAAGTCTATGTGACAGATATTAATGAATGGCCTATCGTTAATGAGTTATATGCAAAATGGATTGGTGAACATAGACCAGCAAGATTAGTGGCAGGTGTAAAAGAGCTCCATTTCGGGAGCAAAATCGAAATTGAAGCCGTTGTTATCAAGGAATAATCTTATGAATAAGTTACCTGCTCCCACTTATAAAGATGTTGCTGAAGCTCATCAACGTATTCTGCCCTATCTTAATAAAACGCCTGTTTTAACCTCTCGCACTATTAATGAGCTAACAGGGGCACAATTTTATTTTAAATGTGAAAATTTTCAGCGAATGGGCGCATTTAAATTTCGGGGGGCGATGAATGCGTTATCTCAATTTACCGCACAACAACGTAAAAATGGTGTCGTGACTTTCTCATCAGGCAATCATGCTCAAGCTATAGCTTTATCGGCAAAGCTATTAGGTATTCCTGCAACAATTATCATGCCTGAAGATGCACCAAAGGCAAAAATGGAAGCAACAAAAGGCTATGGTGGTCGAATGATCACCTATAACCGCTATACAGAAGATCGTGAAAAAATTGGACAACAGCTAGCACAAAAAGAAGGTTTAACATTAATTCCACCTTACGATCATCCTCATATTATTGCTGGGCAAGGCACTGCTGCAAAAGAGCTGTTTGATGAAGTTGGTCAATTAGATATGCTATTTGTTCCATTAGGGGGTGGTGGTTTACTTTCTGGCTCTTTATTATCAACCAAAGCCCTCTCCCCAGATTGTAAAATATTTGGCGTTGAGCCTTTAGCTGGAAATGACGGACAACAATCATTACGCAAAGGCGAAATCATTCATATTGATACACCGAAAACAATTGCAGACGGCGCACAAACACAGCACCTAGGCAATTATACTTTTGAGATTATTCGTAACCATGTGAACGATATTTTAACGGCGACAGATGAAGAATTAATTTCGGCTATGCAGTTTTATGCTCAGCGAATGAAAATAATTGTAGAGCCTACAGGTTGTTTAAGTTTAGCGGCCGCTCGTCAATTTGGTGATAAATTAAAAGGCAAGAAGATTGGTATTATTATCAGCGGTGGTAATGTCGATATCGCGCAATATGGTCGATTTTTAGCGCAATGAACTTGCATGTTCTAATATGGAAAAAAGCAGTATAGAAAAACCTATACTGCTTAAAAGAACCAACATACAACCAATCAACTAAAATAACAGGGGCGTTTGTTTAACCATTTTTAATTAAGTGAAAAAGTGATACCTGCTTCTTTACATAATTGAGTCAGATTTTCTTTTAATTGTTGATTTTCTTCAGGCAATAAATCGAGTTGTGGCAAACGCATATGACCACCTTCTAAACCACGCATGGTTAATGCCGATTTAAATATTGCCATATTCGCACCAGACTTAAGTGCATCACTAAATTTCACACAAAATTGTTGCCACTGTTTCGCTTCTTGGTAATGACCTGCGATATAAGCTTTATACATATTCACAAAAGGCTCAGGGAATACGCAAGCACAACCAGAAACCGTACCGTCACAGCCCGCATCTAATAAACCTAGGAATAATTTATCGTAGCCATGAAGGACGGAAAAACCCTCAGCAACTGTAAGGTAGCTTAATGTTGTATTGTTATCAGCAAAACTGTATTTAATACCAATTACATTTTTACACTGTTGTTGTACTTTTGCCGCTAATTCAGGCTTGATGTTATTTGCGGCACATTGTGGAATATTATACAAATAAACAGGGAAATTATCTGGTACGCTATTTGCCACTGTCACAAAATAGTTTTCTAATTCTCTGTCTGTCGCACCAAAAAATTGTGGTGTTACCACACCAATACCATCGGCACAAATTTCAACTGCGTGTTTGGCTAATTCAATGGTTTCAGTTAATGTCATTGCACCAACATGAATAAAGACCGGTAAACGCTTATTCGCTGTTTCAACAACGGTTTTCGCAACATTCTTACGTTCTAATGCAGATAAACGCAACATCTCACCCGTTGTACCACAAGGATAAAGGCAATCAACGCCCTTGGTTACTAGCATTTCAGTTAATGCAGATAACGCTTTAATATCTACTTGATCGTTCGAATCAAACGGAGTAACCATTGCCACTGTAACGCCAAATAATTTTTTCATATAAAGACCTTTATTAAATCAGATTGCTTCAACAATAACTTTAATTGCCAACATACCCGGATCATCTAAACCAATAGATTTTTCTGGAAACATACGGGCTCGACCTAATAAATTAGGTTTTTGGCGAAATTCATTAAGCGTACTATCGACGCTTTGTAAGGCTGCTGCTTTTAAATTATCGATAGCTAAAGTTGGTTTTAGCGCTTCAGATAAATGGTAAAGAATATCGAGTACGGATTTTTGCCCTAATTCCCCTTTTCCCCTTGCCATCATGCTTTGGTATGCAATAGTTAATAGTGGTGAAATGTCAGAGGACGATATTTCTTGAAGTTGATTTTCTTTGCAGTATTTTGCCATTGCCATAAAAGCGGTTGCTTGCAATGTACCAAAAGAAGAAGCACAGGCTTTTTGTAATGATTTACTGCATTGGAAAAGTGCTTTGCTTAGATCTTCAGGCCAATCTTGTGAATCATCTGCAATTTGTCGCCAGCCTTTTTGCATGGTGATCCCTAAATCCCCATCACCTAGACGACTATCTGCTTCACACAGCATTGATTGAGATTGCTCGCAAGCAATAGCGATACGGATCACCGCTTGTTTGAGCATATCAAGCGTAATATTCATCGCTATACCCTCCAGAATGCACAATGAGCTGGTGCATTCATCAAAGCTTCTAGCTCATCATCCAATTTACACAATGTTAAACTTGCACCAGTCATTTCCATGGATGTGGCATAGCGTCCGACTAACGGATGTACAATTGTTGCACCCGTTTTATCAATCAGCTGTGTAATTTTGTTGTATAGAATATAAAGCTCTTCTAATGGTGTTGCGCCTAAAGAGTTAACTAATACAGAGACTTTATCTCCTGTTTTTAATGATAATTCTGTCTGTAAGCGCTCAAACATCTCTTGTGCAATATCATCTGCGTTGCGTAATTTATCACGCCAAATTCCCGGTTCACCGTGAATACCCATCCCCATTTCCATTTCATCTTCGCCAATTTCAAAAGTAGGATGTCCTACTGCGGGTAAGGTACAAGATGTCAGCGCACAACCAATGGTTCGAGTATTTTCCATGGTTTTTTGAGCAACACGCGTGACTTCATCAAGTGTTGCTCCTTCTTCGGCTTTGGCGCCCGCCATTTTAAAACCATAGATCATTCCAGCAACACCACGGCGTTTGTGCGCTTCTTCTGGTTTTGCTGAAGCCACATCGTCAGCAGCTAAAACGGTTGTACAACGAATATCATCTTCAAAATCGACAGTTTCAGTCGCCATATCAAAATTCATGATATCGCCACCATAATTGCCATAAAGTAACAATACACCTAAGCCACTGTTTGCTTCACGAATGGCATCTGCCATTAAATCAGCTGAAGGTGAAGCAAAAACATCGCCTACGGCGGCTGCATCTAATAAGCCCTCACCGACATACCCTGTAAATACAGGTAAGTGACCCGATCCGCCACCCGTTACAATACCCACTTTGGGCTTATTTGCTTTTTTCGAACGAGTAATCAATCTTGGCTGTGGTTGACGATAAATATCACCATGAGCAAGGCATAAGCCCGCTAATGTTTCATCGACATAATTTTCTGGCTTATTTAATATTTTTTTCATGTGATCACCCGATATTTTTATTTATCTGCTGATTTTTATCATCTTAAAAAAACATTTCGTTTATTTAAGATGAGTTTTCCCTGATACTTAAAAAGCATCTCTATTTAAATAATTTTTTATAAATAAACGAGACTTTATTTAGCTTTAAACGCACCTCTAACTTGCATAATAACAATGAATAAAAACACACTGGCTAATACCATCGAAATAGGTCTATTAATAAAATTAATAAAATCACCATCTGACTTCATTAATGATGAAAGTAAATTCTTTTCTAACATGGGCCCTAAGATCATGCCCAAAATAATGGGTGATATTGGGAATTTTCGTTCTTGAAGGAAATAGCCGATAACACCCATTACTAACATAACAACAATAGAAGACATCGTATTAGTAATTGCGTAAGAGCCTACGAGACTAAATAAGATAATTGCTGGATAAATAATTGCATTATCAATAGCAACAATCTTCTTCAATAAATTGACAACAATAAAAGCAATCGGTAATAAAATTAAATTAGCAATAAAGAAAATAATAAAGACAGCATACAATTTATCAGGGTTGAATAAAAACAGTGTTGGTCCTGGTTGCATATCTTTCATATACAAGACACCGATAATAATTGCAGCAGCTGAATCGCCCGGAATGCCAAATACTAAAGATGGGATCCAACTTCCCGCTAAACTTGCATTATTACTTGCTGAAGCATCAACAATACCTTCTTCAGAACCATGACCATATTTTTCTGGGTTTTTAGAGAGTTTCTTTGAAACGGCATAAGAGATCCATGCCGCAATATCGGCACCCGCACCAGGTAAAGCTCCAATTAATGTTCCTATTATTCCGCTACGAAAAATGCCGCCTTTACGCTGGCGAACAACACCGCCAACCCCTTTAAAAATATTGTAAGAGTTATTTTCAGCATTCACTTCACTTAGCGTGATTTGCTTTTCTTTCCAACGCTCAACGTAATATTTAATTGCACCAGAAATTGCAAATAATCCTATCATTGCTGGAATAAAACTTACACCTTGCATTAAAGAGACTTCACCGAAAGTAAAGCGTGCTTGCCCTGTAAATTCATCATAACCAATGGTGGATAATGCAATACCAAAGAACAGTGCTAATAAGCTTTTTCTAATATGTGAACCTGAAACAATAGTTGCACAGCTAAGCCCAATTAAAGACAGCCACATATATTCATAAGAACTAAATTTTAAAGCAAACTCAGCTAAAACTGGCGCTGTTGACGCCAATATAATTGTACCAATAACGCCACCAATCACAGAGCTTGTTAACGACATACCTAATACGCGGTTGGTTTTACCTTCTTTAACTAAGCTGTGTGCATCATTGGTATAAGCCGCTGATGCAGGCGTACCCGGGATATTTAATAAAGCACCTGGAATATCACCCGCAAATATAGAAGACGCGCCGACAGAAATCATTAAGGCTAATGCAGGAATCGGATCAAGAAAAAAAGTAAATGGTACCATTAATGCGATAGCCATTGTTGATGTTAATCCGGGAATGGCACCAACGAATAAGCCAAATAAACAAGCACCAATAACGACAAGTATTGTTGTGTAATCAATATAAGCAAGTGCGCTAATTAATATATCCATACTGTTGTTCTCTATTTATTAAAATAGCTGAGGTAGCGGTACTAACAGTACAGCGGTAAATAAGTAATACACACCTAACACCACACTGGCTGAAATAATAAAACTGTATATCGGTTTTGTTGTTGCATATTTCATCATTAACGGTGCTGTAATAATTAACCCCGTTAAAATAAAACCTAGATAATCTGATGCAAAAACATAAAAAAGAATAATACCAATAATTAATAAAACGAATTTTATTTCACGCCATGAAATTAATGGAATATCACTTTCTTGATTACGTGAAAATATATCTATTAATGAAAATATAATCATGCCGCCGCCAATAATAGAAGGCATAAAAGCGGCGCCATATTCACTAAAATCACCTAATGAATACGCACTATAAACAATAAGAAATAAACCAAAGCAGCAAAATATTAGCGATAGAATATGACGATTTAGCATAGGCATAAAAACGGCTGTTGTTCAGCCGTTTCCTCAGTTATTTCTTTATAATTTCACCAAACTTTTTATCTTCATTAGCCATAAATTGAGTGGCATCATCTCCATATAGCTCGATCACTTCAAATCCTTGTTTATTTGCAAACTCGGCTAATTCACCAGATGCATACACTTTTTTCATTGCAGCCGTAAGTTTATCTTGCACTTCTTTATCTAACCCTTTTGGCGCAACTAGCATATTCCATGCTTGTAAATCCCAGTTATAAGGTGTGGCTTCTTTAAATAATGGTACATCAGGATAAAAAGCCGATTTCTCATTTGACATAATTGCCATGTGCTTTACTAATCCTGCTTTTACCATACTATCCGCCTCACCTAATGAAGAGGTCACAATATCAACACCACCAGAAGCAAGCTCTTGTAATGCAGCACTTGCACCTTGAGATGGGATAAAGCGAATGGCGTTATCAGGCAATCCTGCGGCACGCAACATACCAATAGTATTGAGATGCCAGATTGAATTTAAACCACTGCCAGATGCTTTTAATTTACCCGGATTTGCTTTTGCGTAATCAATAATTTCCTGTGCATTTTTAAATGGTGAAGATTTCCCAACCTGTAATCCACCATAAATAACGGCAAGACGTGTAATCGGTGTGTAATCTTGGTAAGTTAAATTTGTCATGCCTTGATGATGCATCATGGTAATTTCAACCGTTGCAATACCTAATGTGTAACCATCGGGTTTTGCATTTTTAATGGCATCATGACCTACAACACCACTACCTCCAGTTTTATTTACCACATTAACGGTCACGCCTAATTCTTCTTGTAACCCTTTAGCCGCTAGGCGTGCAACAGTATCAGTATTACCGCCAGCAGCCCAAGGAACAATAATAGTAATCGGCTTTTCTGGATATTGAGCAAAAGCAGGAAGTGTAAAAATGGAACTGCATAGGGTAAATGCCAGAAGTGTTTTTTTCATTATATGCACCTTTTCTCATTGCAGATTATTTGTGGTCGAATATCTTCGAGCCTTGATTTAAGGCGAGCCTGAACTTGAGAAAGTACAGGCATTGCTGTTACGCCTTTTTGTTCTATAAATGCAGAGAGGAAAGCACTGGCAAATAATACACTCTCATGCATTGTGCCTCCTGCCGCTATTTTTGAAGCAAATGCGCCATTAAAAGCATCCGTGGCTGCCATCGTATCCACTCGTAACGATGGCATAGGGGGAATATGAAAAGTGGCGCGTCCGTCAAAATAGACCACACCAAGCTCATCCATATAGATAATGACTTTCTTATTTTCATCACCTGAAATAACGTTAATCGCTTGTGTGGCGTCATTAATATCGTTTATTTCAATGTCAGCCCAGTGTGATGCCTGATTTGCATTTAACGTAATAAAATCAAGAGTGGCATAAAGTTGTTTTAAATCTTCGCTATAAGGTGCAACATTAAGCACGATAATTTTATTAACAGACTTTGCAAACATCGCTGCTTTAATATTGGCTTCTATATTAATTTCACCTTGGAGCAATAACACATCTGCCTCACTTACATAAGGCAAAGAAATATCAATCTCTTGCTCAGAGAATGTATTGTTCGCTCCTAAATAAGTCGCTGTAATATTGTTTTGTGTTTTATCTGCTAAATAACTAATTGAACTGCCTGTCGGCTCTATTTCTGTTTGAAAAATAGTAAAAGAATCAATTCCACTTTCTTGTAAATATTTATATGCATATTTACTAAAATGATCTTCACCAACTTTCGTTATCAAATGCACTTTCGCATCAGAAAAACTGGCGGCCATTGCCTGATTTGTTCCTTTACCACCAGGGCCTATCGAATTGCTTTTAGAGTTAATTAACTCTCCGACTTTTGGAAAAGAATCGACATTGGCAATAATATCTACCACAAATGACCCAAGCACACAGACTTTGCCTTCTGGCTTTCTATCTTTACGTTCTCTCACGATTAATAAATCGTGCAATAAACATGAAATATCAAAACTATCACTAAATTTACTTATTTTTTTAATTTCTTGTTTCCCTAGTATGGCGCCACCATGACAACGTTTGATCAACCCTTCTCCTTCGAGGTATTTCAAATCACTGCGAATAGTTTCCAATGTGACACTGAATTTTTCCGCAAGTTGAGCCACTTTAACTTTCTTTTGTTCTCTGATGATGGTGTAAATTTCCTGTCGCCGTTCTTCTGAAAACATATAAAGTGCCTCCGTATCATTGATAACGAGAATAAGGAGATTAGGTCAGTGATTCTGCGATGGTATTCAAAACAAAAAACCAAAAACAGAAGCAAAACCAAATCAAAGCAATTTAGATCACATTTTTTTAACACAACATCAATTGGCATACGTTAAAAATGAGAGGTGAAACGAGTCGAATAATGAATGGAGATTTAGAAAAGAGAGGTAGAATCAGCCGTTCAAGAACGGCTGATAAAATAATAACTTAGATTATTACAGGTGTGATAGTTTTAAAATGTAAATATCATGTTAAATAAAATCACCTTGGTATTTAGTTTAACAAGGCATTAAGCAGATAAAAGCCCACTAATGTCAGCAATACGACCACTAAGGTATTACGTATTTTAAGCGCTAATCCTACACATAATAAGGTTCCCCAAAGATAAGGATTATCTAGAATACCTTTAAATTCACCTTTTTCTAACAGCACAATGGGTGCACAAATTGCAGTTAATAAACAAGGTGCAGAATATCCTAATGCCTGTCTGATCACAGACGGTAATTTGACGGGGATCGCCGGTTCAAGAAAGAAATAACGCAGCATAAAAATGACGAGTGCCAAAATTAATAATAACGACCATGTCATTTTTGTTCTCCTCTGGCTCTAGCAACACAAACAGCAATAAACATGCCTGTTAATCCACCAATCACTACGCCACCTTCTATATTCAACCAGCTGAAAATAATAGATAGGCAAAAAGAGACAATAACACCTACTAATGTACTAAATGTTTTTATTAACGGAATAACAATTGCCAATAACGTGGCAACAATAGAAAAATCAAGATGATAACGAGATAAATCAGAAACTTGGCTTGCCATAATAATGCCAACAATACTAACGGCAACCCACGCTAAATAAAAACATAATCCCGCACCTATCATATAAGCGGGTGTGAGTTTTACTTTAGGTTGTGCTGAAACAGCAAAAAGTTCATCCGTTAATAAAAAACCTATTGTAATACGTTGATACCATTTTAAATGGGCAACATGAGAACGTAAGGTTAGTCCGTATAAAAGATGCTGAGCTGTAATAAAAAAGACAGAAAAAATAATGGTCAGCATTCCCGCACCAGAAGCCACTAATCCTAATGTCACCAATTGCGCCGCCCCTGCAAATATAATTGCAGACATTCCGACACTTTGTGCAAAGGTTAATCCTGCATCAACGGCCATTGATCCCGCTAATATTCCCCAAGGAATAACCGCAAGGCATAAAGGCAAAACATGCAAAGCACCAAGGCCAAAAGCACGCATTACTTGCCTATCTTCATTATTATTTTTGATTTTTTCCATTTACCTGTCTTCACTTCTAATACATTAATTCTATAGAGAATGATTATCAGTCCGTAAAAGTAAATAGGATTGTATAAAATTGCTATTTTGTTTGTTTTTTACGACAACAAAGGGGACTTTAAAGAGGAAGATAATCGGAGCCCTTTTAAATAATTACCTGGTGTAACACCAATGGCATTTTTAAAATGACGATGGAAATGGCTTTGATCTGAAAAACCACAACGTTGTGTTACATCGGTAAGTGTGTGGCCTAAAGAGAGTAACTGCCTTGCTTTACGAATACGGGCTTGAATAAGCCAAGCATGCGGAGTCATACCAATCTCTTTTTTAAATTGGCGTAGAAAATGCCAAGGGCTTAAATTTACCATCTCTGCTAAGGTATTAAGTGAAAATTCATTTTCAGGTGTATCATTCATTAATTCACTCACCCACTGTAACCGTTGCCCTATAGCGCTTAATGGTTTTTCTTGGGTTCTTTTTTTGCTATAACGCAAAATCAACATTGCCATTGTCGAAAGTAATAGCGACTCTTTTAAAAGATAATTATTGGGTTGTTCCAGTAATGAAAAAAGCAATAAAAGTTGCTGGCTTAAACCAGGATCGTGAATAACGGCATCAGGAAACCAAGGCGTTGCACCCTGCTCTTGTTGTAGATCACGCGTTAATGTTTGCAGGTATTCTGGCGTGGGATAAATAGCTTGATAAGCCCAACCTGATTCAACCGCAGAGGAGCCTGTGTGAATTTCATCGGCATTAACAATGATGATATCGCCTTTGGGGGCGATATGTTCTCTTCCTGTGCGATAAAACTGTTGTGCGCCATCATCAATCACACCAATACAGAAGCCCTCATGGGTATGACGTGAAAAAGTCTGATGCAAATATTCAGCTTGCAGATAAGCAAGGCTATTAAGCTCAGGAAGGTGAATAAGTTTAGCCTGCTCTTGTCGCATCGAATATTGATCCCATCAACAGTAAAAATCATCAGCTTGTATCATAAACACTATACTGATGATTGCATGAAATTGCTCAATCTTACTCATGTCGCTGATGAATTTTTGCTGGAACAAAAATTTGGTGAGTTTCTAAATTTGCTTGGTTAATTAATTCCATAATGAGTCGAAAGCAGTGTGAGGCTAATTCAGGATTATTTTGTGCAATAGTATCTATTGGTATCGATAATGAATCATAAAGATAGTGATCATCAAAACCAGCTAAATAAACATCATCTTGCATGATTTTATTTTGGCTTAAATACCGTAATACACCCTCCAGCAAACCGCAGGCTGAAGTAAAAACAAACTTAGGTGGCCGACCTAAAGACGCACATAAAGAGCCGAACATTTCATAGCCTGAACTTGGATGATAGTGCCCGTGAATGATCCACTCTGTTTTTAAATTAATCTTGGCTTGAGAAAGCCCTTGCGTAAAACCTAAAAGGCGATCTTTTGTAGGTGAAATCGTTGATTGTCCACCTAAAAAGTAAAATTCATCAATGCCATTTGTTGAAGCAATCTCTGCAATAAGTTGTTGTGTCGTGGTAGTTGAATCTGTGACAACAAAAGGTAATGTTGTACCGTCAAAATAACGGTCAAATAACACAACGGGAATTTGTTTACTTAAGCGCTGATATTCAAAATCATTTTGTAAACAAGAAGCCACAATCAAACCATCGA
Source organism: Proteus columbae (assembly GCF_009914335.1). NCBI lineage: Bacteria > Pseudomonadati > Pseudomonadota > Gammaproteobacteria > Enterobacterales > Morganellaceae > Proteus > Proteus columbae. The sequence continues at coordinate 1,988,281 of NZ_CP043925.1, forward strand.
TTTGTCGTGATAACAAATGTTCTATTGCGAGAGTCTCTTGAGCCGCATTTTCATCCGTACAGGAAATAAGTAGCTGAATACCCGCTTCTCTACATAATATTTCTAGCTCATAAGCCACTGAAGCAAATCCGTAGTTAGTAATATCAGGAATAACCAATCCCAATGCATAACTGCGATTATCACGTAAAGAGCGAGCATGAATGTTAGGTTGATACTGATATTTTTGGGCAATAGAGGTAATACGTGCAATGGTGTCATCAGCAACACGCATCTCTTTACCTCGGCCATTCAATACCAAACTAGCTGTTGTTTTTGATACGCCTGCTAGTTTTGCAATATCTGTAATAGTCGTACGCTTTTGTTTTTTCACTGTTATTTTACTTAAGGCTGCATTTACTAAATTTAAATTAATTTATTGTTTATCTAATCTTATTTAACTAAACAATGCATCATTTAATTGCCAAGTTGTTAGCTTTATTGTGTTTTTACCCGAGAAATTAATGATCTTTTTTGCTGAAGGAAAAAAACGACTACTCATCACACCCAAACCATGATTAAAGAAAATTTCCACGCTCGAACTGTCACATAATATTTGAAGATGTTTTATATCACCAGACCAGAAACGTGATTGCCATTCACCATTTTTAACACTACGACGTTTTAATATTGCTTGATTATTCTCAATGGTTAATTCAAGTGAATCAGAGAATTGAATTAAGAGAGAGTCTATTAGTTCCACCTCTAATTCAACACAAAACCCGTTAATTTCAGGCGCATCATCTGCAATGCCTTGCCAATATTGTACATTTTGTCTGAGTTGCTGTAATTCTTTTACGGGTTGCTGATAAAGTTGCCCTTCTCTTATTTGTAATTCACGAGGACAGGTCATTTGATGTATCCAGCCATTAGCAATGGTCGGTTGATACATTTCCTCTCCATCAGGAACCCCCATCCAACCAAATAATAAACGCCTACCATTAACTTGTGTGGTTTGAGGCGCATAAAACTCAAAACCTGCATCAAGTTCGATTAAATCACCATGTTGAAACTGCAATGTTGAATAATCAAAACTGCCCATTAAATAAGCACTAGAGTGCGAATTTAAAAATCGATATTGCTCTTTTTTTATTCCTTGAGGACAGGTTAATAAAATAAAGTGTCCACTAAGTTCAAAAAGATCAGGGCATTCCCACATATAACCCGCATCATCTAATCCACCTAAATGACTTCCTGCTAACTCGCCTATTAATTGCCATTGATATAAGTGAGATGCACGATAGAGTAAAACCTTACCCTGTTTATCTAACGTTTGCGCCCCTAATACCATGTACCATTTATCGTTGTGTTGCCAAATTTTAGGATCACGAACATGTCCGCTATAACCTTCAGGAAGCCCTAAAACAGGCCCTAACTTATCAAAACCACCCCGCTGATTTTCAACTGCTAAACACTGCCATGCAGTGCGGGAGCCATCATCAAATTTTACATTTCCGGTATAGCAGAGTGTTAATTGCCCTTGGTGGATCACTGCACTGCCAGAATAGCAACCGTCTTTGTCATAAAACTCATCAGGAAGTAAAGCGATGGGCTGATGTTGCCAAGTGATAAGATCCTTTGAACGCCAATGCCCCCAACATTTATTTTTATGCTCACAAGACAAAGGATCCCACTGATAGAAAAGATGATAATACTTACCATCAAAACAAAACCCATTGGGATCATTTAATAACCCAGTTATTGGCGCTAAATGCCAACGCGGATAGTATTTATCTTTTGCAGCTTTAGCGCTATTACGCATAACCGCTTGTAAAATTGCAGATAATCCTTCGCTTTTTGTCATTTATGCAGACTCCACTTTATATTTCAGTAAAAGAGAAAGAACAAAAGCTGTTAAGAATGCGATCACTAAACCAATAACATAATTAATAATTGAACCCGCTTGTACAATCGCAATACCCGGAATAGCGGTAAGACCAACCGCGGTCATATAAACGTGAGAGCCAACAACCCAAGCGCCTCCAGCAGCACCTCCAATTAGTGCAGCAATAAAAGGTTTGCCATAACGCAAATTAATCCCGAAAATTGCCGCCTCTGTAATACCTAACATCGCGGAGAAACCCGATGGGATCGTAATGGCTTTAATTTTCGCATCGTTGGTTTTAAACCAAACAGCAATACAGGCTCCTCCTTGTGCAATATTAGCCATCGCCCAAATAGGTAATAAGAAATTTACGCCAATATTCGGATTCCCTAATAATCCAGCTTCTACTGCATGGAAACTATGGTGTATTCCTGTAATAACAATAACAGAATAAAGACCACCAAAAATAAGCCCTGCAATCCAACCTGCCTGCGTAATTAACGTACTTAGTATTAATGAAATACCATCACCTAAAAGACGACCGACAGGTCCAATCACTAATAATGCAACAAAGCCTGAAATAATAACGGTTAAAAATGGCGTGATAATTAAATCAAGTGCATTAGGAACAACTTTACGTAATTGTTTTTCCAGTACACTCATAAACCAAACAGCCAGTAATACTGGGAAAACAGTTCCTTGATAGCCAATCATGGCGACTTCTAACCCAAAAAAATTCATGGTATTAAATCCAGCCGCAACCCCCCACGCGTTAGTTAAGGCTGGATGCGTTAAAATTCCGCCTAATGTCGCGCCAAGATAAGGATTTCCGCCAAATTCTTTTGCGGCAGTAAAACCAATAAGAATGGGCAAAATAATAAAAGCCGCGGAGCTACACATATCAAGCATGATATAGAGTGCATTATCGGGACTTACCCACTGGTTAGTTTTCATTAATCCCAGCAATCCCATTAATAAGCCTGACGCTACAATGGCAGGAATAATAGGGACAAATATATTAGAAAGCAGTCTAGCTATTCGTTGAAATGGATTGAGCTTTTTAGCTGCAATATTTGCAGCCTCAGATTTACTAGATTCACCAATACCTGCGGCAGCAATAAATGCAGCATGTACTTTATTAACTAACCCTGTGCCGAAAATGACCTGAATTTGCCCAGCGTTACTAAAACACCCTTTTACACCCTCTAATTTATTTATTGCCTCTTTATCTGCTTTTGAGTCATCAACAAGAACAAGTCTTAAGCGCGTAGCGCAATGTGCTGCACTTGCGATATTTTCAGCACCACCTAATAAAGGCACAAGCTGGTGAGCAACTTTTTCAATATTCATCATAGCCTCTTCATTCTTTTTTATTTATGTAGCGAGTATTTAGTTTAATTGAAAACTAAACCGGTTTAGCTAGCTAATTGGATTAAATAAAAATCAATTCAAGATAGCAATAAAAACTCAGGTAAAGGTCTCTTAATTGTGATCTTAATTACAAAAAAGCACGTTTATTAATCACATTTTGACTCTTTTAAATAATTAAAAACAACGAAAAGCTAAACTGATTTTAATTTTTGTTTAGCTAAATAGGTTAATTGGTTATTAGATAATTAAGTATGAATAAAAATGACCATTGAATTAACAAAATCATATAGATATAAACAAGTAAGCAGGCTTAATAAATGTTACTGATAACATCCAAACACTTAATTAATCGTTATATATTTATTTATATAATGGTTGTTAATCAAATGATTAAATATAACCAATACAAAAACTTAAGATAACCTTAAAAACTTGTAACGCTTGTAATAAATCACTTTTCTTTGATGTAAAGCAACTACAACTTTCAGGAAATACGTAGTATCCACATTAACAGTTGGGTTTTATTGCCTACGTTAAAGTGCTTATTTTTTAACAACAATAACAATAATTATTTCTTTATAAGCTTATTAGCTGCTGTTTTTTCTTAAAATTTTAATAATCAAGTGAGTAATGTATGAAAAACATCAAAGAGATGGCGTTACTTTCCACTCCCTTATCTCGCCGTCGTTTTGTAAAAACAGGTGCAGCGGGTGGTTTAGCGATAACCGCAGGTGGATTATCACTCCCCTTTCATCAAGCCATTGCCTCGGAAACAAAACCAACAACTAATAGCGAAAAAGTCGTGTGGAGCGCATGTACTGTAAACTGCGGTAGTCGTTGCCCATTACGTATGCATGTGGTTGATGGTGAAATTAAATACGTTGAAACCGACAACACGGGCAATGATGTCTATGAAGAATTACATCAAGTTCGTGCCTGTTTACGTGGTCGTTCTATGCGTCGCCGTGTTTACAACCCAGACCGTTTACGTTATCCAATGAAACGTGTAGGTAAACGTGGTGAAGGTAAATTTGAACGTATTTCATGGGATGAAGCGTTTGATACTATTTCAGATACCATGAAACGTTTAATCAAAGATTATGGTAATGAATCTATTTATCTAAACTACGGCACAGGAACATTAGGTGGCACCATGACGAAGTCTTGGCCACCAGGTGCAACATTAATTGCACGTTTAATGAATTGTTGTGGCGGTTATCTGAATCATTATGGTGACTATAGTACGGCGCAAATCGCAGCGGGCTTAAATTATACTTATGGTGGTTGGGCAGATGGTAATAGCCCTTCAGATATTGAAAACACTAAACTTGTCGTGATGTTCGGTAATAATCCAGGTGAAACCCGTATGAGTGGTGGCGGTGTCACCTATTACGTTGAACAAGCTCGTGAAAAATCTGATGCACGAATGATTATCATCGATCCACGCTATACCGATACGGGTGCTGGTCGTGAAGATGAATGGATCCCAATTCGTCCGGGAACAGATGCTGCATTAGTTAATGCATTAGCCTACGTCATGATCAAAGAAGACTTAGTTGATAAGCCTTTCTTAGATAAATATTGTGTTGGTTACGATGAAACCACTATGCCAGAGGGTGCGCCAAAAAATGGCCACTATAAAGCCTATATTTTAGGTAATGGTGCAGATGGTCAGCCAAAAACGCCTGAGTGGGCGGCGCAGATCACTGGTATTCCTGCTTCACGCATTGTTAAATTAGCCCGTGAAATCGCAACAGCGAAACCTGCTTATATTACACAAGGCTGGGGTCCTCAACGTCGTTCTAACGGTGAGCTTGCTTCTCGTGCTATCGCAATGCTCTCTATTTTAACGGGTAATGTGGGAATTAACGGCGGTAATACTGGCGCTCGTGAAGGCTCTTACAGTATTCCTTTTGTTCGTATGCCAACCTTTACTAACCCTGTTACCACCAGCATTTCTATGTTTATGTGGACGGATGCCATTTTACGTGGTCCAGAAATGACGGCAACCCGTGACGGTGTTCGTGGTAAAGACAAACTTGATGTACCAATCAAAATGGTATGGAACTACGCGGGCAACTGCTTAGTAAACCAACATTCTGAAATCAATCGTACTCATGACATTTTGCAAGACGATAAAAAATGCGAAATGATTGTGGTGATCGATAACCATATGACAGCATCTGCTAAATATGCCGACATTCTACTTCCTGATTGCACAGCATCAGAACAAATGGATTTCTGTATGGATGCATCAGCAGGTAATATGGCTTATGTCATTTTCGCTGATCAGGCAATCAAACCTCGCTTTGAAAGCCGTAATATCTATGAAATGACAAGCGAAATTGCAAAACGCATGGGTGTGGGTGAAAAATTCACTGAAAACCGAACACAAGAAGAGTGGCTACGTCACCTTTATGAGCAATCTCGTCAAAACTTACCTGAACTGCCGACTTTTGAAGAATTCCGTGCTCAAGGTATCTTCAAAAAACGCGATCCTGAAGGTCATCACGTTGCTTATCGCAAATTCCGTGAAGATCCTGAAAACAACCCATTAACAACGCCATCAGGTAAAATTGAGATTTATTCTTCCCAACTTGCCGACATTAAAGCAACATGGGAACTCGCGTCTGACGATGTAATTGATCCACTGCCTATCTACTCTGCTGGCTTTGAAAGCTATGGCGATCCAGCAATGGAAAAATATCCATTACAAATGACAGGATTCCACTATAAATCACGCACCCACTCAACGTATGGCAACGTTGATGTCTTAAAGGCAGCTTGCCCTCAAGAAATATGGATCAACCCTGTTGATGCTACTAAACGCGGTATCAAACACGGTGATTTAGTGCGTATTTATAACGATCGTGGTGAAGTTCGGATCAATGCGAAAGTCACACCTCGTATTTTACCGGGCGTGGTCGGCTTAAGCGAAGGTGCTTGGTATAACCCAGACAGTAATCGAATTGATCACGCAGGTAGTATTAACGTGTTAACGACACAACGCCCTTCACCTCTCGCTAAGGGTAATCCTTCTCACAGTAATCTTGTTGAAGTCGTCAAGGCGTAAGGAGTCTGGTTATGTCAACGCAATATGGTTTTTATATTGATTCAAGTCGTTGCACCGGCTGCAAAACCTGTGAACTGGCGTGCAAGGATTTTAAAAATTTATCCCCTGAAGTGAATTTCCGCCGTATTTATGAATATGCGGGTGGTGATTGGACTGAGCAAGATGGCGTTTATACACAAAACGTGTTTGCTTATTACCTATCTATTTCGTGTAACCACTGTGACGATCCAGCTTGTGCCAAAGTTTGCCCAAGTGGCGCGATGCATAAACGTGAAGACGGCTTTGTTGTTGTTAATGAAGATATTTGTATCGGTTGTCGTTATTGTCATATGGCTTGCCCTTACGGCGCACCGCAATTTGATGAAGTCAAAGGTCATATGACCAAATGTGATGGTTGCTATGAACGTGTAGCTGAAGGCAAAAAACCTATTTGTGTCGAATCTTGTCCACTGCGTGCATTAGATATGGCACCTATTGAAGAGTTACGCGCTAAATATGGTGATTTAGCTGAAATTGCACCACTTCCTTCAGCAAAATACACCAAACCAAATATTGTCCTTAAATTAAATGCCAATAGCCGTCCTGTGGGTGATACCACTGGTCATCTGGCAAACCCAGAGGAGGTGTAAGATGGTGGGATTGCATGAATGGCCACTAATGTTTTTTACTGTTATCGGCCAAAGTGTTGCGGGTGCCTTTATTATTATGGGGTGCGCTATCCTTTCGGGTAAGCTTTCCGCAGAAATGAACCGAAAAGTGCATTACAGCATGTTTGGACTCTGGGCATTAATGGGTATTGGCTTCTTATTATCCATGATGCATATGGGAACCCCATTACGCGCATTTAACTCATTACTTCGTTTGGGTCACTCATCATTAAGTAATGAAATTGCTAGCGGTTCTATTTTCTTTGCACTGGGTGGTATTTACTGGTTACTGGCTGTATTTAATAAAATGCCTGCTGTATTAGGCAAATTATGGGTCGCACTGGTTATGGTATTAGCTGCATTATTTATTACGGCTATCTCTCGTGTATACCAAATTGATACTGTTCCGACTTGGTATAACAGCTATACCACATTTAATTTTGTGCTAACAGCCTTTATCGGTGGCCCTATTTTAGCGGCACTCTTAATGCGTATTGCAGGTTTTAATCTAAACTGTGTCAGTGCATTGCCATTACTCAGTGTTATCGCCATTCTTGTGAGTGCTATTGTGGCAACATCACAAGGTTTTGAATTAGGTTCTATTCAAACCTCTGTGCAAAAAGCGGTGGATTTAGTCCCTAACTATGGTGCTTTGATGGGTATTAAATTAGTGGCTTTAGTCTTAGGCTTGAGTTGTTGGATTGCCCCACTGTTACGTAAAAATAACCCTTCGATTGCTTTGTTAGCATTGGGCTTTATTTTAGTGTTTGCTGGTGAGTTTATAGGACGCGGTGTGTTCTATGGTTTACATATGACTGTCGGCATGGCAGTAGTGGGTTAATTAATTTCTCACCCTGCTAAACCGCTGTAATAGTTAAAAAGCACACTCTTTTTATCTGTTATGGCGGTTTTCCTTTTATATTACGGTATCGCTCTTTTTTAATCTTCGTCATTATGTTTAGATAGAAAATCGCATATAGTATAGACAATAAATCTAAGCGGATTATAAAAATATTATGGAACAACAACTTATTACTGATATTTCTCTTACGGCCCGTATTTTAGGCGCGGCTTTTTATTATGCACCTACTGAGAAAAGTGACATTGTCGAGCTGCTGTCTAGTCAAAAGTGGGTTGAAGAATGGCCTTATGGCAGTGATGAAGAAAAGCAACGCATTGCTAGCCTTCTTTCACAAACGGCATTAGCGGAAGAAACTTTAGCACAGGCATATCAACGTTTATTTGTTGGCCCTTACGCACTGCCGGCGCCACCTTGGGGCTCTGTTTACCTTGATCATGAAAATGTATTATTCGGTAATTCAACATTAGATCTACGTGAATGGATGCTAGAAAATGGCATTGATATTGCGTTAACTCAAAACGATCCGGAAGATCATTTTGGTTTAATGGTGATGATGGTGGCATGGATTGCAGAAACTCGCCCTGAAAAACTAAATGAGCTATTAGCAGAACACCTTCTGCCATGGGCTTATCGTTATTTAGAGAAGCTATCTCTGCAAGGCGCATTCCCATATTATGAAGGTTTAGCCATGCTGGCGACATTAACATTAAAAAACTGGCAATCTTTGTTAAATGTCAGCCCTGCTGAAAAGCAATTGTTTTGTTAGTGACAAAATAACGTTATTAATAGACCAGCCTTAATGGCTGGTTTTTTTATAATATTACTTCAAATTATAGTTAAATTCATATTGACCTAATATATTCTCTTGGATAAACCCTATATTAATCATTTTTTCGATTATCATTTTTTTAACGTCGTTATTTTCCAAAAGAATGGAAGTAAAAATATCTTTATTAGAAATAATTTCAACTATATTAATTAGTTCTGAAAACTCATCTTTTCCATCTAACTCATTAAGTAATTCAATATAAGTTTTGAGTTTTGGAACTGCTTTTTTAAACTCATTTTCCATTTTTTTTGATATATGAGTATTAATATAATTATCTATAAAAGAATCAAAATTAACACCTTGTTTTTCTTTTAAATTTCTAAGATCATTTGTAATAACATCAAGAGCATTTGAATAAGCTCTACCGTAAACAACACTAAAATTAAAAGAGTTATAACCCGATAGTTTTTGACATAAATAAAATAATGTATTTAAGCTATATCTTTTTTTATCTTTAAGATGAGACATAGCATAGAGTACAATTAAATGTTCTATATTTAATAGAGTTTTATCTTTAGAACCTATATTTTTTGTTATTGGTGCATATAATAAAATATCAACATTTTCTAAATCTGAAAATATATTTATAATGAGTTCTTCTACTCTATTCCAATCCAATCCGCCATTGCCACAACCTAATGGTGGTAATGCTATTGAATTAATTTCTCTTTTTATTATTTCTTCTTTTAAAGTTAACAGCCCTTTTTCGATATATTCATATTGTGATTTTTTGCGCCATTCGTCTTTTGTAGGAAAATTAACAATTAATTTTCCTTTTTCACTAGTAATAAGAATATTGCCAATCTTAAATCTATTTTCATCACAAGCGGTTTTATAATTTATAAAATTTTTCGGGAATTTTTCTTTGAATTGATAGGCAATGCCTTTACCCATTACACCTTGGCAGTTAACCGCATTAACTAATGCGGTTGTATTCGATTCAAAAATATCACCAGAAGAATATATAATCATTTTTTTACGCAGAAATGTTCCATAATATTGACATGTATATTTAACTTATTTTTTCTCAACAAGTCTCTCACAACACCTTCCATAATAGCATCTTTTACATAAATATTGAAAAAAGAACTTGCAAGAACAGTGTCAGGGGAAAGACACTCAGCCATACAAACAAGTTTACACGTTGTATCTTTATAATCTCTTTTATCTAATAACTCCCAATTTATGGCTTCCATACCTTCATCATAGCTCATTATATCCACTCCCTCTGACGCTAAAGGATGTGCCGGAATTATTTTCCAATTATTATTTTTAGCTAAATTACGGTGAACAGTTATAACGCAAAAATCAAGATGTTTATTGTCAACCAATACGCGACCATCAAATGGATTACCAGCAAAAAAGTGGAATGGCACCATTTGTTCAAGTGTTTTTGCCTCTCTACCTTGTATTATATTGCCATCAGCTACATCAATAAAACCATCACGCAGTGAAGCTCTTGAGCGCAATCCTGTTTCTAGGATATTTGGTAAATTATCTAGACATGTCAAATGGTAAAGCAAGGCTTTGTCGCGAATAGAAGTATTTTCAGACATAATAACTCTTTATATAATGGAATAATGAACTTAAATAATTCTTTATTTTATTGAAAATAAAGTCGAGGGCGAAACAATGCATTATAAAAATAATATTGTCATATTAATTAATCTAATTACATTTATATTAATTCAAGTTGTTAATTATCCATTATTTTATATTAAATGAATTATCAAAGTTTATTTGTAATAATTTCTTTCTTATATCATTGTTATGCCCCCCCATTTTTATACTTTTTTTACACTTATCACTGCTCTTTTATCAACATCTTTACAGCCCATTCAGTACGCTCACTCAATCTAAATAGTAAAAGGATTGTTCTGATGCTGATATTCGGTGCTGTGACGTTAGTTGTTTTGCTCACTGCTTATCTTATCTATGTGTTATTTAACGCAGAGGCATTTTAAAAATGGCAACAACGATGTTGATATATCTTGCTATTTTTCTGATCACATTATTAGTGATAGGGAAAATGCTTGGGCATTATTTAGCTCGCCTTATCGAAGGTGACTTACCTCATTGGGTTACTCAAACCGAACATGTTATTTGGCGTTGTTGTGGTTTTAAGCCCGCAGGAAAAACAATCCAGCCGATGAGCTGGTATCACTATATGCTTGCCCTACTTATTTTTAACTTAATGGGCGCAATTCTATTATTTGTCATACTGCTTAACCAAGGCTATTTACCGTTAAATCCTCAATTTGCATCTAATATGAATTGGGATTTAGCGTTAAATACCACAATTAGCTTTATCACTAATACTAATTGGCAAGCTTACAGTGGTGAAACCGCAGTGAGTTATTTAAGCCAAATGACAGGGCTTGCTGTGCAAAACTTCTTATCTGCAACAACGGGCATTGCTGTCGCTTTTGTTTTAATTAGAGCGCTAACACAGTCCTCTTGTACCTCATTAGGGAATGCATGGGTCGATATTGGGCGCATTACATTATATGTCCTACTTCCTTTATCAATTGTTTGGTCACTGTTATTTGTCAGCCAAGGGGTAATACAAAACTTTCACCCAGCGGTATTAAGCCAAGGTCTTGATGGTCAACAACAATGGTTACCTATGGGGCCAGTTGCTTCTCAAGAAGCCATTAAATTATTAGGAACAAATGGCGGTGGCTATTTTGCGGCAAACTCTGCCCATCCTTACGAAAATCCAACATCATTAAGTAACTTCTTGCAGATACTTGCCATATTTCTTATTCCTACTGCCTTATGTTTTGCCTTTGGTCGTTTAAGTGGAGCACAACGCCAAGGTCATACCTTACTTTGGGCTATGACGTTAATTTTTATTGTTGCTGTTATTGTGGTCACTTGGGCTGAATGGCAAGGAAATCCAGAATTTATCTTTGCTGGTACAGATAGCTCACTGAATATGGAAGGCAAAGAAACGCGCTTTGGCATAATAGGTAGTGCTATTTTTGTTGCTGTCACAACAGCAGCATCTTGTGGTGCAGTTAATGCCATGCATGACTCATTAACCGCTTTAGGTGGCATGGTGCCAATGTGGTTAATGCAAACAGGAGAAGTGGTATTTGGTGGTGTAGGATCAGGATTTTACGGCATGATCCTCTATGTTTTATTAGCTGTCTTTATCGCTGGATTAATGGTTGGTAGAGCACCTGAATACCTTGGTAAAAAGATTGGTGTTGCCGAAATGAAATGGGTAGCGGTTGCTATTTTAATTTCTCCTGCCGTTGTTTTATTAGGTACAACCCTCGCCTTATTTACTGATGTTGGTCGTGAAGCCATTTTAAATCCAGGTCCTCATGGCTTTAGTGAAGTGTTATATGCCTTTACTTCTGCTGCTAATAATAACGGTAGTGCTTTTGCCGGACTTAATGCCACCTCACCTTTTTACAATCTATTATTAGGGCTTTCTATGTTAATTGGTCGCTTTGGTGTCATGTTACCTGTTTTAGCTATCGCAGGTAGTTTAGCCGTGAAAAAGCGTCAGCCAGAAAGCTTGGCAACACTCTCTACCACTTCACCGCTATTTATTTTGTTATTGATCCTCACTGTATTAATGATCGGCGCTTTGACTTTTGTTCCGGCATTAGCACTTGGCCCTATTGCAGAACACTTACAGCTGTTCTGGGCTAAATAAGGAAACGTATCATGAAAAAAACTCAACTATTTGACAGAAAAACCGTGATATCGGCTTTCTTTGATGCGATAAAAAAATGTACGCCTCAAGCGCAATGGCGTAACCCCGTTATGTTTATTGTTTATATTGGTGCGCTCTTAACTACCGGAATTTGGATTGCTTCGCTGTTAGGTTATCTTCCTGATGATAATCACTTTACTTCACAAGTCATGTTTTGGTTATGGGTGACATTGCTATTTGCCAATTTCGCTGAATCATTAGCAGAAAGTCGAAGCAAAGCACAAGCTGCTAGCTTACGTGGTGCTAAACAACAATCAAAAGCGATACGTTTACATCATGCAGACATTAATGCCTCGAAAGAAACCGTTGACTCTTTCTCATTGCATAAAGGTGATATCGTTTTAGTCAACGCGGGCGAAACTATTCCTTGTGATGGTGAAGTCATTGAAGGTGGTGCTTCTGTTGATGAAAGTGCGATCACGGGTGAATCAGCACCTGTTATTCGTGAATCAGGTGGTGATTTTTCTTCTGTGACTGGTGGCACTCGAGTATTGTCAGATTGGCTGATTATTCGCTGCACTGCTGAGGCAGGTAATTCATTTCTCGACCGCATGATTGGAATGGTAGAAGGTGCAAAGCGTAGAAAGACGCCGAATGAAGTTGCTTTGACCATCTTATTAACTGCACTGACGCTGATTTTCTTATTGGCTTGTATAACACTCTATCCATTTAGTGTGTTTGCTGTCGAGTTTCAAGGTCATGGTGAGGTTATCTCTGTTGTCACTTTAATTGCTTTGTTGGTGTGTCTTATTCCCACAACGATTGGCGGCTTGCTTTCATCAATTGGTGTGGCGGGAATGAGCCGTATGTTAGATGCCAATGTGATTGCAACCAGTGGGCGTGCTGTTGAAGCCGCCGGTGATGTTGATGTTTTACTTCTTGATAAAACAGGCACGATTACACTTGGTAACCGTCAAGCGTCTCGTTTTATTCCTCTTTCGGGTATTAGCGAAAAACAACTTGCTGATGCAGCGCAATTAAGCTCGCTTGCAGATGAAACACCCGAAGGCAGAAGTATTGTGATCCTCGCTAAACAGCGTTTTAATTTGCGCGAACGTGATTTAGCGTCAATTGGAGCTTCTTTTATTCCCTTCTCTGCAATGACAAGAATGAGTGGTGTCAATTTAGGTGAGCGCTTGATCCGCAAAGGTTCCGTTGATGCTATTCGTCGCCATATTGAAGTCAGTCACGGCCATTTTCCTGATGAAGTCACCGCGATAGTTGAGCAAGTAGCGAGATCCGGAGGAACACCGCTGGTGGTGGTTGAAAATCAGAAAATCTTAGGTGTTGTTGAGCTTAAAGATATTGTGAAAGGTGGAATTAAAGAGCGCTTTGCTCAACTTCGCCAAATGGGTATAAAAACCGTCATGATCACTGGTGATAATCATCTTACAGCGGCGGCTATCGCAGCAGAATCTGGTGTTGATGATTTTCTGGCTGAAGCAACACCTGAAGCAAAACTGGCATTAATTCGCCAATATCAATCAGAAGGTCGATTAGTCGCAATGACGGGTGACGGTACTAATGATGCCCCAGCCTTAGCGCAAGCGGATGTCGCTGTTGCCATGAATTCAGGCACTCAAGCTGCCAAAGAAGCGGGAAATATGGTCGATTTAGACTCTAATCCAACAAAATTAATCGAAGTTGTGCATATTGGTAAACAAATGCTAATGACACGAGGTGCTTTAACGACATTTAGTATTTCTAACGATATCGCTAAATACTTCGCCATTATTCCTGCGGCTTTCGCTGTCACCTATCCACAGCTCAACATGCTTAATGTCATGAATTTACATTCACCAGCATCTGCAATGTTATCTGCGGTTATTTTTAATGCCTTAATTATTGTCTTCTTGATCCCTCTTGCCCTTAAAGGTGTGCATTATCGCCCTGTTTCAGCGCATTCATTATTGCGCCGAAATCTCTCTTTATACGGGATCAGCGGATTATTAGTCCCTTTTATTGGTATTAAAATCATCGATATGCTCTTAGCGTTTATCGGGTTTTAAGGAGTTCTCTATGCATCTATTTCGATCATCATTAGTAATGTTATTATTACTCACACTAATAACTGGGCTGGCTTATCCTTTGCTTGTTACAGGATTAGCTAACCTTATTTTTCCATGGCAAGCGAATGGCTCGCGGATCTATCAAGATAATAAACTTATTGGCTCTGAACTGATTGGGCAACAATTTACGCGAGATGATTATTTTAAAAGTCGTCCATCAATAACAGCAGAAATGCCCTATAACAGCATGGCATCAGGCGCTAGCCAATTAGCATCTTCAAATCCATTATTGCTTAATGAAGTCACGAAACGCGTTCAAATGTGGCAAAAAGCGGTTGATAATGATCAGGCTGTTCCTGTTGATTTAGTGACCGCATCAGGGAGTGGACTTGATCCTCATATTTCATTACAAGCGGCCTATTACCAAGTTGAAAATATTGCACACTCGCGTCAACTCACTAAAGATGAAATTAAGCAATTAATAAAAGAGAATACGATAACACCATTAATCTCATTTTTAGGTAAGCCCGTGATTAATGTCTTTAAGCTTAATCAGGCACTTGATAGATTAAGTGCCGAAAAACACAAAAGAGTGAGTGTTCAATAAAATGGAACATGACCAACAATGGCAACGTCCCTCACCCGATGATTTACTCGCATCAACGCGAACAACAACTCGTGGACGACTAAAAATATTTTTTGGGGCTTGTGCAGGCGTAGGGAAAACTTACACCATGCTGCAAGAAGCTCAGCGCCTCCACCAGCAAGGTATTGATGTGCTTGCTGGTGTTGTCGAAACACACCAAAGACAAGAAACGGCGGCATTACTTCACGGATTACCTTTATTGCCGCCACAACGTATTCATCATCATGGTAGAAAGCTTGTCGCATTTGATTTAGATGCCGCATTAGCCAGACACCCAGCGGTGATCTTAATGGATGAGCTGGCATTTAGTAACCCTCATAAATGCCGGCATCCTAAGCGTTGGCAAGATGTGGAAGAGCTGTTGGATGCAGGTATTGATGTACTTGCCACAATAAATGTGCAACACATTGAAAGTCTTAATGATATCGTGGGAAGTATTACAGGAATTCGTGTCCAAGAGACGATCCCTGACTATATTTTTGATAGTGCTGATGAAGTGGTTATGGTGGATTTACCGCCTGATGATCTACAACAACGTTTGCATGAAGGCAAAGTATATCTAGCTGGACAAGCAGAACGTGCCATCGAACACTTTTTTCGTAAAGGTAATTTAATCGCACTACGAGAATTAGCTTTACGCCGTATGGCAGATAGAGTTGATACACAAGTTAAAGAGTTTCGAGATAGCCAAGGAACAGCTCCTGTTTGGCACACCACAGATAGTCTGATGGTATGCCTTGGTGCTCATGGCGGTAACGACAAATTAGTTCGCACGGCAGCGCGTTATGCTGCCGCCTTTGGTTGCCAATGGCATGCTATTTATGTTGAAACCCCTAAACTTCATCAAATTGGAGAGCATAAACGCCGAGCTATTTTGCACTCGCTAAAACTGGCACAACATCTAGGTGCAAGAACCGCGATCCTTTCTGATAACCAAGCTGAAAAAGCGGTGATCCGCTACGCCAGAGAGCATAATCTTGGAAAAGTGATTATTGGTCAACGTGCTTACCAAAAATGGCAATGGTTAAAACGCTGGATACGGATGCGTTTTGCAGAAAAATTAGCACGTTATGCACCTGATCTCCATGTTATTAGTGTTGTTCTCAATGATGAGGACATTCGTTATAAAACCAAAACAGCACCACTGCAAAACGATAAATGGCGACAAGAAATAAAAGGCTATTTAACAGCGATTGGATTATGTTTAGCGATCACCTTATTCTCTCGCACATTTCTATTAGCACTTGATAAAGCCAATTTAGTGACACTCTATTTATTGGGTGTTGTATTAATTGCACTCTTTTTTGGTCGTCGCCCTTCTATTTTTGCAGCATTAATCAATGTCATTAGTTTTGACTTATTTTTTGTACAGCCCCACTTTTCGCTCGCTGTACTCGACATGCAGTATTTGATCACTTTCACCGTCATGCTTATTGTAGGATTAGTGGTCGGTAATTTAACTGCGGGTATGCGTTATCAAACTCGTGTCGCCCGTTATCGAGAACAACGCACTCGCCACTTATTTGAAATGACAAGAGAACTGGGTCGAGCGGTAACGTTACAAGACGTTGTTCGTACCAGTTACCATTTTTTATCAAGTGCGTTTGATGCCAAAGTTTGCTTATTGCTTCCCAACAAACAAGGTGAATTAACACCTTTTTATGCGCAAGGTATGGGGCATTTGCCTATTGATAATGCAATTGCACGTTGGTGCTGTGATAAAGACCAAATTGCTGGTGCAGGCACAGATACTCTACCAAGTGTGCCTTATCAATTGCATCCGATTACGGCATCTCAACAAGTTTTAGCTATTTTAGCGATTGAACCGAATAATCTTCGCCAACTGCTGATCCCTGAACAACAGCAGCTATTGCAAACTTTTAATGGTTTGATTGCTAATGCACTCGAGCGATTACAACAGGCTGAAATTGCAGAACAATCTCGAATTAACATCGAACGAGAACAATTAAGAAATGCATTATTGGCTGCGCTTTCTCATGATTTAAAAACACCGCTTACTGTTCTTTTTGGACAATCAGAGATTTTACTTCTCGATTTAAGCGCTGAAGGTTCATCTCATACAGAACAAGTTAGCCAAATTCGACAACAGATCCTTACCACCTCACGCTTGGTCAATAATTTACTTGATATGGCACGTATTCAATCTGGCGGCATTCAAGTGAATTTACAATGGAATTCGTTGCAAGAAATTACAGGAAGTGCCATTCGTTCTCTCTCTTATTTACTTGATAAACATCCATTAGAAATTGATATTTCCGCTGATTTATTGCTCTATTGCGATGGTAATTTAATTGAACGAGTTATCACGAACTTACTTGAAAATGCAGTGAAATATACAACATCAAGCACAAAAATTGGAGTAAGAGCCTATATTGAAGCTTCTAAAATTCATGTTGAAGTGTGGGATGAAGGCGATGGTATTCCAACTGACCAACTACAACTTATTTTTAATAAATTTTCACGCGCAGTAAAAGAATCCGCAATTCCTGGTGTTGGATTAGGTCTAGCAATATGTAGCGCGATTATTCGCTTACATGAAGGTGAAATCTGGGCTGAAAACCTTAATTTGTCTGAAAACCATAAAAAAGGTGGAGCAAGTTTCCACTTTGTTTTACCTTTAAAACCACTCCCTGATATTGATGAGATTGAAATAAAACAGTGACTCCATATAACATTTTAATTATTGAAGATGAAAAAGAGATCTTACGCTTTGTTCGGCTTGCTTTAGAGAACGAAGGATTTCGTGTTTATGAAGCCAATGAATGTCAACGTGGGTTAATTGAAGCCGCATCAAGAAAACCTGATTTAGTTATTCTTGATCTGGGTTTACCTGATAAAGATGGACTGTGTTTTATTCAAGACTTTCGCCAATGGAGTAGTACACCCGTTATCGTACTTTCAGCGCGAGATTCGGAACAAGAGAAAGTGAAAGCGCTTGATGCAGGAGCGGACGACTATCTGACTAAACCCTTTGGCATCAGTGAACTACTAGCCAGAGTCAGAGCATCACTACGCCGTTTTGTTAAACAAGAAACACAGAGCACACAATTTACGTTTGGCGATATTACAATTGATTGGGTTAATCGTATTGTTACTCGTCAAAATGAACCCGTTCATTTAACACCAACAGAATTTCGTTTGCTAAGCGAATTGGTTAATAACAGCGGTAAAGTGCTCACTCAACGGCATTTAATGCAACATGTTTGGGGACCTAATTTCGTTGAACATAGTCACTATTTACGTATTTATATGGGACATTTACGCCAAAAACTAGAAACCGATCCCGCATGTCCAGTGCATTTAATGACAGAAACGGGGATCGGCTATCGATTTATGCCTTAACTAAAGGTTATTAGAGAAAAAATTAAGGTTAATCTATCAATTAATCAATTTTCTTGTTTATACAATATATACATACCTAACTCACGTAAGATCTCACCTGACCATCAAGTAAATGCTAATCTAAAATTTCAACGATAGCCGCACCCACTTTGGTATCATCCGAGTTAGTTACATTAACTCTGTAGTAGTAAAATGATCGTTCGGGTGCTTGAACCATAATCGTGTCATTGGGTTCAACCCAATATGTGGTATCGGGATAAAAAACATGTGATGGTGGTGCCCAGTAATTCACAACTTCTAATTTCGTTTCGCCATTATTAGTAACAATTACACTTTTAGTAACTGTTGGAATGATAGGCTCAGCATCGTCCCATACTGTAACTGTTTCCAAAGGTTGAATAACATAATTAGTCGACATAACGCGTATCCTTAACTGTTTTTATATAGACTACTGACATATTGCATCGCAAGTTCATTATTATATATTGCTGAAATCGCTATCCCGCACATTTGATGGCCAGATGATTGTATATATCCTGCAACATCAGAGACCACATACATGGAGTTAATTGAAAATGGGCTGAATAAAGTGACTTCTTGTATAGAGTCATCATCAGGATGCTGACCTGCTACCATTGTATTATTAAGATTAGTGGTAAACTCAATTTGTGAAACAAAAGATTCCGCTCTCACGGACACCTGATTAATAAACTCACCACCATCAACATTAATACTCATTTTGTTTTGTCCAACATTAAATGAGTAATTGTTATTTGGCGTCATACCCATTTCATATTGTTCATCAGACCCACTACAGGTAAACATTAACCCAGTAGTTCGATGTGACACTGACAGGTCTGTATAAACATCGATAAAATTAATATAGCCATCTGGATAAGATGTCGGGTCCTGATATAAAGATCCCTGGATGTTTGTAGAAGGCATCATTGAGTTATCAGCTACTTCAGCAAATGCCATAGGCACTGAGAAATTTTGCCCGTCTAGGCTTATAAGCTTATAGAAAGATCCAGCTGCCATGACTGGAACGTAGTAATTTTCCAGCGGTGCAGGCGCATTATAGTCTTCATAATCCCCTGACCATAATTCATTAAATAAAGACACGCTTGTTTCATAATATAACTTAACACTAAAGTAGGTCTGTATGTTGTTAAGATAAGTACTGCCTATTGCCGAATTTATTGGAGATAAATAACTCTTGGAGCTTTGAACATCAGATTGAAGCAATGACTTTAATTGATTAACTTGATCTCGACTTAATCCTAATTCATTAGAGTATTTAATCCCTTCAAGATATAAGGCAATTTTTAAATTCATAGCGGCGACAAAAAGTGGAGCAAATGCATATTTGAAATTAGTCCCTTTTATTTTGAAGTTTTCTTCAATTCCAATTATATCTACAACCACTGTCATCAGTTCAGGGCCAGCAGTATCATACTGAGCATTAATTAACTGGTCATTGATAAATGATACTTTATCCTGAAGCTCATTTACTGCGGCCACAAGGCGATTCCAGTCGTCCTCTTGAATATCTTCATTAATAAGGCTTTGTACTTCCTGTTTAATCGTGCTCCATATATCTTCCTTATCTGTTGGCCATAAAAGGCCAAAAATGGTGCTTAGCACACCTCCGACCACTGGGATCTGACTGATACCATAATGTATTATCGCACCGATATCAGATAAACCATCATTAAGCTTAAGTGTAGATGACATATTTAACCTCTTAAGTTATAGCAATGATAAAAAAACAGAATGAGTGATTTAATGTGTTTTCTCTCGATTAGTTTCCACCCTTGCCAGAAACTAATAAATTAAAAACCAATAAGAAAATCTTATCTTTTATAGTGCGGATGTACATAACTTTTCAAAGGGAAATGTAATAAATCTAACGCAAGGCAAAGTTTCGCAAGTTATTTCTATTATTTTCTTATGTTTCAGTGACTATTCCTAAAAATAGTCTATGGTTCGTTTAGGCAGTCTCTTAGCATTAAGGTGTCATCAGGGACGCTGTTGGTTAGCCAAAAACCCACCATCATTTTACTGTTCTCTTTGAGTATCACAGATTGACCTTTAGTTGTTGCATTACCATTAGGTTGTGATTCTAAGCGTGTATATCCGACTTTATGTCTATATTTAATAAAACACCATCAGGATTAAAAACAAAATGCTGTTTACTTCTATCTATTGTTAAACCAGTTTTATTATCTAAAAAACGTTGATGCCAAAATAACAAATTATCTCTAATTGGTTTAACATCCATTATATCTATGCCAATTTTTTATTCTTTATTAAATTTCCTTTCTACTATTACTTTTTTTAATATCTTTATTATTCTCATAAAATTAGCCTTATTAAAAATAAATTTAACTCAATCAATAAAAATATATAAACTATGTTATTCAATTAATGGATAAAATCCTTTGTTAATGAATTTTATTTAACGCCTTTCCTTAAATAGATTATTTACCTTCGTGAATATTATTTATGAAATCTCATCGTTAAATAAAAACACCAACATTAAATAATTAAATTAATAAAAAACCTATTCCCTTCTATATTTAATAATAGAAGAAAATAGGTTAATTTATCGATTAATATTTAAATTTATTAAGCCATTGCCGAAATGGTTTTTCTAAAACGTAATAATGCTAATGAAAAAAACACAGAGCCAATAACAATTAAGATAATGAATTGTGGCCACACAATCGAGAAGTCAGCACCACGATATAAAATAGCCTGAGCTAAGCTAACAAAGTGTGTGGTTGGCATTGTTTGCATTACATCCTGTACAAACTGAGGCATACTTTCTCGTGATGTCATCCCTCCTGATAACATAATTAATGGCAACAATACCATAATCATCAATAAACCAAATTGAGGCATTGAACGAGCCATTGTTCCTAAAAAAATGCCTATCGAGGTTGTCGCAAATAAGCTTAAAGCAACACCACACATAAACAATAAAATAGAACCTTCAATAGGCACATGAAGTAAAGATTTCACGACTAATACTAACGACATGGCTGATGCCAATAATACAACCAATCCCATTGACCATATCTTAGAAAGCATTATTTCAAAGGGAGTTACAGGCATAACCAATAAGTGCTCAATAGTGCCATGCTCTCGTTCTCTTATTAATGCTGCTCCTGTTAATACTATCGCTAACATAGTGATATTATTGATAATTGCCATAACAGAACCAAACCAAGATTGTGTCAGATTCGGGTTAAAACTCATTCTAACTTCCAAATCAACAGGCAGTGGATCGTTGGTTCTATTTTTCGCCAAAAAAGTTTTTGCTTCACCCATTACAATACTTTGAATATAGCTATTACCTAAGAAGGCTTGGCTCATTCTCGTTGCATCAATATTAACTTGTATTTCAGGTTTTCGACCCGCTAAGAGATCACGCTGAAAATTAGGCGGAATATCAAGTGCAAAGGTATAAGTTCCTCTATCTAAAAAACCATCAATTTGTTCAGGAGTAATATCGGCAGGAGGTAAGAAATAAGGCATATAAAAACTATTTACAATACGTGCAGATAACTGTGATTTATCCTGATCAGCTACGGCTATCGGTGCGTGATGTAACGAGCCAGGTGTAACAGTCGCTGATGAGTAAATTGATACAGTAAAAGCAAACACAATTAACGCTAGCATAGCTTTATCACGAGATAAACTACGTAGCTCTTTTACACCTAAATTAAACACATTTTGGATTGTTTGCCACATTTAAGCCTCCTGCTTTTTCAAGAAAAAGACACTCAACCCAATAACAATGGGGATAGTGATAAGCAAAGGAATAAAAGACCAAGGTAAATCAAAAAGGTTTAATCCCTTAGAGAATGTCCCTCTTGTGATAGTTAAAAAGTGAGATGTAGGATAAATATGCCCTATCCATTTACCTATACCTTCCAGTGACGAAACAGGATCAATCATTCCTGAAAATTGCGTTGCTGGAATTAAGGTAATAATTGAAGTACCAAAAATAGCGGCAATCTGACTATTCATAAAGCAAGAGATGAGTAATCCCATTCCAGTGGCTATAGTGATATAGAGCAATGCGCCTAAAGAAAGCGTTAACATACTCCCTTTAAAACTCACCCCAAACACAAAGACCGAAAGCGCACAGAGCATAAAAAAGTTAAACATACCCAATAAGATATAAGGAAATTGCTTACCTAACAGAAACTCTGCTTTGGTGACAGGTGTAACATAAAGGTTGATAATAGAACCCAGCTCTTTTTCACGAACGACGCTTAACGCACTTAACATTGCGGGGATCATCATTAATAAAAGAGGAATAACTGCAGGTACAATGGCGGGTAAACTTTTTACATCTGGATTATAACGATAGCGGGTTTCTATATTAATAGGTGACAATTTATCAACCACATTAGTGGGTTGACGCATAGCCATATCAAGCATCCATGTTAAATGCATTGCCTGAATATAACCTCGAACAGTTTCAGCCCGGTTAGGCATTGCACCATCAATCCAGACACCTATTTTTACAGTGTGACCTTTAGCAACATCCCGCGCAAAGTTAGGTGGAATTTCAATCGCAACCGTAATATCACCACTACGCAACCGCTTTTCCAACTGGTCATAATCGGTGATAGGTGCCTTTTCAATAAAATAACGAGAGCCTGAAAGGTTTTGGCTATATGCCTGACTTAACCCTGTTTTATCTCTATCCATAATACCGAAGCGTAGATTTTCAACATCTAAACTAATACCGTAACCCATAATAAACATCAAGATCACCGTACCTAATAGCGCTAAAGTAAGGCGTACCGGATCTCGGCGTAATTCCATACCTTCACGAATACTATAACTAAATAAACGCCGTAAGCTAAATCGTTGCTTTAACGCTTTTTCTGCACTTTCATGACTAGATGCTGGAAGTTGTAGGCTTTTTTCATCAAGTTCAGGTGCTTCTTGTTCACCTGATGCCTTTTTAAGGTAATCAATAAAGACTTCTTCAAGCGTATCAAATTGGCTATTTTTAACTAAATTTGCAGGGGTATCTGTGACTAATACTTTACCAGCATGCATCAGTGACATTCGATCACAACGTGCCGCTTCATTCATAAAGTGAGTTGAGATAAAAATAGTGACACCGTCACGTCTTGATAGGTCAACCATCAAATTCCAGAACATATCTCGCGCAATGGGATCAACCCCTGAAGTTGGTTCATCTAATATCAACATTTCAGGTTTATGGATAACAGCGACTGCGAGCGACAAACGCTGACGAATACCCAATGGCAAACCATCGGGCATCATTTCTTCAACATCCGTTAAATTAAAACGCTCACTCATTTCCTTTACACGTTGAGGAATTTCCTCTTCTGGAATATGGAAAAGCTTAGCGTGTAATTCAAGGTTTTGTCGTACAGTCAATTCGCTATAAAGTGAAAATGCCTGAGACATATAGCCAACACGACGACGAGTTTCGATATCTTTAGGATCAACTTCTTGACCAAATAACCAAGCTCGCCCTTCACTCGCTTCGAGTAAACCTGTCAGCATTTTCATAGTAGTTGATTTACCACAACCATTCGATCCTAAGAATCCAAAAATTTCTCCTTTAGGAATACGAAAGCTCACATGGTCTACTGCAACAAATTGCCCAAAACGCATGGTTAAATCTTGTGCTTCAATGGCGATAGTATCATCGTCACTTTTATCTCTTGGGGGGATAATCACTTTTTGGTGATCTTTCTTTTTTTCTTCTGGCAATAACTCGATAAAAGCAGCTTCTAGTTCATCAGTATGAGTTTGGGCTTTTAATTCATCGGCATGACCTGTTGCTAATATTTTTCCAGCATCCATAGCAACCAACCAATCAAAACGCTCAGCTTCTTCCATATAAGCAGTCGCAACTAATACGCTCATATTTTTTTGACGCTTACGTATACGATTAATTAATTCCCAAAATTGCGCGCGGGATAACGGGTCAACACCAGTAGTGGGTTCATCGAGAATAAGTAACTCTGGATCGTGAATAAGCGCACAACATAAACCCAGTTTTTGTTTCATTCCTCCAGAAAGTTTACCCGCGGGTCTATCACGGAATGGGGCTAAACCCGTACTTTCAAGTAAATCATTTATGCGTTCTGCCCGCTCTTGTTTTGATTGACCAAATAAACGACCAAAAAAATCCACATTTTCAAAAACAGAAAGTGTGTGATAAAGATTTTTACCTAATCCTTGAGGCATATAAGCAATACGAGGACAAACAGCTCTTCGGTGTTCAACATCATTCATATCACCGTTTAAAACAATTATTTGCCCTGTTTGAATTTCTCTCGCACCAGCAATAAGAGAGATCAAGCTCGATTTCCCTACACCATCTGGGCCAATTAGCCCGACCATTTTTCCAGCAGGAATAGCCAATGTCACATCATCAAGCGCTTTGGTATCGCCATAATGTTGGGATACATGAGTCAATTCAATGATATGAGAATGACTTTGCGTTCTCATTGTTTGACTCATTGCGGTAATTTCACCTCTAAATCAGTTGGCCAAGATTGGTTATTATCTAATCTAATATAAGCACGACCCGGTAATCCTGTTTTGACATATTCAAGATGTTTTTCAAGTAATTCAGGTGCAATACGCGCTCTTACACGAAACATGAGTTTTAATCGTTCATTATCAGTTTCAACAGTTTTTGGTGTAAATTGAGCGACACTAGCAACGTAGGTTGTTTTTGCAGGAATAACGATATGAGGTGCCGCATCTAAAATAATGTGAACTTCACTTCCTAATGCAGCTTTACCAGCAGCTTCTGTTGGTAAAAAGAACGTCATATAAACATCACTTAAATCGACCATATTTAATACACGACCACCAGCGCCTAAAACTTCACCAGGCTCTGCGACACGATACTGAACACGACCATTACGCGGTGCTTTTAAAATACTGTCATCCAATTCTGCTAAGATGCGTCTTTCGGTTGCCGTTGCAGCATCCACTTTTGTATTAGCTTGAATGATCCCCGCTTTTGCCGATTCTATTGCAGCAATGGTTGCGGTTTCTTGAGCTTTAGCTGCTTCAACCGCCGCTCTTGCTCCTTCTGTTCTTGCAATATCATCATCTAATTGTTGAATAGAAATAGCATTAGTTTTTACTAATGCACGAGAACGATTAAGTCTTTTTTGTGCAGCATCAAGCTCCGCAATACGTTGACGAACAACTGCCTGAGCTGCAAGTTGTTCACTTTTACGTTGTGATAATGCAGATTGTGCAGTGACCACACTGCTTTTTGCTTGGTTTAATTGAGCTTGAACTTCATGAAGTTGTTCTTTAAGGGTTCGAGTGTCCATGTTTGCTAACACTTCACCCGCTTTAACAAAATCACCTTCTTGAACTAAAATAGAGTCTATTCTTCCCGGACTCTTTGTTGAAATATCGATTTCTGTTGCTTCTATTCTCCCATTACTTTGAGCAAATCCTGAAGGAAGAGTTGGCGCTTGAGATTTCCACCAAAAAATTCCCGCGGCAACAACCGCGATAAGAATGATGCTATAAACAAAAACACGACTCTTTTTTTGATTTTTCATATAAATTATTTAACCTTCCTTTAGCCATAAAAGAATACCAAAAATATGTTTATCCGCTGTATGTAAGAAAATAGTTAAATAATGAGACGTCTTAAATTTTTATTTTTTATTTATATTTAAAAATAGTTCATTTGTATTGATAAAGCTAATGCACTCACTATAAAAAAACAAAATATTAGATGCTAACCTTATGAATTATAAATGTTATGTTATTATAATAGAGCCTTAACTCAAATTAATGTAGTACTTTTATCACATA
Source organism: Proteus columbae (assembly GCF_009914335.1). Classification (NCBI taxonomy): domain Bacteria; kingdom Pseudomonadati; phylum Pseudomonadota; class Gammaproteobacteria; order Enterobacterales; family Morganellaceae; genus Proteus; species Proteus columbae. The sequence continues at coordinate 2,014,526 of NZ_CP043925.1, forward strand.
ATCCACCATCTATTTTTGATTATTCGAGGAACCACACAAATTGTATATAGAAAACCTGTTTTCGTTACATTAAAATACAAATGAAATAGTAACATTTAGTTATTACATATTAATCAATATTAAAGTAACACTTAACCTTTTGATGAAATTTCAATTCATAACTGAATTATTACCTAATTTAAAATGATAAAAATTGTATTTTTTATATTATTTAATAAATTTTATATTTTAAATTTCATCATATAAAATAAAAACAAAAAATAAAAATAGCATTATTATTTTTGTTTTTAAAAAACACTATTAGCTACGTTTTATATTTATTCCCTTCATTTAATCAAGAAACATTAAAAATACGCAACACTTTGATTTATCTATTTAAAAGAAATAAGAACAATAATAACAACCGTCTATTACATGATGAAGATCGATAAATTAAAAAGAAAGTTGAGTGTTCAGACCACTTACACTTTAAACTTTTTATATAGTGATTATTGCAGTTAGTTATCAAAGTTCTTTGATGTAGTTAATTAGAATTTAAGATCAAGATCGTAAAATCCATATGATGATACCACGTCAATTTTAATTAAAAAAAAGAAGGGTTATATGAATAATATTAAGTATAAACTCGCTACAATAACACTTTGCACACTGTTTGCTACCTCTGTTTTCGCAAATACTGATACCCCTATTCGCCTTGTAATTCATGGTGGTGCAGGAACAATTACTAAAGACACCATCACACCAGAACAAGAAAAAGAATATAAAGAAAAACTAACCGAGGCATTAAATGCTGGATATGCTGTTTTAAATAGTGGAGGTACCAGCATAGAAGCTGTTCAAAAATCCATTAATGTGATGGAAGATTCCCCATTATTTAATGCAGGGAAAGGTGCCGTTTTTACCCATGATGGTCGTAATGAACTTGATGCTTCTATTATGGATGGTAAAACCCGTAAAGCTGGCGCTGTTGCGGGTGTAACTACGGTTAAAAATCCAATTAACGCAGCCATTGCAGTGATGGAAAAAAGTCCACATGTTATGATGGTTTCTAATGGTGCTGATCTTTTTGCTAAAGAACAAGGACTTACAATTGTTGATCCTTCCTATTTTAGAACTGAACATCGTTGGCAACAACTTCAAAAAGCAATAGAAAAAGAACAAGTCGTTTTAGATCATGATGGTAAAACAGCTGCTCTTTTTGTTGATCCTATGATGTACGATTATAAATATGGCACCGTGGGTGCAGTCGCTCTTGACCAACATGGCAACTTGGCGGCAGGAACTTCTACGGGAGGAATGACAAATAAGCGCTATGGTCGAGTTGGTGATTCCCCAATTATAGGTGCGGGTAATTATGCTGATAATGAAACCGTTGCTGTATCTGCAACAGGATCTGGTGAAATGTTTATCAGAACATTAACGGCATTTAATATTGCGGCCCAAGTTAAATATAAAAACTTACCTTTAGAAGAAGCAGCTCAAAATGCACTTGATGAAGTTAAAGCGATTAATGGAAGTGGTGGTGTTATCGTATTAGATAAATCAGGCAACTATACAATGAGTTTTAATTCTGAAGGTATGTATCGTGGCACAATTGGTAATGATGGAAAGCCAGTTGTCGCCATTTATAAAGAGTAAATTTAAACGATTATTTTTCTATTTCGTACCCAATATTTATGTTTGATCTTCTCCTTTTCTAAAAAGAAAAAAGATAAAAATATTGGGTACGAAACCCATAATATAAGCCTATTCCCCCCTTATTTCCTGCATTCTATCTTAAATCTATTTAACGTTATCTTTATCATTAACGCGTTCCGATTATTATTCACCCTTAAAAAGCTTACTTAATAAACGATACGATGGTAAAACATACAAGATCGATTCTACTTATTAAAATGATCCTTTGAAAAAGTAGCTTTTTTCTTTTTTGGATCTGTTAGAATATTCATCATGGTTATGTTGATTTAATAAGGAAATCACTGTGGAATTTCACCACGACGATCAGGATTTAACACCTGAAACATCGCTAGTGTTGTCTGAAAAACAAGCAATATTGGATCTGAATGCAACATTCACCTCGCCTGCTCATACTAATCCTGCAATGGCATATTTAATGAGTTTAGGTTCAAAACGCAGTCGTCAAACAATGGGATCGTTTCTAACAATTGTTGCCAAGATGATCGGTTTTTCTTCTCTTAAAAATTGCCAATGGGGAGCACTTCGTCGTCATCATATTCAAGCAATTATTGATATGTTGTCTGATGCCAATAAAGCCCCCGCCACTATCAATACTTATCTTGCTGCCTTAAAAGGTGTTGCTTTAGAAGCTTGGGCAATGAAACAAATGGATACTGAAAGTTATCAGCATATCCGCCAAGTTAAATCGGTAAGAGGAAGTCGGTTACCCAAAGGGCGTGCACTAACTAGCAGTGAAATTCGTGCTTTATTTAGAAGTTGTGAAAAAGACAATTCATCGAAAGGTTTAAGAGATGCCGCAATATTAGGCGTGCTATTAGGTTGTGGATTACGTCGCTCAGAAATTGTGGCTCTAAATTACGAACATATTCAGTTTCGTGATCAAGCCTTTATTGTCAGAGGTAAAGGTAATAAAGAACGCATGTCTTATATGCCTGATGATACTTGGGATCGCGTTCAATTATGGATCGATGAAATAAGAGGTACTCAAAATGGTGCCCTTTTCACTCGAATTCGTCGGTTCGATGATGTTACTGATGAGCGAATAACCGACCAAGCCATTTACTATATTTTAGAAATACGCCAACAAGAAAGTGGTATTGATAAATTTGCTCCTCATGATTTGAGAAGAACGTTTGCTTCTGCAATGCTTGATAATGGTGAAGATATCGTCACCGTAAAAGATGCAATGGGACATGCCAGTATTATGACAACTCAGCGTTATGATAGACGCGGAGATGATCGACTAAGAAAAGCAGCTCGACATTTACGTTTTTAGTTTTTATTCTGAAAAATACCCAATTTAATAAATTAAATTGGGTATTTAAATTAAGCTTATTTTTCAAACATTCTGTTTTGTTACAGTTTATCTGAAAGGTGGTTCGTTAAACGTTCTTAACTTGCGAGAATGCAGTTTATCTTCTTCTTCTTTTAATAGCTCAATCGCTTGAATACCAATTTGTAGATGTTCTGATACTGCACCTTCATAAAAATGATTAGCCTGACCGGGTAATTTAATTTCACCATGTAATGGTTTATCTGATACACACAATAAAGTGCCATAAGGAACGCGAAAACGATAACCTTGTGCAGCAATTGTGGCACTTTCCATATCAACAGCGACAGCGCGACTTAAATTAAATCTTCTTGCTGAAACGGAAAAACGTAATTCCCAGTTGCGATCATCCGTTGTAACAACAGTTCCCGTTCTTAATCTCTGTTTTATTTCATGCCCTGGTTTACCACTAATCATTTTCGTCGCATCATAAAGTGCACGTTGTACTTCCGCAATATTGGGGATAGGAATATCAGGAGGTAAAACGTCATCTAAAATATGATCATCACGTAAATATGCATGAGCCAAAACATAATCACCAAGTTGTTGGCTTTCACGTAGCCCGCCACAATGACCAATCATTAACCAAACATGAGGGCGTAAAACCGCTAAGTGATCGCAAATTGTTTTCGCATTTGAAGGGCCAACGCCAATATTCACTAATGTTATTCCGGGACCTTCTTTAGCAATTAAATGATAGGCAGGCATTTGATATTTCTTCCAAGTTAAATCAGAAATTAACTTTTCAGGATCAACGGTTTCCGCCGTAATTTGCTGAAATCCCGCACAAGAAAGTGCGCAATATGCGCTATTCTTATCTGCAACTTGTTCGCAAGCCCAACGAACAAACTCATCAACATAACGATTATAATTTGTGTATAAAATATAGGGCTGAACGTCTTCAGGTAATGTACCTGTATAATGTTTTAAACGCGCCAGTGAAAAATCAGTACGCAATGCATCAAAATGAGAAAGTGGCAACACTTCCCTATCACAAATTAAGCCGTCGGTAATTTCATCACCGATTTTAGACAAGTCAGTTGTTGGAAAATATTTTGCTAAAGAGGCACTCATCTTTCTATCAAAGCCAATGCCTGTTCCATCAATGACAAAAGGATAAGGAATTTCTTGTTTTGAAGCGGTTACTTCAAAAGTAGCATGATAGGCATCAGTAATAAGTTGCAGTTGTTCTGATAAATAATTTTCAAATAAAGCTGGATTAGTAATCGTTGTTGAATAAGTACCCGACCGAGATAAACGTCCATAAGCTCTCGTTTTATCTTCTGTTTTTACTTCCCCTGACCAATATACCGTTAATTGAGGATAGGAAAATAATCCTTCAGCTCTTTGTTTTACATCGGGTAATTTTCCATCTTGAACATAATCAATAATGGCATTGCGTAATGCATCAACAGCATTTTGATATTGTTGTTTTAACTCGATGATAATTTTTTGAATTTCAGGTTCATGAGGTTGTGGCATAAAAAGAGCCTCTTACTTATTATTGGTTTGTCTACATAATAGCAAGAAGCTCTGTTTAGCCCAATTAAGATTTTAACAAGTCATATTCAATTTTACTTTTTTCAGGAATAACGGTCAGTTTTTTTACTGCATTAGGATTGAATTCAAATTGAAGATTTATACATTCTGTTAATAAATTAAACCTTTTTTGTTCATAATTAAATTTATCCCCAATACAATCATCCATTCTTTTGTTTAATTCATTAGAGTATTGACCTAATGCCTTATCCATTTTTTCTTTGGTTAATTTTCCCTCTGTAAAATTTTCAGCGTATAAGTCCATAGTGTCTCTATCAAAGCTATTGATAATATAGCTAGATAATGAATTTATCTCCTCAATATTTTCCTCTGTAATATCATTACTATATTTCACAGTGATAGTATATTTATTGTCATTACTTTCTATATCTACATTCATACGTCCATTAATCGGTGAATACATAGTCGCGATAGGGTCATATTTTTCGAAACTATTTTTTATTATTTGGAAAACACCCTGATTCAATAATTCAAAAATAAACATCTTGTCATCTATATTTAAATTTTCTAATTTTTTATCTAATGACGTAATACTGGTTATATTCTCATTATTATATTTTAATGAGTATCTTGGTATATCAATTTTCACTATATTTATCAATTTATTATAATTATCATTTTTTGAGACACACACTGCATCAGTCAAATTAGAAATCAATTTAGCACTATCTAATTCAACAGAATAATTTTTTCTATTGTTGTTTAAATATTCTAATTTTTCTCCCAATGATTTTTTTTTAAACTCATCAATATAAAATCGATCACTTTTATTTTTATTATCAATACATTCCATAAGAATCGCTCTAAAAGCGATAAATTTTTCTTCATAATTTACATTATCATTTTTTATGGCTGATAACTTCGAATAGTTATTAATGAAGCTTTCCAAGTCTTCATTTCCATAATTTTTCAAATTAAGATTCAATTTATTTTCTATATTCTCGAAAAAAGGTTTGATGTCGAATTCAGTAGCTATGGAGCTATCTTGAAAATTAATTTTATAAACGATATGATCATCAACTACATTAAGTTTAAAGTTGTTTTTATATTGCCCATCAGCTAAGTTACGCAATTCAAAAAAATACTTATTTTTATCTATAATAGATATATCTTTATCAAAATAGATATCACGTATAAGTGTAAGTGCTTTTTTTTCATTACTCAACCCTAGCCAATCTTTTATTTTTTCCCAAATACTCATTGCATCAGATGGTTTATGAGTATCCTCTAGTTTAGTTAGCTTTTCTTGGCTTATTTTTGCATTTGAAACATTTATAATCATAATTATTTACTCCATCCATAAAAAATCAATAAAGAGTAAATATAAGAAAGAAAATAAATTTTTAATATAAAGAAACGACTTTATTTTTAATGAATATTTTCATATAAATACATGCTTTTAGAAATCAAGATGATAAAAAGCTTAATATAATAGGTAATGTAATCGCAGCAAACATTGTTTGAGAAGTAATGATCCCCGCCATAAGTTCAGAATCCCCGCCTAATTGTCTAGTTAAAATATAAGAAGTGGGTGCCGTTGGTATCGAAAAGAAGATAACCAAAAGCATCATGACTAACGGAGATAAATCTAAAAAGTAAGCAACGCTATATGCTACTATCGGCACAATAAGCAAACGAGTAATCGTATTTACTCCAATCATTTTACTTTCAGCTTTTAGCGTCGAAAGATGTAATGCTGCCCCTATACAAATAAGCCCCAAAGGTAAACTGGTTGCAGCTAATAACTTCAAAAACTGATCGCTACCAAAAGGAAGCCCAACTCCTGATAGATTTATTATGATCCCAATAACACAAGAGATAATTAAAGGGTTTTTTATGATAGGTAATATTAGTTGACGCAATGTCACATTTTGCCCAGCGGTTAAACAAAGAACCGAAGTGAAATTTGATAGAGGAACCAGTGTTGCTAATATCAAGGCGGCTATTCCTAATCCTTCAATACCAAATAAATCAGCGACAATTGCTAAACCTAAATAAGTGTTAAATCTAATATTACCTTGAACGATCGCACCAAAGCGCCCAGCAGACCAACCTGTTATCTTTTTCAAAATAACACACAAAATAGTGACAATAATGACTACAGAAAAAATAGCCCCAGCGAGGTGAGATAATTGAGGATCGGATAAAGGAGCATTTGCCAAGCTATTGATCAACAAAGCAGGAAAAAGTAAAAAATAGTTAAGTTTTTCAGCTCCCACCCAAAATGCAGGCTCAAAAGTTTTATTTCTTCTTAAAATTGCACCTAGCGCAATTAACGCAAATAGCGGCCATAACGTTAATAACACATTTTGCATAATATTTATCCTAGAGATATCGTTATACTTTACAATATCGTAACATCATGTGGATTACCATTTTATATAATTAATATAAAAGCTAATTCAAAAAATGATAAAAATAAATTTATACCGCATTTTAAGAATAGCTTTTTTATTATTAGTCTATTATAAAAACCATCCTTTAAAGATGATTAAAATACAAACAGCTAATCTAAATCAATACACATGCGGTAACAAGGTAAATTTGCTTTTGCTAAATCAGAATAGTAATCACGTTCTTCTAATACTTTAAAACCCTGTTTTAAATAAAATAATACTGCATTAGGTGTGGCATCTAAAAACAACTTGGATTGACCTCTCTTAATTGCCTCATGTTTCAGCTGTTTTAAAATTAGTCCTGCAAATCCTTTTCCCATGTATTCAGGTAATGTAAAAATGGCCTCAGCAAAACCAGTTTTAACATCTAAAAAACCTGAAGCAACAGGAATATTGTATTCTTGATAATCAATCACATAAAATGGATTTTCAATAATAGCCTGCCGATATCCTTCAGGCATTTTATCAGGAGTCCAAGCGGCTAAAATCTCTGATGGATAAACATTCTCACAACCAAATCGCAACGCTTGATTTCGTAAATACCATAACCTTCTAGCTTCTTGTGGTTCAGCGAGTCTAAGTTGAATCATACTCATTTCCATCTTATTCATCAGAATTAACCGCCTCAAATTAGTGAAGCAATTTATTCTAGTAATGCTTTTTAAATTTTAATTTTTTAGTGTTACTTTTTTTAAGGGCGTGATATGTTTTTGAAGAAGGAATAATGTAAGGAAATCTTATGCCTAATTCAACATTGCCTTCATCATTAAGAAAAACCTCCTCTTCTGTTGCTGGTTCTCCACTTCCTTTTTATTATCGATTCATCTCGAGTGCAATTAGAGAAATCTACTTTTCCAAAATTTCACTTATTTACCCTAGTAGATCTCAAGCTGAAAATACACATCCAAAGTTAATTCTATGTAGTCATCGGAACAGTGCATTTGATGGTTATGTGGCATTAAAAGCATTTCCCGAAGCTCAAGCTTTAGCATCAATACAATTATTAAATAGTCGGTTAATGAGACTATTTTTTACGGGTATTCCGGTAGTTAGAAAAAAAGATAGACAGCGTTTGGGTATAAATACAAATACTTTTTCAAGTCCTTCAGAGGCCGCGATTGCACATATAAAAGCAGGTGGAGATTTACTTTTATTTCCAGAAGGTAGTAGTGAGTGGGGTTTTCAGCCATTACCCTATCAAAGAGGGGCTGCCAGAATTATCAGAACATTAATCAGTGAGGGAGTGGTATTTGATATTATTCCTATGGGATTATTTTATATAGCCCCCGATAAATTCAGTTCAAACGTTGAGGTTTATATTGGTGAGACCATAAGTATAACATCACAACAAAACAATTTATCGATTAGGGAATGGGAGCAAAATATTCATAATGAGATTTCTATTTCATTAAATAAAGTTTCTGTTAACTGTCCTACCGTTGATATTTTTGAAAAAGCATCAAAGCATGCTTTTATTAAAAATAAAGAGGGATATTCTTACTCAGGATCCTTTATAGAATATCAAAATAACCCATATCAAGCCGATCAAGATAATCAAAATATAGAGAAATCTTCTATTTTAACTTGGCGTTATATTTCATTTTTATTTATGTATATTTTATTTCCAATATTACTATCATCACTTATTGCGTCTCATTTTGCTGATGCTCGTAATACCATTAGCTTTTTCAAAATATTAGGTGGTGCAATAGCAACTGCAATTTGGACTCCCATCTTAGTCATGCTCCTATTCTATTTCCCCATATTTATTGATATAAGTTTAGCCAGTGCACTATTCGGTTTTATCTTAATAAGGAAGAAAGGCGCTCAAATATGTTAACTACAAAAGCCAGGATGCTTTTTAACCATTTATTTTCTCTACAATTATTTATTATTTGGGCTTTGGGAACTTATGGAAGTTGGTTAACTAATGCGACAGAAATGTTGTTCCCCATATTTTTAGGCTTCTTTTTATGGGTATTGCTCATTTTTATTGGATACAAAACACAAAAAGCAACCTCTCATTCTAGATTCTATTGGTTTGGTTTATTACAACTAATTGTTTGTTGGACTATTTTCCCTCTATTTAAATCGATTCGCTATGGTTTATACCAATGGAGTTTTGATGATATTTTATATAATCTAGACAAATTCCTATGGTTTGGAAAAAGTTTGCCCGAATGGGCAATTTCTTTACAGTCTGGCTGGCTAAGTGAATTTCTTTCTTTTTGCTATTTTAGTTTCTACTTTTTGATTATTGGTAGTGCCCTTTTCTTCTTTTTTAGCCGAAATAATACACTGGCTAAAAACTATTTTTTCGGCTTAATGCTAATGTATTTTTGGGGCTTTATTGGTTACTTCTCTATCCCTGCAGCAGGTCCTTACTCTGCTTTTCCTTCTGACTTTAACTATCCAGTTTACCCTGGTGCAATGACATTATTTCTAACTGATCTTGTTGACAAAGGGATTACAGGAATGGATGTTTTTCCTTCATTGCATACAGGGATCACGCTTTATATTGTTGGTTTTTTCTATTTTTCAGGTTATCGAAAAATAGCGTATTGTTTATCTCCTATCTTAATAGGACTTATTTTGGCAACTGTCTATTTACATTACCACTACGGCATTGATGTTGTTGTCGGTACATTACTTGCATTATTAGTGCTTTACATCACTTGTAAAAATAATAAGGTCGAATATGGAACTCATTTATAAAATTAACGAGCCTATTGCTTCTGAAGTATCTATTAGTGGAGGTAAAGGCGCGAGTTTAGCAAAAACAATTCAGTCACTGCCTGTTCCTGATGGTTTAATTCTATCTTGCCAAGCTTATCAGTTATTTATCACGCCATTACTATCTGAAATTAATTGCTTATTATCAGAAAAAAAACAAGAAATTGAAGCCGTTAGTAAAAATATTCGCCATTTAATTTTACAAGCATCTATGCCAGAGGACTTAATTCATTCTTTAAGTTCAAGATTAAATGAGCTCCAATTAAATAATACCGCTTTGGCCGTAAGATCTTCAGGAACATTAGAAGATATGCCAGGAGCCGCTTTTGCAGGGCAACACGATACTGTATTAGGTGTTAAAACACTGCCTAATTTATTAGATGCTATTCGCCAATGCTATGCATCTTTATGGCACACACACGTTATGCTCTATCGTCAGCATTTAAATTTACCCCATACTCAAGCATCGATGGCTGTTGTGTTACAAAGAATGATTAACGTCCAAGAAAATGAAGCAGCAGGAGTCGCTTTTTCTGTTGATCCGGTTCAAGGCTCTCTGTCAACTGTATTAATTAATGCAGCATTTGGATTAGGTGAAACCGTCGTTGCAGGTGAAGATCCTGTGGACGAATTTCTTATTGATAGAAAAAGTTTCGCGTTAAAACAAGAAACAATAGCTCAAAAAATAAATGCCATCGTTATGGTTGATAATGGCACTAAAATCTTACCTCTTGCTTCTGCCCAACAATCCATGTCTTCATTGACAGCAGAACAATGCAAACAAGTTGCGGAGCTTGCTATTTCAGCGGAAAGATATTTTGATTTTCCACAAGATATAGAATGGGCATTTCATGATGGAAAATTGTGGCTTTTACAATCACGCAATGTGACACAAATCGCCCCTATTTGGACAAGAGAAGAATCGGCAGAAAGGTTCCCTAATCCTATCACGCCATTAACATGGGATATGTGTGAAGCTGGTTTTCACTCATCATTAAATTTTAGCCTTAATCTTATGGGGCTCCCTTCATTTAATGGTAAATGGTTCGGGATGCAAGATTATTATATTTATGGCAACCAAAATGCGGTTTCCCTGTATAGTAATCGTCTCCCTACTTCGATGATGAATGATTTACCTACCCTATTAAAATCTTTGCCTGAAATTGCACAAAAATTCAGTTGGGTGCAGGAATTGCCTATTACTTGGATGCGTGACTTAGATAAATATTTAATCTCTATTGGCGCATTGATGAATGAACCATTGCAGGATAAAAGCTTGCCTCAATTATGGGATTATGTGCAAAGAATTAATAAGTTAGGTGCTGATTACTTTTTACCTAATATTGCCATATCCTTAACTCAGCGCTCACTCTATTCCGCATTAATGGCATTGCTAAAACTCTTCTTTAAAGAAGAAAAATATGCACATACAGCATTCGATAATTTAATTGCTATGTCTGAAACTAAAACTGGGCAAGTGAATGCGGAACTTTGGACTCTTTCTCGCTATGTGCGTCAGCACCCTCAACTTCTCAAACTTATAACATCCATTGTTCCTGAAAGCATTATGCAAGAAATTGAGGTATGTGATCCTCATTTCCACCAGCAATTTACCTTATTCTTAGCTAATCATGGTCATAGAGAATTAGATTTTGATGCATATCATCCTACTTGGTTAGATGCCCCACATATTGTATTAACTCAAATTAAAGCAATGGCAGACTTAGCAGATGATAAACAAACCGATGATCCATTAGGTAAAAAAATTCTGCAGTCAGAAACGGAATTTTCAATTATCTCTGATGCACCAGAAGAGTTGCGCTTTTTCTTACAAGAGATTATTCGATTAGCTCGTGTTTATACTGCACTTGATGACTTAGAACATTATCAAACAACTCGATTAGCTTTACCTATGCGTCGCGGATTAAAAGCATTAGGAGAGCGATTGGTTATTCGTAGCGTCTTAGATTGCCCAATGGATATTTATTTTGCTAATGAAAAACCTTTAGCTGATGCAATTCTTGCAGATAATCCTACTGAGTGGAATCAGTTACGTCATCATATATACCAAAATAAGGCGGGATATCTAAAAGCAAAATCAGTCACACCACAATGGATCTATGGTGAAGATAGTTGTAATGCACTAAATACAAATGAGCATCAATTAAAGGGACTAGCTGGTAGTGCAGGTATTGTTGAAGGTGAAGTTTATCTTGTTTATGGCCCAGAGAATTTTGCCGAATTTCCGCAGAATGCCATTTTAGTTGCAAGAACAACTAACCCTGCTTGGACAGCACTTTTTTACCGTGCATCTGGCATTATTACAGAAAGTGGTGGGCCATTATCTCATGGTGCGGTTACTGCTAGAGAATTGGGATTACCCGCAGTAATGGGTGTTCGCAATATCTTAAATATTTTAAAAAATGGGCAAAAAGTAAAGGTTGATGGACAAAAAGGTATTATAGAAATCTTATCTTAATTATTAAGCAGAAAAAGCATCTTTCAGATGCTTTTTCTGCTTAATACTATCAATCTGTCTTTTAACTGATTATTTTATTTTTTACTCTCTTTGGCGTCTTTATTAGTATCAATATCGACTTTATAAGCTGATGGTGCAAATAAAGCAACCAACCCAGCGATTAATAATATAGAAAGCAACACCATTAACATAGATGGTGCATTAAATAATAAATATGGTGTTAATAAAATAGGACTAGCCGTTAAAATAAGTGAAATAATAATAGGATAGCCTATACCTATATCTCTTATTCGTTGAGATAAAATAAGTGTAAATATGTAGACTTGTACTATTAAAAACACCATTTCTATTAGGCCATATGGTGTAAAAGAAAATTGATAGTAAAAATAACTTTCGGTAATTGACTCCATTTTTTCGGGGTAAAGTTCTATATACCATCGATCAGCTAAGTTTTCTGCAATAGAAAAGAAAATTGTCCAAGCAATTTCTAAACCTAAAAAAGAGAGTCTCCCACGTCTTTGTTGTTTCCATTGATAAGCAAGTTTAGCTTGCATAATAAATCCCTTCATTTTTAAATGATAATTTAATCCGTTTAATCATAATACACTTAATATCTTTATCAAAATAATGTATTAGTTTAAAAAATACTGCTCTTTTATCGATTAAATAAAAGAGCGGATATTATTATTAAAAATTAAAACATTCCACTTGAAAGAAAAATTAAATTATCAATAATCATCTAACCTGCTTATTGATCCACTTAATCTCTTCATTTGTGAATCGAATATTGCTTTCTTTAGTTGTATCAGTATCTAACAAGATTTTATCTTTAATTAATTTACTGACAGGCGCAATGATATTGAAATGGTCACCATTTTTAATATTATATATTTTTAATGGAATATTATGCACCATTGCAACCGCTCGTAGTTCATTAAACTCATTCCAAAAATAATCACGTCCTTCAAAATAGAAAGTTGGTGTTTTTATTGATTTAATATAGCGATATACAGAGCGAACATTAAACTCTTCTTCGTTATTTCTATCAAAAGGCAATTCAACTATCATATCACCTTCAGCTCTTAATTTAAGATCAGGTATTCCGCCCAAGGAGAAAATGGCTCTAAATTTGTCACTATATTCACTCGCTAATAATGCTCTAGTTCCTCCCGTACTATGTCCAACGACATAGATACGTTTAGAGTCAATATAAGGCAGTGAGGCTAAATATTCTCTCGCTGATTCTAAATCTTCTAATTCGCCATAAAACATTTCATAACGACCAGGGTTAGTATTTTCACCTCGGAAAGATGGGATCATCAACACCATATTGGGATCACGAAAAGTTGCACCTGTTTGGTCATTATCAACTGGTTTAGGTTGCCAAAAATAATCATCACCACCAATTCCGCCGTAGCCTCCATTTAACCAAATTACAGCAGGTAATTTCATTTTTTTATTTGCTGGAGGTGGTGTTAAATAGGCATACATATCTCCTGGTTTTGCCGAATATTTAATCACATTAAATATTTCTGGTGGTGCTTCCCAAGGCGGATCAATATTATCAAAACTGTCGTTTATAATTTCTGTTTTAAAGCGTTGATGCGCTTCATATAAAGTTTCATCACGCACTTCAATATCTGCGTTGACAGAAAAAGAACTAGCACATAGCAGGGAAAAAAATAGCGCAGGAACAACTTGTCTAAAACATATTTTATTTATATTCATATCAACTTCCCTATAGATTATTAATTTTGCGTGATAATAGCATAGGTTGTTTGGGGTTTATGAATAGGATTTTTAAGGTAAGTGGAAATTAATGCAGAAAAAAGCATCTCGATTGAGATGCTTTAAACGATATAAAATAATTAAATTTTTTAACGTTGATTTACTTATTTTGCAGTCGTACGAATCAAGTAATCAAATGCGCTAAGTGAGGCTTTTGCACCTTCACCAGCGGCAATGATGATTTGCTTATAAGGTACGGTTGTACAGTCACCTGCTGCAAACACACCTTTGATATTAGTTTCGCCACGAGCATCAACAACAATTTCACCCATCTTATTACGCTCAACAGTACCTTCTAACCACTGTGTATTAGGTAATAAACCGATTTGAACGAAAATACCTGCTAATGCAATATCATGCATAGAATCATTAGTACGATCTTTATATTTTAGACCGGTTAACTTAGTGCCATCACCATATACTTCTGTAGTTTGCGCATTTAAGATAACTTCTACATTGCTTAAGCTACGTAATTTTTTCTGTAATACCGCATCTGCTCTCATTTCTGGAGCAAATTCTAATACTGTTACGTGTTCAACTAAGCCAGCTAAGTCAATTGCAGCTTCAACACCTGAGTTACCACCACCAATAACAGCAACTCTTTTGCCTTTAAACAGTGGGCCATCACAATGTGGGCAATAAGTTACACCACGAGTACGGTATTCATTTTCACCGGGAACATTCATATTTCTCCAGCGAGCACCTGTTGCAATAATTAGGCTACGGGTTTTTAAAATTGCACCTGATGCTGTTTCAATTTGATGTAATTCCCCTTCTGATGCACCCGGAATTAAGCGACTAACAGTTTGGCTATCAATCACATCCACTTGGTAATCATCAACGTGAGCTTTTAATGCACCTGCAAGTTTTGCACCTTCAGTTTTTGGTACTGAAATGTAGTTTTCAATATCAACAGTATCAAGAACTTGACCACCAAAACGTTCGCCAATAAGGCCTGTATTTAAACCTTTACGAGCGGAATAAACAGCTGCAGATGCACCCGCAGGACCACTACCCACAATTAATACATCAAATGCAGCTTTTTGATTCAACAATTCTGCAGTACGTTTTTCTGCATTGCTGTCTACTTTGTTAACGATTTTAGCTAAGGTCATACGGCCTTGACCAAACTCGTTACCATTTAAGAATACAGCAGGAACGCCCATGATATTACGTTCCTGAATTTCATTTTGGAACATGCCTCCGTCAATCGCAGTATGTGTGATCTTCGGATTTAAAATCGCCATTAAGTTTAATGCCTGAACAACATCAGGGCAGTTATGACAAGAGAGCGAATAATAGGTTTCGAAATGAAACTCACCGTCTAACTGACGAATTTGTTCAAGTAATTCTTGTGCTTCTTTTGATGGGTGTCCACCAGTTTGCAGTAATGCTAAAACTAATGAAGTAAATTCATGGCCTAATGGTGAACCTGCAAAACGAACACCAGTTCCTTTCCCAGGGTTGGTAATAAGAAAAGATGGTTTACGTACATTTGCATTATTATCTTCACGATAAGTGACTTTATCGGATAATGGTTCGATTTCTTTTAATAGCGCTTGGATATCAGCAGAATGTTTACTGTCGTCTAATGTTGCTACTAATTCAACTGGCTGGGTTAATCGTTCTAAATAAGCTTTCAATTGAGCTTTTAAATTATTATCTAACATTTTTGCACCCTCAATAAAATCGGGTGCCGAAACACCCGATAAATAACTTTTTAGTGGCTTAATTCTTATTTAGATTTTGCCAACTAAATCCAGTGATGGAGCTAAAGTTGCATCACCTTCTTTCCATTTTGCTGGGCAAACTTCGCCTGGGTGGCTAGCTACATACTGAGCAGCTTTAACTTTACGCAGCAGGTCTGATGCATCACGGCCAATACCTTCTGCTGTGATTTCAATTGCTTGGATGATACCTTGTGGGTCAACAACGAAAGTACCACGGTCTGCAAGACCTTCGTTCTCACGCATATTTTCGAAGTTACGAGTTAATGCGCCAGTTGGATCGCCAATCATGCCATATTTGATTTTACCGATAGTTTCTGAGCTACTATGCCATGCTTTATGGGTAAAATGTGTGTCAGTAGAAACTGAGTAAATTTCTACGCCCATTTTTTGGAACTCAGCATAATGATCAGCTAAGTCACCTAATTCAGTTGGGCACACAAAAGTGAAGTCTGCAGGGTAAAAGAAAAAAACGCTCCATTTGCCTTCGACGTCCTTTTCAGTCACTTCTACGAATTGACCGTCTTTAAATGCCATGTTTTTGAATGGTTTGATTGGGGTATTAATTAAAGACATTGTATTTCCTCCTGTTTGGTATGGGACTAATGTACCTATTCCATTTGAGAATAGCTAATACATTCCTGCTATCAGTTCAATAGGTTTCACCTAATGAGTTGAAGAAATTGATAGAGATAGGTTAACGAAATGTAGCTATTAAAGCAAATGGACAACAAGCCAATTACGTCTACCTTTTATTAACCTACTTTCTTAACCTACTCTCTATTTAATATCCTTATCTTCGATAAGGGTATAATTATAACGCCATGAATTATAAAATTAATATTCAATCCAGCATAGATAGATTCAATATTATTGCGCTAATTTGGCAGGTTTAAGAATAGTATAAGTACATTCAAATGCCGCCTTTTGAATACGATAAACATCTTGGCTATCTGTTGTGGATTGCACAATAGCATCGCCCGATTGAAAACGTTGTAATTCTCCCCAAGGAGCCTTCATCGCAAACGCTGGTGTAGATTCAGGTACAATGAAATAATTCATTTCGATACCTTTGGGGATAAAAGGCTGATAGTTATCAGGATAAGACGTTATATTGATTTTGATCTTATTTTTATCTGTTTCGCTATAACGCTGAATAAATTTGTTTTTCCTTACCAGGATTTCCTCATTACCTGTTTCTGGGCAAATATTTTGTACTACCCAATCTCCCTCTTTTGCAGGTTCTGAAACTGTTTCAACCCCTTCACCTTTAATTATCGTTGTGATGATCTCACCTTCTTTGGCTGGTCTTGCTAGGACAGGCTTTGTTTTAATTGCAACACCGGTGATCCCCGCTTGCTGCGCTTGCGTAAAGTAAGCGACACGTTCTTTTTGCGGTAATTGAGAAAGATCATTAGCAAACACAAATGAAGGAATTAAGGCTAAGCCGATTAATAGTGGTTTGGTTCTATTTTTCTTATCGGTTTTGTCACTATTTGAATTACTGTTTTGTATATAAAAAGGCATTGAATGATTTCCTAATAAATATCATTTGCACTTAATACGCTAGTTAAGTGTCTGTAAATATTAAATCGATTATGGCAGGAAATAAAACAATGGCACGAGCAAAATCAGATACCTAGTCGAAAAAGATCAAAAAATCGAGAGATCTCACAACTTAGAAAAGAGAACATGTAATTGATAGGAAAAAGGTTCAAGTCGTTAAATAAAGCGTTAGGATGTTCTTCACAAACCTATTTAATTAAAAGGAATTTCTTATGCAAATAATTTACCCCGATGACTATTCGAAAACAGGAAAACCCGATGAGGCTTTTGAACAAGAATATCATTGCGCCCAAATGCTAAATATTCATTGTTTGTTACTCTCATCAGAAGATATGGCATTGGGTAAATATAAGTTTTCACATCCTTTTAAATCAGACTCTCCTGTTATTTGGCGTGGATGGATGCTAAATAAAGACGAATATCAACAGCTATAATTCCATTGATGTAGTCAAAAATGCAGTAGGAGAATTACGTTTAGTTGAAATTGGTGATGGGCAAGTTTCAGACATTAAAGAGTGGTCAGCTGAAAAGTTAGTTAAGGCTTTTTTCTTATCGGGTATCTGATGTTTTATATCCCAACACTGAGCAAACTATATAAAAATATAAAGACCTCAATTAGCCAACAATACGCTGTATCTTGAAGTCTTTATATAAAATCAATCCCTAACAAGAAGTACTAAAAATAAAATTAAAATAGATACTTAAAGCGAATACGGGCACCGTAACGATCTTTATCACTGCTATTTACATTAATGTCGTCTTTACCATCTATACGTGAATAATAAGCACCTAAATAGGTTTTAAAATTATCCATAGTTAAAATATTAGGCAGTTCATAAGAAGCAAATACAGTGTTGATATTGTACTTACCAGGATTGAGCGTTAAATAGGTGTCATTTTGACCACTGCTATTCCCGTTTTTGTGATAGTAAGTTTTAATATCATTATGAGCATAAATATAACCAAGTTGAAATTTACGCCACAACACATTACTACCAATAGAAAAATCATTTTCATCTTTAGCGTCGAGATAAGCAGCACTTAAATTTGCAACAATACCGTTAATAGGATCATTAGCTAAAGTGTCCCATTTTACAGTTAAGCCATAACCTGTACGTCGCGATTGATCTTGGAATTTTCCATTTTCATCATCATAGCCATAGGCTTTGTTTATCACATTTGCATCTATTGCTCCTGCAATAGTTAAATTATCTTTCTGCCATGCAACAACAGGACGCATATAAATAACATTTTTGCGATTATCAAGTTTACGTCCATGATATTCATTGTCTTTAAAAACAGAAGTTCCATCTTCAACTAAAGCATTTAGCTCAAAATACCAGTCGTTATAGTGTGTGTTAACCATCATACTACCACCGTCACTACTACGACCTCGCCCTTCTTTCATCATATAGATATAGCCAAAACCATCACCATATAAATCATTTGCTGTATTACCTGAATATTCAACAAATGTATCTTGGTTTAGAGGGAACATGTCGTAAGCTTCATAACGACCAATTTTATATTGCCATTTATCGCGTTGACCAAAGTAGAAAACAGCATCATCTAGATTCATTTTACCTGTCATGTCAGCCATAGGCTGAGCACGAAAACCAGCATAATTGCCGTTTTTTAATTCTCGTTCACCATCCACACCAATTAAAATACGCCCGTTAAGTGACCATTTTTCATTATCATCAAAGTCTTTTTGATTACCGGGCATCATTCTCATCGAGGTTAGTTGCCCTTTTTTACTTGCCGCATCGATATTATATTCAACGTCACCATACAATTTGAGATCACCCCAATTTGTATTGGTAGAGAAAAAGCCCGTACCTTCTTTATTTTTCGTACTAGCAAGCTGAGCAGATTGTTTTTGTTGGATTTCATTAAGCTGAGTTTGAGCAATGTTTACTTTTGCTTGAGCCTCATCAGATTGCTTTTCTAATATAGCAACGCGTTGCTCCATGCCGACGGTTTTTACATGATCCGTTTTAGATAGGCTGTTGGAATTAATTAATTGCTCAAGGCGAGCTGCTTTTTGTTCTGCGGCAGCGGCTCTAGCTTCAGCAGCAGTTGCACGTTGTTCAAGTGCATTTAATCTTGCTTCAATAGCACTTATATCAGTTTGTGCATTTGCACATAATGGTGTAGCGAGTATTAAACTTATCACAACAGATAATGCTTTTACTTTCATTCGAATATTCCTAAATTAGCAAATGTTGGTTTAACAGGTAC
This sequence comes from Proteus columbae, assembly GCF_009914335.1. Taxonomy (NCBI): domain Bacteria; kingdom Pseudomonadati; phylum Pseudomonadota; class Gammaproteobacteria; order Enterobacterales; family Morganellaceae; genus Proteus; species Proteus columbae. Next base: position 2,034,047 of record NZ_CP043925.1, read on the forward strand.
GGCAAATACATAACAATCAATTTAGTTGATTGATTGTTCTATCTGGTGAGCGTATTGTTATTTTTATTCGATAATATTTTTATAAATATCAATCGGTTATTCGCATCATTATTTCTATTCTTAACAAGAAATAAACCGATACCTCATCACTTTGCCATTATTTATGCTGACTAGCGTCCTACATCATAAGTAAGGCTACGTTTGAACTAAGGTACTTATTCTCGTTTAAGTACTTACAAACGCTTATTATTTTGATTCAGTATTTAATTTATTATTTCAAGCATATCTCTGGTTTAAGTTTTCAAATTTTATAATGGGTTCACTAGCTAAATAAAATAATAGTTAATGTGGAACATTTCCACAATCATTTGTGATTTTTTTGAGGTTAGTACAATAACCTAAGAAAAACGATGTAATCCTCATCAAAAAATGATGGTTTACAAATAAATGAAGTTAAGGATTAACTTAGATAGCGATAGAAGATAAAGAGAGTTTTATCAGGAATTAGGGGGCTTTGATATTTAGAAACCATTTATAATGATAACAAGTGGGTAGGAGTAGCTTGATTGAAGGGAAAATAACAGAGGTCATATCATTATAACCTCCGTCCATCATTATCATATTCTGCCAGGTTTACGTAACGCTCTACGAAAATAAGAAACTGGCATTTTAGGGCAAATTTGTTCTTTTACTGCTGGATTGTTTTCCAAATCATCTTTGTCTATTTCATTATTTCTTCTTGAATTTTGTAGCTGAGTATCTGTTTTATTCATCTTCCCTTTCCTCTGAGATCAATGCCTCATTGATAGCTTCAATTTTCTCAACTGCTTCATTAAGAATAGAAGCAATACGTCCTGCTCTTTCCACAGAGAGCTCTTTTAATACTAATTTATGGCGTAAAACTGCTTTTAATTTACCAACAGCAGATTCAATTTCCTCAGAAACACCACCCGCGTTTTGAGATAAATCTCTCGCATAAGCCAGTTTCTTTTGAATATTGGCATCTATATCCTGATGTTCTGCTAAAAATGCAGTGCCTTCGGGTGTAATGCTGTAGTTTTTACGACCTTTTTCAGCAATCGTCGCAACTAATAGCTCTTGCTCTTCAAGTAGTGTTAGCGTTGGATAAATAACACCTGGGCTAGGTACATATAATCCTGAAGATGCCTCATCTATTTCTCTAATAATTTCATAACCATGGCTTGGTTTTTTCGAGATCATGCTAAGTAGCAGAACGCGCAAATCACCATGATCAAACATACGTTTTAACTGGCGACCTTGGCCTTTACCTCTGCCACCGCATCCACGACCATGTTGTTTTCCATGCCCTTCAGAACCATGCTCACCATGACAACACTCACCACGACTTTCGTGTCCATGACCGTGTTCACCATGACGGCATTCACCACGACCTTCGTGTCCATGACCATGTTCACCATGACAGCAATGCTCGCTATGATTTTCTTGGTGCTGGCTATGTTTGCCTTTACCTCCACAACACCCTTTTCCGTGACCATGTCCGCCATTTTCAGCACGCTGTTGATAAAGTGAGTTTAATGCTCGAATCATCATAAATATTCCCTCATTGTTTTAGATATATCGAATTCATAGAGTGTAATATAATCCGATATATCTAAATGATCAAGTTTTAGATATATCTAAATACACATCTAAATTATCTTTCTTATTAACAATATGATTTATCTATGATTATATTTTTCAAACATAGTCTTAATTATGAATGATTATCATTCTCTATCTTGCTTTTACGTGCTATCAATAAAAATAAAAGAAGATAATTAACAATGATGAATAAAAAATAGACACATTTAGCTTTAGATGCTCACAAAAAACAGAACATATTTACAATACAACTAGTGACACCGTCACCTTTAATCCATTTAAAAAAGCGAAGATAATGAGTAACAACCCACTACTTCGCTTTTTAACAAAATTTATTTTAATTGTAGAAAATATAAAAAAGAGATATCGCTACTGGTCTAATGCAGATAAAACCACTTTCTTAATATATTGATATCCAGCTTCAATTTGTTGTTCATCACAAATTTCAGTACTTTTTATAGTAAGCTGCAACAAATTTAAGTGTTTGATGGTTTCCCACTCATTGCTATCAAAACCACACTCAGAACAAAACTGCGCTGGTGCATCATCACTATTACGGGCGCAAAGCGTTAATAAACTTAAATCTTGTTTATGATGACTTTTTATAACCAAGTTTTCATAGATTGTTTTATTAAGATCATTTTGCGTTTCTAAGTCCTTATTTCCTTTCTTTACAATCGCAAAATTTAGTTTATTAAAGTCAGATGCAGATAAAATACGAATATAATAGCGCTCACCTTCTTTTTCGAAAGCTGCGGCTTGATTAAAAAACTGCTCAAGTTTGACCCGCGTTTCCCATTGAATTTGTGCATATTTCCCATATCCAGATGAAGTAAAAGGATAGAGTTGATGCACACTCCACATAGACGCCACTGCTGGTGCAGATTGAATACCATCAATTTCAGGAACGTCATCTGCTTGCTCTGGACATAATCTAGGGGGATTTGTTAAAAAACGACTAATACGCGCATCTTTAATACAGACTATACCCGTAGGATATGGTGAAAATCCAGCTTGAAACGGTTCAAAAGAGACAGAGTCAGCGAGAGAAAGTTGTGTGATGCTTTCATATATTTCAGATGTTAATTCAAGTAATGGGGCTTCTTTCTTTAATTTTCCACACAAAATCTGATAAGGGATAATTTCATAATTATCATCAAGAAATAAGCTTTTCATATAGCCAAATTGCGATGCATCAATATGGATATAAAATGAATTATTGTATTTTTCCTCACACTCTTTTCTTAGCTCAAAAAGTGGTTTTAACTTATCAACACAACCATAAGACGGTGCGCCTAATATTCCTATAACACCAAGAATAGGCTCACCTTGTTCAATCAGGCGAAAAACAATACTGCGTGTTTTTTCAATATCGGTTTTAAATGTTTCATCAATAGGCAATGCAATAAGGTTGTCATATCCCAACCCAAGTATATCCATTGCTTTTTTCCAAAATTCGAAACGGGAAACAGGAACAAGCAGTTTTCCTAAATGCATTGTTTTTGTCATGCCCGTTCCTCGGCATGTTAAATGACTAACATCATCAAAAATCCCACGCTCATTGAGTTGTTCGCTTATTGCTAAAATATCTGTGACAGACATATTGAATAACTCAAAGGCTTTTTTATCTGCAACCAAATCTCGTGATTTTGGATGACGAGCAATTGCCATTGGTAATGTTTTTAAATTTCTAAGTGCCCATAATATTTCATAGCAAGCAAGAGTGTGGCTTGTTGTGATATGACCAAATGCATCTTCTGATGAGAAACCGATTAATTTACAGAGATCATCTGTAATTTTCTTTTCTTGTTCTTTTAGTAAGGGGGAATGGTTATTAAAAACATTATCTGAGTTGTATGCTAATGCAGAAAGATAACCAAATTTCGCCAATTGCATCACTTGTGAATGATGATGGGAAAAATAAGGTTCAATGTCAGATTGATTATAATTATTTTGCTGTTTTAAAGTTTCTAAAATACGTTCATAAGCATTATCTACTGCTTTTTTTTCAATAGTGTTACTTTTTATTTTAGCGTCTAAACTCTCGCTATTATTTCTTTTCATTTTATTTGCTTTAGGAAAAGAATACTCACTATTCATTAGTATTTTTGCCATCTCTCGATGATAACATGTAAGAGTTTCAATGGTTCGGGTATGGTATACACGTTCTGTAGCACTCAGACAGGTTTGTTTGTAATTTGCCATCATCGCACCTATATATAAATTTTTATTATCTGTTTTAATGAGATTTGTGTTTATTAATCGTCAATAATTAATCTTTATTCAAATGATATACTACATGATGAGTAAGAATCTTCTTTATTTTATTGATATCAGTTAATATTTTTCTAATTTGATTTAAGCAAAAGATACTTTAATGATAAATGATTTAGCTTTATTTGTTAGTTTCCTAAATTCACTATCAATTTTGATTTAAGTTATATTTCTGTAAATGTGATATTATTTTTGATAAGGTCAACATTTAAATCCGCCTTAATTAGAATTAACGAATATTTCTATTGCTTAGTGTCTATTAAAAAGAATAGATATTAAATTACTTATCTAAAATAAGAATTTATTTATTTAAATGTTATTCACTTTTTCTTCAATACATAAAAAAACACATGAAATATTTAACATGTGTTTTTCGGAATATTCGCTTTTTAGAAAGTAAAAAAATGCTTACTCTTATATCAAATACGTTTTAAGCACTCTTATTTTTACTCTTTTCCGTTATAAGATAAGATTTCAAGCATCACCTTACCAATTAAATCACCAGACTCCATTAACTCATGTGCTTTACCCACTTCTTTTAATGGAAAAATAGCATTAATGATTGGTTTAATTTTTCCTTCAGCAATAAGTGGCCACACTTGCTGTTTTAATTCTTGCGCTATTTGTGCCTTCTCTTCTATTGAGCGAGATCGCATCGTTGAACCAGTATGAATTAAACGCTTAATCATCATTGGCATCATATTTAAATTTTTAGGCATTCCTTTCATCATGCCCACTTGTATAACGCGCCCAAACTTGCTGGCAACTTGATAATTTTTTTCTACGTAATCCCCACCAATAATATCAAGAATAACATCAACGCCTTTCCCTTCAGTTAAAATAGGAATTTCTTTAGCAAAATCGGCCTGTTTGTAATTGATGACATAATCAGCGCCGAGCGCGCGGGCTGTGGCAGATTTTTCTTCAGAGCCAACTGTTGTATAAACTGTCGCACCTATTGTGTGAGCAAGCATGATGGCAGTTGATCCTATTCCCGATGTTCCACCATGAATAAGAACAGATTCACCTTGTTTTAGTTTTCCTAACTGAAATAAATTAGCCCAGACAGTAAATAAATTCTCAGGCAATGCTGCTGCTTCAATGTCTGTTAAATTCATTGACGGTAATGCGATATCTTCATGCGCAATACAATATTGAGCGTAACCACCACCAGCAACTAAAGCACAGACTCTATCGCCCAACTGCCATTTAGTGCAGTTTTCCCCTAATGCGACAACCTCTCCAGCAACTTCAAGACCTGGAATAGGTGAAGCATCTGCTGGTGGAGGATAACTACCTTGACGTTGAAAAATATCAGGGCGATTTACACCAGAAGCTGCAACTTTGATCAAAAGATAATGTGGAGGAAGTGACGGTATCGGTGATAGTTGGGGTTGTAATTTATCAATACCACCTGGCTCTGTAATGGCAATTTCTAACATATCCGCAGGTAAAACAGTTGTTTTCATCATATGCTCCCATTTTATTTTTTCACTCTCAAAATTCAATAATAAACAAATAAAATCAATATATTACATCTTACCCCAATAAGGGTGTGAGCTTATTAAGCAATAAATAACTTAAGTTTATTTGAGAGAGATTATAACCAACCTTGCTTCTGATGTTGTATGCAAATCGGGCACAATTTTGCTTCTGGAGTCCAAGATAAGAAGGCTAAACGACATTTTTCACAGTGGGCATTATAATAATGGTAGTGTGTTGGTTCGTTATTTTTAGCAACTTGTTCATTAACATGGATAGATTTAGGAAAACAAACCACTTCACAATTCATGCAACCCGTACAACGCTTTTCATCAAGCATGAATATATTGTTTTCAAGTTTAATCGCACCTTCATCACACACTTTGGCGCAGGCAGAGCAAAGAATACAGCTGTCTTTGTCTAACTGAATCTGGAACCAACTATCTTCAGGATAAAGTTGTTTTCTTGCATTTAATCCTGTTCTTACTTGATTTTTATTGAGCGACTTTTCATCTAATTTTTGACGAAAAAGCATAAAACGACGTCCGCTATCAATATCAGTAGGCTCTGTGATAATTAATTGCCAAATAGGCTCTTGTAATGTTTTTAGTTGAAGATTTAAGTTTGCTAAAACAGGAAGCCATTTATCCACTAAAGACTGTGCTATCTTCATTCCTCTAATTTGATATTGGCGATGCCACACTAATAATTCTTCTGTACTTGCTAACGGTTCATCATGATTAACAACAAGGTAATTATCTTGGTGTGTTCTTTCGTGAGGCGCGATATTTTCTATCGCGTCAACGGGACAGGTAAATAGACAATTACCACATTGAAAACAGAGTTCATTGTCTATTTTTACATCTAAGTGAGCAAAAGTGATTGCGCCCACAGGGCAAACTTTGGAACAACTATCACATAGGCTTTGTTTGAGGCGTTTTCTAACACATTTATCATTAATAATCGGTTCAGGAGGAAGATCTACCTTAATAAAACGCCTCATACATCACTACTCCACTACTTAACAATAAAAAATGCAAAACGATTAAGAATTTCTGCAATCAGTATTATTGCGCTACTTGCTAACACCATACGCAATCCTGAAGTAAATACAGCATTACGATATTTCCATACACTGTATCCCATCATTAAAATACCAAGAACTGACATAAGCCATGCAGATATTCTTAATCCGAATGTTTCATTATACGCAATGATAAGCGTGTGAGGGAACGTTATTCCATCATTTGTTGAAATGACTGCTGACATCCATTCCAGATAGAACGGCTGTATCGTCATACGTAATGTTACAGAAAGGAAAACAATTACTAATGCACCTATTACAATCCTTTTTGCTAACTCATCATTCACAAATGCTTTAACACGAAATGCAGTTATTGATAGTGCAATAACTGAGCCTGCTGCAAATAATGTACCTATAAACATAAAATAGGTATTTGCGTGCATCCATGTCAGCATTGAGGTGTTGTAATACAGTAATGCCATACAAAATATATCGATGATGCCAAACAAACCAATAATTGCCAGTATGGTTTTATTCATATGCCCTTTTATCAAAACAACTACAACATAAAGACATAGCGCACTAAGATAAAGTGGTAAACCCTAATTGATGTATATCAATACCACTAAAGAGGTAACAGAATGTTTCAATATTCCGCACTTCTTTGCATATCCCCCACTTTTTATAAGGAAAAGCTAATTCAAGGTAGCATTAAGTTGCATCAAAAATACATCTAGTTAACTTTACCTAATTTTTTGTTATAAAAATAAAGAGTTATGCATAAAAAATACGAATTTAAGGTAGAGACGTAAATAAAATGTCAATATAAAGGTAGAAAATATTGAAGCGCCTCTTCATTTTTGGCTTTTGACAAGGATAATTTAGTAATAGCACTATGACTTCGTTAGAAAATCGAATAATATACCAATTGAGTATAGGGTTAGCGCAAATTGTTCTAAATAGACCTTTAAGCAAAACATTGTTTTTATCAAGATACATGTTTTGTTACATTCAGAATTATTTCCACACGTACCGTTATTCCCCTTACTAATTACTGCAATATGTGTTAAAATTGACGCATATCAATATTTTTATTTGTAATGAGCAAGCTTATGATCCCAGAAAAACGCGTCGTTCGCCGAATCCAATCTGGCGGTTGTGCAATCCATTGTCAGGATTGCAGTATTAGCCAGCTCTGCATCCCGTTTACTTTAAACGAGCATGAGCTTGATCAACTCGATAATATTATCGAGCGTAAAAAGCCCATCCAGAAAGGTCAAACCTTGTTTAAAGCAGGTGATGAGCTGAAATCACTTTATGCCATACGTTCCGGTACAATTAAAAGTTATACCATCACGGAAGAAGGCGACGAGCAAATAACAGGATTTCATCTTGCTGGTGATTTGGTTGGCTTTGACGCCATTATTAATACTGAACATCCAAGTTTCGCACAAGCTTTAGAAACATCTATGGTCTGTGAAATTCCATTCGAAACTTTGGATGACCTGTCAGGCAAAATGCCTAACTTACGTCAACAAATGATGCGCCTAATGAGTGGTGAAATCAAAGGTGACCAAGAAATGATCTTACTGCTATCGAAAAAGAATGCAGAAGAACGTCTGGCTGCTTTTATTTATAACCTCTCACGCCGTTTCGCACAGCGTGGTTTTTCTCCTCGTGAATTCCGTTTAACCATGACTCGTGGTGATATCGGTAATTACTTAGGTTTAACTGTCGAAACAATTAGTCGCTTACTGGGTCGCTTCCAGAAAAGTGGCATGTTAAGCGTTAAAGGCAAATACATTACTATCGAAGATAGTACACTGTTAAGTGAACTTGCAGGAAAACTTCCTTCATCAGTTGAAGTTTAATCTGTTACATTTCACACGCTAATTTTATAACGGGGCACACAAATTTGTGCCCCGTTTTCTATTTTGTACTATTGCATTTTATCTTCTTGGGTTATCTTTAAATTGTAGATGGATAAATCCAGCCCTAAAGAGGATATTACAATGGAAAAATATCAAAACCTTCTCGTTGTCATTGATCCTAACCAAGATGACCAACCAGCACTTCGCCGTGCTGTCTATATCGTTCAGCGTAATGGTGGGCGGATAAAAGCTTTTCTACCTGTTTATGATCTCTCTTATGACATGACAACCCTTTTATCTCCCGATGAACGTAATGCAATGCGTAAAGGTGTTATCAGCCAAAAGGCAGCTTGGATCAAACAACAAGCACGCTATTACCTTGAAGCGGGTATAGAGATTGATATAAAAGTCATTTGGCATAATCGCCCCTATGAAGCCATTATTGAAGAAGTTGTTGCACATCAACATGACTTACTCATAAAAATGGCTCACCAACATGATAAATTAGGTTCACTCATTTTTACGCCTCTGGATTGGCAATTGCTTAGAAAATGTCCTTGCCCTGTTTGGATGGTCAAAGATAAAGAGTGGCCTGAATACGGTACTATCGTTGTCGCTGCAAATTTATCGAATGAAGAATCTTATCATGATGCCCTTAATCTGAAACTGATTGAGCTAACAACCGACTTATCTCATCGCATACAAAAAGATCCTGATGTTCATTTACTTAGCGCCTATCCCGTTGCGCCGATTAATATTGCGATTGAGCTACCTGATTTTGATCCTAATCTTTATAACAATGCACTACGTGGTCAACACCTTATTGCGATGAAGGAACTTCGCCAGAAATTCAGCATTCCCGAAGAGAAAACACATGTTAAAGAAGGATTGCCAGAACAAGTGATCCCTCAAGTTTGTGAAGAGTTAAATGCTGGCATTGTTGTTTTGGGTATTTTAGGAAGGACGGGGCTTTCAGCCGCATTTTTAGGAAATACTGCGGAGCAACTGATTGATCATATCAAATGTGATTTATTGGCTATCAAACCTGATGGTTTTACCTGCCCTATTACTGTTGATAGTGATCACGATTAAACTCTCTGTATACTAAATAAAAAAGCCAGTCAAAATTTTGACTGGCTTTTTGCTATTCGCTATCTGTATCTATTACAGTGCTTTTAAAATTGCATCCACACTGGCTTTAGCATCGCCAAACAACATCTGTGTATTCTCTTTAAAGAATAGTGGATTCTGAACCCCTGCATAACCGGTATTCATTGAACGTTTAAACACAATAACATTTTGCGCTTTCCACACTTCTAATACTGGCATACCTGCAATTGGGCTATTTGGATCATCTTGTGCCGCTGGGTTTACTGTATCGTTAGCGCCAATAACCAAGACTGTATCAGTGTCGGAGAAATCATCATTGATTTCATCCATTTCTAATACAACGTCATAAGGCACTTTAGCCTCTGCTAACAACACATTCATGTGACCCGGTAAACGCCCTGCTACTGGGTGAATACCAAAACGCACTTTCACACCACGCTGGCGTAATTTTTCAGTAATATCATGAACTGGGTATTGTGCTTGAGCAACCGCTAATCCATAACCTGGAGTGATAATAACTGAGGTTGAGTTTTTCAGCATATCAGCCACTTCTTCTGCGGTTGTTTCGCGGTACTCACCCATTTCGCCTTCTTCTGTTGACGCTGAGCCATCAGTACCAAATCCGCCCGCTATTACGCTAATAAAAGAGCGATTCATCGCCTTACACATAATATAAGAAAGGATAGCACCTGAAGAACCCACTAATGCACCCGTTACAATTAACAAGTCATTGCTTAACATAAAACCTGCTGCTGCTGCTGCCCATCCTGAGTAAGAGTTCAGCATCGAAACAACAACTGGCATATCCGCACCACCAATTGACGCAACTAAATGCCAACCAAATGCCAAGGCAATCACAGTCATTATGATGATTAAGAAAACTTGTAAACCAACACTGTCAGTTTTAACAAACCAAACCATCAATAAAAAAGAAACCACTAAAGCTGCAAGATTTAATTTATGACGATTAGGTAATATCATCGGTTTAGATGACATTTTCCCACTTAATTTACCATAAGCGACAATCGAACCCGTAAATGTAACAGCACCAATGAAGATCCCTAAAAAGACTTCTGTTAGATGGATATTCACCATGACAGGATCCATTGCTGTATTGTGGTCAAGATAACTGTTAAAGCCCACTAAAACTGCCGCTAAACCTACAAAGCTGTGTAAGATTGCGACCAATTCTGGCATTTGAGTCATTTCGACTTTTTTAGCTAAACGAATACCAATAACGGCACCGATTACCATTGCAATAATGATCCAACCCACATTGCCAGCATAAGGCCCGAAAATGGTTGCGAACAATGCAATTGCCATCCCTGCAATACCAAAGTAGTTACCTTGTTTAGAGGTTTCATGCTTTGATAAGCCGGCAAGGCTGAAAATAAATAATATTGCGGCGACAATATATGCCGCTGTAACAACTCCGCTGGACATAATTGTCTCCCTTATCCTTTACGGAACATTTTCAACATACGTTGAGTAACAGTAAATCCACCAAAAATATTAATACTCGCAATCAATATTGCGATAAACGAAAATAGGCTAACCCAGCCACCACTACCAATTTGGAGTAAAGCACCAACGACGATAATGCCTGAAATTGCATTTGTCACTGACATTAATGGCGTATGCAATGAATGACTTACATTCCAAACAACGTAATAACCTACAACACAAGAAAGTGCGAATACCGTAAAGTGAGATAAAAACTCTTTCGGTGCAACATTTGCAAGCCATGCAAACAATAAAAAGGCTATCGCTAATAAACTGTATTTCTTCCAAGGTGAAACTGGTTTAGCAACGGGTTTTTCTTGTGGTTTTGCGGCAGGAGCAACTTTAGGTTGTGCTGAAACTTGAATTGGTGGAGCTGGCCATGTTACTTCACCCGCACGAATTACAGTCACACCACGGATGACAACATCATCAAAATCAATATTGATATTACCGTCTTTTTCTTTACACAATAACTTCAATAGATTAACTAAGTTAGTACCATAAAGTTGAGATGACTGTGCTGGTAAACGAGCAGCTAAATCAGTGTAACCAATGATTTTTACACCATGTTCTGTCGTAAAGACTTTATTAGGCACGGTATATTCGCAGTTGCCACCATTTTGAGCCGCAAGGTCGACTACAACACTTCCTGGCTTCATTGAATCGACCATCTCTTTCGTAATTAAACGAGGAGCGGGTTTTCCTGGAATTAATGCCGTTGTAATGATGATATCAACATCTTTTGCTTGTTCTGCAAATAATGCCATTTCAGCATCAATAAATGCTTTTGACATCACCTTAGCATAGCCATCACCACTACCCGCTTCCTCTTTAAAATCAAGCTCAAGGAATTCAGCACCCATGCTTTGAACTTGCTCTTTAACTTCAGGGCGAGTATCAAATGCGCGAACAATTGCACCAAGACTTCCTGCGGCACCAATCGCAGCAAGACCTGCAACTCCAGCACCAATAACCATCACTTTAGCTGGTGGCACTTTACCTGCGGCGGTAATTTGTCCAGTAAAGAATCTTCCGAATTCATGGGCAGCTTCTACAACAGCACGGTAGCCTGCAATATTTGCCATTGAACTTAACGCATCAAGAGATTGTGCACGAGAAATACGTGGCACACTATCCATTGCCATCACGTTAATATTCTTTTCAGCTAACTTTTCGAGTAATGCCGCATTTTGAGCTGGCCAAATAAAACTTACCAGTGTCGCGCCATCTTGTAGCAATGTAATTTCATTATCCAGTGGTGCATTTACCTTCAAAATAATGTCTGATTCCCAAACATCTTGAAGAGCGAGGATCTCGGCACCGGCGTCCTGATAAGCTTTATCTTCAAAGCTTGAGGCAATACCTGCGCCATTTTCAACTGCGACTGTAAATCCTAATTTTATGAGTTGAGTCACTGTAGCTGGTGTAGCTGCAACCCTTGTTTCATTAGAAAGTCGCTCTTTGGGTATACCAATTCGCATAATTTTCCCTTCTTATCCATAGAGTTCTGTTAAAACTTCTCCGTTAACTTCACATTCATGCAAAAAAAATGTTAAAAATAATAATATGCATACCATTAATCGGAGTTCTAATAACCTACTGAAAATAAAACCAATAATCTATATCTGTGTAAAGCTAAAATTGAACTTAATTAGATCATTTTAGTCGAAAAGGCATATTTATGAATTATTCACTATATTCAGGTAAATATCTGGTAACATATACTGGTCATTTGACTCTGTGGTGATTCGCTAAATAAAATAATGCGACAAATGCTATTATTACATGTAATAATTAATCCCTATGTGATAAACCACGACGTTCAGCACATGACCAATATTAATTGCGCAAGGCGGAAGGATTTTGTATGAAGCTGAAAACCTCAGTCATCGCAGCAGCGATGTTGTCTTTAACTAATATCACTGTTGCGCAGGCTGCTCAGGAATTAACACCCGAACAAGCTGCAGAACTAAAACCATTTGAAAGAATTACAGTTATCGGTCGTTTTAACGCTATTTATGAAGCCGCTGATGCGGTATCTCGTCGTGCGGATAAAGTCGGTGCTGATAGTTTCTATATTCAAGGCCTAGATGATATTAGTGATAGCGGCAACATGAGTGTTACTGCTGATCTATACCATAAAGATGCACCCAAAGCAGATCAAGAAAGCTATCGCGTCTTTCATGGCGTGAAAGAACTACCAAAACCTGAAGCAATTCTGCTACAACCATTTGATACAGTTTCTATCCGCGGTTACTACCCTACAACCCCTGATATTAACGATGCAATTGCAAAAGCGGCAGCTAAAAAAGGTGCTGCATCATTCTTTATTGTACGTAACGTATCAACAAATGATGGTGGTAACCAAGAAGTAACAGCTTATATCTACAAAAAAGATGCGCCAAAACGTGCAATTCAAGCACCAGAGGCCGTCGTTCCTTATGACTCAGATGCAGGTCGCGCACTTATAGCAGAAGGCGGAGCCGCTGCCAATAAAGTTGAGAAACCAGGTCTTGCATCAAACACTGATTTTGATAGAAGTGTAGGAACATTTGCTGATACACAAACTTCGGGTGCTAGTGGTCGTTACACTGTCACATTACCTGATGGTACTGAAATCCAAGAAGTCAATAAAGCTGCTGCTGCATTAATGGACCCATTTGATACCATTACATTTAGCGGATACTTTGTAAACTCACCAGAGATTTCTTATCAGGTTGCTAAACGTGCAGCTGCAAAAGGTGCCAAGTATTACCATATTACAAATGAATGGCAAAGTGATGGTGGTACAGTCACTATTACCGCTGACCTATTCAAGTAATAAAACTTCCTAATTAAAAAGCCTTGCTGATGCGAGGTTTTTTTTACTCAAAATATCATCAAAACCAACCTCATTTTGTAAAAGTGCATAATTTTTATGATTTAATGCATAGACAACCAAGTCAACTCTCCGTAAAATCTCGCTGTTTTTTAGTGTTTTTATCTTTATTTAAATTTGAGATATTCATATTTATTCTATTTACTGACCAAAAAACAAGAAAATACGCTATTTATTTACAATTTTAATCACGTAGGTAATTATCCTTGAATAAGAAACTTGGCTTAATATCACTCACCGCGTTAGTATTAAGCTCAATGGTTGGTGCAGGTGTATTCAGTTTGCCTCAAAATATGGCCGAAGTTGCCAGCCCTGCCGCATTGATTATTGGCTGGGTGATAACTGGCATTGGTATCCTCTTTCTTGCTACATCTTTATTACTCCTCTCGCGCCTTCGACCTGATCTTGATGGTGGCATTTTTACCTATGCGAAAGAAGGGTTTGGTGAATTTATTGGTTTTTGTTCAGCATGGGGTTATTGGGTCTGCGCTGTTGTTGCTAACGTTTCTTATCTTGTTATTGTTTTTGCTGCCTTTAGTTTTTTTACAGATACACCAGAGAACGTTATTTTTGGTGATGGGAATACATGGCAAGCATTAATTGGAGAGTCAATCTTGCTTTGGGTTGTCCATTTTCTTGTATTACGTGGTGTTCAAACTGCAGCCAGCATTAATTTAATGGCGACAATGGCAAAACTCCTTCCTTTAGGGTTATTTGTTATTGTCGCCCTATTAGCTTTCAATATGGATATATTTACCCTTGATTTTAAAGGTGTAAATCTGGGTGTCCCTGTTTGGGATCAAGTCAAAAATACCATGTTGATTACACTGTGGGTATTTATTGGTATTGAAGGTGCGGTCGTAGTTTCCGCAAGAGCTAAAAATCGTCGTGATGTTGGTTTAGCAACAGTACTCGCCGTTGTCATCGCATTAGTTATCTATATTCTTGTCACTTTATTATCGCAAGGTTTAGTTAGCCAAGCAGAATTGGCGGCGATGAAAAACCCGTCAATGGCGCCGTTACTTGTTCAGCTTATTGGTAACATAGGCGAGATAATTATTGCAGCGGGTCTTATTCTCTCTGTATGTGGTGCTTATTTAAGTTGGACAATTATGGCAGCAGAAGTACCTTATATTGCCGCACTACATCACTCTTTCCCTAAACAATTAGGGAAGCAGAATAAAAATGATGCGCCTTCATCTTCATTATGGTTTACCAATTGTGCAGTCCAATTCTCTCTAGTTTTAATTTGGTTGACGGGAAGTAACTACAATACATTATTGACCATTGCATCAGAGATGATCCTTGTTCCTTACTTTCTCGTTGGGGCATTTTTATTTAAAGTGGCAATTGCACGCAGTAGTCGTGCTTTATTATTAATAGCCATACCTGCAAGTCTTTACGGTTTATGGCTACTTTATGCATCAGGTGTTATTAATTTATTACTCTCTGTCGTTCTGTATGCACCGGGTATCCTAATGTTTTTATATACACGCAAGCAGTATAAAGATAAAAAACCATTGCATATAAGTGAGCGAATTCTGTTAGCACTGGTCTTATTCGGCGCTATTCCGGCATTAGGCTACTTAACTATTTACTAAAGACAATCTGAGAGGTACTCGAAAAACAGTGCCTCTCTTACCTTTCCCTTACTTCTCTCCAAAAATTTATTTCACTTAAATCAAAAAAAATCCCCTGCTAAGCTGTTTTTTTAACATCGATGGTTAGGTATTTATAAATTAAGAAATACATTGCATGTTGTAACTAATAAATAGCTAGCTATTTATTAGTTAGGCAATAAAAAACCCACAAGAAGCATGAGTTCTTGTGGGTCTGATCATGTCACTATTAAATTAGTTAAAACTAACTTGTTCCATCGCCTGCAATATACGTTTATCTGATATTGGATACGGTGTACCTATCTGTTGAGCGAACAGGCTTACTCTCAGTTCCTCTATCATCCAACGAATATTTTGCACTTCCTCTTGCTGCTTTTGTTTCTCTGTTAGCTTACCTAACCACTGTTGCCACTGTTGAATAACATTTTCAACTCGGCTCATTTGAGCGCGATCGCGATTAGGATCAATGGCCAGTTTTTCCATTCGTTTTTCAATTGCACTCAAATAACGAGGAATATCCGCAAGACGTTTCCATCCATGAGAGGTAACAAAACCAGGGAAAACTAACTGACCAAGTTGAGCTTTAATATCAGACAATGCAAAAGCAACGCTAATATCCACCCGCCCTTTTAAACGTTTATTGATGGCAAAAACTTGAGTCAAAATAGATTCAACTTGTTTTGCTATTTCAACCACAGCATCGTTTAGTTCAGCTCTGACATATTCTTGCAGTTTTTGATACTCATCTTCTTGCCAAATTAAACCACCATAAGACGCCATTAATTTATCAACACCACAAGCAATACAATCATCAATGAGATCTAACACTTTGCCATAAGGGTTAAAGTAAAGACCAAGTTTTGCTTTATTTGGTAATTTCTCATGTAGGTATTTTATCGGTGACGGAATATTTAATAATAATAGTCGTCTTACTCCCTCCCACATTGAAGCTTGCTGCTCAGATTCTGTTTCAAAAAGCTTAATACCCACACTGTTTTTTTCATCAACGAGTGCTGGATAAGCTTTCACTGAATAGCCACCCCGTTTTTGCTCATAACGCTGAGGCAAATCACCAAAACTCCAAATATGTAAATCTTGTTGTTCGATACCATCATCCGCTACTGCTGATAATGTTTCTTGCACTTTTTCCTTTAAGTTCTCTTTTAATTTATTGAGATCTTTACTTTCTGCCAGCGTTTTATTTTTATCGCCAACAACACGGAATGTCATTTTTAAGTGATCAGCAACTTGGTCAAGTTGCCAACTCTCTCTATCAACGGTCACTCCTGTCATTCGGCGTAATTCGTTTTCGAGTTTATCGAGTAAGCCGCCTTCAACTTGAGGGACACGTTCTAAAAAAGCAGAAGCATAATTAGGTGCTGGTACAAAATTACGACGGATAGGCTTTGGTAATGACTTAATTAAGGCCACTATCAATTCATGGCGAATACCTGGAATTTGCCAATCAAAACCTTCATCTTTTACCTGATTTAAAATCGGTAATGGAATATGAACAGTGACACCATCAGCCGCTGTACCCGGTTCAAATTGATAAGTTAAGCGTAATTTTAAATTATCTTGATGCCAATAATTTGGATAATCTAGTGCGCTAACACGTTTGGCATCATCTTTGATAAGCATACTTTTTTCAAAGTTAAGCAGATCAGGTGATGCCTTTTGTGCCTCTTTCCACCACTTATCAAAATGACGTGACGAAACAACATATTGTGGTATTCGTTGATCATAGAAAGTAAACATTGTTTCATCATCGACAAGAATATCTCGACGACGAGATTTATGCTCTAACTCTTCCACTTCAGTCCGTAATTTTAAATTTTCACGGAAAAATACATGACGAGTTTGCCAATCACCTTCTACTAACGCATGACGAATAAAAAGCTCACGGCATAATAACGGATCAATTTGGCTATAATTAATAGGTCGAGAGGAAACAATAGGTAAACCATATAACGTAACTTTTTCATTAGCCATTACAGCGCCTTGCGCTTTTGACCAATGTGGTTCGCTATAGTGATGTTTCACTAAATGTTCGGCTATAGGTTCAATCCATTCAGGTTCAACGCGCGCCGCGATTCGTCCCCATAAACGAGACGTCTCGACTAACTCTGCCACCATTGTCCATTTTGGTGGTTTTTTAAATAAACCAGAGCCAGGATAAATAGAAAAACGAGCATTTCTCGCACCCGTAAATTCTTGTTTATCGGCATCTTTTTGACCAATATGTGACAACAAGCCACTGAGTAGAGCAACGTGAATACTTCTAAAATCAGCGGGTTCGCTATTAACAGGAAAACCTAATTCTTTAACAACTTGTCGCAATTGCGTATAGACATCTTGCCATTCTCGAACACGCATAAAATTTAAAAATTCTTGGCGACATAGCTTTCTAAATTGGGAATGGCTCAACTCTTTTTGTTGAGTTTTTAAATAATCCCACATATTTAAAAAAGACAAGAAATCAGAATCTTTATCTTGGAAGCGTCGATGTTTTTCATCAGAAGCTTGCTGTTTATCCATCGGTCTTTCACGCGGATCTTGAATTGAAAGTGCGGATGTAATAACCATCAACTCTTTTACTGCACCATATTTACGTGCTTCAAGTACCATTCTCGCCAAACGAGGATCAATAGGAAGTTGTGCAAGTTGTTTCCCCATTGGGGTTAAACGATAAGCACCATTGTGGTCGGTTTCGTCTTGTAACGCGCCTAGTTCTTCTAATAAACGAACACCATCCTGAATATTGCGTTTATCAGGTGGCTGTACAAATGGGAAAGCACTAATATCACCTAACCCTATCGACGTCATTTGCAAAATAACAGATGCAAGGTTAGTTCTTAATATTTCAGGATCCGTAAATTCAGAACGAGAAATAAAATCATCTTCTGAATAAAGACGAATACAAATACCATCAGAAACACGACCACAACGCCCTTTTCTCTGATTTGCTGAAGCTTGAGAAATAGGCTCTATTGGAAGTCGTTGTACTTTAGTGCGATAACTATAACGACTAACACGCGCAAAACCGGTATCAATAACGTACTTAATACCCGGCACAGTTAATGAAGTTTCGGCAACGTTAGTGGCTAAAATAATGCGCCTGCCATTATGAGGATGAAAAATTCGGTTTTGTTCACTGTTAGATAAACGGGCAAATAAAGGTAATACTTCAGTATGGCGAAGTTGTAATTTATTCAGCGCATCAGCAGTGTCACGAATTTCTCGCTCACCGCTCATAAAAATAAGAATATCACCCGCACTTTCTCTGCTTAATTCGTCAATAGCATCAACAATGCCATCGGTCATATCCTTATCACTATCAAGTTCGTCACCACCAATAGGACGATATCTCACTTCAACAGGATAAGTTCGGCCAGATACTTCAATAATCGGTGCTTGATTGAAATGCTTGGAAAAACGTTCAGGATCGATGGTTGCAGAAGTAATAATGACTTTTAAATCAGGGCGCTTAGGTAATAACTGCTTTAAATAGCCAAGAATAAAATCGATATTTAAACTACGTTCATGGGCTTCATCAATAATGATAGTGTCATATTGTAGTAACAGCTTATCTTGCTGTAATTCAGCCAATAAAATACCATCTGTCATTAGCTTAACGAGGGTATTATCACCAACATGATCACTAAAGCGAACCTTATAACCTACAGATCCGCCTAACGTACTTTTTAATTCATGAGCGATACGTTCAGCTACTGAACGTGCAGCTAAACGACGAGGCTGAGTATGTCCAATAAACCCCTTGATCCCTCGTCCTAATTCAAGACAAATTTTAGGGATCTGTGTTGTTTTGCCAGAGCCAGTTTCCCCAGCAATAATAACAACTTGGTTATCTCTTATTGCATTATAAATGGCATCTTTCTTTTGACTAACAGGCAGGTTTTCTGGGTAAGTAATTTCAGGACAATTAGCACGACGGCGAATTATCATCTGTTGTGCCGTATTAATATCTTCTTTAATTGCACTTAATACCGCTTGTTTAGACTCTTCATTATTAATTTTAGCGACGCCACGTAGACGTTTTCTTAATCGCTGCTGCTCCCGCAACGATAATTGCTCTATTTCTTGATAGAGCGTGGCAGATGATAATGTCACCTTTTATTATCCTTTTTGAGGTTATTCTAATCAAAACTATTGAGTTCATAATATCACAACAGGCTATTTGCACATAAAGGCTTGATTAAATTTCTTAGTATATGATTTCATATAATCAATAATTTTGAATAGCATATTCAAAGGATTGTGATGTGATATTTTAAAGATTGGGTAAACTACTATTAACTAATAAATTTAAATAAATAGAACATTTTATAGACCACGAGAAAATAATGAAAAAGATCCTTGTACTGAAATCCAGCATTTTAGATAGCTATTCACACAGTAATAAAATGACCGATTACTTAATTGAAAATTGGCAAAAAAACCATAAAGATGACCTGATTACTGTACGTGATCTCGCTAAAGATCCTGTACCTGCTTTAGATCAAGCCACCTTATTTGCCTTTGGCAAAGATGTTTCCATACTCTCTGATGAGCAAAAATCAGCTAGAGCTTTATCAGATGAACTGATTAATGAATTAAAAGCACACGATATGATTGTGATTGCTGCACCAATGTATAACTTCTCAATTTCAGCGCAATTAAAACATTATATCGATTTTATTGCTCGTGCAGGCGAAACATTTACTTATACAGAAGCGGGGGCTGTTGGTTTACTCGAAAACAAACAGGCTGTTGTATTAACAAGTCGTGGTGGTGTTCATAAAGATAAGCCTTCTGATTTGATTGTTCCATTCCTTACACAGTTTTTAGCTTTTATCGGTATCAATGATGTACAATTTATTATGGCTGAAGGTACAGCCTTTGGTGAAGAGTACGCACAGCAATCTCATCTACAAGCACAAAAAGAAATAGATACTGTAATTAGTACAAAAAATATTACCGCAAAATAATTAATTTTATCTTTTTATAAAAGCACCTAACTAGGTGCTTTTTTTATATCTATATTTACCAGTATTATTTTCGTATCAATTCCTCTTTTATAAAAAACACGCTATTAATTTATAATTAAAACACCTTGATAGAGAAAAACACCAAGATTAATCAAACTTTCGAATCAATATCTAAATAAAAATTATTTTTATAGCCATTTTTTATTATTTATTTTTTGATTCATATTAATGATAAATATATTAATTAAAAATCAATTTGATTTATAAAAAGGAAATTAATAACATTTAATTGTTTCAATGAATATAGAAACAATTAAATAGTTTTATTAATCCAATAAATGGAATTTGAAATGAAAAAAAATTTACTCTCAATACTCATTCTATCTACAACTTTTTTATCAGCTCAATCAAATGCGGTTGAATATACAGAGAAAAATGTAGGCACAATTACGATTAATGGTTCTGTTACAGCAAATCCCACTTGTCAATTACAAGATATACAACCTGTTGAATTACCGCCAGTTCAAGCAAATCATTTTGGCGATGACCATATAGCAAAAACAGATGCCCAACCGCTTGCCATTCAATTTTCCAATTGTAATGAGGATCTTGCTAATATTCAGTTAAAAATTCCAAAACAAACAAAAAAATTATTAAAAAATCAAGCAGACAATGGCAGCAATGTTGATATTGCCATTTTTGATGCGGATAAAAATATTATTGAATTAAGCAATGAAAAACCGAAAGCATTTAATTTAAATATTGATAAAGATACTAAGACTGCAGATTTTTTATTTGAAGTTAATTATATGAAACAAAATGGATTAAATGCTACCCCGGGTTTAGTAAGATCTAGCTTATCATTTGATGTTATTTATAGTGATGTTGCTGTAGATTAAGATCTTAAAAATCAACAAAGCTGGTATTCCAGCTTTGTTTTAACATCCCTTATTTATAAATAATAATATAACTTTACCGTACAACAATAGAAAATGATTAGAAAAATAAAAACCGCCATACTATCTCTATTTATAATCCTCTCTACTTATAGTTACGCTTCCATAGAAATAAATAAGGATAAATTTATTTTTATTGAAAGCAAAAACCAGGAGATTATTGAAATAAAAAATAACACGACTAATGACTATTTTATACAAAGCTGGATTTCACATTATGATGAAAGTAATGAGACTGAATTACCTTTTATGATCACTCCCCCACTCTTTAAAATAGAGAAGGATGAAAACTATTCTTTAAAAATTTTCAAAACAGATGAAATAGAAAAAAAAGACCGAGAAACACTGTATAGAATAAACATTAAAAGAATACCATTGCTATCTAATTCAGATGAAAATAAAAATTTATTACATATATCAATGAATTCCGTTTATAACTTAATATATAGACCTATATCAATAGAAAAAGGTGTAAAAGATGCTTATAAAAAGATCGAGTTTCTAAAAAATAAAAATAATGAATTTATTGTCAACAATCCTACGCCTTATTTTATTACTTTACTTAATGTCAATTCTGAAAGTGTTGTATTGATTGAAAAAAGTAAAACTATACCACCATTTAAAAAATATAATACAAAAAAAATAATCAAAAAAGATGGGCTAATTAAATGGAAAACAATTGACCAATATGGTGTGGAAATAAATGCAACAAATAAGGCCATAATAAATGAAGATTAAGTATAAAAAAAAGGAGGTCATTTTCTTTATTTTTATGATTATTTGCACCAAAGATGCTATTGCTCAGAATAATTTCCTCTCTCTTTATTCTAATTCCTTTTCTAATATTAATGATGAGACTATTAAGCTACTTCTTGAAAATAAAAAGCCTGAAGGGTTCTATCATTCTATTATTCATATTAATAATAGAAAAAAAATGGTAAAACTTCTCTATTATAAAGATGTAGAAAATAAATTAACGCCCTCTCTTTCTGTTAAGGATTTAATATCTCTTGGTATTGATACCGATTTTTACACCATCAATAAAGAAAACCCAGACCCAATAATTTTAAGCGATTATTCGATTGATTTTAAGTACCAGTTTTCCAACCAAAAGTTAAACTTGAACATTCCACAAAAAGCATTAATAAAAAAAACAGACTATGTAATCAATGAACAAGACTGGGATGACGGAATTACCGCATTATTTACTCAATATTCCTATTGGATTAAATATCATCAGAAAAAATCACCTGAGCAAAAACTTAATTTGCACTCAGGTATTAATATAGGTGCTTGGCGTGTACGTAGCCAAAGTGGATTTAATTGGAGGAAAGATAGCCATCAATCTAAGCTTTCATCAATTTATGCATATCGACAAATTAATTCTTTTTCTTCTCTTTTTTATGGAGGTAAGTTTTCACCCACAACACGAATATTATCAAATGATAAAATAGTTGGCTTTCAATTAATATCCAATAATTTAATTGCAAATAATACACTTTACGCTAATAGACCTGTTATTGAAGGTATTGCAGATACTCACGCTAACGTTATCATAAAACAAGATGATAAAATCATCTATGAAACAACGGTTCCGCCCGGCCCTTTTCTTTTAAATTCATTACCTTCAATAGGAAGTGAAAAACTCACTTTGGAAATCAAAGAAACAGATGGAAGAGTAAAAGTTTCGACACACTACTTTACATCATTACCGAATCAATTAAATAAAGGAAATTATCAATATAATATTATATCGGGTACATTAACTAACTATCCGAATAATAAAAAACCTCTTTTCCTTTTAGGTGAGTTTTCATATGGGCTTAGTCAAAAAATCACATCTTACAGTGCCATAAAAAAACGA